>NZ_CYGX02000028.1 GCF_900019265.1 Paraburkholderia ribeironis
GTGCAGGTGCAGGTGCAGGCGCGCAGATCGCCGCACGCGTGCGTGAAGCGCTCGTGGCGCACGGACTCGCGCCATTGTCGCTCGCGGCGTTGGTGGCGTCGCCCGAATGCAGTGCCGATCCGGCGCTTGCCGATGCCGCTGCCAGGCTCGACGTGCCGTTGCGCTTCGCGCAAACCCGCGCGGAAGATGGCACGCCTCCCGGCAACCTGTTGCATGCCGCACTGCGCATCCCATACGAAGCGCTGCACGACGATCCGCAGACAGGCATTGCGCTCGCGCTAGCCCCGCTCGCCATCGATCCCGACACGATCGGCCGCGCACGCGGTCGTCTCACCGTGATCGGCCTCGGCCCGGGCCGCGCCGATCTGATGGTGCCCGCCGCGCGCACCGCGCTGAACGAGGCCACCGATATTCTCGGCTACGACACCTACGTGAAAATGGCCGGCCCGTTGCGCGCCGACCAACGCGTGCACGGCACCGACAATCGCGAGGAAATGCAGCGTGCGCGGCACGCGTTCGAACTGGCGAGCGAAGGACGCTCGGTGGTGATGGTGTCGTCCGGCGATCCGGGTGTGTTCGCGATGGCCACCGCCGTGCTCGAAGCGCTCGAAGCGTCGCACGACAGCGCGTGGGCCGCGGTCGAACTGTCGATCGTGCCGGGCGTGTCGGCGGCGCTCGCGACCGCGGCGCAAGCCGGCGCACCGCTCGGCCACGACTTCTGCATGCTATCGCTGTCCGACAACCTGAAGCCGTGGTCGATCATCGAAAAGCGTCTGCGGCATGCGGCCGAAGCCGATCTGGTGATGGCGTTCTACAACCCGATTTCGCGTGCGCGCCCGTGGCAACTGGACAAAGCGCTGGACATCGTGCGGGACTTTCGCGCGCCCACCACCCATGTGGTACTCGGCCGCGATATCGGCCGGCCCGGCGGCACGCTGCGCACGCTGACGCTCGGCGAACTGCGTTCGTCCGACGTGGATATGCGCACGATGGTGATCGTCGGGTCGTCGGCCACACGGAAATTCGGCGGTGGCGGCGATGGCGCCGAGTGGGTCTACACGCCGCGCTGGTATGAGTGAACCGGGGTGCGCCTGCCCCGCTCGGCCCGAACGTGCGCCACCAAGCCGCAACTGAGGCGCAACTGAGGCGCAACTGAGGCGCAACTAAGAAGCTGTTGCGAAATTACCCGTAGGGTCTGTTAACTTTTTCTGCTCGGTGTTAACTTCCTGTCTTGTCTTGTTTTGTCCGACAGGAAGCCATGGCTAAAGAGCTCATAGACGACGAACTGTGCATGTGCAGCCGTGACGGAAAAATTGTAGACATGGTCAATGTGCACGTCCGCAACCATTCTACTTCGCTCACGTTTCGCCTTTTCTAGCATGTCCGCCGGCGTCTTGAGTCGAAAGAATCCCATGCTTTTCCGTGTTCGCTTTACGTGTTACCACTGGAGCTGCGCGCCCAGCGCAACAATGGCGCCAAGCACCCTGCGAAAACCAGCGAAGTGCAGCGTGAACATAATTCTTTCGTACATGGCCGCTTCGCTCCCGTTTTCCGTCAACTTTTCAGCTTCATCTCGATGTAGTGCAACATCGAACGAATCATGTTTATGAGGAACATCGCCTCAGCTTCCGGCACGACTTCCTCGTTCGGATGCGCGACGCTCGCGTTGTTGCGCACGGTATTGATTGAATCGATGATGGTTGCCCCAGCCTTGAGCACCAACCCAATTTCAGTCGCCCGCGGCCCGATGTAGTTCAATTTAGGGTGCCCCTCGCGAACGCGCTTGAAAATTGCTGTGATTTTCTCGTTCGGTTCGACCTCGATGTTGGCGGACTTCGCGACTGCGATCAGATACCCATGCAACGCAGTATGCGCTCGATCTATCGCGCTCGAAGCACCTTGGCCCGATGACAGAAGCTGCTCCGCATCTTGAAGCGCTCGTTCTACTGTTGACGACGATATCGCCAGAACGGGTGACTGGACCGTCGAAGGTAGGTCGTTCGTGGCGAGATCTACCGCGACAAATCGAATGTACGGTTATGCGCCGTCGTCATATTGCATTCAGCGATGAGAGTATTTTTCGATGGCTATGTCTTCGTTCCGTCCACAGCGCGCTCAACTGGCCAGCGAATGAAAGCAAAGACCCAATACATGACCAGATTGACAGGGGGTACTAGTAGCAACAAGCAGAGCCATGCGGAAAACCCAGCCTTACGCAGAATGCGTGCAGCAGGAACCAGATAGATGATTGGCAAAAGGATAAGAATAGTCCAATGCCAGACGCTGAAATTCGCCATGTTCCTTTCCCGTTTTCCTGGTTGACCCGAATCGCGAAGACTTCTTCCGTCCCGTTACGTGTTGTCGACAACGAGTCGCAGATGCGGCCCGTTGGCGACCTTTGGCATGACCCGTCCGATGACATTTCCCTTGCGGTCGAGCACGATCTTGCCGGTGTATTCCATAGCGTCGAGTGCGCCGCGCAACTCGCCGTCTTCAGCATCAAAGCCTGGCATGTAGAAAAAGGCTCCCGTGCCGTGCTTTTCAAGCACACGCTGCGCATCGGCGATGCGGCCTTCTTCATTTCGGCGCAGCCACCAGCGGGTGACACGTTCAGCACCCCAACAAAGCGCAACCGCGATCACCGCAACCAACAGATCATGCATAGCGTTTTCCTACACTGTAATAACTAGATCGGTGTAGTTCGACAAATGGCCGTCTGAAGTGACCAGACGCAATGGTTCCGACAGAGCCTGAGCCACGAGAAGCCGGTCGAACGGATCGCGGTGAATGTCCGGCAGATCGCGAACCATTGCTGCGTGAACTGCCAGTACGGGCAATTCCAAAAAACCGCTCGCTGCAATCTCCGACACCAGTAGGTTCACATCCACATCCAGCTTGCCGAGACCGGCCTTGATCGACGCTTCCCAAATGCTCGCGCTGCTAACGAAAACGTCGTCAGCATCCAATATCAGTTTGCGTGCCGCCTTGGTCAGTTTCCGGTCATCCGTGACCGACCAAAGAAATACGTGTGTATCAAGAAGCAGGCGCATTAACGGCCCTCGAATGCTGCGATGACGTGATCAGGCAGCGGCGCATCAAAATCGTCTGCAATGCGAATCTTTCCTTTCAAACCGCCAAAGCGACGCGTTACCTTGACGCGCTCCATTGGCACCAAACGCGCTGCCGGTTTGCCAGCTTTGGCGATCACGATCTCCTCGCCGTTAGCGGCGGCGTCGACCAAGCGCGAAAATTGAGTCTTCGCCTCATGAATATTGACCGTTTGCATAGCTGCTCCTAGTGGACTAAGCCCATGTTAGTCCATGTTGGTCGGGCGGTCAACGCTTTTCGATCTATCGGCGTGTCACAGCGCCTGCTTGAGTCTCAGGTATCAAAATTGTTGTCGAAAAAGGGCGCAGCCTCGCGCAGCACGATCGATGAATTGAATTTCGGGTCCGGGGAGCAATGGAACAGCCAACCGACTTAGGCCGTAACTAAGCCGTAACTAATCCACAACCAAGCGACCACTAAGCCGCCACCTTCAGATCCTCGATCGCACGCTGCCTCACCCCGAGGTCGTCCCACAACTCCGGATGGCACGTGAACACCAGAATCTGATGCCGCGTCGCCGCGTCGAGCAGCGCGCGCTTGATCGCGTCGCGCCGCGTGGCATCGGTATGCACCGCGGCGTCGTCGAGCATCAGCAAGGTCGGCCGGCCCGACGCCTTCAGCAGGTCCGCATACGCGAGCCGCGTCAGGATGCCGAGCTGCTCGCGCGTGCCGAAGCTCAACGCGTCGAGCGTATCCGCGCGGCCATGGCGATCCAGCGTCGCGGGACTCAGATCGTCGCCGAGCGCGATGGTCGACTGCGGGAAAATCCGCTTCAGATAATGCCCGAGCCGCTCGGTCAACGGCGCGCGCAATTGCGCCACCGCCGCGTCGCGCTCGTCGACCAGCACCTCGTCGAGCAGGCTCAACGCGCTCGCCCGCAAGCTCAGTTCGTCCTTGCGGCGCGTGGCCTGCTCGATCTTCGCGTCGAGCGCCGCCAGACGTTCGCCGAGCCCGGAAGCGCCGACCGTCTCCAATTGGCTGCGCAATTGCGCGATCCGCACTTGCCGCTCGTGCTGCTCGTTGCGCGCAAGTTCCGCCGACGCGCGATAGCGCTTCGCCTCGGCCGCCGGATCGTCGAGGCGCGCCGCTTCCAGCTCGCGTGCGCGTCCCTCGCGCTGCTTGCGCAACGCGTCGACCTGCACGCGCTGCTCGACGATTTTCGTCTGCCACTGCGCGCGGTTGCGGCAGTAGGTTGCATCGTTCAACTGCGCTTCCTTGCGCTGCAACTGCGCGGCGAGCGATTCAGCCGTCGCGATGCCGGTCGATCTTTTCTCGGCCGCCTGCGCCAGCACGTTTCTCGCGGAGCCCAACGCATCGCGTGCGATCTCCGCATTGCGGCGCGCTTCATCGAGCGGCGCCGCGGCGGACACATCGGGCAAGCCCGCGAGCCGCTCGTTCGCTGCCTGCAGGCGCGCGGCGGCTGAAGCCAGCGCGGCGCGCAATGCATCGATGCCTTGCGGCGCGTGCACGTCGAGAATCTTCGCCTGGCTTTTCTGCTGTGCGATCAACGTCTTCCAGCGCTCGTGCCGGGCCTGAGCGTCATCCACCGACGCCACGCCCAGCGCCTGCAGCAACTGCGCGTGCGCGGCTTCCAGCGCTGCGAGTTCGGACAACCGCGCGGACAGATCGGAGACGCCCGGAATCACCCGCAGTTCGCCGAGCTCGCCGAGACCGATCAGCTTCTCGTCGTCGACGCGCAGCACGCCCTCGCCCGTGATCCGCGCATCGCCGATGGTCAGCGCGCCGTTCAGCCGGTATTCGATGCGCGTCATGGCCGCGTCGGTTCTCGCGCGCAGCACGGTCAGCTCGCCGTCGAGCGCGACGAGGCGCCTAAGTTTCGCCTCGTCGATCTCGACTGCTGCTGCGTCGCGTGCAGCCTCCAGCACGGCGTCGCCGGCTTTGCCCGCGGCCGCGATCGAGGCTTCGAGCCGCTCGCTCTCGGTGCGATAAAGGCCGATCTGGTTGCGCAGATCGGCCGCGGTCACGGCAGCGTTCGCCAGTTCGAGCGCCCGATCGGCATCGGCCGACGCCTGCTCGAATTGCGCGACGCTGCTCGCCGCTTGCGCATGCTCGGTCTGGGCGGCCGCCACGTTGGCGCGCGCCGCATCGAGTTGCTGGCGCTCACGCGCGATGGCCGCTTCCAGATCGGCCGCGCCCTGCTCCTGTTGCAGCGACAGCGCCAGTTCCGCTTCGCTCACCTGCAGCGACTGAGCCAGCCCCTGCAGACTGCGTTCGAGTTCGGCGGCGGCATCGGCGCGCTGCTGCGCGAGCACGGCCTTCTGCTCGTGAAGCTCCCACGCCCGCTTGCGCTCGGCGTCGTCGAACGTTTCCTGCTGGGATGCAAGGCGCGCGATGTTCTCTTCGAACTGCCGACGCTGTTGCTCCAGCTCGTCACGCTCCGCGCTCAGCGCGGCCAGCGCCAGTTCCGCTTCGGCGAGCGGCCCGGTGGACTTCTGCGTGCGCGCCGTCAGCAATTGCCGCAGCTCGCGCTGCACGGCGGCGATCAAGGCATCCTCGCCGGCCGATTCGCTGCCGCCCGACAATTGCGACAGCGCATCGCGCAGATACTGCGCGGCATGCCCGGTCGAATCGCGCACCTCGTGCGTGCCGCCCTGCTGCACCCACAGCAGACCGGGCACGCCCGCGTTCTCGGCCTTCAATGGACCACGCGCGGCACGCGAAAAACCGAGCAGCGCCGCGAGCCGGTCTTCGGCTTCGTCCTCGCTGAAAACGGCCTGGCCGATCTTCAGCTCGCAGCGCTGACGCGTGACGAACTGCTTCGACAGCTTGCATGCGGCGCCGTCCAGCTCGAAGCTCACCTCGACCGACGGTTGCCCGCTCGCCTTGCCCCAAGGCAGCAGGTCTTTCAGATGCGATGCCTTGTAGCGTTCGAGAAACACCGCGCGCACGGCCTCGGCGATGGTGCTCTTGCCAACTTCGTTCGGGCCGGTGAAGAGATTGAGACCGGGCTGCAGATCGTCGATGACGAGCCGTCCGGTGAACTGCTTGAACTCCTGGATCGCGATACTTTGCAGCTTCATGCGGACCTCGCTTCGCGCGGCAGTTCACGTTGAAAACGCGCCAGCAGCAACAGCGCCTCGGCCGCGCGCATGACCTGCTGCGGCTCGGCCTGCGGGTCCTCCTGCAGCCCGCGCAGCCGCGCCACCACCTTCGCGAGATAGCCGCTTTGCGCGCCGAGTTCGGCGAGGTCGT
Organism: Paraburkholderia ribeironis; assembly: GCF_900019265.1. Taxonomy (GTDB): domain Bacteria; phylum Pseudomonadota; class Gammaproteobacteria; order Burkholderiales; family Burkholderiaceae; genus Paraburkholderia; species Paraburkholderia ribeironis. The sequence continues at coordinate 6,322 of NZ_CYGX02000028.1, forward strand.
CGGCGGTGGGCAGCACCTGCAGGCCGCTCAGATCGACGCGCAGCGCCCGCACGCGTGCGCGGGCTTCCTCGACCGCGACGCGCAGCGCTTCGGCATCGGCCAGCGCGGCGGTGCCGCCGACCGCGAGCCGCAGTACGTCGTCGCTGCGCAACGCGGCAAGCCGCGCGTTGAGCGCATCCACGTCGGTCGGCACCGAGATCGTCTCGTCCCAGCGCTGCCATCGGTATTGACCGACCCGCACCGCTTCGACGTTCGGTGACGCCCCCGGCTCGCTTAGCGTCACGTCGAGCACGAAGCCCGGATCGTTGGCGCGGAAGCGGTCCTGCTCATGCGTGCCCGCATACCACGTGCGTTCGTCGACGCGTAGATGGCCGTGCCAGTCGCCGAGCGCGAGATAGTCCAGACGCGCGCTCGCGGCACGCGTCGCCGCGATCGGATTCGACGAGTCGATGCCCTCCTGCAGAATCCCGCTGACGCTGCCGTGCGCGAGCCCGATGCGGTGATAGCCCGGCGGCGTGTCAGTGGTATCGAAGAAGCCGCTGGTGTCGTCGTAAGTGATGCGTTGCGTGAGCGGCGCGCACAGCAAGGCGGCACGGCACGCGTCGAGCAGCACGACGCCGGGTTCGAGCACGAGCCGCACGTTCGGCGCGATGCAATTGAGCCGCTGCGCACGGGTCCACACGCTCTCGACGAGCGCGGCGTCGTGATTGCCAGGCAGCATGATCCACGGCCCGGCGAAGCCCTCTAGCGCGCCGAACAGACGCCGGATCACCGTGTCCGATACGGTCTGCAGATCGAACACGTCGCCCGCGACGAGTACCGCGTCGACGTTGCGCGCGGTGGCTTCGTTGGCGATGCGACGCACGGTGTCAAAGCGCGCTTGTGCGAGATGCGCGGCCTCGTCCGCTTCGAACTGGCCGAATTGCGTACCGATCTGCCAGTCTGCGGTGTGCAGAAATCTGATCACTGTGCCTCCATTGCGTTCCATTGCAGTCTGCCGCGCGCCACGCGCGGCTTCGCAGTCTAACCGCAGATGTTACCGCGCCGGCGCGGTAACGCGTGCCCCAGGTGTCCCAAGGTTCTCAGGACGCCCGGCGCATTGCGCGAGTCGCGCGCTACACTCGCGGTTGCTGGACGCGCGTCGAGCGCACCGCATCGTTTCAATCGAATGGGACCGCTGCCCCACCGCCGATGAACAAGACAATCGAACTGAAGAAGGCCAAGCGCACACCGTTATGGTTGCTGCTCGCGGCCGCCTGCATTTTCGTCGTGACGGCTTTCATGCCGCGCGGCATCTGGGTGGACGGCATCAAGGCGATCGCCGAGGCCGCGATGGTCGGCGCGCTCGCTGACTGGTTCGCGGTGGCCGCGCTGTTTCGTCGTGTGCCGATCCCGATCGTCTCCGCGCACACCGCGATCATTCCGAAGAACAAGCACAAGATCGCGGACAACCTCGCGGTCTTCGTGCAGGACAAGTTTCTCGACGTGCCGTCGCTGGTCGGCCTGATCCACAAGCACGATCCGGCGCGCAGCATTACCGGCTGGCTGACCCAGCCGGCCAACACCATGCGCCTCGCCGACTACGTCGTCAGGCTCACCGGCGGGATTCTCGATTTGACCGACGACGTGCGCATCCAGGTCTTCATCAAGGACGCGTTGCGCAACGTGCTCGCCAAAGTCGATCTATCGCAATCGCTCGGCGCGATTCTCGACACGCTCACGCGCGACGGCCGCCACCAGGAGCTGCTCGACGCCGGCATTCGCCAGGTGGTGGCGCTGCTGCGCGAACCGCGGGCGCGCGAGTTCATCGCCGAGCGCATCGTCGACTGGGTGAAGAGCGAATATCCGACGATGGAGAAGATCCTGCCATCGGTGTGGCTGGGCGAGAAAGGCGCCGAAGCGATCGCCAAGGCAGTGAACCGGATGCTCGAACAGATCAGCGAGAACCCCGCCCATCAGCTGCGCCACAAGTTCGACGAAACCGTGCAGAAGCTGATCGTCAAACTCAAGAGCGATCCGCTGTTCCTGCAACAGGGCGAGGAGCTCAAGCGCTATCTGCTCGACGGCGATGCGTTCGGCGCGTATGTGAAGGATATGTGGGGCGAATTGCGCGCGTGGCTCAAACGCGATCTGCACAGCAGCGATTCGGCGCTGCATGCGCGCGTGGTCGCGATGGGCCAATGGGTCGGCCACGAACTCGCGCACGATCCGGCGCTGCGTCAATCGCTGAACGATCACCTCGAAGAGGCGGCGCGTGCGATGGCGCCGGACTTCGCGCAATTCCTCACACGCCATATCAGCGATACCGTGAAGAACTGGGACTCGCGTGATCTGTCGCGGCAGATCGAATTGAACATCGGTAAGGACCTGCAATACATCCGCATCAACGGGACCATCGTCGGCGGCTTTATTGGGCTGCTACTGTATGCGAGCTCGCAACTGTTCGAGCTGCTGCGGCTCCATCTTGGCCACGCATTCGGCTAGCGCTCAGCCAAAACGCCTACAATTCGGGCATATGTCTTGCTCGGGCGTTCTGCGAGGACCACACCATGACGTGTGCCGCAGCGCTCTTCCATCGGAAAGTGTGTACATGAAAATATCGCTACCGCCGCATGGGCGGCCGAACCGCGTTTATCCTCCGGGCGCGCCGAGTCTGCATGGTCTCGCGTCGGTGATCGCCGGCGTGGTGGTCGTGTGCGGGCTCTACTTCGGCCGCGAGGTGCTGATCCCGATCACGCTGTCGGTGCTGCTGAGCTTCCTGCTTGCACCGCTCGTGCAAATGCTGCGGCGCCTGCATATGGGCCAATTGCCGTCGATCTTCATTGCCGTGCTGTTCGCGCTCGCGTCGCTGCTTGCGGTCGGCACGCTGATCGGCGCGCAACTGGTGCAACTGGCCGGCGATCTGCCGCAGTACCAGGTGGCGATCGAACAGAAGATCGAAACGGTTCAGGAAAAAACCGTCGGTCGCGCCGATTCGCTGATGAGCCGTGCCGCCGCGACGCTGCAACGCGTCGCGCCATCCAGGCCTAGCCCGCCGCGCCCGACGGGCCGCGCCGCGCGCAACGCGCCGGCAGTGCCGCAGCCGGTCGAAGTGCACGAGCCGTCGCCCACGCCGATGCAGCTTGCGCAACGCGCGTTGTCGCCGGCGATCGCGCCGATCGAGACGACCTTCATCGTGCTCGTGGTGACGATCTTCATTCTTCTGCAGCGCGAGGATTTGCGCGACCGTTTGATCAGTCTGTTCGGCTCGCGCGACCTGCACCGCACCACCACCGCGATCAACGACGCCGCGGTGCGTCTGAGCCGCTACTTCGTCGCGCAACTGGCGGTGAACCTCAGCGCGGGCGGCGTCATCGCGATCGGGCTCGCGATTATCGGCGTGCCGGGCGCGCTGCTGTTCGGCGTGATTGCCGCGTTGCTGCGCTTCGTGCCGTACATCGGCATCTGGATCGCCGCGATTCTCGCGTTCATCCTTGCCGCCGCGATCCAGCCGCAATGGACGATGGCGGTCTATACGCTGATTCTTTTCATCGTCGTCGACGTGGTGGCCGGGCAGATCGCCGAGCCGCTGCTGTACGGGCATCGCTCGGGGCTGTCGCCGCTGGCGGTGGTGGTCGCGGCGATCTTCTGGAGCTGGCTGTGGGGGCCGATTGGCCTCGTGCTGTCGACGCCGCTCACGCTGTGCGTCGTCACGCTCGGACGCTACGCGGACCGGCTGAACTTCCTGACGGTGCTGCTCGGCGACCAGCCCGCGCTCACGCCCGCGCAGAACTTCTACCAGCGGCTGCTGGCGGACGATCCGCATGAGGCGATCGTGCAGGCCGAGCGGCTGCTGCGCGAAATGTCGCTGATCGACTACTACGACAACGTCGCGCTGGAAGGTCTCAAGCTCGCCCGCAACGATGCGATGCGCGGCGTGCTGATGCCCGACCAGTTGCAGCGCATCAACGAGGCGCTGGTCGATATCGTCGAAAACCTCGAAATCGCGGATGGTCTGCCGGACCAGCAGTTGGACGGTCTGTCGGACCGTCAGTCGCGTGCGGAGCCGGTCGACCCCGCTGGCGGATTGCTGGCGTCGGCGGATCGGTCGGAGCACCCGGACGATCCCGTCGCAGGGCGTCCGCGCGGAGCGCATGGCGCCGACCGGCTGCCGGTGCTGTGCGTGCCGGGACGCGGCGCGTTCGACGAAGTCACCACTTCGATCGCCGTGCAATTGCTCGGCCGCCAGGGCCTCACGCCGCTGATGGCCACGCACTCGGGTTATCGCAGCGCGCGAGCTGACGAACCGAGCTTCAGGGACGCGCCGGTAATCTGCATCGTTTCGCTCGACGCGCCGGAATCGCCGCCCTATCTGCGCAATATGCTGCGGCGCACGCGCGAATGGCGGCCGCACGCGACGCTGGTGCTGGGTGTCGGCGGCGCGCCGGAAGATGGCGCGCAATCCGGCGCGACCGGCGCCGGTCACGCGTCGCCAACGTTCCGCGCGATGCTCGAGGAGTGCCTCGCGGCGCAGAGCGTGCAGCACCTGCGCCAGCCTTCGCAGGTGGGCGGCGCGGCTTGAGACGGGCCGTTGCCTGGCGGCAGGCAACCAATAGAACGAGACCGCGGAACCGGACCGCGACGCACGTAAGTGCCGCGCGGTTTTTTCGCTGTGCCGGTCGCGGTACCCGTGCATCCCGATCCAGCATCCGCTTGTACCCAAAATGAGGACAGCCCCGCGCGTGCGCTCCCGCATACTTCATCATCGATTTGCACCGCCGCCGTAGAGCCAGAAGTCAGAAACGCGGCGGGCAATCCCCGGCATCGAAGAATCAGGAGACACGCATGAGCCGCCCATTCAAACCCTATCCATTTTCGCCCCGCCACTATGCGGGCAAGGTGCCGCCGCTCGTCGACGGCCGCGACCCCATCACGAAACCCGTCGCGATCGTCGGCGGCGGCCCGGTCGGCATGACGCTCGCGCTCGCGCTGGCGCGCCAGGGTGTGCGCTCGGTGCTGATCGAAGCCGACGACAGCGTGTGCACCGGCAGCCGCGCGATCTGCATTTCGCGGCGCAGTCTGGAGATCTTCAAGCGGCTCGGCGTCGTCGACGGCTTCTTGCGAGAGGGCCTGCCATGGACCGGTGGCCGCAGCTTCTATCGCGACACCGAAGTGTTCCGCTTCACGATGCACCAGGACGACGACCAGTCGCTGCCGCCGATGATCAACATCGCGCAATACCAGATCGAACAGTTGTTGCTCGATGAGATCGAACGGCGCGCGGATCTGATCGAGGTTTGCTGGCAGACCCGCGTGACCGGTATCGAACAGTTGCCGGAAGGCGGCGCCACGCTCGCACTGCGCACCGGCGACACGCCGTGGCAGATGCGCGCGGATTGGGTTGTCGCCTGCGATGGCGGGCGCAGCACGATTCGCGACGCGCTCGGCCTCAAGCTGACCGGCACCACCTATGAAGGCCGCTACGTGATCGTCGATATCGAGCTGGACAGCGCGCGCCCCACCGAGCGGCTCGCCTATTTCGATCCGCCGTCCAATCCGGGCTCGACCGTGCTCGTGCACAAGCAGCCGGACAACGTGTGGCGCATCGACTATCAACTGCGCGATGACGAAGATCCGGACGCCGCGGTCCTGCCCGAGAACGTGATGCCACGCGTGCAGAGCGTGCTCGACTCGATGGGCGAAGCGGGCCCGTGGTCGCCGATCTGGATCACGATCTACAAGGCCAACGCACTGACGCTCGAACGCTATCGCCACGGCTCGGTGCTGTTCGCGGGCGACGCCGCGCATCTGGTGCCGATCTTCGGCGTGCGCGGCGCGAACTCCGGAATCGACGACGCCGACAATCTCGGCTGGAAGCTCGGCTGCGTGATCAACGGCATCGCGTCGCCACGGCTGCTCGACAGCTACAGCGACGAGCGCGTGTTCGCGGCACGCGAGAATCTCAGCTATGGAATGAAGAGCACCGAGTTCATGGCGCCGCCCACGTTCGCGTTCGATCTGATGCGCACGGCCGTGCTCGGTCTCGCGCAGCGGCACGCGGCCGTGCGGCCGTTGATCAATCCGCGCCAGACGCATGCGATTGCGTATGTGCACTCGCCGCTCAACGAGGCCGCTGCCGAGGCATCGGCCAAGTCAGATGCAGCAAACGCGGCACACGAAGCGCACGCGTTCAGCCGGGGCCCGGCTCCCGGCGCGGTGCTGCCGGAATGCCCGCTGAGCCGGCGCACGGAAGACGGCGCGAGCGTCGATATCCATCTGACGGATCTGCTCGAACCGTGCTTCACCGCGCTGCGCTTCGGCGCGGACGCGGCGCAGGATCGCGCGTGGCAAGAACTGCAAGACACGCTGGCCGCGCAACGCATTCCGTTCAAAACGGTCACGCTGCACACGCGCGACGCGCCCTGCGCTGACCGCTCGTGTGCGACCGATCCAACCGGCCGGCTGCACGAGATGCTCGATGCGCGGCCCGGCACCGTCTACCTGATCCGCCCCGACGGCCATGTGCTCGCGCGCTGGCGCAACGGCAGCGCGGCGGCCGTGCAGCGCGCGTTGAGCGCGACGCTGGTGATTTAACGCACGAGGAACTCCATCATCATGACCGACAGCGAACTCGATCTCGTCTACACGACGCTCTGCACGACCCTCACGTCCGCAGGCGAAGCACAGGCGCCGCTCTACCTGGCACGCCTCGCGCTGCTATGCCTCGCCGAACTCGACGACCCGCAGCGCGCGTTGCTGCTGATCGAATCGGCCAGGCTGCCGGACTCGTCCGCGCTGGTTGCATAGGGCGAAAAAAACCGCCGCGCAATCGACGCGCGGCGGTTGGTTCTTCAAGCCGGTTCTTCGGGCCGGTTCTTCAAGCTCAAGCGCTCATTATCGACGCGAATACAGACCCAACGTACTCGCATGCAGCCGCGCGAGACCGAACAACGCGTCCGTGTACGGCGTCGGCACACGGGTCAATTGCCCCAGTTCGCGCACCGCGCCCACCAGCGCGTCGAGTTCGACCGCCTTGCCCGCCTGCACGTCCTGCAGCATCGACGTCTTCATCGCGCCCAGCTTGAGCGTGACCTCGTGACGATCCTCGGGCGCCTGGTCGATCGGAATGCCGAAGCGCGCGCCGATCTCCCTGGCCTCGAGCATGATGCTCGTGACAAAGCCGCGCACCAGTTCGTCGCTAAGAATCCGGTCGGTCGTCGCGCCGGTGATCGCGCTGACCGGGTTCATTGTCATGTTGCCCCACAGCTTGTACCAGACGTCGCGCTGAATCTGCGTCGACATCGTCGCATTGAAGCCGGCCGCGGCGAGCGTGGCGGTCAGCGCCGCGACGCGCTCGCTCGGCTGCCCCGACGCCTCGCCGACGATCAGCCCATTGCCCTGGTGATGCCGGATGACCCCCGGCGCTTCGACGAGGCAGCTCGCGTGCACCACGCAGCCGACCGCCTGCGCGCCTGGAATCGCGGCGGCGATCGCGCCGTCGGGATCGATCGACTTCAGCCGCTGACCGGCGAAAGCACCGCCGAGTCCGTCGCAGAACCACCACGGCACGCCGTTCATCGCGGTCAGCACGATTGTTTGCCGGCTCATCAGCGGGGCGACCTGCGCAGCCACCGATGCCATTGCCGGCCCCTTGACGGCGATCACGACGAGATCCTGCGCACCGAGCTCAGCCGGTTGATCGCTCGCGTTGACTTGCACGCTCTGCGTGAGGCCGCCTTCGATCAGACGCAAGCCGTGCTGCCGCAATGCATCGAGCGTCGCGCCGCGCGCCACCACACTCACATCGTGGCCGGCCTGCGCCAGCTTCACGCCCATCCAGCCACCGATCGCGCCGGCGCCGTAGATCACCACTTTCATCTGTTCGATCCTTGCGCTTGTTCGTACGTTGGTTCGAGCCTTGGTTCGTGCCTTGGTTCGTGCCTTGGTTCGTGCTTTAGTGCCCGCTTCGTTGCAACGCTATTGCCGCTTCAATCCCGGTAGCTCGCGTCGATGCGATCCACCCGCCGCACCAGCGCGTCGAACACATCCTGCCCGGCGCCGTGACGCGGATCGAACTGCAGCGCGTCGCGCGAGCAGCGGATCGCCACGTCTTCGGGCACCGGCCGCGCTCGTCCCATCGCAAATGTCGCCATCTGGATCTCGCAGGCGCGATTGAGCGTCCACAGGATCGCGAAAGTTTGCGGCAACGTGCGGCCCCACGCAAGCAGGCCGTGATTACGCAAGATCACCGCCTGGCGATCGCCGATATGTTCGAGCAGGCGCGGACCTTCTTCGGCGTGCACCGTGATGCCTTCGAAGTCGTGATACGCAATGCGATCGTGCAACTGCGCGCTATAGAAGTTGGTTTGCTGCAAGCCGTCTTCCAGACAGGCCACCGCGACGCCGGCCGTGGTGTGCGTGTGCATCACGCAGTGCGCGTCGGGCAAACCATCATGAATCGCCGCATGCACGACGAACCCTGCTGGGTTGACCGGATACGGCGAGTGATCGAGCACGCGTCCGTGCCCGTCGATCTTCACCAGGTTGCTCGCCGTCACTTCGCTATAGTGCAGCCCGAACGGATTGATCAGGAAGTGCCGCTCGGCGCCGCTCACACTCGCGGGCACCCGCAACGTGATGTGGTTATAGATCATCTCGGTCCAGCCGAGCATGTCGAAGATGCGATAGCAGGCGGCCAGTTGCACGCGTGCATGCCATTCGTCCGGATGCATGGCGTGGGTTTTCGGCGGGTTTGCCGGTTGCGTTTCAATCGTCGTCATCAGCGTCTCCATGATCGTTCTGTTGCCGGCGCGGCCTGCCGCCGTTATGGGCGCACCACCACCGCCGCGATCGACGACGCCACATAGTCCGCGTTGCGTCCGTTGAGGCCCGCGACGCACATGCGGCCCGAACGCAGCACATACACCGCGTATTCGCTGCGCAAGCGTTCGACCTGGCTTTCGCTCAGGCCCGTATAGGTGAACATGCCGCGTTGCGCGACATAACGAGCGCGCATCACTTCATCGACGCGGCCCGCGAGTCCTGCGTGGATCGTCCCGCGCATCGCGAGAATCCGCTCGCGCATGGTGGCGAGTTCGGCTTCCCACGACGCGCGCAACGACGCGTCGGCCAGCACGTTGGCGACCAGACGCGCGCCGTGCGTGGGCGGATTGCTATAGTTCGCGCGCACCGCCGACATCAGTTGCCCCAGCACGCGAGCCGCCTCCGGTGCGTCTTTGCACACCACGCTCAATGCGCCGCAACGCTCGCCATACAGCGAGAAATTCTTCGAGAACGAATTCGCGACGATCAACGGCACACCTGCGTCGGCCAGCACGCGCACGCACGCGGCATCTTCTTCGAGGCCTGCGCCGAAACCCTGGTAAGCCATGTCGACGAACGCGATCAGCTTGCGGCGCTGCAATACCGGCACCAGTTCAGCCCACTGCGCCGGGCTCAGATCGACGCCGGTCGGATTATGGCAGCATGCGTGCAGCAGCACGACGCCGCGTTCGGGCAGGCGGTCAATCGTTTCGAGCATGTCAGCGAAGCGCAGGCCGCCGGTTTGCTCGTCGTAGTACGGGTAAGTGTTGACGGTCAGTCCCGCGCCTTCGAACACCACGCGATGGTTCTCCCAGCTCGGGTCGCTGATCCAGATTTGCGAGGCCGGAAAATAGCGCTTCAGGAAATCCGCGCCGACCTTCAGTGCGCCCGAGCCGCCAAGGGTTTGCAGCGTAGCGATGCGGCCCGCGGTGCGCGCGTCGCTGTGCGCGCCGAACACCAGCGCCTGCGCCAGCTCGCGGTACTGCGGCAGACCGGCCATCGGCAGATAGGGGCGCGGGCCGATCGATTCGAGCAATGCGGTCTCGGCGCGGCGCACGGCGTCCATCACCGGCAGCGTGCCGGCATCGTCGAAATAGATGCCGATGCTGAGGTTGACCTTGTCAGGGCGCGGGTCCAGTTGGAAGTCTTCGTTCAGGCTCAGAATCGGGTCGCCTGGGTAGGCGGGAACGCGGTCGAACATGGCAAGTCCTTGAATGCGGCCTCGTGGTGGTCTCATCGTGGCCGCGTGGTGGCTACGTGATGGCTATGTGGTGGCTAGGTGGTGGCTAGGTGGTGGCCTCGGTCTGGCCAGGTCATACGCTCGCGCGAGGCCAGATCGCGCACGACCGCGCCAGTCGGAAGTCAGCATTGAAAGTCTAATCGCGTTTGCCCGTATGCGTCGATCGGCCGAGTGTCGGGTATGCACCCGTTGCGCACAATCAATGGATTATTCACGATTCGTAAGTTTTTCTTTAGAATCGCCTGATGCCACTCACACGCGTCACCATCCGCCAGTTCGAAGCGTTTCTCGCCATCGTCGATCTGCATAGCATCGGCGCGGCGGCGGAGCGGCTCGGGCTCACGTCATCAGCGGTCAGCCAGTTGCTGGCCGAACTGGAAACGGAACTCGGCTTTCGCCTGTTCGACCGGACCACGCGGCGTGTGAATCTGTCGAGCGCGGGCCAGGATTTTCTGTCGTCGGCAGAATCGGTGCTGCGCCATGTGCGCGCCGCCGCGCAATCCGCCGACGACATCCGCAACCGCGCCGCCGGCATCGTGCGGGTCGGCGCGCCGCTGGTGCTGGCGGCCACCGCCCTGCCCGCGGCCATCGCCGACTACGCACGCGACAAGCCGAAGGTGGTGGTGCGCATTTGCGACACGGTGGTCGAGCAACTGGTGGAGCGCGTCGAGAGCGGCGACGTCGACATCGCGATCGGTCCGGACCGGCAAAGCGGCACACGCGTGCGTTGCGAGCCGGCGTTCGCGAGCCCGTGGGTGATGTGGTGCGCGCCGAGCCATCCGTTGAGCACGCGGCGCCGTGTGCAGTGGCAGCATTTGCGCGACGTGCCGATCGTCGCAACCGGCCGCGATCACGAGCGCGCGGTCGGGCAGATGCTCGCCAATCTGCCGGTCGAAGCCCGCATCATTCCGGTGGACGTGGTGGACAACGTCACCACGGCGTTCGGCCTCGCGTCGCAGGGACTCGCCGTCACGCTCGCGCCGGCCTACGTCGCGCCGCTCGCGCGCACCTTCGGGCTGGTGATGAAACGCATCGTCGACCCCGAAACGATCCGCGAGGTCTGCGTGTATCGCTCGACCGAACGCGCGCTCTCGCCGCCCGCGGACGGTTTCGCGGAGTTCGTCACGCCGTGGCTCAAACGCTGGGACCGCGAGACCCAGGCCGAGGCACGGGCAAAGCGTGCATAGCGCGTGCAAATGAGCGCCACCTGGCCACCTGGAAACGCCAGGGTCTGTTTACATANNTATGTAAACAGACCCTACGGCTGCATGCACAACGCGAACAACTGCCGCTGGCTGGAGATGCCGAGCCGCGCATACGCGCGCTTCTGATACGTGACCACGCTCGCGGGCTTGACGCCCATCTGCGCGGCGATCTCGACGGCGCTCGCGCCTTCGAGCGTACCGCGCAGCACGTCGAGCTCACGCGGCGTGAGAGTCGGGCACGCGCGCCTGACGCGCGCCAGCATCGCGGCCGGCACCCCCTTCTGATGCTGGCCATTAAGCGCGTAATGACTTTTCGCCGCGTGCGCGAACAGATGCGCGACGCTCTCGACATGCTCCAGCTCGCCCGGCGTGAACGCGCCATACGCGCGGTCGCGGTACAGATTGATCGACAGCCACACGTCTTGCATTGGTTGCAACAGCAGCGACAGCCGGTCTGAAACATTGGGCTGCGCATAACAGGCCGCACGGTAGGCTTCGTTTTCGATCTCTTCGCTGTGCTGCTGATGCAGCACCAGGGCATCGCGAGCCCGCGCGTCCGGCGCGCGGCCGACGATCGCGCGGTTGCCGTCGAGCGCATAGAAGTGCGTCGCGTAACGATCGGCGACATCGCGCAGGAACCGGCCGCCGCGATGATCGGCGGCCGACACGGTGCGCGGCCGCGCATCGAACTCGTACGCGAAGATCGTGCACTGCGAGACCGGCAGCGTATCGCCGACGATTTTCAGAATGCTGGCGGCGAGCGCGTCCTCGTCGGGCTGCGAGATCGACATGACGAGGTCAGTGGCACGCGAGGTGCTGATCTGCCCGCTTCGGTGCGGTGGAGCGATGCGCCAGGAACGCATGATGGGATTCGGGCCGCGCGGCGTGGATTCGATTGCCGCAAGCGTAGCACAGCGCGACTGCGCCGCCCGCCGTGACAACTTTGCGCGACATGCGCAACTTTGCATGAGGTGCGTGGGTCAATTGTGCGAAGCAGGTCATCTCGTCTCCTTTCGTCTTCGCTCGCTCACGCCTTGCCACTCTGATACGGTAGCCGATGCCCTCTCAAGACCTCATCGACCTCTCCCGCGCTTCGCTACGTACGGTGCTGGCCGCCACGCTCCTGTGGCATGCGTCGCTGGCCGCGTCGGCCCAGCCCTCGGAAGCACCGCCCGCCGCCGGCATCGCCACGGTCGCCGTGCATGTGGAGCCGCCCACGCAAGCGTCGCCCGTCGTGCCGGTGCCGCCGACCGAGCAGTACGCGGCGCTCTATCGCGACGTGCAACTCGCGCATCTTTTCCCCGACAGCAAAACTTTCGCGGACATGGTGCCGCTTGCGCAGCCCGGGCAGATCGCCGCGGCCTACGACACCGTGAAGCAACAGCCCAACTTCAGTCTCGCCGACTTCGTGAAGCACAACTTCACGCTGCCTGCGCGCGTCGCGAAGACCTACGTGTCCGATCCGAACCAGGATGTGGTCGGCCATATCGACACGCTCTGGAACGTGCTGCGCCGCGAACCGGATGCGACGGCGAGCCCGTGGTCGTCGCTGCTGCCGTTGCCGTACGCGTACATCGTGCCGGGCGACCGCTTCGACGAGGTCTATTACTGGGACTCATACTTCATCATGCTCGGGCTCGAACAGAGCGGCCAGCATGCGCTGGTGGTCGATGAGCTGAAGAACTTCGCCACGCTGATCGACCGTTACGGCCATATCCCGAACGGCAATCGCACCTACTATCTGAGCCGCTCGCAACCGCCGTTCTTCGCGCAGATGGTGCGGCTCGTCGCGGACAAGGACGGCGACGGCGTCTATGCGCAGTATCTGCCCGAGCTGCAGCACGAATACGCGTACTGGATGGACGGCAGCGAAGGCCTGCCGGCCGGCCATGCAAGCCGGCACGTGGTGCGTCTCGCGGACGGCACGCTGTTCAACCGCTATTGGGACGAACGCGCGGCGCCGCGCGACGAGTCCTATCGCGAAGACGTGCTCACCGCGCAGCAGACGCCGCAGCGCGACCCCGAGGAGCTATGGCGCAATCTGCGCGCGGGCGGCGAGACCGGCTGGGACTTCAGCTCGCGCTGGTTCGCCGACGGTAAGACCCTCGCCAGCGTCGACGTGACCTCGCTCGTGCCGGTCGATCTGAACTGCCTGCTGGTCGACCTCGAACACACGCTCGCGAAAGCCTATCGGCTGCGCGGCGACGTCACGCATGCGGAGAACATGGAGCAGCGTGCCGCGACGCGCGCCGACGCGATTCGCCGGGTGTTGTGGGACCCGCAACAGCAGGCATTCGGCGACTACGACTTCGTGCATCGCACGCTCACGCACAGGCTCACGGCCGCGACGCTGTATCCGTTGTATACGGGCGTAGCCAGCCGGCAGCAGGCCAGGACGGTCGCCGCGACCGTGCAGCGCGAGTTGCTGCGCCCGGGCGGGCTCGCCACCACGCAGGTCAATAGCGGCCAGCAATGGGACGCGCCGAATGGCTGGGCGCCGCTGCAATACCTGGCGGTGATCGGCTTGCGACGCTATAGCGAGCCGGCGCTCGCGCAGACCATCGCGACGCGCTGGATCAGAACCAACGTCGCGTATTACCAGCACACCGGCAAGCTGGTCGAGAAATATGATGTCGATGCGCTCACGCCGGGCGTGTCCGCGAGCGGCGGCGAATATCCGTTGCAGGACGGCTTCGGCTGGACCAACGGCGTGCTGCGCGCCCTGCTCGCGCTGTATCCGCAAACAGTGCAGGCGTCGCGGCCAAGCGATATTCCCGAAGGGCCGGCCGGTGTCTCGTCAGCCGCCGCGTCCGCTGCCGTGGCGCCGAAGAATACGCATCGCCTGCACGACACGCGGGTCAGTCGTTGAGCGTCCCCGCTGCGGTGTCCGCCCACACAGGAAGCTGGCCGGCTCGCACTGGCCAGCTTTGCGCCGACGCAACGAGCGGTCCGCTTTGCCGCATACGGCCGATACCCACGACGTGCTGAACGCGCGCAGCTTCGCGAAGCTCGCGCATGGCGCGTATCTGATCAACGTCGCACGCGGCAGCCTTGCCGCGAGTCCCGCGTCGAATCTGGGAATGTCGTCGACTCCGCGCGCAATCTTCGGCGTTGCCGTCGATCAGAAGCGGTATTAGCACCGGTATCAGAAGCGGTAGTTGATCGAAACATCGGCCACGCCAGTCGCCCTGCTACGCGTGATCGGACTGTTGCCCGCACTGCCGACCAGTTGCTCGAACGCGCCGTCCGCCGTCGCGAACCAGTGCTTGTTGAACAGCCATATCGCGCTGATGCCGAAGCCTACCGACTTGAAGCCCGCGCTCGCGTGGTACTGCGGATACTGCGAGTGCGCCGCCTGCTCCTGATTGACACCGAACCAGCTATTCATATACGTGGAGTCCGCGAGCGTCACGTTCGGACCGGCGAACCAGACAAACTTCTCCGAGCTGCCGGGCATCGGCATGTAGGCGCCGAGGTCGCCGATCCAGCCATTCGAGCCGCCGAAATAGCGCCGGATATCGGCGCGCAGCACCAGTGGGAAGTCTTTCGAAATCACGTATTCGCCGGCAAGTTTGAGGCCCGCCGCCGCGTTGATGTTGCCGAGGCCGTTGAGTTCCTGAGGGTCGTCCTTCGCCCGGCGCCCCAGATCGTAGACCGCGGCGAGACTCACGCGCCAGTTCGATCCTTGCGCGAAGTTGACGCCGAAGCCTTCGCCGCTCGACATGAAAAGCAGGTCCTTGTAGCGCACGTCGACGCTCGGGCCGGCGACCACGTGATATCGGTCCGAGCCCTCGAAGCGCGGCTGGAATGACGTCGCGATGCCGACGCGCACCTGCCAGTCGGGAATGACGGGCTGCCACAGCTTCTGCAGCGCAATACCGGCCGAGTACTGCCATTCACCCAATGGCGACGGCGTTTGGGCCAACGCCGCGCCCGGCAGGCAGGCGATGCCGCCAACGGTCACGGCGAGCACAGACGTTGCCGCGCTGCCGGTCTGTTTGTTGCGCGGCTTGCCGCTGCGCTTTCTACGGCTGTTTAACACCAGAAGCCTCCAATCTCGCGGTTCGCGAAAGGGTCGGGTTCTCGCCCGAGTTCGCCGCGCATGAAAACGAACAACCGATGGTCGCCCGCCGCGCGCTTACTTTCGGCATGTAACTTTCGGCATGTAATTCTTTCAGGGAACGACCCAGGCTGCACGGCAAGACTGCACCGCTCACGCTGGTGGCCACATGAAGCAGGAAGCCTGGCACGCGGGCTTCCATATGAACAGACGCATATGAAAGACGGGGACGACCAGCGCACCGCCGCAAAATATGCGCCAGGTCATATGGGCCAATTCAATGGAGAGCGGGCCGCGCCCAGCAGAACATGACGGATCGGTGACAGACAGCTGGACGGTCGCACTCAGTGGCCGCATGGGCGCATGCCGCGCTGAAGAAGAACAAGCACCCGGCGTCGCGCGGGGCGACGCCGGAAAGACCGCGATGAACGGCAGCGGCAGTCGGCAGTCGGCGGCGTCAATGCGCCGCTTCGACCAGCACCGGTTTGTCGCGATACAGATTGGGGAACAGACGCTTCAGATTGGCGACCTTCGGCATATCGTTGAACGCGATATACGCGGAGTTCGGATGCAGCGTCAGGTAATTCTGGTGATAGGCCTCGGCGGGATAAAAGCCTTTGAACGGCTCGGTCTTCGTGACGATCGGCGCGGGGAACGCATGCGCCTTGTCGAGTTGTGCGATATAGCCTTGCGCGACGCGGCGCTGCGTGTCATTCAGCGGAAACAGCGCCGAGCGGTATTGCGTGCCGCTGTCCGGCCCCTGGCGGTTCAACTCGGTGGGGTCGTGGATCACGGAGAAGTACACCTGCAGCAGTTGGCCGTACGTCACCTTGCTCGGATCGAACGTGACCTGCACAGATTCCGCGTGGCCCGTTTCACCACCGCTGACGATCTCGTACTCGGCGGTGTCGCGCTGCCCGCCGGAATAGCCGGACACTGCGCGAGTCACGCCGCGCACGTGCTGGAACACGCCCTGCACGCCCCAGAAGCAGCCGCCCGCGAACACCGCGGTTTCCTCGTGCGCGGTGCTCGCGGAGACCGGCTCGTCGAGCGCAGGGGGCGCAATCACCACCGCCGCCTCCGACGCAAACGTCATGCGTTGCGCGAGCAGCAGCGCCAGCGCGCCGAGGCCGAGCGCGATCGAAACACCCGCCGCACGCGAGCGGGCGGGCTTGCCGTCACTACGTTTCGTGATGTTCATGATGTCTGTCCTGATCCGATCAGCTCACGCCGCTCGCGGCGGGCGTGAATATCAATGCGAGGCCGTTCATGCAGTAGCGCAGGCCAGTCGGCTTGGGTCCGTCGTCGAACACGTGGCCGAGATGGCTGCCGCAGCGGCGGCACAGCACCTCGTCGCGCGTCATGCCGAACGACGTGTCGGCGTGCGTGATCACCGCATGGTCCAGCGGCTGCCAGAAACTCGGCCAGCCGGTACCGCTGTCGAACTTGGTTTTCGATGAGAACAGCGGCAGTTTGCAACCGGCGCACGCGAACGTGCCGGCCCGATGCTCGTCGTTCAGCGCACTGCTGAACGGGCGTTCGGTGCCCGCTTGCCGAAGTACCTGGTATTGCGCGTCGGTCAGCAGCCTGTGCCATTCGGCGTCGCTGTGCGATATCTCGTAGGCCGCCGGCGCACCCGCGCCCGGGTCCACGGCGCGCGCCATACGTGAGGCGAACGCGCCGCCCGCCAGCGACGCCGCGCCGATCAACCTGAAGAATGTCCGTCTGCTGCAAGCCATGATGATCGCTCCGCAAAGTCCTTACCGTTCACCCGGTGCGGCGCGAGATGCGCCGGGCGCGAGTGGTCCTGATGTTGGTCGTCCGGGAGCGCGGTTTATGACAGCATGCGCGTCTTTTTGCGTGACGGCGCCAGTTACAGCGGAAATTTCGTGGTCGACAGAATTTCCTTGAGCACCATGAACGAGCGAATTTGCCGAACGCCCGGCAGATACAGCAATTGCTCGGCGTGCAGCCGGTTGAAGCTGTCGCTGTCGCGCGTGCGGATCGTCATGAAATAGTCGAACTCACCGGTCACGACGTGGCACTCCATGCAGCCGGGCACCTTCTGCGCGGCTTTCTCGAACTCGGCGAACGACTCGGGCGTGGACCGATCCAGCACCACGCCGATGATCACCAGCATCCCGGCCCCGGCCGCCTTCGGATCGATCAACGCGACCACCCCGCGAATCAGCCCCGACTCCTTGAGCCGCTCGACGCGCCGCAGGCAGGCCGGCGCGCTCAGCTTGACGCGCGCCGCCAGCGCGACGTTCGAGATCGACGCGTCGTTTTGCAGCTGCCGCAGGATCGCGCGATCGATACGGTCGAGCGCCTGCCGCGGATCAGCCTGAGCGGCGGTAGGACCGGCCGCGCGGGAAGCGGCACGAAGTTTTATTGCGTTCATGATTTCCTGAGCGGATTTTTATTAATTCACCGCGGGTTGGATGCTTTTTAAAGTATGCCGCGTTGAATTTTTTCGCAAGCTCATTTCAGGCGTTTTTGCCTACCATGACTTCAAGCGCGGCGACCCGCCGTGCACGCCAGACACCTCTCAATCACGGAGCTGCCATGAACCTGCAACGATTCCCCCGCTATCCGCTCACCTTCGGACCGACGCCGATTCAGCCGCTCAAACGGCTGAGCGACCACCTCGGCGGCAAAGTGCATCTGTATGCGAAGCGCGAGGACTGCAACAGCGGGTTCGCGTTCGGCGGCAACAAGACGCGCAAGCTCGAATACCTGATCCCCGACGCGCTGGCGCAGGGTTGTGACACGCTGGTGTCGATCGGCGGCATCCAGTCGAACCAGACCCGTCAGGTGGCGGCGGTCGCCGCGCATCTGGGCATGAAGTGCGTGCTCGTGCAGGAGAATTGGGTCAACTATTCGGATGCCGTGTACGACCGGGTCGGCAACATCCAGATGTCGCGCATTCTGGGCGCCGACGTCCGGCTGGTGGACGACGGCTTCGACATCGGCTTTCGCAAGAGTTGGGAAGACGCGCTAAAGAGCGTGCGCGACGCCGGCGGCAAGCCCTACGCGATTCCGGCCGGCTGCTCCGACCATCCGCTGGGCGGACTTGGATTCGTGGGCTTTGCGGAGGAAGTTCGTCAGCAGGAAGCGCAGCTCGGCTTCCGGTTCGACTACATCGTCGTGTGCTCGGTGACGGGCAGCACGCAGGCCGGCATGGTGGTGGGCTTTGCCGCCGATGGCCGCGCCGAGCGCGTGATCGGCATCGACGCGTCGGCCAAACCCGCGCAGACGCGCGAGCAGATCACGCGAATCGCCAAGCAGACCGCGGAACAGGTCGAGCTGGGCCGCGACATCACCGCGAAAGACGTGGTGCTCGACGAGCGCTTCGGCGGCCCCGAATACGGTCTGCCGAACCAGGGCACGCTCGCGGCGATCCGCTTGTGCGCGCGCCTGGAGGGCGTGCTGACCGACCCGGTCTACGAAGGCAAATCGATGCACGGCATGATCGACATGGTGCGCAACGGGGAGTTTCCGGCAGGCTCGCGCGTGCTGTACGCGCACCTGGGCGGCGTGCCGGCGTTGAATGGCTACAGCTTTATTTTCCGCAACGGTTGAGTCGGCCGGATTGCAAGACGTGGTGTGCTCGAGAGGTGTAACAAGCGGTAGCCGGTGCGCGTCAGACCGGCTCGCCGCTTCATGCGAATGACCGCCGCGGGGCTCCCGGACCACTGGCGCGCGTGAGACTGGCCGCGGCTTCGTGCCCGTATACGCCACGGGCTCTTGGATCAGTGACGCGCCGCTGTGGCCCGGACATGTCACGCCGCCAGCTTCTTGCGCAAATGCTTGCGCAGGAATTCCACGAAAGCGCGAATCGTCACCGAGCTTTGCCGATGCTGCGGATACACCGCATAGACGCTCGTCGCGGCAGGCAGGAACGCTTCGAGCACAGGAACGAGCTGGCCCCTGCCGAGCGCGTCGGCGACGATAAAGTCAGGAAGCCGAACGATCCCGAGTCCGGCCACGGCCGCGTCGCGAATCAGGTCGCCGTTGTTGGCGCGTAATGGCCCGCGCACTTCCACGCCTTTCACCACGCCGTCGACCACGAAGTCCCAGCTGACGATGCCGCCGTGGCCGTACAACAGGCAGGAATGCCGTTCGAGATCCGCAGGCACGGCAGGTCTGCCGCGGCGTCTCAGGTATCCGGGACTGCAGCACGCCACCATCCTGACGTCGACCAGCTTTTGCGCGACCAGCGTGGAATCCGGCAGCGTGCCGATGCGGATCGCCATGTCGAAACCCTCGCCCACCACATCGACGGTGCGGTCGCTCAACTCCATGTCGAAGCGCACGTCGCCATGCTCGCGCAGGAACTGCGCGACGAGCGGCGACAGATGCAGCATGCCGAACGACATCGGCGCGCTCACGCGCAACAGTCCGCGCGGCCCGGAACGGCCCAGCGACATGGCCTGTCCGGCGTCCTCGACTTCGCCGAGAATGCGCTTCGCGCGCTCGTAAAACTCCTGACCGAGATCGGTCACGGCCAGCTTGCGCGTATTGCGGATCAGCAACTGCACGCCGAGCGCCTCTTCCAGCGCCATCACCCGGCGGCTGACGAACTGCTTCGACAGCGATAGCCGGTTGGCCGCCGCAGTGAAGTTATGCGCGTCGACCGTGGCGACGAAAATCCGCATGTCATCGAGATTCATCGTATTGTCCACCTGATCGAGACAGTGTTTCGCTTTTCAATGTGATTATAACCATCCAGATTGACCTACACTGTCGTTCATGGATTACGGACACACCTGTGGCCCGGATCGCACTAACACAAGGAGAGATACGATGCTCGAAATCAGACACGCCAATCAACGTGGCCGCGCGGAACACGGCTGGCTCAGCTCGCGTCATACGTTTTCCTTTGCGCACTATCACGATCCGAAGCAGAACGGCTTTTCCGACCTGCTGGTGATCAACGACGACCGCGTCGCGCCGGCACAAGGCTTCGGCAAGCACCCGCACCGCGACATGGAGATCTTTTCGTACGTGCTGGAAGGCGCGCTGGAACACAAGGACACGATGGGCACCGGCTCGGTGATCGTGCCCGGCGATATTCAGTTGATGAGCGCCGGAACGGGCGTCGCGCACAGCGAGTACAACCATTCGAAGAGCGAGCCGGTGCACTTCCTGCAGATCTGGATCGCGCCGGGCAAGATGGGCACGACGCCGCGCTATCAGCAACGTCACTTCGGCGCGGATCAGAAGCGTGGCGTGTTGCGCCTCGTGCTGTCGCCGGACGGCGCGGATGATTCGCTGGTCGTGCAACAGGATGCACGTGTGTATGCCGGGCTTTTCGACGGCGCCGAGACGGCGCGGCTCGAACTGGCCAGCGATCGTTACGCGTACATCCACGTGGCGCGCGGCAGTATCACCGTGAACGGCGTCGAACTCGGCGAAGGCGACGGCGCACGGGTACGCGGCGAGGAAGCGCTGACCTTCACGCAAGGTCAGGATGCCGAAGTGCTGGTGTTCGATCTGCGTGACATCGAGACGTCGGCGATGTGGGGTTGAGCGGTGTGATCGGCGCGCTGGTTTGATGGTGAAGGAAGCCGCCCGGGTTGGGCTGCTTTTTTTGGGGTCACGAAGAGACGGTCGTCCGCAGGGTCGCCATGCCCTTCAGGTGGCCGCTCTACGCTCCGCAGTGGCCAGTCTGCCAATCAAATATCGCGCTGAGGTGAATGGTCTTGAGAACCTCAGGCCGACGCGGTGCGGTAATGATTGCGTCGCTGGAGCGAGCCGGTTCACTGGCCGGAGTGGGACGGATTCTACGATTCCCGCTTTCGCGCCAGAACGAGCGACAAGGCGACGAGGAATATTGCCACTGCACTACACATAAAGACCACGGGCCGATTCCATCCGCTCACGTACCCAACTAACGCGGGTCCAAGGAGAATCGCCGCGACAAGTTGAATTAGCTTTTCCCGCATACCTGGTACGAAAACCGGCTTGCGGGCAAACCAGAACGTAGCGCCGCGTGTATGCGACTCGATCCAGGCTTCTGATGTCCTGTCACGGATTAGCGCCAGTGCACCGAAGCGTAGAGCGATAAATCCACCGGCCACCAGAAAGGACCACCCACCAAGTTGAGTGAGAAAAGGCTTGCCCAAGGGCCACCACAGCAGGCTCAGTGGCGCAAGCAAGACCAAGGTGCCGTAAGCCCACCTGCGCCGTCTCAGACAACACAGAAGAACCAGCGGATGAATGCAGACCGCGACCAACACGGCCGCTACGCCGATTGAGGGCAGCAACTGCGAACGAATCAGGGCAACGGCAATCCCGACTTCGCACGTAGAGGCTATGAGCCACGCCGAAAGCGCAAGTTTGATCCGGGTAAGCATTGACTGCATTCTTCTATCTGTATTTGAAGTTTTTGCAATAGTTTCACAATGCGGACCCAGAACACACACGTCCCGTTTTTGCGCTTCCTCGCAGTCGCGGCATTCGTTAATGCATAGCCGTGTCGCTGGGTGTTGCTCGCTGGGTGTTGCTCGCTGGGGGAGCTGCTGGCGCCGGCCGCGCGACCGATGAGATCGCGGTTAAAGATGAAAGCGTTCCAGCCTGGATAAAGAGTCGTCGGTTAATCATTGTCCTTCCTGTGCTCCTTACGTCGATTATGTGATTAAAAGGTTCGGATTACGTAATAACCATAACGTGGCTGGCATCGAAGAAGAATCGGATAACTCTCAAACTGCCGAGAAATTGACAACGAGCGCTGTCCAACGGCGCGAGGGCCTGAAGGGATGATTTCAGGCGCGTTTCCAGGCGCAGATGAGCCTGAACCTGACGACAGCCAGCGAGGGTTGACTGTCGATGGACGGCAGGCTATGAGGGATGGTTGATCATCGCCGGATGATCATGAGCTTGAACGAATCAAAAATACGCGCCGTGGAACAGGTGTGTGCCGTACCGGACGGCACCGAGACACTTCCGCTGAGACAGGCGGAATCAGGCCACCACAACGGCACCGCTCCCGCTCCGGCAGTTGAGCATGGCAAACGGCAATGGCTACATCATTGCGATCGCATCTGCTTCAGCTCATCGATGCGCAGACGATAGCTCCGTAATAGACAAGCTTTATCGCCACACGTGTCGCGAGAATTACGAAGCCATGCTCGTTGATCCGCTCGCAATCGCGTCTTGTTGGCCGATACTTTCATCTTTTTGCCATAGACTTCTGTCAATGCTTTATCGACATTTGTGAGTTCCGCATCCCCGCAAATGAGCTGCGCCTGGACAGATATCAGCTTGCTGCAATCGAAACTTTGCATCAACGCGGCCTTCATCCCGCGCTGGATCTCCAGGAGTCCTGGTTTGCATAGCCCTTGCAGCGACTTGCAAGCGGCGTCGTGCCCGACCCATGCCATGTCCTGCGCGCCATATTGCTTAACGAAGCGATTGATGCCTGCGTGGCTTACGCCCCTTTGCATTGCGTTTGCCGCGATTATTTCGTTGCAAAGCGAGTCCTCGGCGTAGGTTCGCCCATTGCGCCGGTAGCAACTGTGAAAGCCGAGCAGCCCAGTACCAACGATACTTCGTCGTTCGCCTGACGCAAACAGAATGGAAGCGCAAGCGGAGGCGCACCTGGCACCATCCGGAACGGTCGTATAGACGCGTACATTGTCCATTGCATCGACCACTCGGAAGGCGGCCTCTACATTCCCTCCTGGACTATTTAAAACAAGGATGACAAGACCTTCGTCATCACGGTCAGCCATTTTGGCGAACATCAGGAACTTCTCTGCATCACCTTCCTCAATCCTCCCCTCACCGATAACCATTTTCAGCTTGAGTTGTGGTTGGTAGTAGATCTTGAAGTCCATACCGGGCGCCGCACAGGGAATCATCAGCACAGTGAAACAAAGCCAGCCAAGCAATCGTTGCATCGAGCTTTGCGCCGCCGCGCCTTTGGGCTTTGGGTGCTCTGTGCTGCGCATACGATTCTCCCCGGAATATCAGAAGCATAGTCTCGAGTCTGTCCTGGGTGGCGTAACGACCCTGTGTGAAATGACCGTTCGACCTCGAAAACAGTTGTACAGGGTACCGGGGATTGAAGGGCTGTTGAGAGGTCGAGCTGCGAAGGACGACGGACTACTAGACCCGTAGCCAAAGCCGTCTTCGCCCAAGGTTTCTCACGTCTCGTCCTTGCGTGAAGCGCCACACAGAACCCGATCTGCAATTGGCTATCGCCCCTCGCTCATTGCGCGACCTTCCGCCCCCCGGCAGACGGAGAAGTGCAGGCGTTTGCGCGCCTTCCCCTAACCTCAGACCTAACCTCAGACGATACCGGAGTCGCTGTCCAGATTGGCGGCGTCCCCCGATTGACGAACGAACATAATGCGGCCCACTGACCACTTCTTCGTCCTAGAATTATTGACGGGAGGCAACATGAATCGCGGACAGGTCATCGGGCTACTGTGCGGCGCACTGCTTGCCGGTTGCGTGTCCGCCGGTGTCGAAGTGAGGCCCGAGCAGATGGCTAACTTCAGGCACGGCGTGACAACACTGCAAGACGTGGTAACCGTGCTCGGCCCTGCATCAGCAGAGACCGCGCTGGACGACGGCTCGACGCTGCTCGTCTACACCTACGTGACGTCGCGCCCCCACCCCGAAAGTTATCTTCCGTTCATTGGGGCGCTGGTTGGCGGCGCCGACACGCACTCGTCTGCAGCCGTGTTTCTGTTCGATCCGCACGGCATCCTCAAGAGCGCAAACACCACGGCCTCGAACGTCGGCACAGGTGTGAGCAGTGGCTCTCACACGGAGCAACACAGTGCGCCTGTGCGAACCTCCGAGCCGCAGGTTGTGATCAGGAGCGTCCAGCCGCCCGCCGTGCAAAGCGTCCAGGCGCCCGCCGTGCAAAGCGTCGAGCCGATTCCGGAAGAAGACGGCGAGCCAGCCACGCAAATACCCGTCGAACTTCAACCAGACAATACTGTTCAACCGGCTTCCATCGAATAGCGGGACACTTCGCAATTCGCGGCTTGAACGACCCCGACCGTCGCGCGAAGTATGGCGTTGAGGGCGCGAGCCCCGAATAAGCCAGGCTCTCCATTCAGCCGCCGCGAAAGCTGCGGCCAGGTATCCGTGCCGGCGCGAGGTCGCCCACTGGCCCAAGATGCTTGTTTTGACTGAGCTAATGCTCTTTTTCGGCAGATCGCTTTGACGTCGACAGATGACGAATGGCAGTCCGAAGAGGCAGCGATCATATGTAGGGACGGCCGTAAGTGTTCCAAGTTGGTCTGTGAATTAACCTTATTCGTCATCCTAACGAATACGAATATCTGCTTCGGGTGGTCTTGCGCCTCTTGCATGAAGCGCCCCGCCGGCACGCCTGCCGCGTTGGGTTATGAGACGCAATCGCCAGCTTGAGACAGCGGCAAGTCGCACAGAAAAGGCCGCTTAACGCCTCAGAGCAGACCCGGCAGTCGAAACAGACGATGACCTGACGCTAGACGGCGTCGAACTCTCGACGGCGAGGCCGGCAGCCTTCCATTCGGGAAATCCGTCCTCGAGACGACTCGCCTTGAAGCCTTTTGCACGCAACGCGGCGACGGCCTCGAAGGCCAGCACGCAGTAGGGTCCACGACAGTACGCGACGATCTCCGTGTCGGACGGCAGTTCGTTCAAGCGCCGCTCCAGCTCGCCCACTGGGATATTGCGCGCTCCGGGCAGATGGCCCCCGGCGAACTCGTCCTGCGGGCGCACGTCAAGCACGGTGACAAGGTTATCGGCAAGACGGAGGACCAGTTCCTCTCGTGACACCGCTTCCATCGAATCGCGTGAGTGGAAGTAGTCATTCAGCGTCTGATTGACTTCCGCTACGTTCCGCTCGCCGATCAGGCCAAGGTACTTCATCAGGCCGACTATCTCGTTGTCGCCGGCGAGGCGATAAACGATGTTCTTGCCGCGTCGCTCGGTGTCCACCAGGCGCGCTCGCCGCAGAATTTGCAGATGGCGCGAGGTATTGGCGAAGCTCATGCCCGACCGTGCAGTCAGGTCCTCAACCGACCGCTCGCGTTGCGCAAGGTGCTCCAGCAACTCAAGCCGGCCAGGATGGCCAAACGCCTGAGCTATCTCAGCGAGGCGCTCAAAGATCGCTTGCTTCGGTCCCACGCTTGACACTCCCAACCATGTTGATCAATCATTCACGCTATCGATTGAATGTTATCATCCTCATGAGCGAGGAGCAATCCCATGATCCTACGGCAATTCCTCCATTCCGATCCCGTCGGGATTTCGTACTTGCTGGGCTGCGGCGGCAAGGCGACGGGCGTGGTGATCGATCCCGTGGCCGAGCCCAGTAGCTATCTGCAAGCGGCCGAGACGACCGGGATGAAAATCAGCTACGTGATCGACACGCATGTGCATGCTGACCACGTGTCGACTGGGCGGGCCCTCGCTGACGCGGCAGGCGCGGAATATGTGCTTTCGGCGAAGGCCGACATCGCGGTTCCGTTCAAGGGCGTCGAGGACGGTGACGAGATCCCGCTTGGCAACGTCGTCCTCAAGGTGCTCCACACACCCGGTCATACACCCGAGCATATCTGTCTGCTCGTGACAGACCGTACGCGGGCGGACGAGCCTTGGCTGGTCGTGACTGGCCACACGCTCATGATTGGCGACCTCGGCCGCACGGAGCTGGCCGTAAGCGCGGAAGAAGGCGCGAAAGACCTTTTCTGCAGCGTGCGGAAGCTCAGGGCGCTTCCTGATTATCTGGAGGTCTTGCCGGGTGCCTACGCCGGGTCGGCCTGCGGGCGGAGTCTTAGCGCGAACCCAACCTCGACATTGGGCTTCGAAAAGCGGCACAACCGTGCGTTCGGCATCGAAAGTGAGGAAGCATTCATCCGCTTCATGCTCGCCGACGTACCGCCGGCACCGCCCGAAGCGGCCAGACTGCGTGCGATCAATGCCGGCCGCAACGTTATCGGGGCTTAGCAGGATGGGACACACCGCCGTGTCGTCTGCGCCGCCCCCGGTCCGGTTGGGGTTGAAGGAAAACTGGCGGCAGTTTTCACTGCTCGTGCTGATCAATGCCTTCGTGGGCGGCATGGTCGGCATCGAGAGGACGGTCGTGCCGCTGATCGGCGCGAAAGAATTCCACCTTGGCTCCACGACGCTCATTACTTCTTTCATCGTCAGCTTTGGTGTGGTCAAGGCCCTTGCCAACCTCGTTTCCGGACAACTGGCCGACACGTGGGGCCGCAAGCGTGTGCTGGTCGTCGGATGGCTGCTTGCGCTTCCCGTGCCCTTCATGATCATTGCCGCGCCGCACTGGGAGTGGGTGATCGCGGCCAACGTCCTGCTTGGCGCCAGTCAGGGCTTTGCATGGTCGATGACCGTGCTCATGAAGGTCGACCTGGTCGGCCCGAAAGGGCGAGGTTTGGCGGTCGGGCTCAACGAGTTTGCCGGCTATTTTGCGGTTGGCCTGACTGCGTTTCTCACTGGTTATCTGGCGAGCCGGTACGGCTTTCGACCGATCCCGATCTACCTCGGTATCTTCTATGCGGCAGCCGGCCTGATGCTGTCGATCCTCGTGGTGCGTGATACGCGCGAACATGTTCGGATGGAGGCTGCTGGCAAGACCAGGCAAGCCTCATCCCTGTCGTTTCGCGATGTTTTCCTGCTGACCTCCATCCGCGATCGCAACCTGTTCGCGGCGTCGCAGGCCGGACTGATCAACAACCTCAACGACGGCATGAGCTGGGGCATCTTCCCGCTGTTTTTTACGGGTCTCGGTCTGGGTATCGAACGGATCGGTATCCTTAAAGCCGTCTATCCAATCGTGTGGGGAGTCTTTCAGGTTGTGACCGGCCCGATGAGCGACAGGTGGGGCCGCAAAGGCCTGATTGTCGTCGGCATGTGGGTCCAGGCTGTCGGCCTTTTCCTGACCGCGCTTACCCCACAGTTCTGGTGGTGGCTGGTCGCAAGCGTGCTGCTGGGTCTCGGTACCGCGATGGTCTATCCGAGCCTGATCGCAGCGGTGTCGGATGCTTCGGAGCCGAACTGGCGGGCGCGATCACTAAGCGTGTACCGGTTCTGGCGAGACCTCGGGTACGCAATTGGCGCACTTTCAGCGGGCCTCATTGCTGATCGCTTTGGTTTTGCCGACGCCATTCTGGCAATCGCCATGGTCACGTTTATCTCAGGCGTTGTCGTCGCGATCGCCATGCGAGAACGTCGTTGAACGATTATGCAGAGCGCCAGGGTTGAACGCAAACAGTAAGCCGACGACGGCAAAGGCGACTGGAAAGCGTCCGCCTGAACGGCCAGGTAGCCTGCCACATTGCGAACGAAATATGCGTAGAATTTTCGTGGTGGATAAATCTCGAAGGCTGCCCTTATGAAGCCGCGCATTCCGCCACCAATCGTGATGCTAGCCGCGGCTGCCCTCATGTGGGCACTGCACCGCTGGATACCGCTCACTCGCTGGATCGCCCCGCCGTGGAACCGATTTGGCAGCCTCCCGGCTGTGGTTGGACTCGCCATCGCGGTGGCAGCCATCGTCCGTTTTCGTCAGGCGCAAACGACCACCAATCCCATGGACCCGGGCAAGGCCTCATGTCTTGTGACAGACGGGGTGTTTCGCATAAGCCGAAACCCGATGTACCTGGGTTTGGAGTTGCTCCTGATCGGCTGGGCGGTCTGGCTCGGCAGCGCGAGTCCATGGCTCATTCCCCCGCTGTTCGCGATCGTCATCACAGTCGTCCAGATCATTCCCGAGGAACGCGCGCTGGGGCAACGCTTCGGAGATCAGTACCGCTCTTACCAACGACGCGTAGCACGATGGATCGGCAGCCGCGGGTGACGCACTCAACTGGACGACTCCTGGTAACAGTTGCCGCTATTGAAGAAAATATGTTCACCGTCAACGCTGCCAGGCATCCGTTGACGAATCGCTTCCACAAGCCTGACGATGAGAAAACGAGGACGAACCGGAAGATCCGCCCCCAGGCTTTTCAACGGCAGAACCTTAAATCCACTGGTCGAGATTCACTCAACCTTGAACTTTTTTTCGCTTAAGTCTGAACCTTGCACCGCAGCGTAGCTCCGGTCGCCTCTAATCGGCTCGCCCTGCTGTGTAGACTGCCCGAACCGGGAGCACAGATCCTCCGCACCCATGTAAACCGTCCGGACCATCGTCGCCCGAGTCACACCGCGCGTAATGCATTTGAATTACAATAGCGTGGCCAAGCTACCGAGAGGAGTAATTGTCATGGCTGCGAGTGCATTGGTACAGACGCGCATCGATCCCGAGCTGAAAGAACGCGCGGCGGCGGTGCTCGATAACATGGGGCTGACCGTCTCGGATGCGGTTCGTATCCTGCTGACGCGCATCGCGAACGAAGGTGCGCTGCCGTTCGCCTTTGCGGCCGACCCTGTCGCACATGACGCCTGGTTCCGCGCGAAGGTGCAGGAAGCGTTAGCCGATCCGCGGCCGGCAATTCCTCACGATGAGGTAGAAGCCCGCTTCGCCAAACGTCGCGCGGCGGCCCTTCGTAAGGCCGACAAGGGTGACGCGTGAGGCTTGAGTGGTCGGCTTTCGCACTGGAGGACCGAGACGGGATTTTCGATTACATCGAAGAAGACAGACCCGCGTGCTGCCGTTGACGTAGACGATCGG
The DNA here is from genome assembly GCF_900019265.1 of Paraburkholderia ribeironis. Lineage (GTDB taxonomy): Bacteria > Pseudomonadota > Gammaproteobacteria > Burkholderiales > Burkholderiaceae > Paraburkholderia > Paraburkholderia ribeironis. Next base: position 35,271 of record NZ_CYGX02000028.1, read on the forward strand.
ATTCGCACGCAGGTCCGGCAACTGCTCCAGTTTCCCGAGACTGGTCGCCTTGGTCGCATTGAAGGCACACGCGAACTGGTCATTAGCCGCACGCCGTATATCGCAGCGTATCGTATTACAGGAGACTCAGTCCGAATCCTGCGCTTGCTGCACGGCGCACAGCAATGGCCTGATGAGATGTTGGACTGACGTCCCGCCCCAACCTGTACTTTGAGGATGAGCAGCAACATCTTCATTTCAGCGGGGTGTTCCTCTTCGAGTGAAATGCCGAGGCCAAATTTTGTGCAACTGGCATCCCTGAAGTACGCAGTCGGCCAATCGACCCATGCGAGCTGGAGGGACGCCACCGGGAAATTCAAAGTTAAATGAACCAACTGCGGATAGTTCAAACTTAAGTGAACCGCGGGTTCAAAGTTGCCTGAGCATCACGCTCCGAAGCCTTGTCCGAGCGACGCGAACAGTTCAAAGATAAGAAAATCTCAACACCACTGGTCGTTCGCAACAGTGCGTTCGCTTGTGGTGCCGTCCCCGGTGTTCACTACGCCGCGCGGCTCGATCAGCAGCAGTTTCACTTCGGCACGCGCGTAAGGCTTGTGCTCGACGCCTTTCGGCACGACGGCCATTTGACCGGCATGCAGCACGATCGAGCCGTCGCCCGATGGTCCACCACGAAAATCGATACGCAATTCGCCGTCCAGCACGATGAAGGTCTCGTCAGTATCACCATGTTTGTGCCACACGAATTCGCCTTTGAGCTTGACGACCTTGAACTGGTAATCGTTCATCTCCGCGACCACGCGCGGCTGCCAGTGTCCGTCGATTAGCGCGATCTTGCCAGCCAGGTCGATAGCCTCGCATTGGCCGCGTGCGGCGGGCGCAGTGTGGGAATGTATTGATGCAGACATCGCTCTCTCTCCGTTCAGGTGTGGATGCGTCGTCAAGAATACGCAGCCGCCAGGGGGCCGTATTGAACGATCGTGGGTGAGCAGTCGCAGGGCGCGCTGCCCACGATCTGGAGCCAGCGTCCCGGCGTGAGGCCGAAAGTCTTCAGGAAATGCCGCGTCATGTGGCTCTGATCGGCGAAGCCCGCGTCTGCCGCCGCGCTCGCGAGCGAGGTGCCCGAGAGTAGCATGCGACGCACGGCATCGAGGCGCCGCATCGTGAGATACCGATGCGGACTCGTGCCGTAGAAAGTGCGGAAATCGTGCGAGAGGCTCCAGCGGTCGCGGCCTGTTGCGGTTTCCACTTCCTCGAGCGTGACCACGCGCGTGAAGTTCGCGTGCAGATAGTCGCGCGCACGGCGCGCCGCGAAATAATCGCCTTTCCCTCGCGCTTGCGGCATGCCCGCAACGGCGGCGAGTGCATGGGCGAGCTCGGCCAGCGCGTCGCTCTGTTCGAGCGGCTCGAGCGTGTGGCCGACGCGTTGCAGCAAGGTTTCCGTTGCCGCCGCAATGCGTGGATCGGTTGTCACGCCGCCTTCGAGGAACGGCAGCGCGCGGCCAGCCAGCACGTCCTGAAAGAACGCAGGCTCCACGTAAATCATGCGGTAGCGAAAGCCCTCACCCGTACCCGCCTGGCCGTCATGCGCTTCGTCGGGATGCAGCACGATGGTGTTACCCGGCAGGCTGTCGCGACGGCTGCGCCGATAGTTGAAACTCTGCACGCCCGCGAGCGTGCGGCCGATCGCGTACGTATCGTGGCGATGCATGGCATACGCTTTGCCCTTGAACCAGGCCTCGATGCGCTCGATGCCTTCTATCGGCTGGGCGCGCATCACCCAGTCCGGGCGCGCGGGTGCTGCTTTTCGGAGCATGACGAGTCGCAAGAGAGAGTGAAATGGGATTCGCGTCGGCGCCAGGCGCGCGTCGCTTCTATAGATTGCCACATGAGCGCGCCTCGCGCAGCCGCGCTTCAGCATCAAAGTGGTCGCGGCGCCCTGATGACAGCGCGGAGACCGCTTCCTCGGGCGACAGGCACCGACCACGCCGATGGCAAACCCGGAATCATTCGTTGCATATCCGGAACACCTGCTCGCGACTCGTGTTTGCCACCTTGTCACGAACACGATACATATTGCGCATTGCTATGCTTGTTCGAACGCGTCGGATCGAATGGCATCGTCCTTGCATGCCACGAATCTTCAGTGTCCAACTACGGAGGAGGTCGACAATGAATCTCGATTTGACGTTCCGCGCAGGTGAAGCCACGGTGTTCGCCGCACCTGGCCAGGTGACTGACGCGATGCCCGAAATCCTGATAGGCCGTATCGACGGACCCGCCGGTCACGCCTTCGCCAACATGATGGCGCAGAGCAAGGGGCACACGGCCATGTTCGCGATCCGCGCCTGCAATCAGATGGTGCGCCCTGTCACGATGATCGTCCCCAAGGTGACGCTCAGGGACATGACCACCATCGAGCTATTCGGTGGCGTCGTGCAGTCGGCGACGGCGGATGCAATAGTCGACTGCCTGATCGAGGGCATCTTGCCGAAAGACCAGGCCAACGAACTGTGCATCATCAGTCTGGTGTGGATCGATCCGCGCTGCGCCACAGAGACTAACCTCGACAAGAAAGACATGTACCGCACGAACTACGAGGCGACCAAACTCGCCATTCACCGGGCGATGAACAACGAGCCGAGCGTCGACACGCTTATCGCCAACCGGCACACCATCAAGCACGATATGGACGACTGGAGCTGAAGCACGTCCTTGCGTTGGGAGCCGAATGCAGTGGCCTTTCGCAACGGCGTCGACCATGCGCGGTTTAAAGCTCGCGAAAAGTGCCACCCTGAACTGATGGGTGGCGTCGGATTCTGGTTGACGCCAATAACCAAGGCTCACTCTTATGACGGGTCAATCGATTATCGGGAGTGCCAGAGCTGATTTTGCATTGTCTAACGGCGCAGTCCAGTCACCAAGCTTGCGCTGCCGATAAAGACGCATTGACGCGTACCAAGGCGTAAAACGCTGACCGTCATACCATCTGCCATCACAAGCCTGCGATAGCAACAGCCAGACAGGACAGTCAAGCGTACTTGCGAGATGAGCGGGGCCTGTGTCGACGGATATCAGAAGGTCAAGATTTTGTATTACGGCTGCGGTATCAGAAAAGGTATCCAGATATGGGCCGAGATCGACAATGCCGTGTTCGGCACACAACGCTTTCTCGACCACGCTCAAACCACCAACCTGCAAAGAGAAGAAACGGCACGACTGATTCTCCAGCAAGGGGGTCAGTTTGTGCAGTTCAAGTGATCGATATGGCTCGTGACGTGCGCCCGAAGCACTTCGCCAGATCAATCCCACTTTGCGTTTCATTGCGTCCTCATCCATAAGTTTTGCCAGCGCCTCGGGAAGTGCGTGGTGCGCTGGAAATGTGATCATGGATGATCGGGCATTCGGAAAATATGGGCTGGTTTGATAACGTGCAAACAGGCTGAACATCGTTGTGATGTAGTCACACTCGATAATTTCAGTACCTATATGATCCACGAGCGTGATGCGGTGGTCTGCCTTGAGGCAGCCGTTGAGCGTCTGTGGTGCCCTGGAGGCAAACTGAACTGGCGCCCTCCTGTATAAGCATGTCCACACAGCGCGAATACATGATCAGATCCCCGAGGCCGCCTTCCTGCATAATCCCTACACGTCTGCCCTCTACCGAGTCGGACAACGCGAGGAACTTTCCCTGAAAATGCTGGAGTGTATTGTCACTGGCTCCTGGGTATAACAACCGTATCAGATTCGCACTTTCCCCCTTATCTCTGAGCGACCTGAAAATCTCGTGGGCTTCGTGATACTTGCCAAGCAGGAATTTGGCAATTGCAAGCTCTGACATGACCAGATGCCGGTTCGTATCATGCGGGAAGCCCCCGCTGACGGCACTCAATTGTTCCTCGCTATGGGCAAACATGCCCAGATAATTCATGTCGACACCCAGCTGAGCACATTCAAATACTCCGCTTACCTTACCCACCCATCTGAGGCACAGGTCCTGCGCCTCATCGGCACGACCGGCCAGCCTCAGTGCACGACACCACGACATTGCGGATGCAAAATCACCTTTGTTGAGATAGGTTGCGTACGTTCTAACCAACGGCTCTTCATCGATCAACTGTTGCATCCTGTTTTCCTGAATCTCTTCGTTTGAGTTCTCCGCTCCCCAGAGCGTGCCAGGCCCTTTCGGCCAGCCCCGCGCGATTGTCCTCCATGAACGCGCGTTGCAGTCCATGTGCGAAAACAATCCGAATGCGGGTTACCACGATCATGCGCGCAAGAAAAACAGCAAGGTTCAGATGACTGTCGACGCGCCAGGCTTGCTGCTCGCAGCATATATTACACCGGCCCACGAGTCCAGGTAGCGTGAGCTACAGGATAAAATATGGTCTCCTTATCAATTTACCGCGATCACATTTACACCTGCCCCAGTTCTGCCATGTGAACAAACGTTGCCGAAGTTCGGCACGATGACATGAAGCGGTCATCCGGTGTCGCGGCAATGCGAAGTGCTGGCAGATCGGACCGAAACTGGAGAGAGACTATTGTGTGCGCCGGGGATCGCGAAAGCCTCGCATGCAGCGTTCACGCGCCGGCGTTCGCAAGACTGGAAGAGCGGGATGAAGGGCATTGAGGACGTAGACTCGACGCGTCGCGTCCATCGGATAAAATAGGTGCCGACCCAGTGAGCGCGACAAACGGCGTTGTCCCGGGGAAGCGGTTCTTGAGGGAGTGTCTGTTATGTCCTTGCAGCAAATGTGTGTTTCACCAACCGACTCGCCCTGCAAATGCTGCGGTGAAATCAGCCGTTTATGCGGAGTCGTCGATTTTTCGCGCTGCGGTGCGGACCATGCTGCCGGCAAGAAAGTTGAGCCGTATTCAGGCGTTCCGATTTATTACTACCGGTGTGACCAGTGCGGCTTTGCATTTACCCGCGCGTTCGATAACTGGACGCCCAAGGACTTCGCCCAACACATCTACAACGCCGATTACGAGCGCCACGATCCGGATTACAAAGGTGCGCGCCCGACATCCAATGCCAATCTGATTGCCGGCAGTTTTCCGGAAATGGCGCACGGCAAGATGCTGGATTTTGGTTCCGGCCTAGGCCTGCTTGAGCATGAGCTTCGGGCGCGGGGTTTCTCTCAGGTCACCTCGTACGATCCTTATACGGCCAACGAAAACGCATCGGCGCTTTCGGAGAAATACCAGACCGTTGTTGCCTTTGAGGTATTCGAGCATCATCCGGACCCGCACGCCTTGATGGATATGATGGTGCGGTTCCTCGAGGAGGACGGGGCGATTCTTTTTAGCACACTCACCGTCCCGGAAGACATCGTCGAAACGGGTATTGACAAGTGGTGGTACTGCGCGCCACGCAATGGACATATTTCCTTCTTTACCTCCCGCTCCATCGCAACGATTGCCGCGCGCCATGGTCTGAAGGCGGGCTCGTTCAACGAGGGTACTCATTTCTTTTATCGACATGACCTTCCCCCGTGGGCGACGCGCTTTACCCATACGCTCTGCTCGTGCTGATCGAATAAGCCCATCAAGTTCTTCACCCGGAACCACCGCCCGCATGCGCGCATGTCCGGTCTCGTGCACCAACAAAAACGGCGGCCCGAAGGCCGCCGTCCACGACTCACTCGCCCTACCGCATCAGACTGCGGCTTCGGCTTCAGCCTCGCTGGCCGCTTCAACGGCTTCGCTGTTGCGGATCAGATAGTCGAATGCGCTCAGCGACGCCTTCGCGCCCTCGCCCACAGCGATCACGATCTGCTTGAACGGCACCGTGGTCACGTCGCCGGCGGCGAACACACCCGGCACCGACGTCGCGCCGCGCGCATCGACGACGATCTCGCCGTGCTTCGACAACTCCACCGTACCCTTCAGCCATTCGGTGTTCGGCACGAGGCCAATCTGCACGAACACACCTTCGAGTTCGACCGTCTTCACGTCGCCCGAACGCAGATCCTTGTAGACCAGACCGTTGACCTTCTTGCCGTCGCCGGTGATTTCCGTGGTCTGTGCCTGGGTGACGACGGTCACGTTCGCGAGGCTGCGCAGCTTGCGTTGCAGCACTTCGTCGGCACGCAAGGTCGCGCCGAATTCGAACAGTGTCACTTCGCGCACGATACCGGCGAGGTCGATGGCCGCTTCGACGCCCGAATTGCCGCCGCCGATCACCGCGACGCGTTTGCCCTTGAACAGCGGGCCATCGCAGTGCGGGCAGTACGCGACACCGTGATTGCGATATTCGCGCTCGCCCGGCACGTTGATCTCGCGCCAGCGCGCGCCGGTAGCCAGCACGATGGTCTTCGCCTTGAGCACCGCGCCGTTGGCCAGACGCACTTCGTTGATGCGACCGGGAATCAGCGCTTCGGCGCGCTGCACATCCATGATGTCGACTTCATAGGTCTTCACGTGCTGTTCGAGCGCTGTCGCGAACTTCGGCCCTTCGGTTTCTGTCACCGAGACAAAGTTTTCGATCGCCAGCGTGTCGAGCACCTGACCGCCGAAGCGTTCAGCCACCACGCCCGTCGCAATGCCCTTGCGCGCCGAGTAGATCGCGGCCGCCGCGCCCGCCGGGCCGCCGCCGACGATCAGCGTATCGAACACCGGCTTGTTTGCCAGTTCTTTCGCGGCGCGCTCGCCAGCGTTGGTGTCGAGTTTCGCGAGGATTTCCTTCACGCCGCTGCGGCCCTGGCCGAACACTTCGCCGTTCATGAACATGGTCGGTACCGCCATGATCTGGCGCGCTTCGACTTCGTTCTGGAACAGCGCGCCATCGATCGCCACGTGGCGGATGCGCGGGTTGATCAGCGCCATCACGTTCAGCGCCTGCACGACTTCCGGGCAGTTCTGGCATGACAGCGAAAAATACGTTTCGAATCGATAGTCGCCGTCGAGATTGCGGATCTGTTCGATCACCGCATCGTCGAGTTTGACCGGATGGCCGCCGACCTGCAGTAGTGCGAGGACGAGCGACGTGAATTCATGGCCCATCGGAATGCCGGCGAAACGGATGCCCGTATCCTTGCCCGGCTCGCTGATGGAAAACGACGGCTTGCGTTCGCTGTCGCCGCGACGTTCGACCACGCTGACACGTTCCGACAACGTCGCGATTTCGTTCAGCAATGCCAGCAGCTCCTGCGATTTCGCGCTATCGTCGAGCGACGCGACAATCTCGATAGGCCTACTAACCTTTTCTAGGTACGTTTTTAACTGGGTCTTGAGGTTGGCGTCAAGCATGGCTATTCGATTCCGTGACGAGGGGTGTGGGTATCCCGGCGCCGCACGCATCCGGATAGGCACGGTGCAGCCCGGGAACGCACGAACCACGGCAAGACGCGGTTCGCACGGTGATGCGCCGCAAGGCGCCGGCAACCAAAGGCCCGAAGACCTTAGATCTTGCCGATCAGGTCCAGCGACGGGGTCAGCGTTTCTGCGCCCGGCGTCCACTTGGCGGGGCACACTTCACCCGGGTGAGCCGCGACGTATTGCGCAGCCTGCACCTTGCGCAGCAGTTCGCCTGCGTCACGGCCAATACCGTTGTCGTGAATTTCGCACAGCTTGATCTCGCCTTCCGGATTGACCACGAACGTGCCGCGCAGCGCGAGGCCTTCTTCTTCGATCAGCACGTCGAAGTTGCGCGAGATCGCCAGAGTCGGGTCGGCCAGCATCGGGTACTTGATCTTCTGGATCGTGTCCGACGTGTCGTGCCATGCCTTGTGCGTGAAGTGCGTATCGGTCGACACGCTGTAGATTTCGACGCCGAGCTTCTGGAATTCGGCGTAGCGATCGGCCAGGTCACCCAGTTCGGTCGGGCAAACAAACGTGAAGTCGGCCGGATAGAAAACGAAAACCGACCACTTGCCCTTCAGGCTTTCTTCGCTGACGGTCACGAAATCGCCGTTGTGATAAGCCTGTGCCTTGAACGGTTTGACTTGACTGTTGATGATCGGCATTTGCTGAGTCCTCTTTCTGGGTGGTTGGAAAGTGGAGTCAGTATCTCAGACGACGCTTAATAGGTAAAGTGGATTGTTTTAATTCTAGCGATAGTTTAACACTATTTATCTCGCCACCGACGACTATCGCGCCCGCTCAGTCCTTCAGAAGCCGCCAGAGCGTGGTGCGGCCGATCCCCAGCGCCCGGCTTGCCGCGGCGCGGTTTCCGCCGGACTGTTCGAGGGCGCGCATGACGTCCTCGCGGGCGGGAGTGGCACGGGTCAACACGCCGTTCGCGGCGGCGGAGTCCGCCTCTCGCGCAGTCACTGCGCCATCGGCCGCTCGCTTCATTCTGCCGAATTCGGGAAACACCCCCTGCAGATCCTGCGATGCGTCCGCAGCCTCGTCGCCGAGATAGATCGCTGCACGCGCCAGCAGATTTTCCAGTTCCCGCACGTTTCCGGGCCAGGCGTAATGGGCGAAGAGCGGCGCGAGAAACGTCAGCACGCGCTCCTGCGCCGCTTCCGGCAGACCATACTGCAGCGCGCCGCGGCTCAACAGGTGCCGTGCCAGTGGCGCGACATCGCCGCGCCGCTCGCGAAGCGGCGGCAATTCTATCTGAAGCAGGTTCAGACGAAAATACAAATCCGCGCGAAACGCACCCTCATCGACCAGCGCGTGCAGGTCGCGGTGAGTCGCCGCGATCACCCGCACGTCGACCGGCGTCGCCCGGCCCGCGCCGAGCTTCATCACCTCGCGCTCCTGCAGCACGCGCAGCAGCCGGCTTTGCAGCGCGGCGGGCATCTCGCCGATCTCATCGAGGAAGATCGTGCCGGTGTGCGCGATCTCGAAGAGGCCCGGCTTGCCGCCGCGCCGCGCGCCGGTGAACGCGCCCTCCTCGTGCCCGAACAGCTCGCTTTCGATCAGTCCTTCGGGCAGCGCCGCGCAATTGAACGCGACGAACGGATTGCCGCGCCGCCGGCTGGCGTTGTGGATCCCTTGTGCGACCAGTTCCTTGCCGGTGCCGCTTTCGCCGGTGAGCAATACCGTGGCGTCGTGCGCTGCGCCGGCACGCGCCAGCCGGCGCACCCGCTCGAGCGCCGGCGAAGCGCCGATCAGATCGTCCAGCTGATGCCGCGCGACCAGGTGCCTCGGCCGCTGACTGGTGCGCAGCGAACGGTCGATCCGCTGCGCGACCAGCGCATCCTGCACCGTCACCACGGTGCCGGAGCGCGCGCCCTGCTCGACGATCGGCACGCAGTTGACGATCAGCGCGCGACCGCCGATCTGCTCGATGCGCTCGTCGATCGGCAGATCATGGACGAGCGTTTCACGCAGCAGCGGCCCAACCGCACGCGCCACTTGCGCGGGCACATCCTCGTCGCGGTCCCGCAAGGGGACTTCCTTCGGGGCGTGCCCCAAAGGCACTTCCTTCGGGGCGCCCCCCAAGGGGACTTCCTTCGAGACGTGCCCCAAGGGCACTTCCTTCGGGGCGTCCAGCCCGAGCAGGTTGAGCATCGCCGGATTGACGGCTTCGAGCTGGCCAGCTTCGTCGAAGGCGGCGACACCTTCGCGCAGATGCGCGACGATCGTGTTCAGGCGCACGCGCTTCGACTCCTTCTGACGACTCACGCGCGCCAGCTCGACAGCGCGCTCGAACGCTTCTTCGACCGCGCCGAGCGAGTACAGGAAAACGCTCTCCATGCCAGCTTGCTGCGCGAAATCGCAGGCCATGCCGGGGCCGATGATGACGCCGCAGCCTTCGGCGGCGAGTGTCTCGACCGCGCGCCGCACTTCGTCGGGCGAACGGTAAGCGCGCTGCTTCAGGCCGACGTTCAGCCACGGGCTCAGGTCGGCCAGTTCGTGCGAGATCGTTTCATGCAGCACGAGCCCGATCGGCACGCCGGGCCACGTGATGGTGGCGCGCGTGATCGCGCTCAGCACGTCGAAGCCGTTCACCTTGACCATCACGACCGGCACGCTCAGGTTATCGCGCAGATACGCGCCATTCGATCCGGCAGCCAGCACGACATCGACCGAACCCGCATCCACGTAAGCCTGCAACGCGGCGACGGCCGCATCGTAGCCTTCGCGCACCGAGAGGAATCGCACGCGCTCGGCATAACGCGGCGCGACCGTCTCGCAAAGCGACTGCAGCCGGCTGATACTGACGAGAGCAACGCCAGGACGGCCAGGGTTGGCATTCGCAACGGACGACGTGAAAGTGGGCATCGCGGCACTCCTTGTGCGACTGCAGGCGATTAGAGGTTCAAAACCCGGATTCGAGGGCAGATTCAAGGGTTGGCGCCTCGAAACGTTCCACGAAACGTTTCATGGAACACGCTCAGTATTCTGCCACGAGTGGCGCGCATCATCGAACGCCACGCAACCTGTTGATTACGCGGGACAAGCGGCAATCCCGCGGCAAACCTCGCCCAATGGCATGCTTCCTGCGCTATGACGCCACGTCCTGTTCACGACTTCCCTTCTGGAGACACATCATGACCACTTCCGCTACCCGCCGCGCCGCCTTCCGCGCCAAGGTCAACCAACGCCAGGGCCTGCTCGTGCCCGGCGCGTTCAACGCGATGAGCGCGCGTGTGATCGAGGACGCCGGCTTCGAAGCGATCTACATCACGGGCGCCGGCGTGACCAACATGTCGCTCGGACTGCCCGACCTCGGCTTCATCGGGCTCGCCGAGGTCGCCGAACACACGGCGCGGATTCGCGATGCGGTCGCGCTGCCGCTGATCGTCGATGCCGACACCGGCTTCGGCAACGCGCTGAACGTGCGCCAGACCGTGCGGGTGCTGGAGCGCAGCGGCGCCGACGTGATCCAGTTCGAGGACCAGGTGATGCCGAAGAAATGCGGCCACTTTTCCGGCAAGGAGGTGGTCGGCACGAGCGAGATGGTCGGCAAGATCCGCGCGGCCGTCGACGCCCGCGAAGACGGCAACCTGCAGATCATGGCGCGCACCGATGCGGCAGCGGTCCACGGCATCGAGGACGCGATCGAGCGCGGTCATCGGTTCATCGAAGCCGGCGCCGATATCCTGTTCATCGAAGCGACCGAGTCGCTCGCCGACATCGAACGGCTGCCGTCGCTGTTCGACGCGCCGCAACTGATCAACCTCGTGATCGGCGGCAAGACGCCGGTGCAGTCGCGTGACGCGCTCGCGAAGCTTGGCTACGGCATCGTGCTGTACGCGAACGCGGCGCTGCAGGGCGCGGTGCTCGGCATGCAGCGCGCGCTCGGCACGCTCAAAAGCAATGGCCGCCTCGACGAAGACGCGACGCTCGTCGCGCCGTTCAGTGAGCGCCAGCGGCTCGTCAACAAGCCGTTGTACGACCGGCTGGATCGCGAGTACGCCGCGAAAGACTGAGCGGCGCGCGGACGATCGTGTTTGCGCAGGCGGGTTGGGCCCGAGGGCTGGCAGGCTAACGAGCGGCAGGCGGCAGACTCCGTCCCGGCCTCTACTTGTGCAAGGGCCACCGCGCTCCGCGGCGGTGTGGCGCGATTTATTGCGTTAGGATTCAGGGCTGGCGACGCGCGTGATCCATCACGGCTGGGACCGCGTGTTGCCGACAGTCGCCGATAGCCTCACCATCCTGTCGCTGATCCGCGTCGCCCGGATGCCGGGCGTCCGAAGCCGGAAACACGTTATCGAAAGGTAGTCGCAAGAACATGAAGTCAACACCGTCGTGCGCAATGCGCTGGCCCGCTCACCATATCGTTGCGCTCGCACCTCATGCCACGGGGACCGCGCAATGACCGGCAGCGCCACCCGCATTGCGCATATCGGCTGGCTGCCGTATCTCGTCGCAGCCACCTTCTTCATGGAGTATCTCGACACCACGGTGATCGCCACCGCGTTGCCGCAGATGGCGCACTCGTTTGGCGTCGGTCCGAACAGCCTCAGTCTCGGCATGACCGCGTACATGCTGGCGCTGGCGATCTTCATTCCGGCGAGCGGCTGGGTCGCCGACCGCTGCGGCGCGCGCACGGTGTTCTTCAGCGCGATCGGTATGTTCACGGCGGCCTCCGTGCTGTGCGGCCTGTCGCAGAACGTGCTCGAATTCACCGCCGCGCGTGTGCTGCAAGGCATGGGCGGCGCGATGATGGTGCCAGTGGGCCGCCTCGTCGTGGTCCGCAGCACCGAGAAGAGCCGCATGATGCAGGCCATCTCGACCATCACGTGGCCCGCGATCGCCGCACCGGTGGTCGGGCCGCCGATCGGCGGCTTCATCACGACCTATGCGTCGTGGCGCTGGATCTTTCTGCTGAACGTGCCGTTCGGTCTCGCAGCGATGGCCGTCACGCTCGCGCTGGTGCCGAACCTGCGCGGCGCCGAACGCAAGCCGCTCGACGTAGTCGGCCTGCTGTTGAGCGGCGTCACGCTGACGGCGATCCTGTATGGCGCGGAACTGGCGAGCCAGCCCGGCACCAATCCATGGGTCGCCGGTGCGGTCGTGCTCGGCGGATTGCTGGTCGGCGTGGTGGCGTTCCAGCATGCGAAGCATCACCCGCATCCGTTGATCGACGTGTCGACGCTGAAGGTGCCGACCTTCTCCGTGACGGTCGTGACGGGCTCGTTCACGCGCATCGGCATCGGCGCGGTGCCGTATCTGATGCCGTTGCTGTTCCAGGTGGGCTTCGGTTTGTCGGCGTTCAGATCGGGGCTGCTGCTGCTCGCGAGCGCGCTCGGCAACCTCGGCATGAAGGCGCTGACCACGCGCATTCTGCAGCGCTACGGTTTTCGCACGGTGTCGATCGTCGACGTCGCGCTGGCCGGCGTGTTCATCATCGCGTGCGGGCTGCTGACGCCTGACGTGCCGCTCATGCTGGTGCTGTTCGTCGTGTTCGTGTACGGGGTGGCGCGCTCGATGCAATTCTCGACGCTGGCGACGCTCGCCTACGCCGACGTCGCGCAGCCGCAGATGAGCGCGGCGAGCACGCTATGGAGCGCGGCGGCGCAGATGACGATTGGCCTCGGCATCGCGTTCGGCGCGGTCTCGCTGCGCGTGGCGGCGTTCTTCAACGGCGAGACGACGGGCCGCGTGTTCACGCTCGACGATTTCCGCCTCGCGTTCCTGTTCGCCGGGGTGTTGACGCTGCTGTCGGTGGCCGGCTACATGGGCCTTGCGCGCGACGCCGGACAGAGCATCGGCGGCGGCTCGCGCGCTAGTGAGGACCCGGCCAAGGGTTGATCGCGTGACCGCATGACGCGCCCCGGGCGATCACGCAAAGCGCCCCGTGCGATCACATATTGTGGGCCGCATCCTTTGACCACTTTTGACCACACATTGCAACCCTGTCGGAGACACGCAGTGCAAGCGGACCAACTGACCATCTCGAGCCACAAGGACGATCTCGACCTCGAGATGATCTACGCGTTCCTGTCGCAGCACACCGCATGGGCCGCGGACATGCCGCGTGAGACGTTCGAGCGGGCCGTCGCGGGCTCGCTATGTTTCGGCGGCTATCTCGACGGCAAGCAGATCGCGTTCGCGCGCCTGATCACCGACGAAGCGACTTTCGCCTACCTGTGCGACGTATTCGTGTTGCCGGCGCATTGCGGCAAAGGCTATGCGTCGGCATTGCTGAAGCACATATTCGCGAGCCCGTCGCTGAAAGGCCTGCGCAGAATCGTGCTGGTCACGACCGACGCGCATCACATCTACGAACCACACGGCTTCACGCAACTGACGAATCCCGAACGCTATATGGAGTTGCATAACCCGCACGTCTACCAGCCGAAGACGACGCGGTGAAGATGGCGCGTCAGGCGGCCGACTGACACGCCGTCAGCCGTAAGCGCGCTCGCGCACCCACTTGGTCATGATCCACTTGTCGCCGGCGAGCACTGGTGCGCCGCCATGCAAGCTCAGCGGATCGAGTTGCCGCTGACCGTTCATATAGCGGAAATACACCGCACCGCCCTGCATCGCCGCGACCGACATCCCCGCGTCCGGAAAAATCGTTTCGCCGCCGTCGGCGACGTCGTTCAGATAGACCACCAGGGTCGCGACGCGCTGCCCGCCCTGTGCGGTATGCACCGCGCTGCCCGGTTGATCGGGCGGGAAGTAATCGAAATGCGGGCGGTATTCGCCGGTCGTGTCGTAGTGCAGGATCTGCAACCCTTCACCGTTTTCGACCGGCGAGTTCATCAGACTCGCGATGCGCCGGTCGAGCCGCTCGATGAACGGATCTTCGCCGCGCTGATACCAGATGCCCTCGCTGGTGCGATTGCGGATCACATCCTCCTGACCGGTGGCGGGATTGACCGTGGTGGAGCGCTTGAGACGGTGGCGCGAGCGCTCGATCATCTCGCCGCACTCGTCGGGCGACAACACGTCAGCGAACACGATCACTTGTGGCCGTTCGCAACGCATCAGCACGCGCACGTCGCGATCGTACGCGCGGATTACATTGCCGCGCGCAACCGGCACCGCGTCGTACTGGTAGGTGCACGGCGCGACGGCCGCCCGTGCCGCCCCGGTTGCAGCCGAAGCGGCTGAAGCAGTTGAAGCGACTGCAGCGACTGCAGCGGATGCAGCGGATGCAGCGGATGCAGCGGATGCAGCGACTGCAGCGACCGACGCGGCACCCGCCGAATTCTGGCCTAACGTCCGGTGCACCGCGACACTTGCGGCGTCGGCGGCGAAGCCAGAGCGCACCATCGCCTCGATCATCGAGTCCGGACTGCAACCGCGCACCACGTTGCTGCTCAGCCACTCTTCCCATGCGGCATCCACTTCTGGCATAGCACTCCCCATTCGTCGGCCTGAAGCCTTACTGGATCAAGTGGGCCATATCATAGCAAGCGCGGTGCTCGCAGCATTCCGATAAGGCGACGTTCAGGCATGCTGCTGGCGGTCTCGATAGACGGCAAGGCCTCTGCGCGCCTGCGCTCTGATCGCGCGCTGCACGAGCGGCGACCAGCCAAGCAGCGTGCCTCTGACGCCCAGCGCCTGACGCATCCACAGCCACAGATCGAAGCTGTCGCGATGCTCGACGATGCGCCCGTCGCGAAACACGAAGCGCGCGTCGATCCGGTTGAGCACCGCGCGGCCGGTCTGACCGAACAGATAGCGGGCCACCCATTGGGCGCGGCCGGTACGGTCGTCCGCGACGACGCCGTCGAAGGTCAGCGAGAAGTCCTGCGCACGCGCCACCAGCATGCGCCACATGTCGCGCGCTTCGTCGCCGCGCAGCTCGCCGAAAACGGGATCGCTGAAGACAACGTCGTCGGCATAGCAGGCGGCCATCGTTTCGGCGTCGCGTCGCTGGAATGCGGTGTAGAAGCGTTCGATCAGTTCAGTGTTGGGATGGCTCATTGTTTTTCGTAGCGTATGTTGCCGAAGGTGTGGCGCAAAGCGATCCACGCTGGCGCCCGCAAAGATTCGCCGCTGGGCATGCAGCACACGATAACGGAAAACGGTGCGAACCGGGCGGCGCGGGCCCGTTATCCGTACGGCGCCACTTCACGCATCGCGCAAAAGGCGGCGCATGGCGCATCTGCCAAAGGCCGCCATTCACACGCGGGCTGGCTTTCGTTATATCCTCCTGAATATTGCGGTCGGCTTCGTGGCTTACGCCGCGAAGCAGCAGGAACCAGCAGGAACCAATAGCGGTGAGCAGCCGATTCACCTTGTCCGACCTCGCGGAACGCGGTCAACACACTTTGGGGACGAGATCTCGTCGACTATCGTCGCCGTGCAGTCGGCATCCGGGCGTGGCCAGGCGCGAGCCGACGCGCCCCCTGCCGCCGGCGCGCGGCAACTGACACGACCGCCGAGCCGCGCCGCGCGTGCGCCGAGCCCTCCCTCGCAGCCTCAAACGACTGATTCACGATTGCCGCATATGAACGCTTTCTTTTTTCCATCGTTATATCTGATCGAATATATCGATGGCGGCGTTCGTTCGCCGGACGTGCGCCTCTCACCCCTGCGCGCGTTCACACTGCTTGACCTTGAACCGGAGTGAGATCCCATGCACACGCCCCCGTTCCGTCTTGCCCAGCCCTCGCGCCTGAAGCTGTCTGGCGACGAGCTTACGAGCACCGGCATCCGCGCTGCCGATCCTTGCTGCACGCCCGCGAAGCCAGCGCCATCGAACAGGCGACGCACGCGTCTTGCCGAACTCGATGGCCATCTGCATTGCTCGATCATCGGCACCTGCTTGAGCACGCACGAGCTGCGCAAGCTGGTGCCCCGGTTCATGGGCCTCGACGGGCGCGACACGAGCGACCTCGAGATTCATCACAGCGCGGTCGAACTTGCGAGCGAAGGCGGCGCCGGCGCCAAGGCGCTGCACAAGCTGCTCGACGAGCACTACGCGGCGGCCATCCGTCGCTTCGACAAAGCCGCCGACGACATCGATCTGCTCAAGCTCTGGGACGAGGCGCTGAAAAACGGCGACATCCCACCTGCGTACTGGGCATTGATGACGCATCCGTTCGCGACCATGACGGTGCGCCAGAAAGCGTTCGGCGAATTGCACATGCTGTCGCATCTGGTGGGCGCGGCCAATCGCGCGGATATTCGCCGGCTGGTTGCGCTGGAAGAAGAAAACACTGCGCTCAAAGAGAAGATCGAGCGGCAGCAGAGCCGTTTGCAGACACTCAACACGCAGCGCGATGCGTCGATCGCCGCACTGAACCAGCAGATCGCGCAACTGACCGTACAGACCGTACGCCAGACGCCCGCCGATTCAACTGGTTTCGAAGCGGAGATGCAACGACTGCGCGACAGGTTGGCCGAAGCCGATCAGCAGGTGGCGCTACACACCAGCCGCCGCGAAGCCGCCGAACAACGCGCACTGCAGGAACAGCACGCCATGCTCGCCCTGCTCCAGAGCCGCGATCGGGCGCTGGCGCTGCTCAAGCAGGTGCAAAGCGAATGCGATGCGCTGGAACGCGCGACCGTTGACGCAGCGCACACCGCCAACGACATCGGCACGCAACGCGCTAGCCTCGACAGTGTGCGTGGCAAGCGGATCATCTATGTGGGCGGCAGGCCCGGTTCGAATACCGCGCTCAAGCGGCTGGTGACAGCGGCCGGCGGCGATCTGGTGGTGCACGATGGCGGCCTGGAGGATCGCAAGGGCTTGCTCGCCGCCGCGTTGCCGGGCGCGGACGTCGTGGTGTTTCCGGTGGACTGCATCGACCACGATTCGATGAATACGCTGAAACGGGTCTGTGAGCGCTACCAGATCGACTATCACCCGTTGCGCACGGCGAGCGTGGCGAGCTTCGTCGAATTGATGGCCCGATTACACCCGGGGCATCTTGCTCAACCCGGCAATGCGCCGCCGTCCGCGTTTTGCCTGCGGCATGGTTGAACGCGCGGGTTGTGCGTCGAGGGTAGCGGCTCAGGAACGGATCAGCCGGGTCAGCTCGGCAATCTGTTTCGCGCAACTTCGCTGCGCTTCTTGTTCGACGCCGCGATACAGGCGGATGATGGTTTCGCCGACCGGCGTCAACGTGCAGCCCCCGCCGCTTTGACCGCCCTGCTCCGAATGCGTGGCCGGCGACTTGAGCGAACGGTTCAATTCGTCGATCAGCAGCCATGCGCGCCGGTACGACATGCCAAGACTGCGGGCCGCTGCCGAGATCGAACCGTATTCGCGCACCGCTTCGAGCAGATCGACTTTGCCCGGCCCTAGCGCGACCGCATCCCCACGGCGAATGCGCATTCTGAAGCGCACTTCGGGGCGCGCCTTCGCGGAGCGGGTCGCCGGTACGGGTTTGGTCTTCGCGGTGTCAGCCATGCGCGCAAGCATACACGAACCGTCTCACGCCGCCACCCTGGCCAAACGGCCGTCAGCGCTGGGAAGGAAAGCAATGTCGGTAGTCTTCACAACCCGGGCAGCCCGGCGCGGGACCAGGCGGCAAGCCCAACGACAGTGCGCGTTGCGCGGCGAGAAATTTCTTCCAACGCAGATTGGCGATGTTCAGCGCGACGAGCGTCGGAAAGTAGCGCGTCAGCATCGAGGTGACTTCGTCGCGGCCGGCAAGGCCGAGGTCGCGCCATAAGTGATCCGGGCGCAGGCAGGCATGGGTGATGATCGTGGCGACGCAGTGCGCGTCGTCCGCATCGACCGCGGCGCTCGCGTGGGCGAGCAACAGCGCGTGAAGCGGGCGGATGAAGTCGGCGTGGTCGGTGTGGTCGGCGTGGTCGGCGTGGTCGGCGTGGTCGGCGCGATCGGTGTGGTCGGCGCGATCGGTGGGGTTGGCGCTGGTGCCGACGTTCTTGACGGTGACGTCAGCGGCGACCGGTAACACCGGCGCGATCGTTGGCGCATGCGTGAAATGCCGCGCGAGCAGCGTGCGCCATTCGTGCGGCTGAAGTCCGAGCAACGCGAGTTCGTTGCGTGCGTCACGCGCCGCGATCAGTTTGGCGAACATCCGCGTATCGGCCGAGGTGGGATCGATGGCTAAGCCAAGCCATTTGTCCACGCATGCGGCCACCTGCGCGTCGAGCGCAGCAGCGGGTTCAGCAGGCGCAACAGGTACGGCGCGCGCTGCAGGCACACCGTGCGCAAACGAATCCATCTTGCCTTGCCCTCCAACGATCCAGGTCTGCGCCATCGGAACCCGTGCCGCGATCCGCGCAAGCCGTTCGGCGTGCGTGGCGCGGGCAGGATGTCCGAACCGAAGAACAGAATCGACGCGCCGTCTTCGGTATCTGTTCATTCGCTATGTCCGTGTGTATATTACGCTGCGATGGCGTCCGTCGCACAACACTGCGCCGATATGCAATCTATCGCCACGCATATCGAGCGAATCGGCGGCGGCATCTCATCGCCGTCTCCGCAATCTCAACGACTTGCCTCGCGCTTGACCCATGACGTCGACCACGTTGTCGTACAAGCGACGCGATGCCGTCGTAATATAGCGCTCTTAATAACGTAACGGGGTTATCGCATGATTCGCAAGCTGCTTGCTTCTCTCGTGGCCATTGCCGGCATCGTGACGGCCGTGCCCGCCTTCGCGCAGAGCGCCCCGAAGGAAGTCCCCTTGGGGGGCTCCCCGAAGCAAGTCCCCTCGGGTGACGGCACGGTCAACGTGCTGTACGCCGGTTCGCTCGTCAACCTGATGGAGCGCAGCATTGGCCCCGCGTTCGAAAAAGCCACCGGCCAGCAGTTCCGCGGCTATGCGGCCGGCTCGAACAAGATTGCCAACGAGATCAAGGGCAAGCTGCGGCGCGGCGACGTCTTCATCAGCGCGAGCCCGAAGGTGAACAGCAGCCTGATGGGTCAGGCAAACGGCGACCACGTCACGTGGTACGTCAATTTCGCCGAATCGCCGTTGATGATCGGCTACAACCCGCGCAGCAGGTTCGCCGCGCAGTTCAGGAGCAAGCGTTGGGACCAGGTGTTGCAGGAGCCGGGCATCCGCATCGGCCGGACCGACCCGAAGCTCGATCCGAAAGGCGCCTTCACCGTCGAAATGATGACCAAAGCAGCCGGGCTCTACCAACAGCCCGACCTCGTCGAAAAGACGCTCGGCGCGCCGGACAATCCCGAGCAGGTGCTGCCTGAGGAAACCCTGGTCGGCCGTCTGCAATCGGGCCAGCTCGACGCCGGCTTTTTCTATTCGACCGAAACGTCCGACCTGAAGATTCCGGCGCTGCGTCCCGCGCCCGAATTGCAGGTCAAGGCCAGCTACACGCTGACCATTCTCAACGATGCGCCGAACCGCAGCGGCGCGGTCAGCTTCGTCGACTTTCTGCTGAGCGAGCAAGGTCGTGCGCTGCTCAGGCAGCATGGCGTGGACGTCGTCAAACCGTCGGTGAGCGGCAGCGCGCAGGCGATCCCGCCGTCGGTGCAAGCGGTGCTCGATGCCGCCGCGCAGTAACGCGCTGAAGCACGCCGCTGCGCGACCGCTGCTGTGGCTGGCGGCACTGCTGGCCGTCTATCTGTGCGCTCCGTTCGTCGCGAGCGTGCCGCAACTCGACTCGGCGGACTGGGCGAACGTCGACTGGCACGCGACGTGGTCGGCGGTCGGCGTGTCGGTGGCGAGCGCTACGGTCGCGTCGCTCGTGATCCTGCTCGGCGGCGTGCCGCTCGGTTATTTTCTGGCGCGCTCGGACTCGCGCAGGATGGCGTTGCTCGGTTTTGTCGTGCAGTTGCCGCTGGCGCTGCCGCCGCTCACGAGCGGCGTGCTGCTGCTGTTTCTGCTCGGCCCGTATAGCCTGATCGGCCGCTTCACCGGCGGCGTGTTGACGGATTCGTTCACCGGCATCGTGCTCGCGCAAACCTTCGTGGCGGCGCCGTTCCTGATCATCGCCGCGAAGTCCGCGTTCGCCGCCGTCGACCCGGTTCTCGACGACGTCGCCGCAACGCTAGGCCACCATGCCGGCAGCCGCTTTTTCCGCGTCATGCTGCCGGTGGCATGGCCGGCGATCCGCGCGGGACTTGCGCTCGCGTGGCTGCGCGCGTTCGGCGAATTCGGCGCAACCGTGATGGTCGCGTATCACCCCTATTCGCTGCCGGTCTACACGTACGTGGTGTTCGGCGGCCAGGGCTTGCCGGCGATGATGCCGCTGCTGCTGCCGACCCTCGCGATCGCGATCGTCTGCGCGGCGCTGTCGATCTACAGCCTGCGGCCCAAGCCCACACTCGAACAAACCAGCAATGGCGACGACGCGCTCGAACCCGGCACGGATCTCACCGCGAGCCAACGGGACGCCATCGATCGCCGCCTCGCGTTCCATTTGCAGCGCCGGCTGGGCGCGTTCGATCTCGACCTCGCATGGACGCCCGCCACGCGCCGCCTCGCGATAATCGGGCCGTCGGGCTCGGGCAAATCACTGGCCTTGCGCCTGATCGCGGGGCTCGAATCGAATGCATCGAGCACCGTGCGGCTCGGCGCGACCGACCTCCACGCGCTGCCTCCCGAGCGCCGCCAGATCGGCTACATGCCGCAAGATTACGGCCTCTTTCCGCACATGAGCGTGGCGCGCCAGTTGGCATTTCCCGTCGATGCCGACCCCGCCAGCGCGCGTTACTGGCTCGAGCATCTGGGCCTCGCGCAACTGCTCGGACGGCTGCCGCATCAGTTGTCGTTCGGTCAGCGGCAGCGGGTTGCGCTGGCGCGCGCATTGACGCGGCATAGCGAACTGCTGCTATTCGACGAACCGTTCGCCGCGTTGGATACGCCGCGGCGGCGGCGCTTGCAGCAGTCGCTGCGGGCGTTGCAGCGCGAGATCGCCGCAGTCACGATCATCGTCACGCACGATCCGGATGAGGCGGCGTTGCTGGCCGACGAGGTACTGGTCGTCGAGCAGGGACGCGTATTGCAGGCAGGCTTTATCGATGCCGTGTTCGAACGGCCCGCCACGCTGCGGGTGGCCGCGCTGCTCGGGTTGCACAACGTCGGCGAGGGCGCGATCAGCGCGTCGGGGCGGCTCGCGATCGCTCAAGGGTTGACGCTCGACACCGGCGCGAGCGCGCGAGGTCTCGCTGCCGGGCAGCGGGTGATGTGGCGCGTGTCACCGCATGCGCTCGCGGTTACACCGAACGGCGCGCATGCCGGCGTGGTCGATGCGGTCGAATTGCGACGCGGCGAGCGTTATGTTCGTGTGAATATCGCCGGCGTGCGTTTCGACATTGCCAGCGATGATGCGAGCTTGCGCGAAAGCGCCCCGTGCCGCGTCGATATTCACGCACGAGGCGTAACGGTCTGGCCCGCGTGCGGCGCGCGTCAAGTTTCGCCCGCGTGAGCCCGGCTCCTGATCTCGGCGAGCGATACATCGGTCAGCAACCGGCCGGAATCGAACACCGTCACCAACGCCTCATCCCATTCGCCTTCGACCGTGCGCTCATCCCACACAAGCGGCAGTGTCACGGTCCGGTACTCGCCCGTGCGACGATTCTGCAGCAGCGTCAGGCGGCCTTTCTTCGAGCGTTTGGCCGTATCCGTGACCGGGGTCTTGTGCACGTCGTGCCACTCGTCGCCAAGCCGGATCGCGGAACACTTCATCGCGAAGCACTGCGTATCGCGGTTGATCTGCTGCAGCAGCGCGCCGCCCATGCCGAACACGATGTTGTCGGTCGCGTAGCCGGCTTCGTCCATCGCGGCGAGAATCGCTTCGATCGAATCCGGGTTCACGCCGTCGCCCTGGATCACGCGCACGTTGTTCAGCACGCGCCGCCCCTTGCTGTTCACCACCGAGCCGAACGACGCGTCGAGCGCGCGCAGCGTGTGCAGCACAATCGTGCGGGGGTCGCCGGAGTCGGGGCGAATCACCAGCGTGCCGCCGGAATCGAGCACGGCCTGCTTCAACTGGGTGCCCCATGCTTCGAGCGCGGCGAACAGATCATAGGAATCGGATACCACTGAGACGATCGCGCCCGGCTTGCTGAAGCGCGCAATCATGTTGCGGAACGCGTCGGCCTCGCGCTCGCGGCCCCATGCCGTGATCGTGCTGTGCTCGGCAGCCGGCACCGAAAACGCGGCCATCGTTTCGTTGTAGTAGTGGTTCGCCGCGACCACGCCGAACACCGTGTCCGAGCCCATGAAGCTGACCAGATGCGCCGCGCCGCCGATCGCCGCCGACTCCGCGCTCGACACCCCGCGCGCACCGAAGTCGTGCAGCTTGAACGGCAGTTGCGAGAGGTCGTCGCTGCTCTTTTGCAGGTAAGCGCGGATCGTCTTGCGCAGGTGCCAGCTTTGCGTCGCAACGGTGATCGGATACCACACGCGCATCAGCATGGTTTCCAGATACGAAGCCAGCCAGAACACCTGCGGATCGTCGCATTCGACCGTGACCAGCACGTTGTGCGTCGGCACGACCGAGCCCTCCGGCACCGCGCGTATTTGCACGGGCAGATAGCCACCGCACTGTTCGACGATGTAGCGCCAGCCCGCTTCGTTGAACGGCTCGCCATGCGCGATGAAGAACGCTTTGGCCTGCTCGATCATGGCCGGCGTGACCGGCCGGCACAGATATTCCTTGATCAGCATCTGCAAACCGAAGAACAACGTACGGTCGTAGCGGCCGCCGCGCGACTCGATGTAAGAAAACATCGCCGACGCTTCGGGCGGATATTGCAGATAATGCGACGCCTTGTACGAATCCGTGTTGAGAATCGGATTGGACAGGAACGACACGATGTCGTTAAGGCCGTTGATCGCATTTTGCATGGGCGGGGCTGCGCTCGCGCGGCTCTCTCAATGGGGCGGGCTGGACGGGCCGAGGGCCCTTCTACGATACACCGTCAAAATAGCGCGGCAATCGCCTGAAACTTCACCTTACTCCTGTACGCCGAGCAGCGCTCGTCGGTGGACAGCAGCGTCTCGCCGAACGTGCGGCGTTTGCCATCATGCTACGCCCGCGGGTTTGCCCTGGTCACCGCCGATTAACTTCGGTATCCGAATTATTTTTAGAACCAGCTGCACGTGGGATGAGGCAGCCGGCCTGCCGGTGTCGCCGCGTGGCGGGCGTGCTGGCCGCGGTCCACAGCGAGCCGTGCACAGATAGCGGTTTCGAATGTGCTGGCAGGACAGACCGGCCCGCAAGAGCGGCTCGAACGCCGGCTTCAGTTGCGGCGGCAAATTCGGCCCGAAGCCGACACCCGCCCGATCGCGCTTTTGCGACGCTCCGCGAAAGCCGGCCACAGCATGTCGGCGAGCAGGCCGATGCCATGAGCGAGCGCACTGTCGTGGGCCGATGTGACGAGCGGCACGCCGCGGCTCAATGCGTCGTTGACCTCTTTGTCGTCGCGCGGAAGCTGATGCGCGACTTTCGCACCAAGCGTTTTTTCAAGCGTCGGCAGATTGATCTGCGCGTTCTTGTCGTATTGATTCACCACCACCCGCACCTTGTCGGCCGCATAACCCAGTTCCCTGAAGATATCGAGCATGCGGCGTCCGCTGTGCAGATACAGCGGGTTTTGCCGCACCACCATGCAGATCGCGTCGCTGTGGTCGAGTGCATGGATCGTCAATGGGTTGAGACTCTGCCCGATGTCGATCAGCACCGCGTCATAGCGCTCGCGAACCAGCGCAAGAATGCGCGCCAGTTGCGTGGGCAGCAACTCGGCGGCACGCAGTGGATCGCCCGCGCCCGCCAGCACGTCGAAGTTCACGTGGACACGCATCACACACGAGTCGAGCAGCGCCGCGTCGAGGTGCTCGATCTGCGAGCACAGATCGGCGAGCGTGGTCGGCGGCGGCCTGTCGGCCATCAGCAGGCTGGCGTCGGCGAACTGCTGGCTCAGGTCGATCAGCAGCACGCGCCGGTCGCGCTGCGCGGCGAGCGAACAGGCGAGATTGACGGCGATCAGCGTCGTACCGCTGCCGCCCTTGCTCGATGCAAGCGACACGACCCGTCCGGCGCGCCGTCCCACTCCATTTTTTTGCGCGTCGACCTGGCTGAGCGCGTTGGCGATTGCCTGCGCGTCGAGCGGCCATGACAACACGTGCCGCACAGCAGCGCGCCGCGCCGCGCCCAGCAACGCCGCGGACGGCGCCGGCGTCATCAGCATGCAGTGCAGCGCCGGCCAGCAGGCCAGCATTTCTACGATGCCGTCCAGTTCGCGCGGACTCAGATTCGGGTCATCGACGATCAACAGATCGGCATTCCTGACGACGCGCCAATGCACGCGCGCTTGCCGGATCGTCCCGTACGCCAGACGCAGCCGGTAGCGCACGCCGCTTTCCTCGAGTCGCGCGACGATGCACTGCGCGTGTTTGACGCTGGCGGCAATCAGGAAGATGTCGATCATGCCGGTTCTCCGCCGGTTTGAGGTCGCCGGTTGTCGCGGGCAGACCGGGCACCATCCAGTCGCGGGTTCATGCGCCGGAATCGGGACGCGCAATCTGCGTGCTGCGCTCGTGGTTCCGTTGCAGCGCCAGCGGCATCTCGTAGACTGCGTCGCGCAACGCGTCGCGCTGGGTGCCGGCTTGCGCGTTGCGCTTGAGCGCCTCGGCGACCACTAGCGTCAGCAGATCAGCCGACGGCGCGGCAAACAGTGCACGCGGCGCCGCCACATGCCGGCGATACGAAAACCCGCTTGAGCCAGCGGCGCGCCGATCGCCAGCGGCGCGCTGATCGCCTGCGGCGCCCTGATGATCGAACCGCGCTGCGGCGGCCGGCACGCATATCAGCTTTTTCATGACATCCCCCAAAAGATGGGCCGTTGCAGGCCATGTCAAGGTGACCGTGCCCACGCCGACGCGTGGACACGGCACCCGCCTCACCTCGTGATTACGTCTCTCTATGGAGACTGCGGCCCGTCTCCCTGCTTCGTCGCGCCGGCTGGTCCTTGACCGTGCGCTGCCCCTTCTCTTGTTCTGTGCGTTGTTCGCGAACGGCACGAATGCGCTACTTGTGGTTATTCCCTGTTGCGTGCTTCCAACATCCTGGCTTGCCCGATCATGTTCGCGAAGTCCCTGCGAACCCCTTGCGAACTCCCCCTTTTGCCGCCGTTTTTTATCAGCGTGCATTCCCGGCGCTTTTCCATCGAGCGGTAATGCTTTTGCTATGTAGCGTTTATTGCAACTGTCATGCCATGCAACCCGAAATCTCCGAAACCCTTATGTCACAACGATTCATGACCAGGCTGTAGCCGTGCGGCGATCTGCTGGCGTCGCGAATTGATTCGTCCGTGAACACGCAATCAAACGCGCCACGACGAAAGCCAAAAGATGAATCCATTGTCTGCTCGCCGGCCAAACCACTGCTAGCCGTGGGTCGCCTCACGCTCGAGAATAAATGTGCCGATTACGTAACCGTAGAAACCCTGCCTGCAAGGGCTGCCCAATCTGTAGCAAGCTTGAAACACGCTAAAGCGCAACAGTGGACTCGCACTGCCCGTCACCGCGTATTGGATTGCATGGCTGTGTGGGATGTCGCGCACAGCGGGGCTTGACCGATTTTTTTATTCGTTGTCGCCAATGCATTGCGCGAAAAATTATTTCTTACTCCATATCGGTTGGTATGGCGCTTTCAGGCGCTTTCGCTTATCTTTAAGCCATTCGCCAATTAGAGCGTATGCACTAGGGTATCAAGACAAACAAAAACGGTTTTGTCATTCGGGGATAAAGTCATCCGGCGGTTTCAGCAATGAACGCTTAATCCGCTGTCTGTACGACATGTAGCGCCGCGCGGTTCGCGCAGCCCGCTTCATGCCCCATTGCCGCTACCGTGAAGGCGTCGCCGCCGGGTTGCCGCAACCGGACCCGAACGTCGTGACGCAACTGGGCTCGAATCCGTGCAAACGGACCGGGCCGAATCAGTTGGCCAAAGGTCGGCGCAGCCTGCCGACTTTTTCTTGCGTCGCACAGCAGTCCTGAAAGTAGCATCGAACCGGGGGTAACATGACTACGAGCTGCACGCCTGTCGATACGGAGCGCACCGTTCTGTACGTGTCGAACTCGCCTGATCAGAAACTCGCCGACTTTCTGGCGGCGTCCGGCTGGCAAGCCGTGCACGCGAAAAGCACAGCAGCCGCCGAACGCATGATCGGGCGCGGCAATATCAAGGTCGGCCTCATGCAACTGCCCGACGACTGCTCGTCGCAGGACTTGTCCGCACTCGCATCGTGCATGCGGCGCGTCGAAACCAACTGGGTTGCCCAGATCTTGCCGGGACAGACGGAAAACGAACTGGTCCGCCGCTTCATCCTCGATTACTGCTTCGATTTCGTCACGCAGCCCTGGCTGAACGACCGGCTCGTGTTCGCGCTCGGCCATGCGCATGGGCTGTCGAGTCTGCGCCAGGCGCGCGTCGCGCCGGAGCCATCGCTCGGCCGGCACGGCATGGTCGGACAATGCGAGCCGATGCAGCAGCTATACCGGCGCATCGACAAATGCGCAATGACCGACGCACCGGTCTTCGTCGCCGGCGAGTCGGGCACCGGCAAGGAATTGACCGCCCGTGCGGTTCATGAGCGCTCGCCGCGTGCGGGCCGCCCGTTCGTCGCGATCAATTGCGCGGCGATTCCGCCGAGCCTGCTGCAAGCCGAGCTATTCGGCCACGAACGCGGCGCGTTCACCGGCGCGCTGCAACGCAAGATGGGCCGGATTGAAAGCGCCCACGAAGGCACCCTGTTTCTCGATGAAATCGGTGACATGCCGCACGAGTGTCAGGCAGTGCTGCTGCGCTTTCTGCAGGAGGGCACGATCGAGCGGCTCGGTGGCAACGGCCAGATCAGCGTCGATGTCCGGGTCATTTCGGCGACCCACGTCGATCTGGACAAAGCGGTGGAGCAGAAGCGTTTCCGCTCCGACCTGTATCACCGGCTGTGCGTGCTGCGCCTCGTCGAGCCGCCGTTGCGCGAGCGCGGCGGCGACATCAAGCTGCTCGCCAATTACGCGCTCAGCATGTACCGGCAGGACGGCGCGCGCAAACTTCGCGGACTATCGAGCGACGCGATCGTCGCGATGTCGAACTATCCGTGGCCTGGCAACGTGCGCGAGCTGATCAATTGCGTGCGGCGCGCGGTGGTGATGAGCGAGGGCCGCTTCATCACCGCTGCCGACCTTGGCTTGCCCGAAGCGGACAACAGGCCGACCGTGACGCTGGCGGAAATCCGCAGCAAGGCGGAAAAGGATGCGATCGAACACGCGTTGCAGCGCCACGGCTACAAGCTGTCCGAGGCGGCGGCCGAACTCGGCATTTCGCGGGCGACGCTGTACCGCCTGATGCATGCGAACCGGCTGCACCAGGAACCGGCGACCGCGGGCGGGTCGAACCTGCATGCTGGCGCGCATGCCGACGGCGAGGCGCAGCAGCAGGCGTCTTCGCTCACGTAGGCGGGCGCGCTTGAGTCGGTGTCGTAATCGGACGCGGGATCGGGTCGCGCGGCGCGGGCGCAGTGAGCCCAAGCCGCAGCGCTTGACCATAAGCGCCTGATGCCCTGATGCCTCCCGCAGCCGCCTGAAGGCTATTCGGGTCTATCCGCACGATACGCCCGTCACACCACCGCTTCGGCCTCTGCCGCCACGCCTGCAAGGCGTTCGCCATCGCCAGCTGCTGCAGCGAAATCGTCGTCGCGCTGTGCGGGAATTCGCGCGTGGACGCCGGGCGGTCGAACGCGCGAATTCCCGCGCCGCGCGACGCAATATAGCGGCGCCATCTGACCGGCAAGCTTCGTGCTAGCCCTGTCGGGTCTGGACGCCCTGCCCGTAGACTATCGTCATGGACCGCGCCGACGGTGCTGGCCGGCGCTGCCGCGCAGACCGCAATCCCACGCCCGAGGAACTTGTATAGCCCGCCCGGGGTCGGTTCATGGTCACGCCGCCGAACCCATTCACGGTTCCGGCACATTCTTCCGCACCTGTACCCCGCTTTACACCCTATGCGCACACTACTTCACGCCTGGCTTCTCATTCTTCTCGCGATCGGCGCCGCGCCGGCGAGCGCTGCGGTGGCCACGCCCGCAGCACCGGCTACCAAGGCCACAGCGAAAGCCGCAGCGGACTCCGGCACCACAGTCACCCTGACGCCCGAGCAGGCTCGCGAGGCCCTCTCCGTTCTCAACGATCCCAAACGCCGCGCGCAAGTCGCCGATACGCTGCAGGCGATCGCCGCCGCCGGCGCCCTCAGCGCGCCGCCCGCAGGCGCGGCCGCGCCGCCGGCCGCATCGGCTCCCGCTGCAGCCGCCCTTCCCGCGGCCTTCCAGTCCAATGGACTCGCGTCGCAAATGGCCCGTGAGGGCGCGAGTTGGGCGATGCGGCTCGGCCAATCATTGCGCGGATCGGTCGCCGCGCTGCTCGACGTCGCGTCGGTACGCGCGTGGTGGAACTGGCAGCTGACCAACCCGCATGCGCGCGGCGTGCTGATCAACGTCGTCTGGTCGCTGCTGGCCGCACTGGTGCCGGCGCTCGTGCTCGAATGGCTGGCGCGGCGTCTGCTGCGCCGGGCGTACCTCGCGCTCGCCGCGCGTCGCGAGCGCGACCGGCAGAACGAACTGGACGACGACGACGCGCAAGGCGATCTGCCGTTCGACACCGTGCCGCAACCAGCACACGCGCGGCGTGCCGCGCCACCGCTGCCGCCCGTGCGGGGGGCGCAGGCCGACGCCGCCGGCACCTCGAGCAAAGCCGAAGAGGTCCAAGCCAGGGGCCAGCGCAACGCCGCGCATCACTGGACGTTGCTACAGCGTTTGCCACGCGCGCTGGTGATCACGGTGCTGCGGCTCGTGCCGCTCGCGGTGTTCGTCGGCGCGGCGAGCGCGCTGCTGTCGGTCCTCACCGACAACGGCACCCCGCAAGACCGCGCGGTCGATTCGCTGATCGACATCTACGCGCTGTGCCGCGTGATCGCGATCATCGGCAGCTTCTTTCTGCAACCCGCCGCGCCGCGTCTGCGGCTCCTGCGCATGAGCGACGAGTGGGCCGCGTTCGTACAGAGCTGGATCGTGCGGATCGTCAGCGTGGTCGGCGCCGGCGTTGCGCTCGCCGAGGTCGCGCAGGCGCTCGGTCTGAACGACGCCGCGCATCTCGCGTTGTTGAAAGTCGTCGCGCTCGCCGGCCACGTGATGATCTCGATCCTGATCCTGCAATGCGCGAAGCCAGTCGGCGAATGGATCCGCCAGCGCTTCGCCACGCAGGAATCGCTGCAGATGGTCAGCCACGCGTTCGCGGATGCGTGGGCGTGGTTCACGGTCGCGATCGTCATGGCGCTGTGGTTCGTCTGGGCCTTCGACGTGCAGAACGGCTACCACGCGCTAGTGCATATCGGCGGCTGGACCCTCGCGGTACTGGTCGGCGCGCGAATCGCGTCGATCGTGATCTTCGGCGCGCTCGCCCGCGTCTTCGAGGTGCAGGACGATGCGCAGAAATCGCTCGTGCATGAGCACGCGTATCGCTATTACCCGCTGCTGCGCCGGGTGGTCAGCTGGGTCATCGGCATCGTCACCACGTTCGTGCTGCTGCAGCTATGGGGCGTCGATGTCGTCGACCTGTTCCGTTCCGGCACGATCGGCCATCGGCTCGCGTCGGCACTCGCCACCATCGGCGTGGCCGCGGTCATTGCGCTGATCGTGTGGGAAGTCGTCAACCTGTCGGTCGAGCGGCGGCTGGGCCTCTGGACCAGCAGCGGCGATTTCGTGCGTGCCGCGCGCTTGCGCACGCTGCTGCCGATGCTGCGCACCACGCTGTTCTGTGTGATCGCGCTGGTAGTGGTGCTCACCGTGCTGAGCGAACTGGGCCTGAACATCGGACCGCTGCTGGCCGGTGCGAGCATCTTCGGTGTCGCGCTCGGCTTCGGCTCGCAAAAACTGGTGCAGGACTTCATCACAGGTATTTTCCTGTTGATGGAAAACGCGATGCAGGTAGGCGACTGGGTCACGGTCGCGGGAGTGTCCGGCACCGTCGAATATCTGTCGATCCGTACCGTGCGGCTGCGCGGCAGCGACGGTTCGTTGTTCACGGTGCCGTTCAGTTCGGTGTCGACGGTGAACAACACCAATCGCGGGCTCGGCAACGCCGCGGTGAGAGTCAGCATCAGATTCGGCCAGGACGTCGATCAGGCGATCAGCACGCTCAAGGAGATCGGTGCATCGCTGCGCGCGGACGACAAGTTCAAGGACGGCATCCTGTCCGACTTCGCCTTCTGGGGCGTCGACGCGGTGGACGGTTCGGCCGTCACGCTCGCCGGCCAGATGCAGTGCCGCGATACCGCGCGCTGGGGCGTGCAGCGCGAATTCAACCGGCGCATCGTCGACCGCTTCAGCGAACGCGGTATCGAGATCTCGAATCCGCAACGCAATCTGCTGACGTGGGATGCGCAAGGCGCGGCGGCGAAGTTTGAAGCAGGCGAGCCGTCCGCGGGGACGCTGAAGAACACGCCGACGCGCACACCACCCGCCGATGGTGCCGTTGCGCGCAGCGCCGCGGCCCATCGGGGCGATGCGCCGGTGGAAAACCAAATACCCGTCGACCCCGTACCGGCTGGTGGCGCCGGCACGCCTGCCAATCCAGGCTCGACCTCGCCGCATCGGTGATGCAGAGAAAATCATGGGCGGCGCGCTTGCGGCGACGGGCGGGTTGCCCTACCGCACCTGCCACCAGCGCGGCAACAACCGCCGCACGTCGGCACGCCGATACCGGTCGTCGATCAGATGCACCACACCCTGATCGCGCTCCGTGCGAATCACGCGGCCAGCCGCCTGCACCACCTTCTGCAAGCCCGGGTACAGATACATGTAGTCGTAGCCATTGCCGAAGCGCGCATCCATCGTGCGGCGCATCTGTTCGTTGACATCGTTGATTTGCGGCAACCCGAGCGTCGCGATGAACGCGCCGATCAACTGCTGGCCCACCAGATCGACGCCTTCCGAGAATGCGCCGCCGAGCACCGCGAACCCGACGCCCTGATTCATGGTGCGAAAGCGCGCCAGAAACGCGTCACGCGCGGCTTCGTCCATACCCGGTTGCTGCGCCCAGACCGGCACGCCAGGATGCCGCTCACGCATCAACTCGACCACACGCTGCAGATAATCGAAACTGCTCAGGAACCCAAGGTAATTGCCCGGCTGCGCCGCATACTGCTGTGCGATCAGATCGACGATCGGCACCAGCGAGCGTTCGCGGTCGCGCCAGCGCGTCGATACGTGGCCGGCTACGCGCACCTGCAACTGCTCCGCGCGAAACGGCCCGGCGACGTCGAGCCATTGCGTCTGCTCCGCAAGCCCAAGCGTATCGCGATAGAAATGGTACGGATTGAGCGTGCCGGAGAACAGCACGGTGGTGCGCGCGACGGCGTAGCGCGGCGCGAGGAACGGCGCGGGAATCACGTTGCGCACGCAGAGCGTGGCACTGGTCTGGTCGCGCGGCGCGTAGCGATCGGTGGTCAGCGTCACGTCGAAAATCGAGTGCTCACCGAACTGTTCGGCCAGCGCGACGAAATGCATTGCGTCGAAGAAGAAGCGCAGTGCGGTTTCGTCGATCGAAAGCGGTGCTTCAGCGAGTTGATCGCTGACTGCACCGATCAGATTCTGCGCCGCCGCAAGCAGTTTGCCGGGGACGTCCGCATAAACCTGGTACGCGTCGGTCTGCGCGCGTTTGACCGCGTTCCACTCGCGCTGCAAGCGCTCGAGCGGTTTGCGCAAGCTCGCCGGCGCCGTTTTGCGCGCGAGCCGGAACGCCGCCTGGTCGAGCGACGCGGTGTACATGCGACGGGCGCGGTCGAGCAGATTATGCGCCTCGTCCACCAGCACACCGACGCGCCACTGATTGATCTGCGTGAGCGCGTACAGCATCGCGCTGCCGTCGTAGTAGTAGTTGTAATCGCCGACCACGACGTCGGCCCAGCGCGCCAGCTCCTGCGCCAGATAGTACGGACAGACCTCGTGCGCGAGCGCGGCCGCGCGCACCGCGGCGCGATCGAGCCGTGAGCCCGACAGCGCCGCGCCGCGCGCCGCATCGAGCCGGTCGTAAAAGCCGCGTGCGAGCGGACAGGACTCGCCGTTGCAGGCTTTGTCGGGATGCTCGCAGGCTTTGTCGCGTGCGACCAGTTCCAGCGTTCTCAACGCCAATGGCGCACCCGACGACGCGGCGCTGCGATGCAGTGTGTCGATTGCGTCGAGCGCGAGCGCGCGGCCCGGCGTCTTCGCAGTCAGGAAGAACACGCGGTCGATCTGGTTCGACGCGCACGCCTTGAGCAACGGAAAGATCGTCGCGAGCGTCTTGCCGATGCCGGTGGGCGCCTGCGCCATCAGCGGCTTGCCGTCTCGCGCCGCGCGATACACCGCCACCGCCAGCTCGCGCTGCCCGCTACGGAATTGTCCATGCGGAAACTGCAATGCGCCTCTTCCTGCACAGCCCAATCGAGAAACCGTTCGCACTGCTCGACGAAGAAAATTTCCAGTTCACGCGCGGTATGCGTTTGCGTCAGCAGCGTTTCTTTCTGACTGCCGATGTCGAAGTACACCAGCGCGACCGTCAGCCCGTCGAGCCCGCGCGTACGGCACAGCAGATGCCCATACACCAGCGCCTGCGCCCAATGCAGCGCACGGTGATTGGCCGGCATCCGCTCCAGCTCGCCGCGATGGGTCTTGACCTCTTCAAGGCGGTTCTCAGCCGGATCGTAACCGTCGGCGCGTCCGCGCACGGTCAGACCGCGATGCGTGCCCGTCAATGTGATCTCGGTTTCGTAGCCGCTCGCGCGCCGCCCGGCGACGGTCACGTGGCCCGCGATGCCTTCAAGCGATGTCGGCGCCGGCGTGAATCGCAGATCCAGGTCGCCGCGCCTCGCGGTGAACTCGCACATCGCCCGCACCGCGACCACGTAGGTCATGCGCCGGCCTCGCTGTCGAGCCCGGCGACCGGTTGCATCCCGGCGTCGGTTTGCATCAACGTTTCGCCGGCCCAACGCACGTCGAGCACGCGCACCGGCATGCCGTGCTGCGCACAGAATGCGAGCCAGCGAATCTGGTTGTCCTGCAAGCGGTCGCCGGGACCCTTCACCTCGATCAATTCATAACGACGCTCGGCCGGCCAGAAACGGATCAGGTCGGGCAAGCCCGAACGGTTGCCGCGGATATCGCGCAGCAGGCGTTCAAACCACAGCTTCAGATGCGCGGCCGGCAGACAGTCGAGCGCCTGCGCGACGAGTTGCGGCGTCAGCATCGCCCAGAACACGAACGGCGATTGCAGACCCGCCTTGCTGTGCAAATGCCGTTGTATCGTCTCGCGATAAACGCCGCTGTCGAGTTGCGCGAGACACGCGGCGAACTGCTCCGCGCGGCGCGCATGAAAATCCGGCGCGTGCAGATCGGCGGGGCCGCGCTGGAATGGATGAAAAAACGCGCCCGGCAACGCCGCGAAAACCGGTTCCCAACACAGCAAGCCGAATAGCGAGTTGATCAGCGCGTTCTCGACATAGTGCACCGGCGCCGTGTCGCAGCTCAGATGATCGCGCGCCAGGTATTCGACCGCCTGAGGGGTCTCGGGCTTCGGCAGCACCAGCGTGCTGCGCTCGACCGGGCGTGCCGCCGGCGCGCGCCGCGCCGGCTCGCCGCGCTTGCGCCGCAAACGCGGCAGCATGCGGGCGACCCGTTGCGCCTCTTCCTCACTTTCAGGAGCGACGGCGGCTTGCGAGGCCAGTGCGAACGCATCGTCGAAGCGTTCGCTGCGTTCGAGCACACGCATGCGCCGATGACGCGCGCCGGGCCACACGCAGCTTTGATACACAGCGAGCGCGGCGGCCCAATCCTGCCGATGCTCGCATTCCTGACCGATACGGAACAGCAATTTCGCACGCCGCGTTTCGAGCCACGGATTCGCGGTTTCGATCGCGCCGACGCGGGCGACGAGTTCGTCGAGCGCCGTCGGCGCAGCGTCGATCGGCAGCCGCTCGAGGGCTTCGCGGCATGCATGCAACGCGAGATAGACGTCGACGTCCGCGCGTTGCTGAAATGCGCGCGACGAAGGCGCGAACGCCACTTTCTCATACTGAAACACGCCGAGATCGGCTAATACGAACTCCGACCAGTCCTGCTGCAAATTGCCGAAGAACATCAGACGCAGGCGTTCGCAGAGCGGCGCAATCACGACATGAAAAATCTGATCCGTGGCGTGCTGGTGCCATGCGCGTAGCGGACGCGGCACGCAAGCTTGTGCGTCGCCGCTGTGATCGCTTTGATAAAACGGGCGCAGCGTCTCCAGCAGCTCCGGTTTGCGCAGGTTTTTTGCGCCAGGGACTAACGCAAGCGCGTCGGCGAAGATATCCAGCAACTGCGGCCGCGTGCTGAGTGCGAACAGGTCGTCGAGCGTGAGCTGCGGTTCGGTGTCGATCCAGCCGAGTGCCACCATCGGCGCGACCGCCTGCAATGGGCAACCGATCTCCTCATACGACAAACGGCTCGCGCGGAACAGCACGCCTTTGCGCATCAGCATGCGCACCAGCAGCGCGCGAGATGCTTGCGGCAAATTCGCGAAGGCGTCGAGGAACGCGTGCTCGTGCGCATCGAGCAGATCGTCGTAACGCGTGGCGAGCCACGCCAGCGCGCGCTCGAAGTTCAGCAGGTAATAGAGAACGTCAGAGGGAACGTCAGGGAGAACATCCGAGCGAACTTCTGACGGAATATCGGTTGCCACGGGCTTTTTGCACGACCTGTATGTTTATACAGTGATGATAGCAAAGTCCGTGGCGGGGTCTAGCGATGGGAACTGCGTAACTTCGGGCGGCGCAGAACGCACCCACTGCAAATGACGCCTAAGCCGCCACCCACACCACCGTCAGCGAGCGCACGCCCTGTGCGCCGCGAATCAATACGCCTTCGATATCGGCGGTCGCGGAAGGTCCGGTCACGAGCGCGGCGTAACGCGCATCACGAAAGTCGTCACGTAGGTAAACGTCCTGCAAGCCGTCGAGCAGTTGCGCGGGATCGAGCAGCACGACCAGATGCTGGACGATGTAGCCGAGCGCATTCACTACATACTCGCGTTCGCTGAGCCAGACCGAGCCAGTTTCGGCGACGCCGAAACGTGCCCGCACCACGCCAACGTCGACGTCCTGCAACGAAGCGGGCTCCGTGTCGGCCGTGAGCACGCGCGTGCCCTGCAGTTCCGGGATTGCCGACGCAATCGACGCGCCGGCGCCAAAGCGCTCGCGAATCAATCCGCTCACGTCGCTCGCGCACGCTGCTTCGATGCAACTGCCGCCCATCGCCTGCAGCGCCGCCGCGAAACGGGCACGCAGATCGCCGCCCGCAGAGTCGAACCGCGGCACCTCGGGACGCGGCCGGCCCGGCGGTTGCGCTTGGCGCACCTTGGCGAGAAAGGCCTCACGCGTTGTCATCGTTACCTCCGCGATTCTTCCTGTACCAGGCATGGAAGGTCTGCTTGGGCGCCTCTGGCAACTCACGCTGCCTGCCCCAGATATTGAGCGGGTTATACAGCACGAAATTCGGCAGCAGCCGCAACGCGCTACCCATCGACGACACCGTCGCGCGGTACAAGGTCGGACTCGCCAGCAGCCGCCCTGCCATCTTCAACACTTCCTGCTTGACGAACGGCACCTCATGGCGCTCGGCGATCACCGTGCGCCATTTGTAGATCTGCTCGTGAATGTTGATCTTCACCGGACACACGTTGGTGCAACTGCCGTTGAGCGTCGACGCGAACGGCAATGCGCTGTAGCGTTTGAGATCGAAAGTCGGATTGATGATCGCGCCGATTGGCCCCGAGTAGGTCCCGCCATACGACAGCCCGCCGCTGCGCCGATACACCGGACAGGTGTTCATGCACGCGCCGCAGCGAATGCATTTGAGCGAGTACCAGAAGTCCTCCATCGCGAGCCGCTCCGAGCGGCCATGATCGACGAGGATGTAGTGCATCTCGGTGCCCGGACGCGGCGCGCGAAAATGCGAGGTGTATTGCGTAATCGGCGAGCCGAGCGCACTGCGTGACAACATGCGGATGAACACGCCGAGATCCGCTACCCTTGGAACCAGCTTCTCGATACCAATCGACACGATATGCAACGGCGGCACGTTCGCCGACAGGTCCGCATTGCCTTCGTTAGTACACACAACGACCGTGCCCGTCTGCGCCACCGCGAAATTGCAGCCGGTCATGCCCGCCGTTTTTTCGCGCACGAAGTACGGACGTGTGTTCATCCGCTGGCTTTCGGCGAGGTAGTGAATGTCGCTATTTTGCGGATCGGTGCCGATGGTCCGCCCGAACAGTTCGGCGACATCGGCGCGCAGTTTGTGGACCGCAGGCACCACCATGTGACTCGGGTCCTGATGGTCGAGCTGCTGGATGCGCTCGCCCAGATCCGTCTCCATCACCGTGATGCCGCGCGGTTCGAGATACTCGCGCATCCTGCATTCGTCGGTGAGCATCGACTTGCTTTTGACGAGTGTCGTCATGCCGCGCCCGGACATGATCTTGTGCACGAGCGCGTTGTGCTCCTCGGCGGTGGCGGCCCAATGCACCACCACGCCATTGGCCTCGGCCGCCGCAGCGAACTGCTCGAGATAGTCCGACAGATGCGATAGCGTATGTTCCTTGATGCCCGAGGCCAGCTCACGCAGCGTTTCCCATTCCGCGATGCCATGCGCCTGCGCATCGCGCTTCTCACGCAAATCCCACAGACGTCTGTCGTGAAACGCGACGTGCTCCGTCTTCCTGATGAAAGCGCCGGCGGCTTTCGCGTGATCGATCCGGCTCATGCGCGTGCTCCATTGAGGACCTGCGCGATATGGATGAAGCGCGCATCGGCCTTCATGCGTTCCGCGCAGCCTTGCTGGTGCATCAGGCACGACATGTCGCCCGATACGATGTATTCGGCGCCCGCGTGCAGATGGTCGCGCACCTTGTCCTGCCCCATGCGCACCGACACCGGCTCTTCGGTGACCGAGAACGTACCGCCGAAACCGCAGCATTCGTCGGGCCTGGCCGGCTTGACGAACTCGATGCCTTTCACGCCTTCGAGCAACGTGCGCGGTTTCGAAAACGGCGTGCCGGCAATCTCCGAGACCGACGCCTCCTTCAGATGGTGCAATGCGCTGCAGCTGTTGTGCAAACCGACGCGATGCGGAAATTCAGCCCACGGGAATTCGCGTGCGCCGATCACATCGTGCAGAAACTCGACCAGTTCGTACGCGTTCGCGCGCACCTTCTTTACTTCGTCGGCCTGTTCGATCGCGCTCAGATGCTCGCGCACGTGATGGATGCAACTCGCCGACGGTCCGACGATGTAGTCGTAGCCCGCGAAGTTGCGTGCGAACACGCGCTCGGCGCCGGCTGCCTCGGCATGCGCGCCGCTGTTGGCCATCGGCTGGCCGCAGCAGGTTTGCTCCTGCGGATAGTCGACCTCGATGCCGAAGCGCTCGAGCAATTCGAGCGTGGCGATGCCCACCTCGGGGTAGAACGCGTCGATAAAGCACGGGATAAACAGGGCGACTTTCATAAGCTCTTTGAAAAGGAAAGCGGCAGCCGCGATTTGCCTGCTGTACTGCTGAATCGGGCTGGCGAGTCATGCCGGCGTTGGATTGCCATGCTTGCGGGACAACGCTTTGCGCCGCTCAGTAAGACTGGTCATGTTGGTCTGACCAAGACTATAAGGAAGTCGCCGGATGGTGTCAATCGGCAGAACATCGGGGATTTACTGGTCGGGGTGCGCGGCGGCACGACAGACTGATGAGGCTGCATCGATCAGCGCATGAGTCATGCGTATGAGTCAGCGCATGAGGCCATGCGCACGTCCCACCGCCGCTGCGTGCAATCAGGAAATCAGGAAATCACACTCGCCGAAGGATTCGCCGCATCGTCCTGATATAGCTCGCGCACATACGTCAGATGACGCTCGGCCGCCTTGCGTGCTTTCTGCGCGTCGCGCGCCATCACGGCGTCGTAGATCGCCTGATGCTGGCTCATCAACTGCTTTTCCATCGCGTCATCGTAGTCGATCAACCGATGATACTGACGCATACCTTCGCGAATCAGCGTGTGAATGCCGTGCATCACATGCGCAAGCGCGACGTTGTGGGTGGAGTCGGCGATGGCGAGATGAAATGCGGCATCCAGTTCGGCAAGGTTCGCACGATCCTGCGACAACGAGGCGGCCTTCAATGCGTCGAACGCCTCGCTGATTTTCTCAAGGTCGGCTGCAGTGGCGCGCTGTGCGGCATATGCGGTCGAAATCGATTCGAGCCCTTGGCGCAGCTCCAGAATGTCCGCACTTGTACGCGGATTTTGCAGCAGCAGCTCGGCGAGCGGCTTGGAGATGATCGGCGCGGTGACGTCGACCACGGTGAATCCGCCACGTCCCGACGTTTCGATGTAGCCATCGGCCTCCAACCTGATCAGCGCTTCGCGCAACGAAGGCCGCGACACGCCTAGCTGCGTCGCCAGATCGCGTTCGGCCGGCAGCCGGTCGCCCGGCATCAGCGTGCCCTCCGAGATCAGTTGCTTGATCTGGTCGGATACCACGTCGGAGAGCCGTTTGCGCGTGAAGGACTGGATCGGACGGAATGGCATAGGCAGCGATTGGTGAAGCCGGTTGAGAAAGCAGATGAGCAGGCAGTGACCAACGATCTGCGCCACGTCGAACGCCTGCCGTGCGGTGCGTGAATTATACCGGTCGGGGGCGTCGCCAGAATTGCGCACGAGGCATGCGGCGCGACGGCGAATGCCGGGTGTGCCTTGATTCAGGCGGAAGTGAATCACCGCGCGAACGCAAGCCGATGCGCGCCGCGCCTGCTGCGCAGACGCGCGCAGATGCCATCTCAGCGAATCCCCAACCCGCCCACGAACGCCGCGATCCGCTCGCATGCCTCGATCAACCGCGCTTCATCGACGACGAAGCCCAGCCGCACGAACCCATTCGCGGTCTCGCCGAAAGCGCTCGCATCGAGCACCGACACGCCCTGCGCGCGAAACAGCTGCCAGATGAAGTCCACCGTGTCGAGCCCGGTGCCGCTGACGTCGACCATCATGAACATGCCCGCCTCGGGCAGCAGGCACCGCAAGCCCGGCACGCGATGCAGACGCTCGAACACCACGTCGCGCCGACGCCGGTAGATCTCGCGCATTTCGGCGACGATCGCCGTCTTGTTCCGCACGGCCGTCAACGCAGCCTGCTGGATGAAGCCGGGCAACCCGTAAAGCATCGCCAGCGCGAGCCGGCCCATGTGCTCGATCAGCGTGGCCGGCCCGATCGCCCAGCCAACCCGCCAACCCGCCATCGCATGCGACTTCGACAGGCTGCCGAGCGTCACGGTGCGCTCCGCCATGCCGGGCAGCGACGCGATGCTCACATGTTCACGCTCGAAGGTGAGCTCCGCATAGACCTCGTCGGAAAGCACCCACAGATCATGCTCGCACACGATCCGCGCGATGCGCTCGAGATCGGCGCGCGGCATCACCACGCCAGTCGGATTGCACGGCGTCGCGAAGAAAATCGCCCTCG
Source organism: Paraburkholderia ribeironis (assembly GCF_900019265.1). Taxonomy (GTDB): domain Bacteria; phylum Pseudomonadota; class Gammaproteobacteria; order Burkholderiales; family Burkholderiaceae; genus Paraburkholderia; species Paraburkholderia ribeironis. Next base: position 75,096 of record NZ_CYGX02000028.1, read on the forward strand.
TGCGCGCCGTGACGGCCGCCTCGAGCGCGTCGCAATCGACGTGAAAGGCCCGCGCAGGATCGACCGGCACCGGCACGAGCGTAGCGCCCGCCGCGCGCACGCAAGCCTCGTAGGTCAGATACATCGGCTCGGGGACGATCACTTCGTCGCCCGTTTCGAGCAGGCACAGCGACACGGCGAACACGCCGTTCTGCGCGCCGGCGGTGAGGATCACGTTGGCGGCGCTCACCGTGCAGCCGGTCAGACGCGCATGTTCTTCGGCAATCGCCGCGCGCAACGGCTCGCGGCCGGACACGGCGCTGTAGTGCGTATCGCCATCGCGCAACGCGTCGATCGCGCGCTCGACGATCGGCGCGGGCGTCGCGAAGTCGGGGTCGCCCACGCTCAGTACGATGACGTCCTCGCCATCGGCGGCCGCCAGTTGCGCGACACGATGAATCTCCCACGCAGACGTGCGCCTGCCTTGCAATCGCTCGACCAGATTCGAGTACTTCATTGTGCTCATCCGTTTCGGTTCGACCCGCCAATGTAATGGCGCGCGCCCGAAACGTCCAGCTACGAAAAAGTACCAAAAAGGGCCACGCGAGCGGACGAACTCGCGTGGCCCTGCTGCGTCACTTGTGCTTCAACTCTGCATCACTTCCGCGTCACCGCTGCCTCACCTCTGCGGGCACACGGCGCACTCAAAGCTGGCGGCGCAAATCCGCCGGCGGCACCTTCATCAGATGCCGGTACTTCGCTACCGTGCGCCGCGCCACCAGCACGCCCTGATCGGCGAGCATCTTCGCGAGCGTCACGTCCGAGAGCGGATCGCGCGTATTTTCCGCCGCGATCATCTCCTTGAGCAACGCACGCACCGCGGCGGCCGAACACGTCCCGCCGCTTTCCGTGCCAAGCTCGCGCGGGAAGAAATGCTTGAATTCGAAAATGCCGCGCGGCGTCGCCATATATTTGTTGCCGGTGGCGCGCGAGATCGTGGATTCATGCAGACCGAGTTCGTCGGCCACGTCGCGCAGCACCATCGGTTTGAGCGCGATTTCGCCGTACTGGAAGAATGCTCTCTGATGCGCGACGATGCATTCGGCGACGCGCTGAATCGTGTCGAAGCGCTGTTGCGCGTTACGGATCAACCAGCGCGCTTCCTGCAACTGCTGCGCGAGCGGCGAGCGGCCGGCGCCCGCTGACTGCGCGAACAATTCCGCGTACATGCGATGGATCCGCGCGCGCGGCTGCACCGCCGGATTGATCGCCACCACCCATCTGGTGCGCACCTGACGCACGATCACGTCCGGCACCACGTAGTTTTCCTCGGTACGGCCATAGAAGTTGCCCGGCTTCGGATCGAGCTTGCGCACCAGAGCGCAGGCCACCCGCAGTTCTTCCGCGCTGCAGCCGATCTGCTTCTGCAACTCGGCCTGTTCGCGGCGCGCGAGTCGTTCCAGATGATGTTCGACGATCTGCCGCGCCACCTCGCGCCCCAGTGTATCGGCGGGCAGCGCGTTCACTTGCAGGGCCAGACATTCCGACAGCGAACGTGCCCCCAGACCCGGGCGATCGAGTGATTGCACGAGACGCAGCGCGACCAGCAATTCTTCTTCGGTCAACTCGGGTTCGAGATCGACGCTATCGGCGAGTTCGGAGAGTTCCTGACGCAGATAGCCGTCCTCGTCGAGCGCCTCGATGATGAAGCGGGCCACCGCGCGATCGCGATCGTCGAGCCGGTACAAACGCAGCGAATCGTGCAGTTGCTCGCGCAGCGTGGGTTGCGATCGGGCCCATTCGGCGGGATCGCTGCCATCCGAGTCGCCATTCTGGCGCGCCGAACCGCGGCCGCTGTAATCGGCGGGGAAGTCGCCGGGCATGTCGTCCTGGCCGTTGCTTTCCGCCGTGTCGTTGACGGCGGCATCGGCGAGCGCCACATCGGGTTCGGCGGCAGCGACCGTGTCGGTGGCGGTCGTCGCGCCGGTCCCGTCACCCGGGGCAACGCCGGCGAGCGCGACGTCTTCCGGTTCCGATGAGTCGTACTCGAGGAACGGGTTGGTGTCGAGCGCAGTGCGCAACTCCTGCTGGAATTCCAGAGACGACAACTGCAACAGACGCACCGATTGCTGCAGACGCGGCGTGAGTGCGAGGGACTGCCTTGTTCGTAGTTCAATTGAAGGCATTGTCGTGAGTCCTGTTATTAGCGGGAAGATGGCGTGTGCCAGCCACACCGGAGCAACTGTCGTACCTGCTTTTCCAACATCCTGTTTTTTCTACGCTTTAACTTTTCGGGTCCGCAGATTGCGCACGCGTCGGCAGCTTTTTTTACAAGTGCCCGGCAAATTCCGGTTGTCCGCCTGACGCGCCGCCAATCCACACGGCGCGCCGGCAGGTCACGCGAATCATGAGTCTGAATGCAGGTATCGCAACGGCTTTCCCGCGCCGCTCCCGTCAGGAGGCGATGGCGGGCACGGCACTTGCGGACTGGCAGCGTGTGGACGAACGTCGGTCCTGGTATGGAGAAGCGCCCAGCGCATGCACAGGCCCTCGTCCGCTATCGGTATCGGGGTCCGGACGGAACCGTAGCGGCAACGACTCCACATGAGTCACCAGCGGTTTCGGCCGCAGTCGACCGCAGGCAACAAGACCTCGATTCTCATCAACACCCGAAGGGAGCAGCAATGAAGACGATCCAGCTACTGAAGACCGCAGGCAGCATCGCTTGTGTCGCATTCGCACTGAACGCCACGGCGCAGACCAGCACGTCGCCGCCACCGGCGACATCCGAATCGATTGGACAGCATATCGATGACAGCACCATCACCACCAAGGCCAAGGCGGATCTGCTGGCCGCGAAGAACGTCAAGTCGACTCATATCCACGTGAAGACCCAGCACGGCGTGGTGTGGCTCACGGGCACGGTGCCCTCGGCCGACGACAAGGCCGCAGCCGAACAGGTCGTGCAAGGTGTGGATGGCGTGTCGAGCGTGAAAAACCACCTGAAGATTGCGGCCGAATAACATCGCGCGACTGATCACGAACATGCCGGGTATGGCCCGGCTCTTTGTCGCGGTTCAGTTTCGGTGCTTCTGGAAAGAACAAGAAAAGAACAAGCCGTCCGCAGTGCGGACGGCTTGTTCTTTTATGCGGCTTTTTCGCTTCGTACTGTTGAATGTTTCAGCTTCGTGCCGCAGCCAACCAGCGCCGCCTCCGGCGCCAGTCACTGAGCCACGTTCAGCGCTTCGTTGCCGCGTACTGATCGCGCAGATCACGCACCCGATCATGGTTTCGCAGCACGCCCTGATACTGCCGCTCGACGATCGTACGCACGTCCGCCGGCAAGTCTTTTTCGAGTGCGTCGTGGTAGTGCTTCATCGCGACGTCCTCGCCCTTCTCGCATTCAGCGAGAATCGTGCGGTCGCTGCGGTTGGCCACCGCCGACTTCATATCGACCCAGCCGCGATGCAGCGCACCACTCATGCTGCCGCGAGTTTCTGGCTTGCCGCCAAGGCTCTGAATCAGATCCTGCAACTCGCGTGCGCCGCGCGTGCAGTCTTCGGCGCTCGACGCAAACAGCGTTTTCAGCTGCGCGTCGTGCGCATCTTCGGCTGCCTTGAGAAAGCCCTTCTCGCCATCCTTCGACGTTTCGACCAGATCGTTCAGCACAGAAACAACGTTCGTAGCCATTCGATGCCTCCTGGGTTTCGTTGGTCGTGGAATCCGCTGCCGGCCGTCGGCTCTGGCTCACGACGACGCGCCGGTCGTCGGGACAGCGGGGTTCGTTGATCTCTTCGCATAAGCCGTGCCCGGCGCTTCGCACGCGCGACGTCGACCAGCGCGTGTGGTAACAGGGGGCCAAACTTGCCAAAGCACGTAAATGTTGCCAATCGCGTGTTGCCAATCGCGTGTTGCCAATCGCGCGGCGCTCGTCAGCCAGGGCGCCAGGAGCAACCTCGGCAACCTCGACACAGCGCGCCAGGTCTGGCCGTGAACGCCGAAACCGGAACGCAAGCCGGCCCGGCAAATGTCGGATCGTCCGCCATCCGGCATTCAGCAATCCCCGCATCGAACATAGAGGCGCGGGCAGCCGCTCAAATCAGGTGCGCTCCTCATTGAATTCGCTAAGCGGCACCGGCTTCCTGCGCGGATCGAAATCGGCCCAGCGCCCCTGTTGCCAACAGCCGCTCGCCCGTTCGATCGTCGCGCCCCCCGCTTCACGCAATACACGTGCGGCGTCGAACTGGTTATCCGGCTCGACGTGCACGGCGACCAGCACGCCGGAATCGCGCGCCTCTTCATCAAGAATCCGATGATGGTCGACCGGGGCGGCGGCGCGTGTGCGTGCCATCGCACCGATCAGCGCTCCGACAAACGCGCCGACGCCGGCCGCGATCGGCAACACCACAAGCGCCACGGAAAAAGCCGCGAAAAGCGCCACGCCCACCACCGCGCCGGCTACCGCACCAAGGGTGACAGCCATGCCTGCGCCCTTGGGCGAGTCTTTTGCGCCCGCGTCGGTGCCCACTTCGCCGCCGATCGGATAACGCGCGTGCTGGTCACGTGGATTGACGCAAATCAGCGTGACGTCCTCTTCGACGAAACCTGCATTGAAAAGCTTTTGCGCCGCATCTTCGGCAACGGGAAAAGTCGTAAAGCGTGCTGCGACGATGAGTGACATGAGACCTCCTTGCACGGTTGAAATGGCATTGCGGACCGTGCCACCGCCATTCGCCGTCGCAAGAGCGCGCGTGTGCGACGGCCCACGCCGGCACTACGTCGTGGCGTCGCGATCGGGCTCCATGCCTTCCACTCTGAACAGTCCGCTATGCAACACCACGCCTTCTCCGTTGTTCTGGTCGAGCGCTTCTGCGCAGACCGAACGGATGCGCTGACGGCCCTTGCAGAAGGCCGCCATCAACTCGGCTTCCAGCGCGGAAGCGGCGCCGAAGTGATCTTCCAGCGCCTCGGCGGTGATGGCGCACACCACCTCTTCGCCATCCACGCGCGCCTTGAACCAAACCGTCAGATTGGCACCGTCGAAGCTTGGCTCGTCGTCCGGAAAAATGATTTGCATCAGGGAGTCCTCATAGGCCGGCCGCGGCAGCATCGCGCTCATGACGGATCCTTCATGCCGCCGGCCAGTTGCTGCGCCATCTCGAGGTGATGCTTGATGGTGGGCAGCGCGTGCGCCGCCGCGGCCTTCAACTGCGAGTCGGTGCCGCTCTGGCTTTCCTGCTGGAACAGGTCGACCGCGCGCTGATGCGCTTCCACCCCAACCTGCTCGACATAGGCCTGATCGAACTCCTTGCCCTTGAGCGTCTGCAGCTTGCCGACCAGCGCGGAATCCTGGGACGGCGTGGGAGTGAAGCCCTTCTTCGACACGAGCGATGCCATGCCATGCGAGAGCTTCGTATGATCCGCGATCATCTGTTGCGCGAACGCCCTTACGTGCGGATCGTGTGAATTCTTCAGCGCGACCTTGCTCGCCGCGATTTCGGTCGCATCGGACTTCGACGCTTCCAGCACGAACTGCTGGTCCGCCGGCGAAAGCCGAACAGCGCCGGTGGGCGCGGCGCTCGCCGGCGCATCGCTGGCCTGCGCGTGGACCGCGCCAATCGATGCCGCGCCCAAACCCAGTGCGAGCGTCATCGCTTGTATGGAATACCGGAATTTCATGCACTTTCTCCCTGATCGATCAATCACCGATGCGCAGCAAGCGCCGACGCGCCGCACGTTGCACCCGGCACGCGTCGGGCATCCAATGCGCTCAAGCCGCCCGGCGCCTGGACAACTGCGCGATCAGCGTCTTGTTAAAAGCCGGCAGATCGTTGGGTTTGCGGCTGGAAATCAGATTGCCGTCCTCGACCACTTCCTTGTCGACCCTCGTGCCGCGCATTGCGGATATCGTCTTGCAGGCACGGCCAGCTCGTGACCGTGCTCGTTATCACCATCGGCAGCAAAAGGTGTGCCCATGTACTGCCCTTGGTCGCATGCACTCGATCGACACGCCTGCCGGTTCGCCGAGCCAGCTGATGCCGTCATTCAGCAAGGAACGAAGGCTGCGCTTGCGTTCGCCGCAAAGACGCGGACCGCGCACGGCTTCAAGGATTGGGCGGGCCGCCGTCGCCTCGTCGTCGCCTCGTCGTCGCCTATTTCGCGCGGCGCGCGACAGCCCCCGTCGGGCATTGCCGTTGCTTGGAGCCGGTCATTGGCGCCGTGCTCGCCTCATATTAATGCCCCCTTGAAACTTCTACCTGCAACGATGGCCGCCACCACCCAACCGAATCTGCGCCGTCCCGCAGCCACCAACGACAGCGCGCAACAATCCGCCCCGGTCGCGATGCCGTCCGGTCTGCGGCACACCGACGACACGAAGCCGGGCTATTCGCGCATGCGTGACAAAGACCACTTCGTTTATTTCGATGCAGCCGGCCAGCGCGTCGACGATGCCGGCGAGATCCAGCGCATCAACGCGCTCGCGATTCCGCCTGCCTATGAAGACGTGTGGATCTGCCCGGATCCGCGCGGCCATCTGCAGGCCACCGGCCGCGACGCACGCGGTCGCAAGCAGTACCGTTATCACCCGCGCTGGCGCGAAACGCGCGACGCCGACAAATACGAACGCATGGCCGAGTTCAGCCGCGCGCTGCCGAAAATCCGTGCGCGCGTCGCACGCGACCTCGAGCTGCCCGGCATGCCGCGCGACAAGGTGATCGCCGCCGTCGTTCAGCTGCTCGATAGCACGCTGATTCGCATCGGTAGTGTCGAATATGCACGCGATAATCAGTCGTACGGATTAACGACACTGCGCAAAAAGCACGTAAAGATCGAAGCCGGCCAGCTGCGCTTCAGGTTTCGCGGCAAGAGCGGCATCGAACACGACGTGACGGTCGATAATCCGCGCGTCAAGCGCGTCGTGCGGCGCTGCGCCGAACTGCCTGGCCACGACCTGTTCCAGTATCTCGACGACGACGGCATGCGTCGCACAGTCGGCTCGACCGACATCAACGACTACCTGCGCCGCGCGAGCAACGCGGACTTCACCGCCAAGGACTATCGGACGTGGGCCGGCAGCGTCTACGCACTGGCGGCGCTGCGGCGTCTGATGTGCAGCAGCGCGTCGGAAGCGCGCGCCCATATCGTCGCTACGGTCAAGAACGTGGCAGCGTTACTGCGCAACACGCCGACCGTGTGCCGGCGCTGCTACATTCACCCTGCGGTGATCAACGCATTCGAGGCGGACGAACTGCGGAGCTTGACGCCCAGCGTGTCGCGCCGCGGACTGAAGGCAGACGAAGTGGCGCTTGCCACGCTGCTGGCACAGACGGAAAAACGCGCCGCAAGACTGGCGCGCCAGAGTGGCGCGAAGGGCCGCAAGATACGAGAGTCCGCGGTCGATGACAGCATCGCCGGCTCGCTCACCAGCCTGCTGAAGAAGTCGCGCGTGGCGCGCAAGCAGGCAGCGGCCACGTGCGATGCGAAGAGCAGTGTCAAACCCGGCGGTGTCGAACCCGGCGGAGTGAAACCCGGCGGTGTCGAACCCGGTGGTGTGAAGCCCGGTGGTGTCGGACCCGGCGGTGTGAAACCCGCCGGTACGCAGCCCGCCGGCGTGCAAACCGCGCAGCGAAGTCCGGCTTCGCGCGAGGCAGCCGCGCAGCGCGACGCCACGCCCGCGGCTGATTGAGGGCCGTGCTTTCTGCAAAGCGGTAACGAGCGAGTTCGCAACCGCAGCAGCCCCGTGCTCACTGCTCGCATCGGTTGCTTGTCCGCAATCCATCGATCAGTTCTCCTCGCTTTACAAAGACGAAATAATTTCAAACACGTCAGCAGGCTTTACGCGTTCCTCCAGGTGTTCCCCGTGCGCGGGTAGCATGTTTTCCTGCCACGCATGTAGCGCGTGCATCGAAGCCATGAAGGAACACGGGTTGCTCATCCTCGTGCATCCCCTTAGCTGGCGAGGAGTCACATCATGTCCAATCAGACGCAGACCCAAGGCGCACATATCGTTGGTAAGGGCCGTGCGACCGCCGAAGGCCCGGGTCCGGATGTCATGGCGGCGGCCACACTGGACGGCGACACGGTGCTCAGTAGCGACGGCGAGGATATCGGCAAGGTCAAGGACATCATGCTCGCAGTCGCCTCCGGCCGCATCGCCTATGTGGTGCTGTCGAGCGGCGGCTTTCTCGGCATTGGCGACAAGCTGCTGGCGATTCCATGGAGCGCATTGACGCTCGACACGCAGCGCAAGTGCTTCGTGCTGAACATGACCGCCGAACGCGTGAAGAACGCCCCGGGTTTCGACAAGGACCATTGGCCGTCGATGGCGGACCAGACGTGGGCGACGTCCGTGCATCAGTACTACGGCATCGAACCATACTGGGGCCGCGAGCGCTACAACCGCCTCGACGAACTGGGCACCGGCGAAAGTCTTCCGGGCTCGTCGGACGCCCCTGAAAGTGGCGGCGTGAAGCTTTGACTGCAACCGCTGACGTGCGTGCGCGGCACGCCTCGTGCCCACGCGTGTACCGATGCGCCGACATGCCGCGAACGGAGCGGCCCGCGCGTTTCAGTTCACGCCCGTCAACGCGATCACGACGCGCGAGCACGATCCCCCATATGGAGACGACACCATGGCCACCCGCAAAGGCCCCCGTAAATCGAAACGCCCGGTCGCGCGCAGCAGATCGGGACGACCGCCCCGCCAGCGGCACAGCCAGGCGCACGCCGCGCATCGGGCGAAAGCCGCCAGCACAAGTGGCGCTCGCAGTTCGCGCAAGTGGTCGCATCACGTGATGGAAACCAGCGACGCGATGGATATCGAGCGCGGCGTTTTCAAAACCGGCAGTGCTGAGTCGATCGCGCAGTCGCTCAAGCGCTCGTCGACGAAAAGCCGCCGCCGCAAGGGCACGCCATTTCAATCGGCGATGTCGATGCTCAACTTCTACATCAATCGCGCCGGCCGCAACCTGCCGAAGGCGCGCCGCGAGACGCTGCAACAGGCCAAGCGCAAGCTGCGTGAAGCGTTCGGGCGCGCGCCTTGACGCAATGCCTGCGGGCTTGAACGCATTGGCAGTGTTCTTCTCAACCGGCTGGCATGTATCGCACGCGCCGGTCCTCATCGCAAGCTCATGCGCGAAACATCGAGGTTTCTCATCGTCCGCGCCGTGCTCGTATTCGAACACGGCGCGGCTGCCGACGTCATCCAGCTGATCCCGCTCGCGCTCGCGGTGATCACCGCGTCGGTCGTGGTTCACGCCATTTCGGCGACACCGCTGATGAACTGGTATCGCCGCCCGACCAGCGGCAAGCAATAGCATGTGCAGCGCGGCTCGCGTTCGACCGCAGCGATCGCAGCCGCGCGACCCATCGCGGCTCGATCGTCAAGTGAAGCGCAGTCGCTAGAATAAGGGACCTTCATGCAGCGGCGAGGCGCTTCACTCCGATGACCTCGTCCGACGATTCAAGACGCACCGCCCGGGCAAGCGCGGCCAATTCGCTGTTTGCGTTCCTCAAGTCGCTGTCGCCCGGCGAGCGGCTGATCGAAGGCGGCTTGATGGCCGTGCAGGCGGTCGCTGGCGCCAGTCTCGCGTTCACGATCGGCCGCGCGCTGCATCCCGAGCAGGCCTTCTGGGCCGCGATCACGGCAATCGCCGTCAGCCAGCACAGCTATATCGACACCCGTAACCTGTCGCGCGACCAGTTCATCGGCGCGATGGTCGGCGGCCTCTGCGGTCTTGCCGGCGCGCTGCTCGGGAGCGGCCATTTCGCCGTCTATGCGGCGGCGGCGGCGGCGATCGTGATCTGCTGGGCCGTGAACGTGGGCAGCGCGGCGCGCCTGGGCGGCATCACGGCGACCATCATGCTGCTGGTGCCCGGCATCGGGCCCGCGTGGGACAAAGCATTGTTGCGGCTCGGCGAAGTGACGCTCGGCACGGTTTGCGCGCTGCTGGTGGCGTGGCTGATGTCGTCGATCGAACGGCGCTGGTTCGCCAAAACCGGCCAAACCAGTTAGCTATCCGAAGCGTTGTCCGGTTGCGCGCGACGCCTGTAACGCCCCGGCGTCATGCCGACGCTCTGCGCAAACGCCTTGCCGAACGCCGCCTCCGATTGATAGCCCACCGTCTCGCCGATCTCGGCCGCGCTGCGTCGCGTGTGAAGCAGCAGATCGCACGCGATCGTCATACGGATCTGCGTGAGGAAGTCCATCACGGTCACGCCCGCACGCTCGTTGAAGTGGCGCGCATAGGTCGCGCGGGACATCGCCGCGAGAGCGCCAAGTTCGGCGATCGTCCACGCCCGCTCGGGCGCGCTCAGCATGCCTTGCACCGAAGCGCCCAGGCGCGCGTCGGCAAGCAGCGCGAGCACGCCCGAGGCAGCCGCGCCGCGCTCGCCATGCACTCGCAGCGCCATCGCGAACAGCGCGTGGCTCAATGCCGTGACGATCGCGAGCGCGCCCGGCTGACGATGCTCCGCTTCAGTCCGCATCAGTCCAATCACCGTTTGCAATGCGCCCAGCGTTTGCGCGCCGCCCAGCGACACGTGAAACGGATCGGGCAACGCGTTCAGCAGCAACGCCGACGGACCGGGCGCGTAGACGAAGCGCCCACACAGCAGATCGACATCGACGTGATCGTGACCGGCTCCGCCGCCGTCATTGCGCCGCAACGGCAGCATGCCGTCGTGACCTGGCATCAAGGGCGCGCCGCCGGATGAACGCTGCACGTCACGCACGCGATGCGCAGCGCCGCGCGGAAACAGCATGAAGTCGCCTGGCTGCAGCGCCACCTGCGCGCCGTCGGCGGTCTCGATCAGGCATGCGCCGCCCAGCACCAGATGAAACGGCGCGACCCCCGCTTCCTGCGGCGCGTGTTCAATATCGAACGCACCTGAGAGCAGGCAGCGCAAATCGAGGCTGGCCTGCGGCCTGGCGAGGTCGATCAATCGGCTGAGCGTGTCCATGAGACGATCGCGCTAAAAGTTGAGCCAAGCGAGTATTCAGCAGATGACGGCGCGGCGCAATACTTTGTCCCACGACGCCGGCACCCGCCGACGCGCAACAGACGAAGGAGCACTGCCATGTTGAACTGGATCGACTACCGCAAAAACCTGTTCGGCCGCATCGGCGAGATCGCCAGACTGTCGCCGGATACGGTGAAGGGCTATCAGACGCTGTCGAACGCCGGCCAGAAGGCCGACCTGCTCGGCGCCAAAACGCGCGAGCTGATTTCGCTCGCGGTGGCCGTGAGCCTGCGCTGTGACGGTTGTATTACCGTGCATACGGCCGAAGCGCTGAAGCAAGGCGCGACGCGCGAGGAAATCGCCGAAGCGCTCGGCGTGGCGGTCGCGATGAATGCAGGCGCCACGATGGTGTACTCGGCCCGCACGATGGACGCGGTCGCCGCTTATACGGCCGAAGCGACCGAAGCGGTCAAATAAGCGGCCAAATAAGCGGCGGTAGCATCAGCCGCGCTCGCCGGCTGTCGCCTGTGACTGGCCCGGCGAGCCGCGTGCCGCGTCTGCGCGCGCCGTCGTGCCATACGTGACGGCGCGGTCGGCGCGGTCGGCGCGGTCGGCGCAATCGGCGCGGTCGGCGCAATCGGCGCGATGCATCGTATCTGGCGCGGCTAAGCCCGCGCCCGCGCCGCCTCGCGCGTTTCGGCGAGCTGAGCGCGACGCCCTTCACCCTGGCGCTCCAGCATCCAGCCCGGATATTCGGCCGGCAGCGCGCTGACCTGAGCGAGCTTCGCGAGTTCGTCCGCGCCAAGCGTAACGTTGGTGGCCGCGATGTTGTCGTCGAGCTGCTCGACCCTCTTTGCGCCGACGATCACCGAGCTCACCACGCGTTGATGCAACAGCCACGCAAGCGCGATCTGCGCCACCGACACTTGCCTGACGCTGGCAATCTCGCGCATCGCGTCGATACAGTCATACGCGCGCTCGCGATCGACCGGCGGAAAATCGAAACTCGTGCGGCGGCTGCCCGCTTCGCCCTGTTGCTCACGCCCGTATTTGCCGCTCAGCAAGCCGCCCGCAAGCGGACTCCACACCATCAGCCCGAGGCCTTCGCTGTGCAGCATCGGCACCAGTTCGCGTTCGAGGTCGCGGCCTGCGAGCGTGTAATAGGCCTGCAGCGTTTCGAAGCGTGCGAGTCCGAAGCGCTCCGCAATACCGAGCGCCTTGACGATCTGCCACGCCGCCCAGTTCGATACGCCAACGTAGCGCACGTGACCATGCTGCACCAGCGTGTCGAGCGCGCGCACGGTTTGCTCGATCGGCGTGGCCGGATCGAACCCGTGGATCTGGTACAGGTCGACGTGATCGAGTTGCAGGCGCTTCAGACTCGCCTTGATCCCATCGATCACGTGGTAGCGCGACGCGCCCTGCGCGTTCGGAAACTCGCCAGTCCGGCCGAAGACCTTGGTCGCCACCACCACCTTGTCGCGCGGCACCTTGAGGTTCTTCAGCGCCTGCCCGGTGATCTGTTCGGACAGGCCATCCGCATAGACGTCGGCCGTGTCGATGAAGTTGATGCCCGCGTCGAGCGCCCGGCCGACCAGCCGCTCCGCGTCGCCCTGCTGCAGATCGCCGATCTGCTTCCAGATGCCGTCGCCACCGCCGAAGGTCATCGTGCCCAGACAAAGTTCTGAAACAAACACACCGGTACGCCCTAGCTGGTTGTATCGCATCGTCGAAGCTCCATCGTTGCGTTCGTGGGGGGAAACGCTCAAGCCTACTGCAATTGGCGAGATCCGGCAGATCACGCGCACGGCCCTGACGAACCGTAGAGTTCGCGCCGGATGCTGGCCAATGCCAATCGGCAAAGCTGGCAAAAACCTGCCAGACTGACTCCTGCGCTTCACTACCGATCCACGACCGATCCACAACCAAACCGCGGCCAACCCACAACCAACCCGCAACCAACCCACAACCAACCCACAACCAACCCACAACCAACCCACAACCACCCTCCTTCGCCGCCTCCGGATATGGCACGCAACGTCCCCACCTACGCCAGCATGACTTCGGCCCCGATCACCGCCGCTGCGGACGCGGCTTCCCGTCCGGCGGCTTCGCACACCGCGCCGGGCCTCGCTCTGGCTCCGTCGACGCGGCACGCGCTGGAGGGCTTCCATCCGGCGGTCGCCGGCTGGTTCCTGAATACCTTCCTCGCGCCGACCGACGCGCAAACCGCCGCCTGGCCGCAGATCCGTCGTGGCCGCTCGACGCTGGTCGCCGCGCCGACGGGCTCGGGCAAGACGCTCACCGCGTTCCTCTCCGCACTCGACGATCTGGTCCAGCAAGGTCTCGCCAACGGCGGCGCCTTGCCCGACGAAACGCTGGTGGTGTACGTGTCGCCACTGAAGGCGCTGTCCAACGACATCCGCCTGAACCTGCAGATGCCGCTGCAAGGCATCGCCGCGGAACTCGACGCACGCGGGTTGCCGCCGCTCGAGATCCGCACGGCAGTGCGCACGGGCGACACCACGCAGCAGGAACGCAACGCGCTGAAGAAGCGCGCACCGCATATTCTCGTGACCACGCCGGAGTCGCTCTACGTGCTGCTCGGCTCGGACTCGGGCCGCCGCATGCTGGCGACTGTGCGCACGGTGATCGTCGACGAGATTCATGCGCTGGCGGGCAGCAAGCGCGGCAGCCATCTCGCGCTCAGCCTCGAACGTCTCGACGCGCTGTGTCAGCGGCGTCTGCCGCGCATCGGGCTGTCGGCCACGCAAAAGCCGGTGAGCGCGGTGGCGCGCTTTCTGGTCGGTGGCGCGAGCATCGATAGCGACATCCCTGCCGACTGCGCGATCATCGACGTGGGTCACGTGCGTGCACGCGATCTCGCGCTCGAGATCCCGCCCGTGCCGCTCGAAGCGGTGATGCCCAACGAGGTGTGGGAACGCGTATATGACCGCCTCGCCGAACTGATCGCGATGCATCGCACCACGCTGATTTTCGTCAACACGCGGCGCATGGCCGAACGCGCCGCGCGTCATCTGACCGAACGGCTCGGCAAGGAGGCGGTCGCCGCGCATCACGGCAGCCTCGCGAAAGAGCATCGTTTCGACGCCGAACAGCGCCTCAAACGCGGCGAACTGCGCGTGCTGATCGCCACCGCATCGCTCGAACTCGGCATCGATATCGGCGATGTCGATCTGGTCTGCCAGATGGGTTCGCCGCGTGCGATCGCGCCGTTCCTGCAACGCGTCGGACGCTCGGGCCATCATGTCGGCGGCATGCCCAAAGGGCGGCTCTTTCCGACCTCGCGCGACGATCTGATCGAATGCGCGGCGCTGCTCGATTGCGTGCGCCGCGGCGAACTCGACGCGCTGCGCATCCCACGCGCGCCGCTCGATGTGCTCGCGCAACAGATCGTCGCGGAAGTGTCGAGCGCGCAATGGAGCGAGGACGCGCTGTTCGCGATGCTGCGGCGCGCCGCGCCCTACGCGGAACTGCTGCGCGAACAGTACGACGCGGTGCTGCGCATGCTCGCCGAAGGCTACACGAGCCGCCACGGTCCGCGCGCCGCCTACGTGCATCGCGACGCGGTGAGCGGCACGCTGCGCGGCCGGCGCGGCGGCAAGCTGGTCGCCGTGACGTCGGGCGGCACGATTCCCGAGAACGCGGACTACGCGGTGGTGCTCGAACCGCAGGCGATCAACATCGGCACCGTCAACGAAGACTTCGCGGTCGAGAGTCTGGCCGGCGACGTGTTTCAGCTCGGCAATGCGTCGTACCGGATTCTGCGCATCGAGAGCGGCCGCGTGCGGGTCGAGGACGCGCAGGGGCAGCCGCCGAATATTCCATTCTGGCTCGGCGAGGCGCCGGGGCGCAGCGATGAACTGTCGTTCGGAGTGGCGCGGCTGCGCGAACGGATCGCGCAACTGCTCGACGAGCGGCAGACGCCGCAGAGCACGGATGCGGCAACGGCCGCAAGCGCAGGCGAAGCGGCGGGCGAAGTGGCGGGCGAAGCGGCAGGCAAACCGGCAGGCAAACCGGCGGGCGAAGCGGCAGGCAAACCGGCAAGCGAAGCCGCCCGCCTCGAGCACGCGATCGACTGGCTGGTCGAGAACCTCGAACTCGACGAAGCCGCCGCGCGCCAGATCGTCGACTATCTGGCGCGCGCACGCGCGGCGCTCGGCGTGCTGCCCACCCAGAACACGCTGGTGATGGAGCGCTTCTTCGATGAATCCGGCGGCATGCAACTCGTCATCCACTCGCCATTCGGCAGCCGCGTCAACCGCGCGTGGGGCCTCGCGCTGCGCAAGCGCTTCTGCCGCTCGTTCAATTTCGAACTGCAAGCCGCCGCCACCGAGGACGCGATCGTGCTGTCGCTGACCAGCAGCCACTCGTTCGTGCTCGACGAAGTGTGGCGCTATCTGCGTTCAAACAGCGCCGAGCACCTGCTGATCCAGGCCCTGCTCGACGCACCGCTTTTCGGCGTGCGCTGGCGCTGGAACGCGACTGTCGCGCTCGGCCTGCCGCGCTACACCGGCGGGCGCAAGACCGCACCGCAACTGCAGCGCATGCGCAGCGAAGACCTGCTCGCCAGTGTGTTTCCCGAGCAGGCCGCGTGTCTGGAGAACGTGGTCGGCGAACGCGAAGTGCCGCATCATCCGTTAGTTGACCAAACCATCGACGACTGCCTCCACGATGCGATGGACAGCGAACGGTGGCTCGCGCTGCTGCGTCGCATCGAACAGGGCGAGGTGCGGCTGGTCGCACGCGATCTGCCGGCGCCGTCGCCGCTCGCGGCCGAAATCCTCACCGCGAAGCCGTACGCGTATCTCGACGACGCGCCGCTCGAGGAGCGCCGCACGCAGGCCGTGCTGAACCGCCGCTGGACCGATCCGGCCAGCGCCGACGACCTCGGCGCGCTCGATGCCGCTGCGATCGACAGCGTGCGCGACGAAGCGTGGCCCCAGGCACGCAACGCCGACGAGATGCACGAAGCACTGACGGGGCTCGCCTGCATCACCGAAGCCGAGGCGCGCGCTCAGGAGGGCTGGCCGGCGTGGCTCGCGTCGCTGGCCAATGCCGGCCGCGCAACCCTGCTGCGCCTGGCCGACGATGCTGCCGTGTGGCTGCCGGCCGAGCGCCTCACCTGCTTCCAGGCGCTCTACCCCGAGATGTCGCACGCCCGCTATGCACCGCCGCTCGTTGCGCCAAAAGGCTACACCGACAGCTGGCACGCCGACGACGCGCTGCTCGACGTGCTGCGCGCACGCCTGACCGGCTTCGGCCCGCTGCCGGTCAGCGCGATTGCACTGCCGCTGCGGCTGCCGGCGGCCTCAGTCGAGCAGTCGCTCATCCGTCTCGAAGCGCAAGGCTATGTGATGCGTGGCCGCTTCACACCGCAAGCCACCGAAGAAGAATGGTGCGAGCGTCACCTGCTCGCGCGGATTCATCGCTACACGGTGAAGCGCTTGCGCCGCGAAATCGAACCGGTGGAGCGGCACGACTTCATGCGCTTCCTGTTCGAGTGGCAGCATCTGACGCCGGCCACGCGCAGCGAAGGCCGCGACGCGCTGGCCGCGGCGCTCGACCAGCTCGAAGGCTTTCAGGCCGCGGCCGGCGCGTGGGAGGACGACATCCTGCCGGCGCGCGTGCGAGCCTACTCGACCAGTTCCCTCGACGAGCTATGCCGCGCCGGCAAGATCGTCTGGACCCGGTTGACGGAGCGCGCTCGCGGCACCGCGGGACCGATCCGCAGCACGCCGATCGTGCTGCTGCCGCGCGCCCAGGTCCGCACGTGGCGCGCCTTGCTCGATCCGTCGAGGCCACTGGAATTGTCGGCGCTCGCAC
The DNA here is from genome assembly GCF_900019265.1 of Paraburkholderia ribeironis. GTDB lineage: Bacteria > Pseudomonadota > Gammaproteobacteria > Burkholderiales > Burkholderiaceae > Paraburkholderia > Paraburkholderia ribeironis. The sequence goes on from NZ_CYGX02000028.1 coordinate 91,884, forward strand.
AAAGCGTGTACGACACGCTGTCGCAACACGGCGCGATGTTCTTCGACGAGCTGCTCACCGAGGTCCGCGTATTGCGCATGGAGCTGGAGAATGCGCTGGGCGAGCTGGTCGCCGCCGGCCTCGCGAACTCCGACAGCTTCGCGGGTCTGCGCGCCTTGCTCAAGCCGGTCGCCAAACGCAACGCCTTTTCCAGTAGCCGGCGCGCACGAGCGGGCGCGCTGATCGGCGGGATGGATGACGCGGGACGCTGGGCACTCGTGAGCCGCCAACCGGTCGACGGGCAGACGGAGCCTGCGCCGGAGCGCCGTCGAGCGTTGCCGCCGGACATGCTCGAGCACGTCGCGATGGCCTTGCTGCGCCGCTATGGCGTGGTGTTCTGGCGTCTGCTCGAACGCGAAGCGGATTGGCTGCCGCCGTGGCGCGATCTGCTGCGCATCCTGCAACGGCTCGAAGCGCGCGGCGTGATTCGTGGCGGGCGCTTCGTGAATGGCCTCGCCGGCGAACAGTTTGCGTTGCCCGAGGCGATTCCCGTGCTGCGGGAAGTCCGGCGACAGGCGAACGAGAATGCGCTGGTATGCGTCGCCGGCACCGATCCGTTGAATCTCGCGGGCACGTTGCTGGTCGGTGAACGGGTACCGGCGGTGGCCGGCAACCGGCTTCTGTACCGCGACGGCGTGGTGGTCGCCACGCTCGTCGCCGGGAAATTCTGCTTCGATGCGTCGGTGGAAGGCAATCCCGTCGAACGCGAGCGGGCGCGCGCACTGCTTGCGCGCAGATTCTAGATTTTCATCGGCCAGCTATGCGGCGCGCATCGCCGCGCACCGCGCCCTTCTGTGGTGCCGCCGCGCGGCGCTGAGGCAGCCCCTCACGCTCGCGCACAGCCAACCGTTAATAACCGTTAAGGTTTATAGGTCGGGATGCGATCGCTTCGCTACAATGGCGCGGTCTTAAGTATGATGAAGGCAGTCTGCCGCTCACCGCCTTGACGGAACTGCTGGCATACACCGCCCGGGAACCTCATGAACGAAGACCAACGCGACCAGGTGCTTTATGCCCAGTTCGGCACAAGCAGTCCAAGCTGGCGTCTGTCGGCCAATAACAACACACTCGAACTCTCGCCCGTTACCGGCTATGTGCCCGCCAATGGCGCCATTGCGCTGGATCCTCGACAAGCCGCGCAAGTCCGCTGCCTGGCTGGCGTGACCTCACGCGTGGTCGTCGATGTCCGGTTGTGCGGCGAACCGCTGCGTCTGCATCTGGTCGGCAAGAAGCTCAACAGCGACACCTGGGCCGGCACCGCGTCGGCTTATGACGATACGGAGTCGGTGGCCCGCGATCTCGTGCTGAGCCTGTCGTTTGCCGAGCGGGTCGTCTCCGAAGTCAATTCGATGGTCGTCATTATCGATCGGCACGGCCGCATACAGCGCTTCAACCGGCTCGCGGAAGAGCTTATCGGCGTCAACGAAGAGGACATCATCGGCCACGAGGTGTGGGCGCTCCTCATGTGCTCTGAAGACGGCGCGGCTGCCAGCCAGGACATCGCGGGCCTCTTCAGTCGCGGCGTGTCGTATGAGGTCGAACGGCGCATCAGGACGGTGCATGGCGAACGGCTCTTTCTGTTTCGCAATAAGTTCATTCAGAGCGGCAGCGGCGTCGAAGAGCAGTTCCTGATCTGCTCGGGCACGGACATCACCGAACTGCGACTCGCGCAGGAACGGCTCACCGAGCTGGCCAACACCGATTCACTCACCGGTTTCGCCAATCGCGACGCGATCCAGCACAAGATTCGCAAGGCAATCGACGAAGCCGCCGCTGGCGAAGCGGTCGGCGTGCTGTTTCTCGATCTCGACAACTTCAAGAAGGTCAACGATCACTATGGCCACGTGTTCGGCGACCATCTCATCTGCGATGTCTCGGCGGCCATCAGCACCTGCCTGAACGAAGGCGACGCGGCCGCGCGGCTGGGCGGCGACGAGTTCATCGTGCTCGCGGCGAAAGGCACCGCGCACCAACTCGAAGCTACCGCGCAACGCATTCTGGAGCGCATGCGCGCGCCGTTCGCCGTCGGGCTCGTGGAGGTCTATACCGGCTGCTCGATCGGCATCGCTCGCTATCCCGAACACGGCGACACCGTCGAATCGCTGATCCGTTCAGCCGATACGGCCATGTACGTCGCCAAGGACGAAGGCAAGCGCACCCACCGTGTGTTCTCGCCCGACATGAACCGCCGGGTCGCCGAGTACATGTGGCTCGACACCAATCTGCGGCGTGGGCTCGAAGAAGGTCAGTTCACGCTGCACTACCAGCCCAAGCTGTCGCTCGCCACTGGCGTCGTGCAGGGCGCGGAGGCGCTGGTGCGCTGGAATTCGCCGGAGCGCGGGCAGATCATGCCGGTGGAATTCATCCGTTATGCCGAAGAATCCGGGCTGATCGGCGTGCTCGGGCGCTGGGTGATGGAAACGGCCGCGACCCAGGCGGCCCGCTGGAAAGCAGCGGGCTACAACCTGCGCATCGCGATCAATGTGTCGGCGCGGCAACTGGCCGACACCGCCGTGGTCCGGCATTTCGCCGAAGCGCTGCAGCATGCCAACCTCGATCCCTGCCTGATCGACCTCGAACTCACCGAAAGCTGTCTGATCGAAGACGAAGCAGCCGCGATCGATCTGATCAAGCAGTTCCGCCGGCTCGGCGCCCAGGTGCATCTGGACGACTTCGGCACCGGCTACTCGTCGCTGTCGCAACTTGGCCGCATTCCGCTCGACGTGATCAAGCTCGACCGCAGCTTCGTGCGCTCGATCAACGCCGACATCAAGGCGCAGGCGCTGGTGCGCTCGATGGTGGCGGTCGCGCAGGAGCTCGATTTCCAGGTGGTGGCCGAAGGCATCGAAACGGAATCGGAGGAAGCGTTCATGAAGGGGCTGGGCGTCGATTACGTGCAGGGCTTCCTGTATGGCCAGGCGATGCCCGCGCCCGAATTCGAACGCTGGTTGCAGGTTCGGCGCAAGCTCAGGCTGATCGCCTGAGCATCGCGCGCCTCGCCCGGCGCGCGACGCAGATCATCCAGACCGCGGCCCTGCGCCGTTCGCTATTGCAAATGCGGCAAACGCGGCGGCAAACGCGCGAACCAGCGCGCGGTAACGCTCAAGGCGCGGCGGCGATCACCTCGGCTACCGCGGCCGTGAGCTTCTTGCCGTAGGGGATGTGCAGGAATTCATTCGGTCCGTGCGCGTTCGACTTCGGCCCGAGCACCCCGCACACCATGAACTGCGATTGCGGAAAGCCCGCCTTCAGCACGTTCATCAACGGGATGGTGCCGCCCTGGCCGATGTACGCGACGTCCGCGCCATAGTGCTTGCGCGATGCGTCGTTGAGCGCGGTGGCGAGCCACGGCGCGAGATCGGGCGCGTTCCAGCCGCTCGCCGCGCCGGCGTCCGGCTTGAACGTCACCTTCGCGTTGTACGGCGGATCGAATTCGAGCAGCGCCTTCAATTCGGCGACGGCCTTGTCCGCTTCGATCAGCGGCGGCAGTCGCAGCGACAGTTTGAACGCGGTACGCGGGCGCAGCACGTTGCCGGCATCGGCGAGCGCGGGCAGACCGGCCGCGCCGGTCACCGACAGCGACGGACGCCACGTCGAGTTGAGCAACGCCTCTTGCGGATCGGTCGTGGTGGGCAGCACCTGGCGGCCGTCCTGGCCGCACGCCCACGGCAATTTCTTCCATACATCGTCGCCGAGAATCTGCGCGGTCGCTGCCGCTTCGCGCAGACGCTCCGCAGGGATCGAGCTGTGGAAACCCTTCGGCAACAGCGTGCCGTTGGCGGCGTCCTCCAGCCGGTCGAACAGTTGCCGCATGATGCGGAAGCTCGACGGCGCGATACCGCCGTAACCGCCCGAGTGAATGCCTTCGTCGAGCACCTGCACTTCGAGGTTGCCGGCGACGAGTCCACGCAGCGACGTGGTCAGCCACAGTTGATCGTAATTGCCCGCGCCGGAATCGAGACACACGACGAGACCGACCTTGCCGAGCCGTTCGCGCAGCACGTCGACGTACGGCAGCAGATCGTAGCTGCCCGATTCCTCGCAGGTTTCGATCAGGCCGACGCAACGTGGACGCTCGACGCCTTGCGCGTCGAGCGCGGCGAGCGCCGTGAGGCTTGCGTAGATCGCATAGCCGTCGTCGGCGCCGCCGCGGCCATACAGCTTGTCGTCCTCGAGCTTCGGCGTCCACGGGCCGAGGTCCTTGCGCCAGCCGTCGAACTCGGGCTGCTTGTCGAGGTGGCCATACAGCACGATGGTTTCTTCGCTGCCCGAACGGGTCGCGGCCGCTTCGAAGAAGATCACCGGCGTGCGGCCCGGCAGGCGGACCACTTCGAGTTTCAGGCCGCGCACCGGCTGCTGCCCGGCCCATTGCGCCGCGTCGGTGATCACGCGCTCCAGATAGCCGTGCTTCACCCAATCGGGATCGAACGCCGGACTCTTGGCCGGCACCGCGATGTAGTCCGTCAACGCGCGCACGATCTCATCGTTCCACTTGCGGTCCACGAATTCACGTAGCGTGTCCGGGTTGACGCGGTGGGCGTGCTGGGTCGTATCGTCGGAGATCATGGTGGCGGTCCTGGCGGTTCGGTTCTGTCGAAATGGCCATGATAGTCCTGATGCGGGATCGGCTGAACCCCTCGACGCATATCCGGACCGCTGCAGAGGCGCGGCGCCGGCGTGTTGCGTCCCAATGGTTTGGCGTTTAGCCAGCAACGAGCGGGCAACGTGCCGGCAAGCCCGAAGCGATGCACGAGCGACCGCCAACGCGCTCAGCATCGAAGCTGCAAGGACTGGGCATTCGCGCGACAATCAACGCATACGTCGCGTATCGGGAGCAGTTTCATGAGCCGCAACGTTGTCGTTCAGCTTATCGCGGCGATATTCGCGCTGGCGCTGTATTTTCTGCCGGCGATTCTCGCGGATCGGCGCAAACGCCATGACGTGCTGACGCTGGCGCTCTTCAATGCGTGCCTCGGCTGGACCGTGTTGGGCTGGCTGCTCGCGCTCTACTGGTCGTTGCAGCCGAATCCGCCGAAGGACCTCGCGGGTGAGGTGGAAGAGTCACGCAAACTCGTGCGGATGCGGGCGTTTTCGTCCGCGCTGTTGCTGCGCGTGCAGCGACGCGCGTCCGCGCGGGATCGGCCGGAGAATTGAGTCAGTGTGGAATCAGCGCAAGGTGAGTGTGAACCGGGCCGGTCGGCAAACCGGGCGGCGGCAGCGGACGGACAGTCGAACGACAAGGAAGCGACGACGCTGACGCGTCAGAACCATAGTCAATGCCGGAATTGAATCGAAACCTGAACAACCGGCCGGATCACGGCCGGTTGTTCAGGGCAATGCGCATTCATTCACCATGATTGACTCAGGCGGGACTCAGGCGGCCCGTCCAACCCGGTGCCATTGCACGGAGCCAGCCGGGATGGAGCGCGGCTCGGCACGTACGCTGGCGGGTGCAAACATATCACGGCGCAGTTCGCCGTATTCATCAAACCACTCGCAAACCAGCCAATCACCAAGGTTGAGTGCGACCGCACCCGCGTATGTCACGGTCATGCGCGCCCCCCCTTCCTTCAATGCAACGACGTCCCCGACGTTGAAGCGAGCGACAGGCGATGTCTGGATTGCGTCAATGGTAGCGGTCAGCATATTCAATCCCCTACGTTGAGCGTTATTTAAGTCACTGCGCCGGTTTTTCGACTTAGACCTACTGAGGGAAGCCTCTAAAGTTCACGAAGATTAACAATTGAATTTAATCACGGCAAGTGCTTTTTATTGATACCGTTTTCATCGCCGCCGGAATGCCTTTTCCTACCGTCTTGCGTCAGTGGAAACCAGGAAAATCCCTCAAGATGGCCGCCGACCCGCTGTCCGTGCGGCACCGCACGATCGCAACACTTACCTGGCGCGGTCTGCCGGTCAGTAGAAAATGCCCGGGGCTTTCTTCATATTAAATGCAAAACGCAATGCCACAGGGTTATTCCGGACCGCCGGAAAACTCGAATTACCTGTGAACGACTAACTCACCGGTAAATGGGACGAGCCACAATTACGCTTTTGTTTAACGTCGATAATAATGCCGGCAAAACAGTCATCGAAAACGATTACCGAAGCGGGATTTTCAAACCGGCTGCGCAATCCGGCGTTGCACCTGTTGCTGATGCCGCACCAGCAGCACGCTCAAACCGATGCATACGAACATCAATAGCGCGTTGATGGCGAGGCTCAACTGAAACGCGTACGCGTACACAGCCGGCGCGGCGCTGCCGCCGATCGCGCCGAAAAACGCGCCACTGATCGCCGCCGTGCCGAACGCGGAACCGATCTGCAGCGTCGACGACACCACGCCCGACGCAAGTCCCGCTTTCTCCGGCACGACCTCGAGCAGCACGATGCGCATGATCGACGGCAGCAGCAGGCCGTGACCCACACCCGCGCACACCAGCCCGCCGTAGAACAGCAGATCCGGCGTGGCAGACTGGGTGGCGGACCAGCCGGTTAGCGTGAAGCCGACCGTCATCATTGAAAAGCCGAGCGTCAACACGTGGCCGCCAATGCGCTTGACCACCGCCGGGGAAGTCAGCGGCCCAACCACGAAGCCGAGCGCGAACGGCATGATCGCCATGCCCGACGCGAGCGGTGTCCAATGCAGGCCGGTCTGCAGGAAGACCCCGTAGGTCAGGAAAAACGCGCTATTGCAATAAAACAGAAATGCAAGCACGAGACCCAGCGCGAAGGCCCGATTGCGGAACAGTTGCAGGTCCACCAGCGGATGCCCGCCGCCGCGTTCGACGCGTCGCTCGGTGGCGACGAACAGTGCGAACGCGGGAATCGCCAGCGCGAACATCGCGAAGGTCCACGCCGGCCAGCCAGCTTCACGGCCATGCGTCATCGGGTAGATGAGCAGCAGCAGCACCGTGGACAGCAGCGCCACGCCCTTCAAATCGATGCCGGCGCGCGTGGCCGGTTGACTCTCCGGCACGAATTTCCACGTGCCGATAAACGCCGCGATGCCGATCGGAATGTTGATCAGGAAGATCACGCGCCAGTCGAGCCCGAACGGGTGATAAGTGATCAGCGCGCCGCCGCCCAATTGGCCGACGATCGACGACAGCCCGAACATGAAGCCGTACAGGCTCATCACTCTCGTCTGCTGCTGCAGCGGCACGACCGCGCGAATGGTCGCGAGCACCTGCGGCGCCATCACTGCGGCCGCGATGCCCTGCACGATCCGCGCGATCACCAGCATGTGGCCACTGGTCGCGAAGCCGCACAGCGCTGATGCGACGACGAATGCCGCCATCCCTGTCATGAACATGCGGCGACGGCCGTACAGATCGCCCAACCGGCCGCCGGTGATCAACAGCACCGCATACGCGGACGCGTAGGCGGATACCACCAGCTGCAATTGCGCGTCGCTGGCGTTCAGGCCCGTGTGAATCGAAGGCAGCGCCAGGTTGACGATGAAATAGTCGAGCGGCGCGAGGAAGGCGCCGATGAACAGCACGGCCAACGCGAGCCCCTGGCGTTCGAAGCGCGGCGTGGTCTGTCTCGCTGGCGCCATGCCGGCAGCCACCGCGCCAGGGCAGGTCGCGACGCCCGCGGCGGCGCAGGCGGATTCGACGAATGCCGCCGGAGCGGACTTGATCGATTCGGTTTTCATGACTGATCGTTCAAAAATTCGGCAAAAAAAATTAGACGAGAAATTAGACGAGCGCGCGCATGGCGACGTCCACTATTGCGCTCAGCGCATCTTCCTTGTGGGCGACTCGTCCCAGCACGCGCAGACCTTGCATCACGCACAGCAGGAAATCGCCGACGGCTTTTTCGTCGAGCGTCGAATTGAACGCGCCGCTCGTCTGGCCGCGGATCACCGACGCCGCCAGCAACGTCGCCATGCGGCGCTGAATCGCCGCGACGCGGGTGCGCAGTTCTTCGTCGCCCGGCTGCATTTCCAGCGTGGTGTTGGTGATGAAGCAGCTACGCTCGCCGCTCAGCCCACACGCAACCCGCGCGTAATGCAGCAAGGCGTTGCGCAGCGCCTCTTCCGGCGACACCGGCGCATTCAGCCGCTCGGCGAGCCGCGCGACCGACCCTTCCGCGTAATGATCCAGCGCGGCGAGCATGATGCCGTGCTTGTCGCCGAATACACCGTACAGACTGCCGCGCAACAGGCCGGTGGCCTTGCACAGGTCGTCGATCGACGTGGCGTGGTAGCCGTGGTTCCAGAACACCTGACTCGCGCTCGTCAGCACGGTGTCCGTGTCGAACTCGCGCGGCCGGCCGCGCACGCACGCGTCGCCTGCTTGTTTCGCGGATTGCTTCGGATGGCCGGATTGCTTCATAGGTGATGATATTATGACCTATCGTTCAATAAATCAAGGCCGGTTTTCCATGGCGGGCGCTGCGGCAAATCGTGTGCACGCTGGTCGATGCGTGAAAAGCCGGCGACGGGAATCGAACCCGTCGCCGGCTTCAGCCAGGTGGAGATTGCTGGAAAAGGCGCGCCGGCTCAGGTTTCGAGTCTTGCGTCCATCGTGATCGTCGCTTTCAGGACCTTGGACACCGGACACCCTGCCTTCGCATCCGCGGTGGCCTTTTCGAACGCGGCCTTGTCGCCGCCAGGAATCTTCACCGCCACGTCGAGATGCACGGCGCTGATCGTAAAGCCGCCACCGTCCTTGTCGAGCGTGACGGTTGCGGTGGTGCCGATCCGTTCGGGTGTGATGCCGGCCTTGCCCAGTTCCGCCGACAACGCCATCGAGAAGCAGCCGGCGTGCGCCGCCGCGATCAGTTCTTCCGGATTCGTGCCGATGCCGTCCGCGAAGCGTGTCGAAAACGAGTATTGGGTGTCCTTGAGGACGCCGCTGTCGGTGGAAATCGAGCCTTTGCCGTCTTGCAAGCCGCCTTGCCAGACTGCTGATGCCTTGCGCTTCATCGCTCTCTCCTGTTTATGCCCTGCTTCGCGCGCTTCACGACTGAAGATGGTGCCCGCCGCGGCGGTCCTGCCCGGTTGTTCCGCGGGGTGGGCATCAGTTGCGAGTCCCCCAAAGGGACTTCCTTCGGGGCGTCTCCCAGTGGGACTTTCTTCGAGGCTCCCCCAAGGAGACTTCCTTTGGACGCCCCAAGAGGCTTCCTTCGCGGCGTGTCTCGCGGCGCTGCAGGCGCGGGCGTGAACCGGATTTCATCATAGGCGCTTCCGTGTGCCGTCGCCGTGACGATTCCTCGCGCAGAGGCGACGAAACCCTTCCCTCACTACATCAAAAATCGTAACAAACTTTCCTCTGAAAGGCGCTTTATTGCTGTCCTCGCAAGAAATACACTGACTTCAACGGATCGGGACATGGGATTCAAAACCGATCTCTCAACAATCGAACTGGAGGTCATCATGAAATCGCTCATTTCCGCAGTGCTCGTCGCATCCGCTCTTATCGTTCCGGCTGTTTCGTTCGCCCAGCAGGCAAACGGTCCGGTCACTCGCGCTGAAGTGCGCGCCGAACTCGTAGCCGCGCAAAAGGCGGGCCTCGTGTACCAGAACGACACCGAGTATCCGAAGACCGCCGTACAAGGCAACGCGGCCGTAGTGGCGTCGACGCAGGCGTCGCAGGACGTGGGTGGCGTGAACGGGGGTTCGTCGGCGGCCGGCGCGCCGTCGTCGGTGCAACAGCGTTTGTTCTCGACCTATCGCGGCCAGTAAGGCGTCGAGCCGCGCGGGTCGGCGGCCTGGTCGTTGAAAAGCAGGTAGTGTGAGAGCGGTGTAAGAGCCGCAGTCAGAAGCGCCCCGGTTGCGAAGTTCGCAACCGGGGCGCTTCTTTTTGGGCGTTGCGCATCAGGGTTGCGCGCCACATTTTGTGCATCGCGCCGCGGCAAAGTCGAGGCCCGCTGTCGTAGAACACGCCCGTGAACACAAACAGGCCGCGGTCCGATCCGCTATTCGGCAAACGGCAAGCTCGCCTGCCCGACCGCCCGCATGCCGAACACGTTCAGCGTCATCGCGACCAGCGCGTAGTAGCCGAGCAGACCCACCAGGTTGATCACCACCTGATGCCCAAAGCGCTCGACCGCCTTCGCGTAGGTGGCGTCCGAGACTCGCTTCGTGTCGTACAGCTCGCTCGCGAAATCGTGGATCAGCGCGTCGTCGGCGTCGGCAAAGGCCGGGCGCCGTCCCTGGCGGATCGTCTCGGCATCCGCTTCGGTGACGCCCGCTTCGAGCGCGATCGGATAGTGGATGTACCACTCCGCCTGCGCCTGCCAGCGCGCCGCGGTCACGAGAATCGCCAGCTCCGACAAGCGCAGCGGCAAGCCGGTCCGATAGCGGCAGAACGCGCCCAGACGCTGCGCCTGCTGGGCCAGCTCCGGACTATGAATCCAGCCGAGAAACGGCCCGTTCAGATTGCCGCGCGGGCCGGACAGAATCTCGTCGAGCACCGCCTTCTGTTCGGGCGTGGCGGTGGAGGTGTCGAAATGAGGCAAACGTTCGGTCATCATCGTTCTCGCGGTTAAGCGGTGAGCTCGAATGGTTCAGATGGCGGCCAACGCGCCGTCGATCGCGTCGGCGAGCCGGCTGACGATTTCGTCGATGTCGCGCGCAGTGCAGATGAACGGCGGCGCCAGCAGCACATGATCGCCGATCTTGCCGTCGACCGTGCCGCCCATCGGATACACCATCAACCCGCGCACGAACGCTTCGCGCCGGATCGCGGCGTGCAGTTTCAGCCCGGCGTCGAACGGCGTCTTGCTCGCGCGCTCCTTCACCAGCTCGACACCGACGAACAGCCCCCGGCCACGCACGTCGCCGATATGCGGATGCTGCGCGTAGTGCTCGCGCAGCCGGCCACGCAATTGCTCGCCGCGCGCCAGCACGTTCGGCAGCAAGCCCTCTTCCGCGATTACGCGTTGTACTTCGAGCGCAGCGGCACAGGCGGTGGCGTGACCGATATACGTGTGACCGTGCTGAAAGAAGCCCGAGCCGCCGACGATCGTCTGATAGATGCGATCGCTCACCAGCGTCGCGCCGATCGGCTGATAGCCCGCGCCGAGCCCCTTCGCAATGGTCAGCAGGTCCGGCGCCACGCCGTCTTCCTCGCAGGCGTAAAGAAAGCCGGTGCGACCCATGCCCGACATGATTTCGTCGAGAATCAGCAGGACTCCGTAACGATCGCACACCGCGCGAATCTTGCGAAAGTACTCGCGTACCGGCGGCACCGCCCCCGCGGTCGCGCCCACCACCGTTTCCGCGACGAACGCGGCCACCGTGTCGGCGCCGAGTTCGAGGATCTTCTGCTCGAGCTCATCGGCCAGACGCTGCGCGAAGGCCTCTTCGGTTTCGTCGGCGCGTTGTTCGCGATACGCGTAACACGGGCTGACGTGGTGCGCCTGGATCAGGATCGGCAGGAACGGCTCGCGGCGCCATGCATTGCCGCCGATCGCCAGCGCCCCCAACGTGTTGCCGTGGTAGCTCTGGCGCCGCGCGATGAAGTGGCGACGCTGCGGTTCGCCCTTCTCGACGAAATACTGGCGCGCCAGTTTCAGCGCCGCCTCGATCGCTTCCGAACCGCCGGACACGAAGTACACGTGTTCGAGCCCCGCCGGTGCGCTCGCCACCAGCCGGTCGGCGAGTTCCTCGGCCGGCTCGGTGGTGAAGAACGACGTGTGCGCATACGGCAACTGTTGCGCCTGGCGTTTGATCGCATCGATCACCCGCTGATTGCTATGCCCAAGACACGAGACGGCCGCGCCGCCGGACGCGTCGATATAACGCTTGCCGGTCGAGTCGATGATTTCGATGCCGTCGCCAGCGACTGCGACCGGCAACGTTTGCTTCGGAGAACGATGAAAGACGGTGGTCATGGTGTGCAATTCCTGTGGTTGCGCCAGTGTGGTGTGCTCAATAGCCAGCCGGCCCGGAGGTGGTGCGAGCGATGAAAGTGTCGAATGCGCATTGCCCCTGCTGGTAAACGTTCATCGATACGCCCGCGCCGCCGGGTTCGAACAGCCTGCTTCCACGACACGGCTCGCACTCGTTCAACAATCGATACGTCTTTATACTTCCAAACAACATTTGTTGTCAAACAATGCGACAGTGATTCATCTGGAGCGGCCTTGCGCTGTGCAAGGCCGTCGAGCGGTCAAGGCGGGAAGATTTAGGGCACGTAGGCGCCCTTGGCGTGCAACGACTGCTCGGCGATCGCGAGCTGTTCGACCGCGCCCGCGCCTTCGAGCGCGAGCAGATGCGCGACGAGCGATTCGGTAAGCGCGGTGGCCGCCACCAGCGACGGAAAAAACGACGGGCTCTCGTGCGAAAAGATCAGCACCTTGTCGGCGTTCAGCGCAATCGGCGAGACCGCGCTGTCGGTGATGGCGATCAGTTTGCTGCCTTTTTCGAGCGCGGCTTCGGCCACACGCGCCGCTTCCACCGAATACGGCGCGAAGCTGATGACGATCGTCGCGCTGTCGCGTTCGATCGTGCGCAGTTGCATTTCGAGCGTGCCGGCCTCGCCATTGAGCAACGACACCGACGGCCTGAACAGCCGGTAGCCATACACGAGGCCAAACGCCACCGCGTAACACGAGCGAAAGCCGGCCACGTGCACGTGCGGCGCGCGTCGCAAGAGCCGCGCCGCCTCCACGATCACGCGACCGTTGTGCGCGGCGCTGACATCGAGATTATGCTGCTGCGCGACCAGCAGATCGTTCGCCAGCGCGTCTTTCGATTTGACCAGCGAGCGCGCCCGGCTCGTGAGCGGCTCGGGCCGCGTGCGCACACGCGCGACGAACAGGTCGCGCAATTCGTTCCAGCCGGGGAAACCCAGTTGCTGCGACAGGCGCACCAGCGAAGCGGGTTGCACCTGAGCCCGCTCGGCCACCTTGCGCATCGACGAGACCGCGACCTCGTCGGGATGATCGAGCAGGAAACCTGCACCCATCTGGTACTGCGGACTCAGTTCGGAGAAGCGCGCCCGGATCAGGGCGGCGAGCTGGTCGAAGCTGTCTGGCATGCGATGGTCCGGGCGAGCCGTCGATAAGATTGACAACAAATGTTACCACCTGGCGCATTGCAATCAACAGTTCTTGCGGGGAGCTGATGAGTGGCAAACGAAATCTGTCCCGTCGGCGCTGTCAACTTGCGGGAGTTCGGCGATGACGATGCATAAGGCCACTGTGACTCAGAAAGCAGTCGACGGAGTTTGGGTGACGTTGGCAAATTCGCGCCATGCGACGAACCAGGCCGTGAGTTGTTTGCAATAGAGTGAAGCTCGCAGAAGATGTCGCTTCAGTGCGAAGTGCTGCCGGACTGGACCGAAGCGGCAACACCCGCGCCCATCGGGAGATGGCCGCCTCGGCAACCCATGCTGGCGGCGGCCGTTTTGCATTGCATCGCAGCAAGTGATTCCTCCATTCGCACGATGCGTATATGGGGCGCGCTTCCCCCTTGCACTGCCTTGCACGATGCAGAGGAGAGGACTACCTTTGAGCTAGAGATGTGCCGGCGCAGACAGACTGTACCGAAGTACGGCAAGGCGGCACAACGACGCCAGGAGCATTTTGTTAGCGGCTCCAGCGAGTGACGCGCAGCGAGGTGACCTATGTCGCTTGCGATTGCCCTGTTCCTGATCATCGTATTGGCGGTGGGGTTTCACTTTGCCAGTCCCTGGTGGATCACGCCGATCGCCTCGAACTGGGTGCGCATGGACGACATGCTGACGATCACGCTCGTCATTACCGGCGCGCTCTTCATCGCGATCAACCTGTTCATGGTGATCGCACTGGTGCGCTACCGCCACCGCAAGGGTCATCGCGCTACTTACGAGCCGCACAACAGGCGGCTGGAATGGTGGCTGATCGGCCTGACCTCTCTAGGCGTGGCAGCGTTGCTGGCACCGGGGCTGTTTGTCTACGCGGACTACATACGGCCGCCGCGCAACGTGCTGCAGATGGAAGTGTTCGCCCAGCAATGGCAATGGCGCTTCCGCTTTGCCGGCCCCGGCGGCAAGCTGGGCACGACGGACGTGCGCTACATCAGCAACGACAACCCCTTCGGCCTGAACCCCGGCGACCCCAACGGCCGTGACAACTACCTGATCGAGACGCCCGAGGTGCACCTGCCGCTCAACCGGCCGATCCAGGTCCTGACACGGTCGCGCGACGTGCTGCACGACTTCTACGTACCGCCGTTCCGTGCGCGCATGAACATCGTGCCCGGCATGGTGACCTCCTTCTGGTTCACGCCGACCAAGGCGGGGCGTTACGACATCCTGTGCGCGCAGCTTTGCGGTATCGGGCACGCCAACATGCGCGGCGTGGTGGTGGTGGAAGACGAAGCATCGTTCTCGCGCTGGCTGGCGCAGCAGAGCACGTTCGCGCAGCTGCAGCAGGCCAGGGTGCAGGCCGCACCCGCCGCTGCAGGCGGCAGCGCCCACGCGCTCGCTGACCAGGGCAAGACGCTCGCAGAGGCCAAGGGCTGCTTCGCCTGCCATACCGTGGACGGCAGTCCGCGCGTGGGCCCCACCTGGAAGGGCCTGTACGGCAAAACCGAAACGATGGCCGACGGCAGCACCGCGAAGGTGGACGAAGCCTATCTGCGCGCCTTCATCCGCAATCCTAAGGCCCGCGTCGTGAAGGGCTTCGCACCCATCATGCCGACCTTCGACCTGAGCGAGCAGGAGCTGACCGCGCTGGTGACGTACATCGAAGCGCAAGGCGCTCCGGCCGCCAGCAGCGCAGCCCAACCCTAGCGGAGCAGACGCAATGCCCTACGCACACACCGACCACGCTGCGCAAAGCTTCTGGACCCGCTATGTCTGGAGCCAGGACCACAAGGTCATTGCCGTGCAGTATTCGCTGACGGCCATCGCCATCGGCCTGGTCGGCCTTGTGTTGTCGAACCTGATGCGGTTGCAGCTCGGCTTTCCGGGCAAGTTCAGTTTCATCGACGCCAACCACTACTACCAGTTCGTCACCATGCACGGGATGATCATGGTGATCTACCTGCTGACGGCGCTGTTTCTGGGCGGCTTCGGCAACTACCTGATCCCGCTCATGCTGGGCGCGCGTGACATGGTGTTCCCGTTTCTCAACATGCTGAGCTACTGGGTCTACCTGCTGGCCGTGCTGGTACTGGTGTCGAGCTTCTTCGTGCCAGGCGGGCCGACCGGCGCGGGCTGGACGCTGTACCCACCCCAGGCCATCCTGCCGGGCACGCCGGGCGCGCAATGGGGCATCATATTGATGCTGGTGTCGCTGGCGATCTTCATCGTCGCGGCAACGATGGGCGGTCTGAATTACGTCACCACCACGCTGCAGGCGCGCACGCGCGGCATGACGCTCATGCGCATGCCGCTCACGGTGTGGGGCATCTTCGCGGCGACCATCCTGGCGCTGCTGGCGTTTCCGGCGCTGTTCGTGTCGGCGGTGATGATGCTGCTCGACAGGACACTCGGCACCAGCTTCTTCATGCCGGCCGTGGTATCGATGGGGCAGACGCTCAAGCATGGCGGCGGCAGCCCGCTGCTGTTCCAGCACCTGTTCTGGTTCTTCGGGCATCCGGAGGTCTACATCGTCGCGCTGCCGGCCTTTGGAATCGTGTCGGACCTCATCAGCACGCACGCGCGCAAGAACATCTTCGGCTACAAGATGATGGTGTGGGCCATCATCATCATCGGGGTGCTGAGTTTCGTGGTCTGGGCGCACCACATGTTCATCGCCGGCATGAATCCGTACTTCGGCTTCTTCTTTGCCACCACCACGCTCATCATCGCCGTCCCGACCGCCCTCAAAGTCTACAACTGGGTGCTGACGCTGTGGCGCGGCGATATCCACCTGACCGTGCCGATGCTGTTTGCCATCGGCTTCATCAGCACCTTCGTCCTGGGTGGGCTGACCGGGCTCTACCTCGGCAACGTGAGCGTGGACATTCCGCTGTCGAACACGTACTTCGTGGTGGCGCACTTCCATATGGTGATGGGCGTGTCGCCGATCCTGGTGGTGTTTGGCGGCATCTACCACTGGTATCCGAAGGTGACGGGACGCATGCTCAACGACACGCTCGGGCGCGTGCACTTCTGGGTCACCTTCCTCGGCACCTATGCGATCTACTTCCCGATGCACTATCTCGGCCTGCTGGGCATGCCGCGGCGGTATTACGCGTATGAGGGCTACAGCTTCATTCCACATTCGGCGCAAACGCTCAACACGTTCATCACCGTCATTGCGCTGATCGTTGCGGTGGCGCAGTTGCTGTTCCTGTTCAACCTGGCGTGGAGCCTGGTGCGCGGCAAGCATGCCGACAGCAACCCGTGGCGGGCCACCACGCTGGAATGGCAGACGCCGCAAACGCCGCCAGTGCACGGCAACTGGGGCGCCGCGCCGCCCGTCGTCTACCGCTGGGCGTACGAATACAGTCCGCCGGGGCACGAGGAAGACTTCGTGCCGCAAAACCAGCCGCCTGAGAGGGCGCCTGAACCGGCCCACCCGACGCTTGAACCCGGCGAGGCACGCGAATGACCACACTGCGGACCACCCTGCGCCGCTCCTTCGTTCCTGACGCGCCACCTCCTGTCTTGCCGAATGCGAGCCGCATCGGCCTGATCCTCTTCATGGCGGTGGCAACGACATTGTTTTCACTGCTGCTGCTCGCCTACGCAATGCGCATGCGCGAGCCCGACTGGCAGTCGATCCCGCATCCGGCGCTGCTGTGGTGGAACACCGGCGCGTTGGTGCTGGCCAGCATTGCCATGCAGCGTGCCCGGCAGATCACCTTGCATCGCGCGGCGTGGCTGGTGTCCAGCGGTGTGCTGGCGGCCGTGTTCGTGATCGGACAACTGACCGTCTGGCGCATGCTGTCGGCCACCGGGCAGACCGTCACCGTCAATCCTTCCAATAGCTTCCTCTACCTGCTCACCGGCCTGCACGGGTTGCATGTGCTGGGCGGGCTGGTGGCCTGGGCGGTGACGATCGCGCGTCTGCAGCACGGGGACCCCTTCCGAACCCAGCGCGCCATCGCGCTGTGCGCGATCTACTGGCATTTCCTGCTGGCTGTCTGGCTCGTGCTGCTGGCGGCGATGTGGTGGATCACCCCTGGGGTCGTCGCCGCCATCTGCGGGCCGCTGTATGGAGCCGCGCCATGACCACGCCCACGCTCCCGACCGAATCCGCTGCCGCCACGCCCCCCACCGACGCCGGGCCTGACGGCTGGCGCGGCATCGTCACGGACTGGTCGGCCGACCGCCAGGCCTTCAAGGTGCCGTGGGGCAAGGCGATGATGTGGATCTTCCTGCTGTCGGACACCTTCATCTTCAGCAGCTTCCTGATCGGTTACATGACGGTGCGCATGTCGACCACGGTGCCGTGGCCTGACCCTTCCAAGGTGTTCGGGCTCACTGTGGGCGGCGTGGATGTGCCCTTGCTGCTGATCGCCATCATGACGTTCGTCCTGATCAGCAGCAGCGGCACCATGGCGATGGCTGTCAACTTTGGCTACCGGCGCAACGCAAAGCGCGCCGCCGCACTGCTGCTGGCGACCGCGCTGCTGGGCGCGACCTTCGTGTCGATGCAGGCCTTCGAATGGACCAAGCTGATCGTCCATGAAGGTATCCGCCCCTGGGGCAACCCGCTGGGCGCGGCGCAGTTTGGCGCGTGCTTCTTCATGATCACCGGGTTCCACGGCTTTCACGTGAGCTGCGGTGTGATCTACCTGCTGCTGGTCGCACGCAAGATCCTGCAGCCGGGGTTCAGCGAGCACGGCAACTTCCAGATCGTGGAGATTGCCGGCTTGTACTGGCACTTCGTCGACCTGGTATGGGTGTTCATCTTTGCGCTGTTCTATTTGTGGTGAGGCAGACCATGGACCACACCGATCTCGCCCATCGACCCGACGCCGCGCACGGCCAGCAGCATCCGATCGGCATCTACCTGAAGATCTGGGGCCTGCTGTTCGTACTGAGCACGATGTCGTACATGGTCGATTACTTCCACGTGCAGGGCCTGCTGCGCTGGGCGCTGATCGTCGTGCTCATGTTCGCCAAGGCCGGGCTGATCGTGTCGATTTTCATGCACATGATGTGGGAGCGGCTGGCGCTGGTGTACGCCATCCTGATACCGCCCCTGTGCCTGCTGGTGCTGCTGGTGCTGATGGCTGCCGAAGCGCATCACACCTTCGGCATGCGGGAACTCTTCTTCCATTGACCCGCCACCGCATACTTTCACGCAGCAGCAGGGTTCATGGATCTATCCGCATGGGGTGTGCCTGGAACGCACCGTTCTGAACTCTGAATACAGAACGACCCGACAAACGCCGGGCCGCTATTGTTTCCTGGCTCGTTTTCCTGGCTCGCTGAAAATCTCAGCGAAAAACACCTTCAAGTCAGGCGTGCTTCTCACTGAACTCGGTGAGCGGCACAGGCTGCTTGAGAGGATCGAAGTCGGCCCACCGCCCTTGTTGCCAGTTGCCGGTCGCACGTTCGATCGCCGCGCCTCCCGCATCGCGCAGCACCCGTGCGGCGTCCATCTGGCTGTCCGGCGACACGTGTACGGCCACCAGCACGCCGGAATCACGGGTTTCTTCGTTGCTCGCTTCATTCGTGCGCATCATTGCGCCGACCAATGAACCGACATACGCACTCACCCCGGCCGCGATCAGCGACACGATAAGCGGCGCCGAAAACGCCGCGAAGATCCCGACGCCGATCACGGCGCCAATCCCTGCGCCAATTGCGATGCCCATCTCGGCACCCTTCGGCGCCCCCCTCGCGTTTGCGTCGATGCTGGTATCGCCGCCGGGCCGAAAACGTGCGTGCTGGCCGGGCGGATTGACGAAAAACAGTGTGACGTCCTCCTCGACGAAACCGGCATTGAAGAGCCGTTGCGCCGCGTCTTCAGCGGCGGGGAATGTCGTGAAGCGTGCTGCGACGATGAGTGACATGTGGCCTCCTTCCATCGTTGACTAGCGGTTGCACAGACTATGCCGCCCCACCTCACCCGCGCCGAGGCACAGGTGCATGCGGTGGCACGCGCCAGGACTATGCCGTGGTGCCGCGATCGGGTTCCATGCCGCTCACTGTGAACAGTCCGCTATGTAACACTACGCCTTTGCCGCCGTTCTGGTCCATCGCTTCCGCGCAAACCGAACGGATACGATTGCGGCCGTTGCGGAAAACAGTCATTAAGGCGGATTCCGGCGCGCAATGGGCGCCGAAATGATCTTTCAGCGCCGCACTGACGACATCGCCCGGCAAGCGCCCCTGCCGCGATGCCGCCCGGTTTGCGGCATGCGGACGACACCAGGCCCGGCTACACACGCAGGCGGGAAGAAGGCGGCTTCGCCTACTTCGACGTGAGCGGCAAACGCATTGGCGCTATCAGTCTCGCGAGTTGGAGGACTAGAATGAATTATCCGAATCGATCGGGAGAAAAATTGTGCAACTTCACATGGGTTCCCATCATTTCACACACGGCCAGCCCGACTGGCGTGCAGCCGTGCTGGCAGGCGTCATCGCGGGTGCGGTGTTCCTGGCGCTAGGGGTTATCCTGATGGCACTGACGACGGGCGCAAGTCTGCTGGAGCCACCACGCATGGTCGCCGCGATCATGCTGGGACGAGGTGCATTGCAATCGCCGCAAGCATTCTCAATTGGCATCGTGCTGGCGGCCTTTGTGGTGCATTTTGCCCTTGCCATCGGATTGGCGCTCATCCTCGGTCTGATCATGACGTCATTCAATCTTGACTCGAGCATGGGGATGGCTTCACTGGCGGGTGGCGCTTTCGCTGTAGCCGTTTACCTGATTAATTTCTACGGCATGACACGGTTTTTTCCGTGGTTCGCAGAAGCGCGCAACTGGGCCAGCCTGTTCGTTCACATCGTCTTCGGTATCGTGACCGCGAACCTGTACATGAGGCTGGAGCGCAACACATCCCGCAGGGTCAAGGCGGACGCGGTCGGCCCGTCGTAGTCCGGTGCCGTGCTGATCAAATCGATCGCTCAGAATGGCGCTCCTGAGTCGGTGACCATCGACAAAAGCGGCGCCAATCTCGCCTCGCTCGAAGCCATCAATGCCGAGTGTGAAACATCCATCAAGATCGGCCAGTCCAAATATCTTTTTGCGAGCGACCAGGGAGCGATGGCTGACTAGTCACCCTGGCCGTATCGCGTACCGGTCAGGTAGCGATCAGGTCTACCGATTGACTCTGCGGTCGCGCGACGCGATACGCGTTCGGCGATTCGCCATATTCCTTTCTGAACTCACGGCCAAGATGTGACGCGTCGGAGAAGCCGCAAGACGTCGCAATATCGGCTACCGTTCGGTCCGAACTGGTCAATAGCCAGGACGCCGTGCGCATCCGGATCTGTCGGCCATATGCGTGGGGAGATTTGCCCGTCTGCGCGGAAAACAGGCGCTCGAGCTGCCGCACCGACATATCGAGTCGTCGAGCCAGCTCCGCGAGGCTCAGCGGCTGCCCAATGTGCTGCTCCATCAGCAGGATCGCTCGCCTTACCTTGGGGTGTGTCGCAGGTTCGAGTCCCGGAGGATGCGGCTGCGGAGCGTTGCCTTTCTGGGCGTCATCGACGAGCATGATGCGCAGCGCCTTCTGCACGATCGTGGCCTCGACATGTCGCAGCAGGATAGCGGCTGCTACATCGATTGAGGCTCGCCCGCCGGAGCAGGTAATGCGCCGTCTGTCGATGACGAACAACCGGTCCGCAACCAGGTTGCGTTCGTCGACGCCAGGAAAGCGCTCGACGAAGTCCCAGTAGTGGAACCAGCTCACGCATATGCGATAGCCGTCCATCACTTCAGCCCGCATCAACGCAAACACGCCCGTGCAAATCCCGACCAGGGTGGCAGACGTTTTCGCTGCGTCGCGGATGAACTGAAGCGTGGCTTTGCTTGCGGACGGCCCCGAGTGCAGCAAGCCGCCAACCACCACCACGTAATCGAAAGAGGCGGCTTCGTCAAAGGTCGTCCAGGGCGTGACCTGGATTCCACAGCTTGCCCTGACGGGAACAAGAGACTCCCCGACGATGGTCCACGAACACCGCACGGGTCTGCTCATGTCGCCTTCGTCGCTCGCCAGCCTCAGAAGATCGACGAAACCGGAAAACGCCGTCAACGTGAAGTTGGGCAGGAGCACGATGCCAAAGCGCAGTGGCCGGGACGCTGCGGCGTTGGAATGAATGATGTCGCTAGCCATGGGACTGCCTGCCTTGACGCTTCAGGAGTCGGCCAGCACTATCGTCTCCGGCTTGCCTGCTCGCGTCTTCTGAACTGATCTCACTCAAGTTATCTGGCTGCTGCGATTTCGACGCCTTGCCATTCGCGCATCATTGCGCTGACTTCCTCACCAAGCCATTCACGGAACTGCAGGTACTCGGGTCGAAGCTTTGCGTTCTTGTGCGTTATCAGATAGTGGTGGCGGTCGTGGAATTCGAGCGCATCCTGCACGGGTCGAATCAGGTGCCCCTGTTCGACCTGGCGATGCACAAGATGATGCCAGCCGAGCAAGGTGCCCTCACCGGCTTCGGCCTGCGATACGAGGAGTCGGTAATCGTTGCTCTCCAGCCGTTCGTTTTCGACCAGTCTGTCCGAGCTATCGCCTTGCTGAAACCAGTTTCGCCACACGCGCCAATCAACGTGCTCGCAAACCTGGGCGCGCCCCAGCAACGAAAGATTCAACGTGGGATGCGACAGGAGGTCCAGTGGCTTCACCGACCTTCCGCGGTAATGATGCTCGAAGAACGACTCATTGCAGACGGGATACACCACGTCGTGAAAGAGCGGCTCGATTTCGTACTCGGGCTCGCGCGGCGGATTCTTGGTGATGATGATGTCCGGTTCCATCAGATCATCGAGCTCCATGAAGTGCTCGGTCACCATCACGTGCAGCCTGACATCCGGAAACCTCTTGCGGAACGAGGGCAGCCTGAACGACAGCCACAGGGCGGAGAACGTATGCGAGACGCAGATAGTCAGTGCATGCCTGTCGGCGCGACGCACTGCCTCGGCCGCTTCCGCGATGTTCATGATTGACAGATAGGAGGCGTTGTACAGAATCCGCCCCGCATCGGTGAGCGCGATATGCCTTCCGGTGCGCTCAAACAGGGCCACATCGAGCGACTCCTCGAGTTCCTTGATTTGCCTGCTGATTGCCGCCTGGGTCACGCACAGCACTTCCGCCGCCTGGGTGAAGCTTTCGTAGCGCGCCGCGGTGACGAAGCATCTCAGCGCCCGTAGCGACGGCATCTGTGCGAGGAGCCTGTCGGCAAATAACTGCTTCTTTTGCATCGTTGTGACCTTTCAAGCGGAAACGCGCGGTTCGGTCCGAGGACTCCGCGTCAATGCCGCCCCATCGCCCGGTGCAATGGGGCCGCGCCCATGGGAGAAGCGCATCCCAAGGCATGAAACAAGTTTGCGAGTCTTATCGCTCACTGGCAAGAGAGGTCAACCCGGGACGAAAGCGGCTGCGTAACCGCTTGCACGTCCGAAGGCAGGTGACCATGACCGTCATGGGTGAGCCATGTTGCTCACCGGAACATCAGGTCTGTCACGCCTGTTTCGAGCAGCGCACTACGCGCGAACTTCAAGTCTCATCAAAATCCGGTCCAACGCGTCAGAGAAGTGCGAATAGGTACCCCGCTTCGAAAGCTCGGTGTGAACCTGTTCGTTGAGGCCACCGGGAGTCATGCAATGCTCGATCAGCTCGGTGAACGGTTCTACGCCTCGAGTCGTATCGTGTGCGAGACCCACACAGTAGCCCGACAGAAACGAGCGAGCGGCATCGTAATCGAGCCCTTGACGCACGAGCCATGACGCCTGGGCTTCCAGCACCGCAAAGAAGCTCGCCATGGTCGCCGTCACGGCCGACAGTGCGTCGAACTTGTGCTCGTCATCGACTTCGACTGCCTTGCCCAAAGCCGAGAACAGAGACTTCGCAAGCGCGTCTGGAGGACAGATTGCCGTGCTGCCCTTGCATTCGGCGACTGCCGGCAACGGTATGGCGCGCACAATCGTGCTTTCAGTGCGGACAAGCCGGCGCAGCTCATCTAACCGAATCCCGGCGATAAAGCTGATGACATGATGGCGCGACTCAAAACGGAGTTCGCTCAACACGTCGGCAGCGATTTGCGGAATGACCGCAAGGCACACAACGTCGGACGTCGCCAGCACTTCCTGATTGCTTGCGCAGACCTGCACGCGCCCATCGAGGCCAGCGAGCCTCGCGGCAGTTTCGGCGTTACGGGGCGATAGTGCAAGGTGCTCGAATGATACGTCAGACCGAAGCAGGCCGGTAACGACTGCCTGCGTGATGCTGCCCGTCCCGATGAATCCAAGTCGCATTTCGCCTCACATGTGGGTGGAGCGCGGCGGCGTCGCGCAAAGCCGCGTCTTTATCGTTAGTGTCGCTCGCCCGGCCACAGAGACCGGGCACCATCAGCGGCTGCATGATTTCAGTCGAGCTTCAGCCAGGTGGTCTTCAGCTCACAGTACTGGTCATGCGCATAGACGGACTTATCGCGGCCACCGAAGCCCGATTGCTTGAATCCACCGAACGGCGTCGACAGATCGCCCTCGCCGAAGCAGTTCACCGTCACGGTACCCGCGCGGATCCGGGCGGCAATCTTGTGGGCGCTATTGACGTTGTCCGTCCACAGCGAGGCAGCCAATCCGTAGCACGTGTCGTTGGCAATCCGTACCGCCTCGTCGATATCGGCGTATTCGATAAAGCAGACTACCGGGCCAAAGACTTCTTCGCGAGCAATGCTCATCTGCGGCGTGACGTT
The DNA here is from genome assembly GCF_900019265.1 of Paraburkholderia ribeironis. Taxonomy (GTDB): domain Bacteria; phylum Pseudomonadota; class Gammaproteobacteria; order Burkholderiales; family Burkholderiaceae; genus Paraburkholderia; species Paraburkholderia ribeironis. Next base: position 115,694 of record NZ_CYGX02000028.1, read on the forward strand.
ATCGAAGATGGTTGGCTCGACAAACCACCCGCCCGTTTCGGTGCGTGTGGCCTTGCCGCCGCACACGAGACGCGCGCCTTCCGACTTCGCTTTCTCGATGTGCGCGAGCACCTTTTCGTAGTGCTTCTCTTCGATCAGGGACCCCAGCTTGACATCAGGGTCCAGTGGGTCGCCCGTTTTCCATCCTTCCAGAACTGCCTGGACCTTTTCGAGCAAGTCGGCCTTCGAGGTCGACGGCACCAGAATCCGGGAACCCGCGCTGCAGTTCTCGCCCATGTTCCAGAACGCGGCAGCGACAGCCTGCTCCGCAACGGCGTCGAGATTGGCGACGTCGGGCAGCACGACCTGGGGGTTCTTGCCGCCACATTCCAGTATGACGCGCTTGAGGTTCGTATCCGCCGAATAGTGGAGGAATCGCTTGCCGGTTTCCGTCGAGCCGGTGAAGGCAATCAGGTCGACGTCGGCATGGCGGCCCAACGCCTGGCCCGCGCTCTCTCCAAAGCCGGTAACCACACTGAAGACACCTGCAGGCACGCCAGCTTCCATTGCGAGGTCGGCGATGCGCAGCGTGGAAAGCGATGTCTGCTCAGCAGGTTTCACAATGACGCTGTTGCCAACAGAAAGCGCCGGGCCGATTTTCCAGGCAAGCATCAGCGCCGGGAAATTCCACGGCAGAACAGCGCCCACCACACCGATCGGTTCACGGGTAATCATGCTCACCACGCTCGCGCCCGACGGCGAAAGTGCGTCATAGCGCTTGTCGGTGACTTCCGCGTGCCAGCGGATACACGCGGCCGACTCGGGAATATCCAGTCCCATGCACTCGCTGATTGGCTTGCCCGCCTCGAGCGCTTCGAGGAGCGCCAGTTCCTCGGCGTTGTCGTCAATCAGTTGCGCGAGACGCAAAAGCACTGATTTTCGCTGGGCCGGTGCTGCCTTTGACCACACGCCGGACTCGAACGCATCTCTCGCCGCCACGACCGCCCGGTCGATGTCTTTCGTATCACACCTGGCGATCTCGGCCAGTACTTTTCCCGTCGACGGATTCAAGGTCTCGAACGTCTCGTTCGAGGCGGCTGCACATCGTTGCCCGGCGATAAACGCTCGTCCGTCGAGCGCCAGGGCTTCTGCTTTCTGTTTCCATGCCTGATATGTTGTCATGTCCTGTCCTCATCGATCTAAAGTTCGGCCCCGGCCGAAAATTCCTTCATCCAGATAGCCGCGGACACTGCGACGTCGGTAATCGGACGAACCGGCAGCGAGCGCGGATGCGGCTGATGCAAAAGCTGACGCACGAGGTCGTTGGTGTGACCGAGCGCGTACTCGGCGATGAGCTTGCCTGATGCCGACCCTCTACTCATACCGAGGCCATTGCACCCCACCGCTTCAAAGACGCCATCGTCCCGGCGCCCGAACAGCGCACCATTGTTTGCAGACAGACACAATGGGCCGCCCCAGGTGTACTCCAGTTCGACGTCCTTCAGCATTGGAAAGCGCCGGTCGAACGACCGTTGATGCAAACTCTTTGCCTTTGCGAGGTCGGCCTGGGACACTTCGAGACTGGGTCGAAACGCAAAGTGGTTGCGAACGCATATGCGGTCGGTAATCAAACGGCGCACAGTCGAGCCCATCGGGTCGGCCGGAATCAGCGCCCACGACCGTGTGCCGCCGAGCCGGCTGATCTCTTCCTGATTCATCACCCGGGTCATGGATGCAAACGTGTACACGGGCAGCAGACCATTCGGATGCCCCCCGAATGTCGCCGCATACGCGTTGGTGCAAAGAATCACGCGCTTCGCCACAATCTTGCCCGCGGCTAACGTCAGGACCTTTGACTGTCCCTGGTCCTCTATTCCCTTTACCGGGCTAAGCTCGAACACCTTCACATTTTCCGGCAAGGTCGCGGCAAGACCGCGCATGAGGGCTGCCGGCTGGACCGTGCTGCACCCCGGCGTAAAGAGCGCGCCCTGATAGAAGTTCGTGCCGGTGATCTTCGCGATCGCTGCTGCGTCCAGCCACTCGAAGCTTTCGTCAATGCGAGCGAGGCCTTCGGCGAAGTGGCCTAGCGCCGCGTGTCCTTTCCTGTTCACCGAAGCATGAAACTTGCCGTCGTCGCGCCAGTCGCAGTCGATGTTGTATTGCTTGACCACCGAGCGGACGTAGTCGATACCGTGACGTTGAAACCGGACGTCTGCCTTATCCGCTTCCACACTTCGCGAGTAGCTTTCACTGCTGATGTCGTGCGGCAAATCGACAAAGAATCCGGAATTTCGTCCGGCCGTGGTGCGCCCGATCCGGTCCGCCTCGACCAGCGCAATCGACGCATCAGGTGCAAGTTCAGCGAGGCGTCGGGCAGCGCACAGCCCCGTAATGCCACCGCCGACAACGACCCAGTCATATCGGTGTTCAGAAGACACCGTCTCGGCGGGCAGTGCCGGGGGCAGAATTTCCCACCAGCCGTTCACACCATCCGGAGCGGGAAACCGCACGAATTCCAGTTTCGAGGCCATGCAAGTTACTGTGCTTTGCGCAACATGGGTTGAATGAGCGTCGCAAACGCGCTGCGCTCTTCTTCAGTGAGGGTGCCGAGCGGCGCGCGGGCGACACCGACGGGCATACCCGCCAGCTCACATCCGTAACGAACGTATTGAATGAATTTTCCGCTGCGTTCCAGCAGTTCGAGCACAGGCAGCAATTGCGCCATCAGCTTGCGGCCGGTTTCGAAGTCATTGCGCTTCACGCATGCGTCGAAGAGCGCAGTGTGCGCTTCCGGCAGGAAGTTGGAAGCACCGCCGACCCAGCTCCTTGCACCCCACACAAAGAACTCGAGCGCCTGGTCGTCCATGCCGCAGCTCAGCACCAGCCTGTCACTGAAATGGGTGACAAGGTGATGCAGATGCGAGATGTCGCCAGTGCTTTCCTTCATCGCGACGAAGTTGGGCCGCTCGAGCAGTTTCTCCAGAACGGTATCGCTGATTTCCGTGCCCGTGCGGGCCGGAAAGTTGTACAGCATGGTGGGCATGTCCAGACTGTCGTCCACCGTCAGCATGTGGCTCAGCAGTTCTTGCTGGGTCGGCTGCGCATAGTACGGGGCGGCAACCAGCAAGGCGGAAAATCCGGCGCGCTTCGCTTCCTGACCGAGGCGAATGACCTCTTTCGTCGTGGTTGCATTGATGCCGGCAGTCAGAAAGGTCTTCCCGCCCGCCGCTTCGGCTACGGTATTGAACGTCTGAACCCGCTCGTCGAAACTCAGCGCATAGTATTCGCCCGTGGTCCCTCCCACCCCAAGACCGGAAACGCGCCCCGCAAGATTGGCTGCATGCTTGCCGAGCAAATCATGATTGATTTCACCGTCCGCTTTGAACGGTGTGACGAGCGGCGTATGTACTCCCTCGAAGCTCATTTCAGTTCTCTCTTCAATAAAGGCGTCAAATAATCTGGCAACGACTCAGCGCAGTCGTTGCGCTCTTTTGTGGATTAAACAAGGGCATCCGCATGCGAGTAAATCGGAAACTGGCTGCAGAGGTCTCGCACCCGGCTACGCACTGCGCGTTCGGTCCGTTCATCGCCATTGGGCTCTTTTTCGAGCCCCGACAAGACCTCGAGAATCATCTGGCCGACCTGCTCGAACTGCGCGGCACCGAAGCCTCGCGTTGTTCCAGCGGGCGTGCCGAGGCGAATGCCCGAGGTGACCGTCGGGTTCTCCGTATCGAACGGAATCCCGTTCTTGTTGCAGGTGATGCCCGCACGCTCGAGCGCTTTCTCAGCCTGCGTACCGGTCAATCGCTTCGAGCGCAAATCGACCAACAGCAGGTGGTTATCGGTCCCGTCCGTCACGAGGTTCAGACCGCCCGACTTCAGCACATTGCCGAGCGCCTGCGCGTTACGTAGTACCTGGTCGATATAGGTCGTGAACTCCGGGCGAAGCGCCTCACCAAATGCAACCGCTTTGCCTGCGATGACGTGCATGAGCGGGCCCCCCTGGAGTCCGGGGAATACGGCCGAATTGATTTTCTTTGCAATGTCGCCGTGATTGGTGAGGATGAATCCGCCTCGCGGTCCGCGAAGCGTCTTGTGGGTGGTGGACGTCACCACATCGGCAAACGGGACTGGGTTAGCATGTCTGCCCGCCGCAATGATGCCCGCAATGTGTGCCATGTCGACCATCAACAAGGCACCTACGCTGTCGGCAATCTCACGAAAAGCGGCAAAATCCAAAGCACGCGGATACGCCGAATAACCCGCGATGATGAGCTTCGGACGATGCTCCTCGGCGAGCCGGCGGACCTGCTCGTAGTCAATGCGGTAGGTGTCGGGGCTCACTCCGTATTGGACGGCGTTGAACCACTTACCGGAAAGCGCAGGACGGGCGCCGTGCGTCAGGTGACCTCCCGCATCGAGCGACATGCCCATCACCGTCTCGCCCGGCTTCACGAGCGCGAGCATCACAGCGCCGTTCGCCTGTGCGCCCGAATGAGGTTGCACATTCGCGTATTCGGCTTCGAACAGGGCTTTCACGCGGTCGATCGCGAGCGCCTCGACCCGGTCCACGTGTTCGCAGCCGCCGTAATACCGCTTGGACGGGTACCCTTCCGCGTACTTGTTGGTCAGCACGGTACCTTGCGCTTCCATCACCGCCGCAGAGACGATGTTTTCTGAAGCGATCAGTTCAATCTGTGTTTGCTGTCTACGCAACTCCAACGCAATCTCTGATGCGATAACGGGGTCACGGCTCTGGAGGGTTTCAGCAAAAAAGCGCGAGTTCTCGTTCACGTGGTCACTCCGGAAGAATTCGTGTGAAGCATGTCTTGCAGGACCGCAAAATCTGTTGATGTGGGGCAGTTCTCGATTGCCCGTCAGGCAGTAAGCAGTGCTCGACCGGCCGTGAACTCAGTGCGCCCTGTCCGTTCACGGCGAGTCTCACTTTCGACTTACTGTTGCAACCAGGCCTTCAGCTTATCCGGATGCGCGTCGACAAATTTCTTCGCTGCTGCCGCGTAGTCGTTCGTGGAGTTGCCCTCGTACTCGATGGACTCGACGTCAGCGAGAGTCAGCTTGAAATGCTTGAAAAACACGTCGGCACGAGGAAACTTCGTTGCGAACTGTTTGGACGCGAAGGCATGGACCTGCTCCTCACCACCTAGCGTACCCTTCGGGTCCTTCAGGTAGCGCATCTGCCATTTCTGGAAGAGCCAGTGAGGGCTCCAGACGGTGGCGACAATCCACTGTTTCGACTGATAGGCGCGCGAGACGCCGGCGAGCATGCCCGCTTCGCTTGACGACTGCAGGTTGTACCCATTCAGGTCGTATGCCTTGATTGTTTTCTCCGACGCCTGCATCAGACCGCCGCCCGGTTCGATGCCCTGCACAGTGCCATTCAGCTTGCTCTTGACATCTGGCTTTTCCAGGTCGGAAATCGACGAGACCTGCGACTCCGGTATGTAAGCCGGCACCGCCCAACCATTCTTGCCGCCGGTATAGATCACGCCGACGTCATCCATGTCGTTCTTGTACCTTGCGTAGTACGCCGCGTGAGTCACTGGCAACCAGCCACCCACCATGATGTCGAGGTCGCCGCGGGCGACACCCTGGTACTGGATGCCAATATCGGCCTGGACGAACTGAACTGGCTGCTTGAGGCTCGTCTCGAGAGCGTATTTGGCGACGTTGGCTACGGCAAGAACGTCGGCCCAGTTTGTCACTGCCATCTTGACAGGTTCGGCCGCGACGGCAGAGCCAGCCCCGAAACCAATGGCAACGACCGTCGACACTACCAGTTGCCCAATGAGCGACTTAAGCAGATTACTTTTCATGTAGTACTCCTACGCTATATGTAGATCTGTGAAAAACTGACCGCAATAGAGACTTGGCGTGTCCGGTCTCCCTGTCCCCATACTACCTGGCGATAGCACTGCGGCCGCTGTACGTGATATCGCCGTTCAAACTTTCCGAGGGCGGCCGCCACTGCACGCGACCGCTGTACCATCCGATTCCTGGTCAGGTTCGTGCCGCGGCGCGGGCGCCAGCCTTTGAGGTTCGTGCGCCAGGTCTTGCCTTCTTTGACTTCACACCAAAACTCTCCGTCAGACGGTCAAGTACGATCGCAAGCAACACCACGCCAAGGCCGCCTTCGAAGCCAATCCCGATATCGAGGCGCTGAATGCCGCCTAGCACATACTCTCCGAGCCCACCGGCACCAATCATCGAGGCAACCACCACCATCGAAAGCGCCATCATGATGGTCTGATTGACTCCTGCCATGATTGACGGCAGCGCATTCGGCAGCTGGATTTTCCGGAGAAGCTGCGAATCCGTGCTGCCAAAGGCGCGGCCCGCCTCCAGCAACTCCTCGCGTACCTGCCGGATGCCCAGGGTCGTCAGGCGTACGACGGGCGGCATGGCGAACACGATGGTCGCAATCACCGCCGGAACCCGGCCCAAGCCGAACAGGATGACGGCAGGAATCAGATAGACGAATGCCGGCATCGTCTGCATCAAATCGAGCAGCGAGCGCAGAACCATTTCCACCCGTTTGTTTCTCGCACCCCAGATTCCCAGTGGCACACCAATGACAAGACTGAAGAACGTCGCGGCAATCACGAGCGCCAGGGTGGAAGTGGTTTGAGCCCATAGACCCATGTAGTGGATGGCCAGAAGCGCAATGCCGACGAAGATCGAAAATGCGACACCACGCCGCCACAGCGCAAACGCTACGAGAACAACCAGCATGACGATGAATGGGACGGCGCCCAACCCGTCTTCCAGCAGCTTGACTACCGCGCCCAGTGCAGCGGAGAAAGCGTCGAAGCCGCCCCGGAAATGCTGAAAGAGAAAATTGACGGCGGCTTCCGCGGACTTGCCGATAATTGACGAATTCATACCGCTCTCCATTCCATAACCTGTTTGAGGATCGTCCGGCAGGACACCACGCCTGCGAGGTTACCGGCATTGTCAGTGACGGGTACGTCGTGTTCCTGGCTCAGTGCGATGGTAGCCAGCTGGTGCAGATCGGCATCGAGTGAAACTGCGTTTACGTCATGAAGCAGCGCGTCACGCACGGGGCGGGTCCCCGACTTGTGCAGCGATGCTGGCGTGACACAACCCTGGTAGCGGCCCGTTTCATCGCACACGTAGCCGCATTCGACGCCACTATCGATAAGCTGATTGAGGTAACGCTCAGAGGATGTCCCGATATCGCAGGAAATCATGCCGCGCTCGACGCGAGTCATGAGCGTTGAAGCCTTGAGAAACCGCGAAACGTCAACGTTGCGGAAGAAGTCCCGTACATAGGAATCCGCGGGTGATTGGATAAGCTCTGCAGGCGTGCCGACCTGAATCAGGCAGCCATCCTTCATGATGCCAATCCGGCCGCCAATCTTGATGGCTTCTTCAATGTCGTGCGAAATGAAGACGATGGTCCGTTGCTCTTCCTTCTGGAGCCGCAAAAGCTCGTTCTGCATTTCGAACCGGATCAACGGGTCGAGCGCCGAGAATGCTTCGTCCATCAGCAGTACCGACGGATTCACCGCGAGTGCGCGTGCCAGGCCGACCCGCTGCTGCATACCGCCAGACAGTTCGCTGGGAAAGAGCTTTTCGTACGACCCGAGGCCGACGCGCGTCAGCGCAGCGCGTGCGATTTCGTAGCGCTCTGCCTTCTTCACGCCGGCGACTTCCAGTCCGTACGCGATGTTGTCGAGCACAGAGCGGTTCGGCAGCAGTGCGAACGACTGGAACACCATCGCCATCTTCTTCAGTCGGACCGCGCGCAATTCCGGTGCGGACATGGGTGCAATATCGCGGCCCTCCAGAATGACCTGGCCGGACGTTGGCTCAATCAGCCGATTGAGTAGTCGAACCAGTGTCGATTTACCGGAACCCGAAAGGCCCATGACGACGAAAATCTCACCCGCCTTGACGCTGAGGCTTACGTCATTGACTGCCACCATGTTGCCGGTCTGCTCGAAAATTTCATTGCGGCCAAGACCCTTCTTCACGAGTTCAGCGGCGCGCTCGGGCTTCGGCCCGAAGATTTTCGACAGGTTTCTGACCGTAAGAATGTCGGTCCCGGAAACGGCAATGGGTTTCGACATTGCGGAAACATCGTCCGCGTTGATTGCGCCCGGATGGACCACGTCTTGTGGCGCGAACGTCAGGTTTGGGGCCATTCTGTCATCCCAACTGGCAAGTTCAAGAAATTGAAGCGCTTGACCTGTTAGCCTTCACAGACCCTGCACTCGAAGGTGTCGTTTGCTCTCGCCAGACACCGTTAGCCAGTTTCATCCTGGAGCTGTGGGGCATAAGCCGAAGGCAAACTTCGCGAGGCAGTAGCGTCGAAGAAGTCACTATTCATCGCACGAAACACAAAATAATCGTGCGTCGATAATTCGGTCGCTGGTGCCTAATGCAATGATTGCAGCGTAGCAAGCCAAATTGACTCATCCAGCTACATTTTCTGGGCACTTTTCCATACCTTTGGTAATGCATCGCGGAGGTGCAGTGCGCGCTGAACCGAGGCGCACGTGATGAGATTCCCGCTCAGCCAATGTGGGTGCGGGTTTGCGGCCGAGGGCACCGGGCAATGCCGGTGTTCCTCGCCTGCAGTTCTGACGCGGCGCAAGCCGCGGCATAGGGAATGTCCTAGGTCTGCGGCCCAAACAGGGGCATTTGCGCAACCTGCTTGCGCAGGTCATCGCCTATGCCGGCCAATCGCACGTGGACCGGGGACGGAGGGATGGAGGGGACGCAGCGCACGTCGTCGTTGCGCAAGCGGACGCTATCGCCACGCGGTTACAGCAGCGCGACGACCCGCACATCGCCCTGCTCGGCCGACGCGACAACCTTCTCGCCGATGCGGCGGAACGTGATCGACACGGTCGCTTCGCCGACGCGCAGATCGCTGATTTCGAGCCAGTCGATGCCTTCGGGCAGCATCGGCTGCTCGATCACCACTTCGCGCCGCTCGGCGTCGATCGTGATGCCCAGACACGCTTCGAGCATCATGAACGGCGAGCCCGCCGCCCACGCCTGCGGCAGGCAGGCAACCGGGTACGCCGTGGGCGGCTCGCCGCGCCGCCGCGGAAAACCGCAGAACAGCTCGGGCAAACGCATGTCGAAGTTGACCGCCGCCTGGAACAGCGCCTGCAACAACCGCACGGCCGCCGCCTTGCCGCCGTAACGCGACAGGCCGCGTGCGCAGAGCGCGTTGTCGTGCGGCCAGACCGAGCCATTGTGATAGGCCATCGGATTGAAACGCGCCTGGCTCGCGGCCAGCGTGCGCACGCCCCAGCCGGTGTGGAACAGCGTCGATTCGAGCGCGCGCACCACCGCTTCGCCACGCTCGCGCGTGGGCAGCCCGAAGGCCAGCAGGTGGCCCGCATTCGACGCCATCACCCGGCACAGTTCGCCGTGGCCGTCGAGCGCGATGCCGTAGAAGCCGGACTCTTCCATCCAGTACTTCTCTTCGACGCATTGACGGATCTTCTTCGCGCGCTCGCTGTATTGCGTCGCCGCCTCACGCAACCCGCGCAGTCTGGCAAAGCGCGCCATCGTGTCGAATGCGGCGCTCGCGTACGCCTGCACTTCGACGAGCGCAATGGGGCCGTCGGGGAAGCGGCCGTCGGCATGGAACACCGAATCGTGGCTGTCCTTCCAGCCCTGATTGGCCAGTCCGCCGTCCGACTCGCGCTGGTAGTCGAGCAGGCCGTAGCGGTTTTTATCGCAGACGCCCGCGACCCATTGCGCCGCGCGCTCGAGCGCCGGCCACAATTCGTCGATCAGCGCGATATCGCCGGTGCGGACCGCGTAGGCGCCGGCCAGCACGATGAACAGCGGCGTGGTGTCGACGCCGCCGTAGTACAGCGCGAACGGCACTTCGCCGGCGGCGGCCATTTCGCCCTTGCGCATCTCATGCATGATCTTGCCGGGTGCTGCGTCGCGAAACGGCGAATTCTCGCGCGCCTGATGCTCGGCGAGAAAACGCAGCACGCCCGCGGCCAGTTGCGGCTGCAGCCACAGGCTCTGCAAGGACGTAATGACAGCGTCGCGGCCAAACGGCGTCGAAAACCACGGGATGCCGGCATAGGGGTAAGGGCCGGTCGCGAGATCGGTGGTCAAGAGGCCCAGGTCGGCCAGCGACCGGTCGAACCAGGCGTTGAAAAGCGGATTGCTCGAGCGCACACGCGCGGTCGTGCGCCGGCGTTCGCGCATCACGAGGTGAGCGTCGACCAGCGCGGCGCGCACTGCGGCGCGGCCAACGCGCGGACGCTCCGCGTCGATTTGTGACAGATGGCTTTCGCTCAGCGCGTGCACGGGTTGCGAGACATCGGCGACGGGCCGGTCGGCGCCGGCGGCGACCTGCACCGCCACCGACAGATAGATCGACACGCAGGCCTGCGCCGGCAGCTTGACGGTGTAGTCGGCGCGATCGGCGAACAGATTGTCCGGCTCCGGCGCGAATGCGATTTGCACATTGCGCGTCACGTCGTCGAGGCCGACATAGCGCAGCAGCACCTGGCGATTCTCGACGCGCGCCGGGTCGACGCGTCCCCGTTTGTCGCGCCGCAAGCCGCGCACTTCGAACATGTCGCGGAAGTCGCTGGCGAACGAGATTGACAGTGGCACTACGGCGTCGCGCGTGCCGTAGTTGGTGAGTTCGATCGCCTCGTTGAGCACAGTGCCCGACAGCACGCGCACGCGCTCGACGTGAATCACGCCTTCCGGCGTGCTGTCGCCGCCGAGTGGCGGCAGCGGGCGATTGGTCAGATGCGCGGTGAACGATGTGTTGTCGCTGCTGACGCTGCCCGACAGCAGTGACGGCGCGCGGCCGCCGAAGGTCAGGCGCAGTTGTGACAGAACCCGCGTGTCGTTGACGAACAGGCCGTCGTCGTGGCCGGTGATGTCGCCGAGCGGGTCGTTGACGATGAAGGTGTCGCCCGACTTCAGCACGTGCTGGGTAGCGCTCGCGACGTTGAGATTCTCCGTCGGGATGAATACGCCGTCCGGCTCGGGTTCGAGGTGATCGACTCCGCCCGACAGGGACACACCGCCGAGGGCTTCTGGCTGCTGCATCAGGGTCACTCCTATGGGTTCGCTTGTGCGTTCAGTTTCACTTTCGTTGCCGCGCGATACTGCCCGGTCGCTTCCGATTGTAGAAGGTCTGTCCGCGTGAGACGAACTTATCACAGGGGAGTTTCGGTTTTTTTTCCGTGGCACAGGACGTGCAGGAAGCGCGGCGCTCCTTCGTGGCAGCGCCGCGCGGGTGTCGGGCAAGCGTGCGCCTCGACGCTCACCGCTTCGTGAGCGGCTTTGCCTCGCGTTGCGTCTCGCCAACGAACAGCTGACGCGGACGGCCGATCTTCTGTTCCGGGTCGGCGATCATTTCGTTCCACTGCGCAATCCAGCCGACCGTACGTGCCATCGCGAAGATACACGTGAACATCGAGGTCGGGATGCCCAGCGCG
>NZ_CYGX02000029.1 GCF_900019265.1 Paraburkholderia ribeironis
CACCGTCCCTTGCAGACCTTCGGCCGGGTTTGCTGGGTTGCGGTGGTGCCTGTCTTTGCCGGGCAAGGTCCACGATCGTTTAGGTTTATTCGATGCCTGCCATCGGCCGCATGAATGTGCATACCTCCGCGCATGTCGGCAGGCGTCGAATAAACCCGATGGAGGAAACCGCGGAGTGCCCCAATGCGGTTGAAGGCTGCGCGGCTATGGCGATTGTTCGGCCGGGATGCTCAATCGTGTCGGGTGCAGCTCGAGGAGGTCGGATGCTGGCTGGGCGCTGACAGCGTAGCGAAGCGGTGCTGTGGTGTAATCGCGATGACGGGGCGGACGTGCGAGGTGCCTGGCGAAGCGACACGCGCAAGCGTCCGCCTGTGGGCCACGTTGCCGCAGCGCCAACGTTGGACAGACCGATCGGGGAACCGTGTTACTCATGTCTGGTCCCGGTGCAGTGGCGGTGCGCGGATCGGGGCGCTGCGCGCGAGCACGTCGATGACGATCATCGGCGCGCCGCAGTGCCGGCAGATGAAGACGGGCCGGGTAGCGGTGGTGGTGGTGTCCGGTGACGAGGCGATGGCGGGTTCGGCGTGCAGCAGCTCACGCACCTTCGCGAGACTGGCTCGTCGGACCGGGTTGGCGAGCAGTCCGTAGTGACGGATCCGATGGAAACCACCGGGCAGCACATGGAGCAGGAAGCGGCGCATGAATTCGCCGGCCTCCAGCGTCATGGTCTTGTAGCGGGTGTGCCCCTTCGCGCGATAGTCCTTCCAGCGGAACGTCACGCCGCGCTCGTCGAAGGCGACCAGGCGCTGGTTGGAGATGGCGACGCGGTGCGTGTAGCGTGAGAGGTACTCGAGCACGGCCTTCGGTCCGGCGAACGGGCGCTTGGCGTAGACCACCCATTCGCAGGTACGTAGCGGCGCCAGCCACCGGGCAAAGGTGGCGGCGTCAGCGAGCTCAGCGTACTCGCCGAAGAACTGCAACTGGCCATGCCTATAGGCCACTTCGAGCGCTTCGAGGAAGCGTCGGCGGAACAGGCGTGAGAGCACGCGTACCGGCAGGAAGAAGCCCGGCCGGCAGGCGATCCAGCGCTCACCGTCAGGTGACAGGCCGCCACCCGGTACGATGCCATGCACGTGTGGATGATGCGTGAGTGCTGAACCCCAGGTATGCAGTACGAGCGTGGCCCCGATCTGGGCGCCGAGGTGTCTGGGATCTGCGGCGATCGTGCGCAGCGTGTCGGCGGCGATGTCGAGCAGCAGGCCGTAGATGATCCGCTTGTTGTACCAGGCGATCGCACTGACGGATGCGGGAAGCGTGAAGACGACGTGGAAGTATTCGACGGGTAGCAGATCGGCCTGGCGTGCCTCCAGCCAGCGGTGTGCGGCGCTGGCCTGGCACTTCGGGCAATGCCGGTTGCGACAGGAGTTGAAGGACACCTCTGAGCTTGCGCAGCCTGAACAGCGCAGCACATGTCCGCCCAGTGCCGCCGTGCGGCACCGTTCGATGGCCGACATGACCTTCAGCTGCCCCAGACTCAGGTGTGCGGTGGCTTGCCACGCTGGCCCGTGGCTGCGGAAGATGTCCGCAACCTCCAGCATGAGGCGCTACAGCACGCGGGCCTACTCGGAGGGCAGACGGTCCAGCGGACTGGTGACCTCGCGCAGCAGGTCGGTGGCCACCTGGACGTAGAGCGCGGTGTTCTCGAGCTTCGCATGGCCGAGCAGCACCTGGATCACGCGGATGTCCACCTTCTGTTCAAGGAGGTGTGTCGCGAAGCTATGCCGCAGCGTGTGCATGGACACGCGCTTATCGATGTTCGCAGCCTCGGCGGCGGCATGAATGGCGCGGTTCAGTTGCCGCGTGCTGAGCTGATCGAGCGGGTTGAGCCCGGGAAACAGCCACCCGCCATCAAGCATCCTGCCCTGCACACGGGCCACGCGCCACCACACACGCAGGCGCTCGAGCAGCACCGGCGAGAGCATTGCGTAGCGGTCACGGCGGCCCTTGCCCTGCTCGATACGCAGTGTCATGCGTTCGCTGTCGACGTCGGTGACCTTCAGCGCTACCACTTCGCTGGCGCGTAGCCCCGCGCCGTACGCGACCGACAGCGCGGTCTGGTGCTTCAGGTTGCCGGCGGCCTCGATAAGCCTCCGCACTTCATCGGGGCTGAGCACGACGGGCAAGACGCGGGGCACGCGCACGGGTCGCATCCTGACCATCAGCTCGGGCCGGTCGAGCGTGACCGTGAAGAAGAACTTCAGTCCGGTGATCGCATGGTTCAGCGACACGGCCGATGTGCCATGATCGACGAGATAGAGCTGGTAGCGGCGCAGGTCCTCGACGGTGGCCGTGTCAGGTGAGCGCCCGAGAAACCGGGCGAACTCACGCACGATGTGCAGGTAGATGTCCTGCGTCTTGGGGGCGAGCTGGCGCATGCGCATGTCGTCGATCATGCGCTGGCGCAGCGGACTGACGTTTGACTGGGAGGAGGTCATGATAGGGCTCCTGCTGGAGAACGAGGCGGATTGCCTCATTCGCCAACATAAAGTGGAATAGCCTAGACTAAATCTGACAGTGGTCGGTTTCTCGTGCTGTTGCGCGTGGGCGCGGAGGACGTAGTCCGAAGCGGCAACGCGC
>NZ_CYGX02000039.1 GCF_900019265.1 Paraburkholderia ribeironis
AGTTCGCGTTGACCGTCCCCTGTATGCGGTGCAGGGCGATGCAGGCGTTATGGAAGCTCGCTCTGGAACCGGTGGCAGAAACACTGGCGGACCCGAATTCCTATGGATTCCGGCCCGAACGCTCGACGGCCGATGCCATCGAACAATGCTTCATTACTCTGGCGAAGCGAGCTTCGCCAGAGTGGATTCTGGAAGGTGACATTCGGGGCTGTTTCGACAACTTCAGTCACGCCTGGATCCTGGAGCACGTACCGATGGATAAGGCTATCTTGCGGCGGTGGCTTCAGGCCGGATTTATCGATGAGGGAACCTTGTTCGAGACATCGGCGGGTACCCCGCAAGGGGGAATCATAGCCCCGGCAACAATATTGCAAACTCGCGGGTAAGATGGGGCCTTCGCATATCGAGGGAGTGTCTGGCGCCATGGTCCAGAGAATGCCCTGCCAGTAATGCGGTTCTCGTGCTTGAGGCCGTTGCTCCCGCTAACTGGGAGCCCAGTCGATGACACGGGGACGACGCAAACACTGGCGAGTGCGTCTCGCTTTCGAGCCGAACCGCTATTCCAGCGAACAACTGGAGAAGGCCTACGATCAGCTCAGTCCGATTGATGCCCGAAGCACGAGGCGCGCATCGGATGCAAGGCCAGCAACGGCGAAAGCTATGAAGCGAGGGAAACGATGAGCAACGTTGCCATGGTCGCGCTTTACGCGCGAGTGTCATCCGAGCAGCAAAGCAAACGCGGCACGATAGACAGCCAGATCGCTGCATTGAAAGAACGAATTCAGGCGGACGGGGCGCAGATTGTGGAGGACATGTGCTTCGTTGATGCCGGGGTGAGCGGTGCAACGCTGGTCAGGCCGCAATTGGAGCGCCTGCGCGACGCCGCCGCGCTCGGGACGGTCGATCGGCTGTACATCCTCGCGCCAGACCGCCTGGCGCGCAAATATGCGCACCAAGCCCTGCTGATGGAGGAATTCTCCTCGTGCGGCGTACAGGTCGTGTTTCTCAATCATGCAATTGGCACGACGCCGGAAGAATCACTGCTGCTGCAGATGCAGGGCATGATAGCGGAGTACGAGCGGGCAAAAATCGCAGAGCGTCACCGCCGCGGCAAGCTTCACGGTGCGAAACGCGGTACCGTCAATGTGCTATCAGGGGCGCCTTACGGCTACCGCTATATCCGAAGACAGCTCGACGGGACGCCAGCCCGGTACGTCATCGAACTGCCGCAAGCCGCCACGGTGAAAGCGATCTTCGAGTGGGTCGGGCTGGAGCGCCTGAGCCTCGGAGAAGTGATACGTCGGCTTGGCGAGGCCGGCACCGTGACGGCATCGGGCAAGCCGTACTGGGACCGCAGCGTGGTATGGGGCATCTTGCGTAATCCGGCGTACATGGGGCGGGCTGCGTTTGGCAAAACGCAGGTGTGCGATCATCAGGTGCGCGTGCGTGCCCAGCGCCACAGCGC
This sequence comes from Paraburkholderia ribeironis, assembly GCF_900019265.1. Classification (GTDB taxonomy): domain Bacteria; phylum Pseudomonadota; class Gammaproteobacteria; order Burkholderiales; family Burkholderiaceae; genus Paraburkholderia; species Paraburkholderia ribeironis. The sequence continues at coordinate 1,466 of NZ_CYGX02000039.1, forward strand.
CGACGTGCCCAGGAAACCGTATTCAGCGAAACGCGCGGACCGGCAGCAGTGGATCGAAATTCCGGTGCCGGCAATCGTCAGCGAAGCACTGTTCGAAATCGTTCAGGAGCAGCTTGCCGAGAACCGCAAGCTGGCACGCCAGCGCCGGGATAATGCGCCGCTTCGCCTGCTGCAGGGGCTCACTGTTTGTGGACAGTGCCGTTACGCCTACTACGCGAAGAAAGTGAGCAAGTCGGCGGCCAAGGGACATCAGCGCGATTATGCCTATTACCGCTGCGTTGGAACCGACGCCTACCGGTTCGGCGGCGAACGTATCTGCGACAACCTGCAGGTACGGACAGACAAGCTCGATGATCTGGTATGGCATCAGGTTGTGGAATTGCTCAGGCATCCCGATCGACTGAAAGACGAGTATGAACGTCGACTCGACGTGATGGAGCGTAGCGAAAAGCGCGGCTTCGATACAGGCAGTCTGGAAAAGCAGCGACTTCAGCTCGAAAAGAGCAAATCGCGACTGACGACAGCTACTCCGACGGTATCATCGACAAGGTCGACTTCGAGCCAAGGATGCAGCAGTTGAAGAGCCGGCTCGAACAGATTGAACAGCAGATCCAGGAATCGCGGCGCCATGGCGCGATGCAAAGCGAGCTGTTTCTCGTCATTAACCGGCTTGAGGAATTTGCAGCCGCCGTCACTGAAAAGCTGGATGCGATTGATCTTGAAACGAAACGCAAGATCGTTGTGGGCTTGGTCAAGCGCGTAGAAATCCACAAGGACGAGATCGTCGTCGTGTTCCGTGTCGATCCGCAACCGCCGGTTCGCGGCAGCGAAAATTCGACCGACTCAGACGCAGGAGAGAAAAGTATGCAACATTGTAGGCGGCGTAATCTCACCGGTGATCGCGAATATGGCGTTGGATGGGCTTGAGGCAGCAGTCTATGCAAGCGTGGGAAGGTCCAAACTTGCTCGCAGCAACGCCCAACTTAACGTCGTCCGCTATGCCGATGACTTTATTGTCACCGGCGTGTCGAAAGAAGTGCTCGAATGCAAGGTGCTTCCGGCGGTCAGGCAGTTTATGGCTGCTCGAGGTCTGGAACTCTCGGAAGAGAAGACCAGGATTACGAACATTGCGGAGGGTTTCGATTTCCTTGGCCAGAACGTACGTAAGTACGACGGCAAGCTGCTGATCAAGCCGGCAAAGAAGAGCGTCAAATCGCTTCTCGACAAGGTCAGGGAAATCATCAAAAGCAACGCGAGCGTCACGCAGGAGGCGTTGATCCAGAAACTCAACCCGGTTATCCGGGGATGGGCGATGTATCACCGTCACGTCGTGGCGAAAGCGAGCTTCTTATCGATAGACTCGCACATCTGGCAACGGCTTTGGAAATGGGCTAGGCGTCGGCATCCCACGAAAGGAGCACGGTGGGTGAGGAACCGGTACTTCCGGGTCGATGGGCACCGGTCCTGGGACTTTGCTACGAAGGCTCCCGCTGATGGCAGAACCAGCGGGTTTCGGCTCTTCCGCGCTATGACGATCCCGATTGCGAGACACGTCAAGGTCCGGGGACTGGCTAATCCGTTTGATTCGGTGTGGACCACGTACTTCGCTCGCCGTCGAACTGCGAAGCGATCCGTCAAGTTGTTCGGTGCCACACCATGGTGCTGAAGAATGGCTTGAGCCGGATGCGGGGTGACTCGCCCGTCCGGTTCTCAGGGGGCGGTGGCGCAGCAATGCGCTGCTGCTACCCGACCAACTGCACTGGGTCGAACCCGAGTCCGGCGAGGTTGTGAGCAGGCAGCTCAAACGCGATAACTTTCTTGAATACTTTTCCAACCGATCCCCGTGTCTGATCGGTATGGAAGCTTGTGGCGGTTCGCAGCACTGGGCGAGGCAACTTGCGGCTCTCGGTCACGAAGTCAAGTTAATGCCGGCTTGCTGGGTGAAACCGTTTTGCGGCAGCAACAAGAGTGACATGCAGGATGCCCGAGCGATCTGGCTGGCAGTACAGCAGCCCGGCGCCAAGACCGTTGCGGTAAAAAGTGAAGCACAGCAAGGGGTTCTGGCGCTTCACCGCATCCGTCAGCAGTTGGTCAAGTTCCGTACAGCCCAGATCAATGCACTTCGCGGCTTGCTCACCGAGTACGGTGAAATTATGCCGCTCGGCCGGGCCGCTTCGGCAAAGGGTGTGGTTGCCGCCCTCGAGCGCATCGCCGAGCGACTGCCCGCTGTGCTAATCGAGACTTTCCGCGAGCAGTGGTCGCGCATCGCGGCGCTCGACGACCAAATCAACGAGATTGAACGGCGACTTCAGGTATGGCATA
>NZ_CYGX02000118.1 GCF_900019265.1 Paraburkholderia ribeironis
GTATTCGAGTCCCGAAGGGCTGTTCTGGGCCAAGCTGTCTGCCGCTTCGCTGCTTGCGGTCGCGCCGATCCTGATCGTCGGCTGGCTGTCGCAGAAGCAACTTGTGCGGGGTCTTACCTTTGGAGCGGTCAAGTGACATGACAGATTAGGGGGCGACGTAAATCTCGCACCGATTTGCGATTGTGACGGCGTGCGTCAGTGACGCTGAGGCTATTGCCGGCGCGACCATCGCGCGTGAGTTATCGGCGCTAAAACGGCGCTGCTGTGGCGCCCCATTGTTATCCCGCTGCTCCGGGCCGCCGGAGCGAAGCAGGCTTTCACTCACACGAAGCAACTCCCTGGTCTCGCTCAGAAGTGGATCAGGGAGATGACATTCACAAGGTCGACGTCAACGACCGATGGACGAAAAGGAGACGTAACATGGCTGGCCTGACATTGCGCAACGTGACCAAGCGTTACGACGAACATGAGGTGATGCGCGACATCAACCTTGACATACAGGACGGAGAATTCGTGGTATTTGTTGGCCCAAGCGGGTGCGGCAAGTCGACGCTCATGCGGATGATCGCTGGCCTCGAAGAGATTAGCGGCGGCGATCTGAAGATCGATGGCGTTCGCGTCAACGACGTTCCACCGGCCAGGCGCGGTATCGCTATGGTGTTTCAGTCGTATGCGCTCTATCCGCATATGTCGCTGTCCGACAACATGGCGTTCGGCCTGAAGTTAGCCGGCACGAAAAAGCCTGAGATCGACAGCGCCGTGCGGAATGCTGCGAAGATCCTCCACATCGATCATCTTCTCGAGCGCAAGCCGAAACAACTGTCGGGCGGCCAGCGCCAGCGCGTGGCGATCGGACGCGCGATCACCCGCAAGCCGAAAGTGTTTCTGTTCGACGAGCCGCTGTCGAACCTCGATGCCGCATTGCGCGTCAAGATGCGACTCGAATTCGCACGTCTGCACGACGAACTCAAGACGACGATGATCTACGTGACGCACGATCAGGTTGAAGCGATGACCCTCGCGGATAAGATCGTCGTGCTGTCAGCTGGGAATGTCGAGCAGGTCGGTACACCCAATGAGTTGTACCATGCGCCGGCGAACCGGTTTGTAGGCGGTTTCATTGGCTCGCCCAAGATGAACTTCCTGGAAGGAACCGTGCATTCGCTCGGTCAGGAAGGTATCGTGATCAGGTACGCGACTGGGCAGATGCAGCTCGCCGCCGTTGAGGCGGGGCACGCGCGAGTGGGCGATAAGGTCTCGATGGGTGTGCGGCCGGAACATCTCCATCTGAGAGCGTCTGCCGAAGGACTGAAAGCGAGGGTCATGGCCGTGGAGTCGCTGGGGGACGCTGCATACCTTTACGCTGAAAGTCCGGTGGCTCCGGATGGCTTGATTGCGCGCATTCCTCCACTCGAACGACATGCCCACGGCAACGATGTCTATCTGACCATCGCACCTGACCATTGTCATGTCTTCGACGTCGATGGCATAGCCTTCAAGAGGGCCGGAGGTCATGCTTTGGCAGCGTGAGTTTGTCGGCCTAAAGCATTTTCTGAACATCTAAAGCATTAGTTGAAAAAAATTGCATCAAGACAGAAGCTGGTATTTGTTTCCAGCTTCCGCTTTATTCGTCATGGCCTCACACACCGAAACCCCGCATACACATACTGATAGTGCGGCTGAAACCAGTTTCGGAAGGCCGGCCGCAACATGCACTGCGCGGTGCGTGCCGAACCGCCTTTGAGCACATAATGTTGCCCATCAAAAAAGTTGGCGGAATAACCGAGGTAAAACGGAAACGCTTCGAAGCCGGGTAGCGCGCCGAAGACCGTCGAGGTCCACTCCCAGCCGTTGCCGAATTGACCTTCCACGCCGAATGCGCTGACGTTGTCGGGATACGCATCGACCGGCTGGGGATCCCAACTGCGAAAATCGAAATTGCCCGACACCGCGTGCTGCGCGCCGTGTGCCGCGCGTTGCCATTGGGCTTCGGTGGGTAAGGCCTTGCCAGCCCAGCGGGCGTAGGCGCTGGCTTCGGCGTGGCTCACGTAAGCCGGCCAGTCGAGCGGTAGCGGCACTTCTGCGAACATGGTGCGCAGCATCCATGCGCGGCCCGGCTCATTCGAGTCGCGGCCTGCAGCATCGCCTGGCTCACGCCGCGACCAGCACGCGGGATGCTCGATGCGCTCGGCTTGCTTCCACGCCCAGTCCTTCTGCGACCACCACTTCGGTTCACGATAACCACCGGCCTCGATGAACTCGCAAAACGCGCCGTTCGTCACCATATGACGATCGATCTCGAAGGCCGGCACGTCGATCTGGATTTCGCCGAACTCGTTGTCCCAACCGAATTGGCCGGCATCGCGCGACATGCCGAGCACAGTCGAGCCGGCCGGCACGCTGACCATCGACGTCAACGCACTCCGGCGCTCCGCATGCGTCACTATGGGCTCGCGCAGTTCGGTGACCTTCTGTGCAAGAGGCAACTGATGAAGCATGTATGCCAGCGTCTCGGCATGCATCAACCGATGCTCGATCGCGACGTTCAGCAATTGCTCGACTGCTTCAGCGTGCGGCCCGTCGCGGCCGAGTCGTGCCGCGTCCGCCAGGCCGTCGAGCGCATGGTCGATCTGTTCGCGTGCACGCGATGCATACGCGTGCACGACATCGAGCGACGGCCAGTCGCCGGGCTGATCGGTCGGAAAGCCGCCGTCGACTGGGTCGATTCCAAAGGCAAATAGCTGGTCGAGATCCGGGGCGAACGCAGGCAGTTCACACACGCGTTGATCGAACAGATTGCGATCGAAAGCTTCCAGATGGCCGATATAAAACACGATCCGGTGGCGTTCACGGATCGGTCGTTCGTAAAGGAATGCGGGTTTGACAATGGCAAACAGCGCGTCGGTGATTTGACGCGCGTCGATCAGACGCTGGACGAGCGGATGATGTGGGGCGGCGTCGCGATTCATTTCGCCAGGTCTCCTTGCGGGGGACGAACTAAAGACTGTACCCGCTCGCAGAAGCCATGCCAAGGCGAAAGCGCGCTAACGGAAGCTGGGCGGGCGCCGGCCAGCTCCCCGAGTTGCGGCTCAGACCTGCCGCAGGCCTTCCAGATCGACGATCCGGATGTGCTTGCCGTGTGTGTCGATCAGACCACGCTTTTGAAATCTTGACAGGGTGCGGCTCACGGTTTCGAGCGTCATGCCGAGGTAGCTGCCCATGTCCTCGCGCGTCATGCGCAGATTGAACTCCGCGGACGAATAGCCCCGCAGCGCATTGCGTTCCGATACGTCGAGCAGGAAGGCTGCGACCCGTTCGTCCGCGGACAGCGAGCCGAGCATCATCATCTGCGCTGCTTCGCGGACGATCTGCGCGCCCAGCAGCTTGTGCATGCGTTCCTGCATCGAGCTGATGTCGCGGCACAGCTGTTTGAGCGCGCTGTACGGAACGATGCAAACCGTGCTGTCTTCGAGAGCGACCGCGCTGCATGCATGCACGTCTTCGCTGATGCCGTCGAGCCCGAGTGCTTCGCCGGCAAGGCGCAGCCCGGTGACTTGCTCGCGGCCGTCACGATGCGTCATGACGGTTTTCATCGAGCCGGAGCGCACGGCGTAAATGCTGTCGAACTGGTCGCCGCTGCGGTACAACGCTTCGCCGCGCTGCAAGGAGCGCGCGGAGCAAATGAGCATCTCGAGTTTCGAGAGTTCGTCGGGCGACAAGCCTTGAGGCATGCAGAGCTGCCGCATCGAACAGCTCGAGCAGCGTGCGGCGGTGCGGGCGGTCGCCCGCACTGCCACAGCCCGGCGGCTGCCGCGCGCCGGCGATAAAGTTGCGGCGCGATCGTCGGCGCCGGCTGAACGGGGAAGAGCGGAAGGAGTACGCATGTTCGGCAGGCGATTATTAGAGTATTGGCGGATTGTCGCACCCGCCACGTTCCCTGTTTGGTGACAAAGTGCCGCGTTTGCTCGGTCGGACATCTTGGGCGACGGCGCGACCGCATGAGTGGATAGATTACGGACAGCTACTCATCTTGTGAACGGTTGAACTGAGTGGGATTGAGTTGGATTGGCCTTGGGTTCAGCGATGATTTGCATTGCGCAGTGCCGGTCCATGCAGAAGATCGCAGCCTCAATGCACACCGATGCTGGATCAGACGGCTTGCTTGTCCTGACCCGCGGCAGCGGGAATCAGCAGCACTGGCAGGCTCGCCTGGCGCACGCAGCGCTCGGCGACGCTGCCGAGAATCAGCCGTTGGAACCCGCGCCGACCGTGCGTGCCCATGACCAGCAGGTCGGCGTTGAAGTCGGCGGCGGCCTTCAGCACCACCTCGGAGACGTCACCGAGCGACGACGCCTCGCTGACGGCGGGTTCGCCCTGCACGCCTTGCTCGGCCATGGCCTTCGCAAATTCTGCGCGCAGACCCTTGCCTTCCTCGATCAGACTGTTGCGCAATATGGAGGGGTCGTAGCCAGGCGCTTCGAAATACATGGGCGTATTTTCGACGACATAGAGCGGCCGCAGAACAGCACCATTGGATTTGGCGAGCGCGAGGGCTGCTTCGAATGCACGGCGCGACGTAGTACTGCCGTCGACCGCTACGAGGATGCGTGTGTACATATCGACTCCACGTCTGAAAAATCCGTATGCCACGACCGTTTTTGACGGCCGGGCTCGTTGGCCTTTTATACCAACGAAGCTTAGACGATTGCTAAAAAGATGCGCTCAACCAAGATGTAAATCAAACACTTGTCAAATTTTTGATGACGCTGTGGCGCCCGGCAAACGTGCGCCGGTAGGCGCTGTCGGCCTTCCGGCGCAATCCAATAAGCATATTCAGCGCGAATACAGGCCGAAGCTGGCCTTACAATCAGGACATATTCAGACAAGCTACTTCAGCCTCCGCTGATGACCGAGCGCAAAACGACGGGCTTGCCCGACAAGATCTACGGCGACATCCTGAATCGCATTCTCGAAGGCGAGTACAAGGAAGGTGAGCGCTTGCCGACCGAGCACGCGCTGGCCGATCGCTTTGCGACGTCGCGCCCGACCGTGCGCGAAGCGCTGGCGCGCTTACGGGCGGACGGCATCATCACGACCCGGCATGGTTCGGGCACGACCGTCGCGCGACGGCCCGACCCCGACGTGCGCCGCTTCGCGCCGCTCGAAACGCTGTCCGATATTCGCCGCTGTTATGAGTTTCGCATCGTGACCGAAGCGGGCGCGGCCGAGCAGGCGGCGCTCAAAGCCGATTCCGACGATATCGACGTGATTCAGCGCGCATGGGACGAACTGGAACGGGTCATCGAAACCCAAGGCATCGGCGCGAGGGATGACTTCATGTTTCACCTGGCGGTGGCGCGCGCATCGAAGAATCCGTTTTTCATCACAGTCATGTCGTTCATCGAAGAACAGATCCTGTTCAGCATGAACTTGTCGCGCAATCTCTCACTCATGAAAACGGTGGAGCGGCAGCGACTCGTCCAGGCCGAGCACATGGCCGTGCTCGATGCAATTCGCCGCAAGGACGCCGCGGCCGCTGGAACGGCGATGCGTATGCATCTGGAAAATGCGCTCGAAAGGATGTTCGGCTCCTGAGCTTCGCTCTGACTCGCTTCGACTCGCTTTGCTTCGCTTCGACTTGCTTCGACTCGCTTCCACTCGTTTCGCGCCGATGCGCCCGCGGGCCGAGGCTGGCGCCACCCGGGGCCACGCGCGGGTCACGCGGGGCCACCGCGCGCCATCACCCGGCGCCTACGCCGCGGCCGCCATCGGCCCAAACAACGCCGTGCGGGTCTTCGGGCTCACCGCGATATCCAGCGCCACCGCCCGCTCGACGCCGATCTGCAGCGGCGGCCCCAGCCGGTTGATCTCGATGCCGGTCTTGCGCAGCAGCCGTTCGATCGGCGTGGTGGTCACCGTGACGTAGCGTGTGATGCCCATCCGGTCCGCGAACGTGACGAGTTCGTGGATGGCCCGCATCGTCAGGTCCGCGAAGCCGAACGACTGTTCCTCGCCGCCGGTTTCGATCGCGAACCGGCTCAACTCCCAGATGTGCCGCCCGACCGGTGCGTCCGCGCCGTGTAGCAATTGCGGGAAGGTGTCCCTCAGCATGTTGGGTCCTTCGGTCGGCAACAGGCGCCAACAGCCGCGCACTTGCCGGTCATGGCTCTGGATCAGCATGTAATGCGGGCCGAGAGCGTCGTAACCGTCGATCTCCATACCCGCGATGGTCGGAATATCCCATCCGAGCCGCCCGTGAAACACCCGGGCCCGCAGGCGATACATCTCATTGATGACCGCGTTGTCAAATTCCTGCCGCATTCCAATCCGGATCGCTGTTTGCATGACGTTCTCCTGAACGTGTTGGGTTACCAATACGCAGGAAAACTTATGCATTCTGAATCTTCACGCCACCTACCTACCTGGATAGGTGTGCATGCTTATCGGGTAACGCAGAATTCGAGACACGTATCCGCACTCAACCGACGAGGCACAAAATGGAATTTCTCGACAATCCCTGGCAGCCGCAAACCGGCCTTCCGACGCGCCCTGCGGAGGTTTCTTCGGGCGTGGATCGGGTACTGATCATCGCTTACCGCAAGAAGAAAAAAGAGAGCCAGCGCCGTTTCTGGGCTCGCTTTGGCGTCACGCAGTCGCGCGGCAGCCGGTTTGAATCGGGGGCCGAAATTCCGGCTCCGGTGTCGATTCTGCTGGGCCTGTACTTCACCAAAACCGTTTCCGACGCCGATCTGGGCCGCGCCGAGCGCGTGCTGTACAGCCGCGATGCGGCTGCGCTGCTCAACCCGGGTCAATAAGCCCCAGCTGCGCCGCAATCACGGCTGCCGCACGCCGCGAATTCACGCCGAATTTCGTCCTGATGTTTTTCATATGGAAGTTCACCACGGCTTCCGAACAGTTCAGGATATGGGATATTTCCCACGTGGATTTGCCGCGTGCGGTCCATTTCAGGCATTCGCGTTCGCGCGGCGTGAGCTTGGGCAACAAGGTCTGAGCATGCGTATTGAGATGCCGCTGGCTGGTATCAATGACCAGATCGCGCAATAACATCATATTCGGCAATGCAACGTCGACATGACGCCAGAAGGCGTCGGTCGGGTTGTGATCGTTAACGAAGCACAGCATGCCGGCTTCCTGATTCGGCCCGTGAATCGGCAGTGTCACGCCGGCGCGCAGACCGTGCGAGCGCGCTTCCTCGTACATTGACTTCTGCTGCGCAGTTTTGAAAATGTCCGGTGACCAGATCAACGGCGTGGCGCGCGTCGCACAGTGCGTGACGACCGGATCGATGTGAACCAGCCCTTGCCTGTCATACGTGTCGCGCCAGGTCGGCGCGTAGGTGCTGCGCACGTACGCATCTTCCAGGCGGATCGTCGGTCGCGGCAGCATCGCGACCAGCAGTTTGTCGAAACCCCACGTCTCGGCGAGGCCCGTGATCGCGCCGAACCATTCCGCTTCGTCGGCGGCGTTGAGTAGCGGGGCCATCTCCTCGATAAAATGTAGCGACAATTTTTACTCTCTCAGGCTCACAAACATCCCGTTGCGGTTAATTGCGGTTTGGCATGCCGTCCGGCTGCTTTTTTGTGTTCACAATCTATCACTAAAAATTATTTCGCAACGCCGGCTGTGTTTTTTGCAAAACGCATCGCAGTCGCAGTTCCGCGAAGATATGCATAAATCGCCGTTTGCGTTTATTTTTTAGCCCGCTCAAGATTTCACGGTTTTTTGAAACACGTCATTTTCCTGCCGCAATCATTTGCCGCGTTTTTCACCGGCAAATGTCGCCGCCAATTCATTTTAATTGGGCGCCCTTAACCGATTGTCGGGCAAAACAGCGCTAATCGTCTGGGCGACTGGAGCTGTCCGTCTTGTGGGTAATGCCCGATGCGCTAACCAAGTCTGTATTGTCATACAAAAATAGTTCGCGATCATCGCGATTCGGGCGATAAATTTGCTACGGCGGTATCAACTATATGTTGTTTGACAACTTGTGAGGCCGATGCTACGTTGGCTGCCCGGCCCGGCCCGGCCCGGCCCGGCCCGGCCCGGCCCGGCCCGGCGCGAGGCTGGCGGCGAGATGGACGAACCCGCGTGCTGCACCAGGCGGCCACGTTCCGTGGATCGCCGACATGGGCCCGATTTTGCCGCTGCCCAGTTCGACGCCGCGCAAACATCATGCGAAGATTGCCGATGCCACGCGAGCCTTGCCTGGCGCTCGAGCGCCAGTTCGCGCAAAGCAAGCCGTCGCCCCATTACCCTGAATCCACCCTGCCAGCATGACCGACCACAGCCGACGCTATCCCGATCCCTCCATCCGCGTATTCGATCCACGCTTCAAGTCGCTGATCCTTGCCTCCGCTTCGGTCGAGTGTCTGTATCAGGGCACGCGTTGGTCGGAAGGCCCGGTCTGGTTCGGCGATGGTCGCTACCTGCTGTGGAGCGACATTCCCAACGACCGCATTTTGCGCTGGGACGAGGCGAGCGGCGCGGTCAGCACGTTCCGGCAGTCGTCGAACAATGCGAATGGCCATACGCGCGATCGCCAGGGGCGCCTTGTCAGTTGCGAGCATCTGACGCGACGCGTGACGCGCACCGAATACGACGGCTCGATCACCGTGCTCGCCGATCGTTATCGCGGCAAGCGTTTCAATTCGCCGAACGACGTGGTCGTGAAATCGGACGGCTCCATCTGGTTCACCGATCCGACCTTCGGTATCGACAGCTTCTACGAGGGCGAGCAGCAGCAGTCGGAACTGACGGCGTGCGTGTATCGCGTCGATGGCCAATCCGGCGAAGTGTCGATGGTCGCCGGTGATGTGCTCGGTCCCAACGGCCTCGCGTTTTCGCCGGACGAGTCAGTGTTGTACATCGTCGAGTCGCGCGGCGAGCCGCGCAAGATTCGCGCGTTCGATGTCGGCGGCGATGGCGCCACGCTGTCGAACAACCGGGTGCTGATCGATGCGGGCGCGGGCACGCCGGACGGCTTCCGTGTCGATGTCCACGGCAATCTGTGGTGCGGCTGGGGCATGGGCACCGACGAGCTCGACGGCGTGCGCGTCTTCACGCCGCAAGGCGAAGCACTCGGTCATATTGCGCTGCCCGAGCGCTGCGCAAACGTGTGCTTCGGCGGACGTCATCGCAACCGGCTGTTCATGGCGGCGAGCCACGGGCTATACGCGCTGTATGTGAACACGCAGGGCGTGCAAGGCGGCTGATCGCAAATAGCACGACGTCCGCGGCGCTTGCCCGGCAACATCGGGTCCGGCCTCGTCATGGGCTCCGGGTTTGCCCCTGGACAGGTCGCGCAAACTGTTGAGCCACAAGGATTCAGCGTCAGGAATGGGCCGTTTCGTGTGCCGCGTGGCGCCACGAGCATTTGCTTGACATTGGCTGTTCGGCTTCGCTATGTTCCGTTGGTAGAGAGACGAGACACCGCCCGCGGCGCGACTGACGGGCGGACTTCCATACCAAGAAGCGAGGAGACGCAATGACTGTTTCAGGCAGGTTGTCGCTCAAGCTGGTGTCTGTATGTCTCGCGGCGAGTGCCGCTTTCGCATCCGTCGCGCACGCGGCCGATCCCATTACCATCAATATCGTCGACGTGGCCGGCGATCTTCAACTCACACAAAAGGGCTTCGAGGCCTTCAAGGCGAAGTATCCGAACCTCGTCGCCAACCTCACGTTCACGAACGCCCCCGCGCCGCAGTTGCCCGGCAAGATCAAGGCGATGCAGGCGGCGGGCCGCTCCGACATCGATCTCGTACTGACTGGCACCGACGCGCTGGCCGCCGGTATCGAACAGAATCTGTGGATCAAACTGCTGCCCGACAATGCGGCACAGTTCCCTGGCGTGCTCGACAAATACGCACCGGGTCCGCGCAAGATGCAGGATCTCGCGCAAGGCTACGGCCTCGAGGTTGCATATATGCCGGCCGGTCCGCTGCTCGAATACAACCCCGCCAAAGTCAGCGATCCGCCGAAGACGCCCGAGCAGTTGTTGCAATGGTGCAAGGCGCATCCTGACAAGCTGATCTATGCGCGGCCGGCCAACTCCGGTCCGGGCCGCACGTTCCTGATGGGCTTGCCGTACGTGCTCGGCGACAAGGACCCGCAGGACCCGATTCACGGCTGGGACAAGACGTGGGCCTACCTCAAGCAGTTGAACGATTGCATTCCTTACTATCCAGGCGGCACGTCGGCGGTGATGAAGGAGCTCGGTGAAGGCACGCGCGACATGACCGTGACGGTCACCGGCTGGGATATCAATCCGCGCGCACTCGGCATCGTGCCGGCTGAATTTCGCGTGCAGGCGCTCGACAACATGACGTGGGTGAACGACGCGCACTACATGGTGATTCCGAAGGGCGTGCCGAAGGAAAAGCTCGACGTGCTCTACAAGATGATGAACTTCATGCTGGAGCCGGCGCAGCAGGCCATGACCTATGACGACGGCTATTTCTATCCGGGTCCGGCGATCAAGGGCATCAGTGTCGAGCAGGCGCCCGCGCACAGCCAGGAGGTGCTGACGAAATACGGCCGCCCCGAATACGCGAAGTTGCTCGCCGATCGTCCGCATGTGTTGCCGCTGAATGCGGCCGCGATGGTCGCGGCCTTCAGGAAGTGGGACACCGACGTCGGCGCACAGAAGACCAAATAAGCCGCGTATTCGATGAGGGCAGGCCGTCGCGATTGACGCGCGACTTGCCGCGCGTATCAGGAAACCGACATGAAGCATCACTTTGAGCAGTTGCGGCTCGACTCGGTGAGCCGCAGTTTCACGAATGCGCAAGGCCAGCCGATCGCGGCGCTGCAAGAACTCGATCTGACGATCCAGCGTGGCGAGTTCATCGCGTTGCTGGGGCCGTCCGGTTGTGGCAAATCGACGGCGCTCAATTGCATTGCCGGCTTGCAGCCATTGAGCGGCGGCGGTATCTGGCTCGACGAGCAACGCATCGACGTGCTGCCGCCGGAAAAGCGCGGCTTTGGCATGGTGTTCCAGAACTACGCGCTGTTTCCGCATATGAGCGTGCTCGACAACGTCGGCTTCGGCCTGAAGATGCGCGGCGTCGGCAAGAGCGAGGCGATGCGCCGCGCCCGCGAAGCGCTGCAACTCGTGCAACTGGTCGGTCACGAACACAAGCTGCCCGGCCAGTTGTCCGGCGGACAGCAGCAACGTGTGGCGATTGCGCGTGCGATCGTGATCGAGCCGCCGCTGATTCTGATGGACGAACCGCTGTCGAACCTGGATACGAAACTGCGCATCGAAATGCGCGCTGAAATTCGCCGCATTCATAGTCAGCTCGAACGCGCGACGCTGTACGTGACGCACGATCAGGACGAAGCGCTGTCGATGGCGGACCGTATCGTCGTGATGAGAGAGGGCGTGGTGCAGCAGGTCGCCACGCCGAAAGAAGTCTATACGCGGCCGCATAATCTGCACGTCGCGCGGTTCATGGGCTATCGGAACGTGGCGGACTTCACGCTCGAAGGCACGCAAGGCGATGGCGTGGCGGTCAGCACGAACGGCGTGCGTCTGATCGGCACGCCGATGGCCGGCTTCGACAGCAAACGCGTGAGCGTCGCGCTGCGTCCCGAGGACATGGAGCGCGCCGCGCCCGGCGCGGACAACGCGTTCGACGCGCTCGTGAGCGCCGTCGAATACGGCGGCCGCGATTCGCTGCTGCTCGCGAAGACCGCGTTCGGCGACATATGGGCGCGCATCGGCGGAGAGTTCGTCGAGGGCGAGCGTATCAGTCTGCGCGTGCCGCCATCCCGCGTGCTGGTGTACGACGCAGAGGCCGCATGAACACGTCTACGCTCTCGCCGCCGCTGGCTCCGCGCGCACCGCGCGACGCCAAGGCATGGCTGCTCGCGCCGGCGTTGCTGTTCATCGCCGCATCGTTCATCTATCCGTTCGCGTACGGTCTCGCGTTGTCGTTCCGACCGATGAACGGCGGCGGCCTGTGGGCCAACTATCTGACGTTCTTCACCGATACGTCGATGTGGCCGACGATTCTCGTCACCCTCAAGCTCGCGGTCCCCGCGACCTTGATCAACGTCGGCGTATCCGTGCCGGTGGCATTCGCGCTGCGCCGCTACTCGCGTTACCAGAAGTTCGTCACGACCCTGCTGGTGATTCCGGTGACGCTCGGCACCGTGCTGATCGCCGACGGCATGCTCACCTACTTCGGCCCGCACGGCTGGTTTCCGCAAGCATTGCAGGGCTTGCATCTGTACACGCACGAAGTGCGCCTCACGCATAACTTCTGGGGCGTGCTGATCTCGCTGATCGTGTCGGGCTTTCCGTTCGCGTTTCTGCTGACGCTGTCGTACGTGACCGGCATCGACCCGACGCTCGCGAGCGCGGCGGCGACGCTCGGCGCGAGTCCATGGCAGCAGTTTCTGCGCATCTATCTGCCGCTGCTGGCGCCGGGACTGACGATGGCGGCGTGCCTGTCGTTCGTGCAGGCGTTCTCGGTGTTTCCGTCCGCGGTGCTGCTCGGCGCGCCCGCTGGTCCGACGCGTGTGATGTCGATCGCCGCGGCCGAAGCCGCGTTCGAAAGCTACGACTATTCACTGGCGTCCGCGATCGCGATGGTGATGGGCTTCGTGCAGTTGCTGGTGGTCGCCGCGCTGCTCGGCGCGCGCCGCTTCTTCTACAGCGGTCCGGCAACCGGAGGCAAAGGCTGATGACGACCGATCGTCGTGCGGCGCAGCCTTCATGGGCCGCATCCGCCTCGAAAGACCAGCGCGACGGCGCGGGTGAACCCGCGCAGCGCGCGAGGCAGCGCGCCAGCTTGCCGGGCCGTGTGTGGCGGGTGCTGGTGTGGGGCGTGATGGTGTTTTTCCTGCTCAACG
Source organism: Paraburkholderia ribeironis (assembly GCF_900019265.1). GTDB lineage: Bacteria > Pseudomonadota > Gammaproteobacteria > Burkholderiales > Burkholderiaceae > Paraburkholderia > Paraburkholderia ribeironis. The sequence continues at coordinate 12,877 of NZ_CYGX02000118.1, forward strand.
TCGTGCTGCTGATTGCCACCGTGGCGGTCAATTCGGTGGCGACGCGCTGGTTCGGCACCTTGTTGCCGCAAGGCTTCACGCTGCACTGGTACGCTCAGGCGTGGAGCGACTTCCAGCTGGCGAGCGTGTTGTGGGTGACTGTCGAAGTGGTCGGCGCGGTCGTGCTGCTGTCGGTATTGCTGGGGGTGCCGGCCGCGTATGCGCTGGCGCGCGTGCAATTTCCAGGCAAGCGCATCGTGATGCTGATCTTCCTGTTGCCGCTGATGGTGCCGCCCGTCACGTACGGTATTCCGATGGCGACCGTGATGTACAAGGTGGGCCTCGCCGGCACGCTCGTCGGCGTGATCCTCGCGAACCTCGTGCCCGCACTGCCATTCGTGATTCTGGTCATGACGCCGTTCATCGAGCAGATCGACCCTAATCTCGAAGCGGCGGCGCGCATTTTCGGCGCCAACACCTTCCGCTATTTCCGCTACGTGCTGCTGCCGCTGCTCGTGCCCGGCATGCTCGCGGCCGCACTGCTGGTGCTGGTGCGCACGATCGGCATGTTCGAACTGACGTTCTTCACTGCAGGCCCCGCGACGCAAACGCTCGTGGTCGCGTTGTACTACGCTGTATTTTCAACCGGCGTGCGGGCCCCGCAATCGATCGACGCGATGGCGATGATCTACATGGCGATCACGCTGATCTGGGTGCTGATCGCGCTGCAATTCGTGAGTCCGACGCAGATCGTCTCGCGCGTGAAGGAGCAGAAGCGCTGAGCACGTCCGACGCCGTACGTGAAGCAGGCGTTGACGAATAGCAGCGGCGCCGGTGCAGCGCAGGCGCGCATCGCACGCGTCGCGAGCGCGTGGCGCTGCGCTGCGGCGTGCGATGCCCACCCGCGACTCGTCAATATCCCACGCGATACACCCGCCCGGTCTGTGCACCTTCGACGCTGCGTACGTAGGCGAGCGCTGCGCGTTGCGCGGGCACCGGCTCGAAGCCGCGGAAGTAGGGCGCATAAGCGTCCATCGCTTCGGTCAGCACCGTCGGACTCACCACGTTGATGCGGATACCGCGAGGCAATTCGATCGCTGCGCCGCGCACGAAACCTTCGAGCGCCATGTTGACGGTGGTCGCGTTTGCGCCCAGCCGGATCGGCTCGTCGCCGATGATGCCGCTCGTCAGCGTGAACGAGCCGCCGTCGTTCACGTATTGCTGCGCGGTCAGCACGACATTGATCTGGCCCATCAGCTTGTCGCGCAGACCGACCCAGAACTGTTCGACGGTCATCTCGGGGAGCGGGCCGAAATGCACCTTGCCGATCGCGGTAACGACGCCATCCACGTGGCCGATCTCGCCAAAGAGCCGCTCGATGCTCGCCGGGTCCGTGCTGTCGACACGATACTGGCCGCGCGTCGCACCCACTTCGATCACCTCATGGCGCGCCTGCAATTGCGCGCTGACGGCTTGGCCCAGCGTGCCGGTTGCGCCGATCACGACGATTTTTTTCATCCGATGCTCCGTTTAGTGTGAGTTAAGGTGCCGCCGATTGTGTCGATGTTCGGCCCGTCGAAAAAGCCGCTGCGGCGCCGAGGTCTTGCAACCCGGAGTTTCCAATCCACGCGAAATAAGTGACGCGCAGTCAGGCGCGCACCATTATTTAAACGATGCGCGCGCTGATATTCAACGATTAACAGGAATGGAGGCCGAATTTCAAACTCAACCGCAAAACTCGACACAAACCACAAACGCAAACGTATGCGGCGCGTGAATTTACTTCACCCGATGTAATTCGATCACGCGCGTCGGCCGCATATGATTCAGCGCGTAATGGATGCGGCCGCGATCTCTGCGGCTTCTCACCGGCCGCGAGTCGTCGAACTGATGGTCCGCCGACTCCAGGCCTTGCGGTTCGGCCATGCCCTTGTCGATCACCATATAGCCGGGTTCGAGGGCGAGCAGCAGGTGATTGCCGCCAATCCGGCTGTCGAAGCCGGCCATGCCGTCGAGCGCTTCAGGCACGCTGTTGACGAGTGTCGCGTTGCTGGTGATGATCTCGTCGGCCGCGATCGGGCTGAGGCCCGCGATGCGCGCGGCTTCGAAGTTCTTGCCGTCGGTGTCGACCGTGCTGTCGTGCGTGCGGTCGTTATGCAACTCCGCCGTGCTCCGGTCGTGGGTTTCCGGTTGCAGGTTGGCGTGGGTTGACTTGTCGATATTGCTGTTCATCATGCGTTCTCCTTCGAAGAGGACATGGGTGAAATACTGCATAACCCATTCCGCCTGGCACGACGCCCGGTGCGCGTGACTTACAAGGCGCTCAGGGCGCCATGTATGTGAAGGCGTTTCACCTGGCGATTGCGTCTTCGATTCTTTTCGTTTTTTTTAATGGACGCGTATTCTCTACAGAGTATCATCTTACTCCGACGAGCAATGCACGGTTAAATTGATGAGATGGCCCGACTATTCCATTACGGTCGGAAAACAACAAACGTCCGCGCGGCTCAAAACATTTTACGGGTGCGTCAGGGCGGGTGACACATGCATTTCGATGCTGCATTCACACATCGCGGCTATTTGTTGAATTGCGCGCCGGCGCGTGCGGTAGATGGCTCCTGGCAACCTTATGTGGTCATCTCGCGCTCGAGCGACGGCGAACTGGTCGCTAACCGTTTTTTCCCCACCGACTTGCGCTTCCTCGACGAAGGCGCCGCCATCGCCCACGCGCGTGACTGGGCCGTGCGCTGGATCGACGCGAGCAGCGTGACCATCTGAACCGGGCGGGCATGCGGCGCAGCGCGAGCGCATGCGAGCCGCGTGCCAGTCGTGCGCCACTCATGTGCCAGTTGTGTGCCGGCTGCGCCGTGCTGCGCTGGCCGCGGCAAAACGCGGTAATCTCTCGGCATCATCACTTTGAACCGTGCTCGCCGCGCGGCGCAGTCCTTCCATGCCTAACGTGCCTGCTCAAAACTGGGGTCTCGAACAGATCGTCGCGGACCTGCGCGCGTCGCGTGAAACTTTGCATCGCACGCGGCATCCGCTTGGCATTCGCGAGTTGCCGTCGCGCGAAGCTGTGATCAACATCGTGGCCGGCCTGCGTGCGGCGATGTTTCCCACGCATTACGGCGCTCCCGATCTGACTGACGAAACCGTCGACTACTACGTCGGCCATACGCTCGAGAGCACCTTGCGGGTGCTTGCCGAACAGATCCGCCGCGCGTTGCGGTTTCTGCCCGAGCAGGCCGACACGCCCGACGACGTATTGAAGGCGCGCGCATTCGACGTCGCACGCGAATTCGCCACACAGTTACCGGGTATTCGCGCGCTGCTGGTCAGCGACATTCAAGCCGCCTACACGGGCGATCCGGCGGCGCAGCACATCACCGAAATCCTGCTCTGCTATCCGGGCGTGTGGGCGATGACGCACCACCGGCTCGCGCATGCGCTGCACCGGCTCGGCGTGCCGCTGCTGGCACGCTTCATCAACGAGATCGCGCACTCGGCGACCGGCATCGACATCCACCCGGGCGCGACCATCGGGCCGAGCTTCTTTATCGACCACGGCACGGGCGTGGTGATCGGCGAAACCGCGATCATCGGCGAGCGCGTGCGCCTGTATCAGGCGGTGACGCTCGGCGCGAAGAGCTTCGCCGCGGATATCGACGGCGCGCTGATCAAGGGCAACGCGCGTCATCCGATCGTCGAGGACGACGTCGTGATCTATGCCGGCGCGACGATACTTGGGCGCGTGACGATCGGACGGGGTTCGGTGATTGGCGGCAACGTGTGGCTCACGCATAGCGTGCCGCCGGGCAGCAGCGTATCGCAAGGCAAGGTGCGCGAAGGCGAGCGTACCGACGACGGGCGACGTTGATGCGCGGCGTGCCTCGTCCTTCGCCGTCGCACCGCTGAGCGCGAGCCATGCGAGGCGGCCGGGTCCAGATGCGTCGCTGCGCGATTGCCGGCGTCGAAGCGACGGTTGCCGACACCGCGCATACGTTTGCGCGCCATTCGCATGACTGCTTCGGTGTCGGCGTGATCGTCAGTGGCGGGCATCGGTCGGCGAGCGGCCGCGGCGTCGTCGAAGCGCGCATGAACGACGCGATCATGGTCAACCCGGGCGAAGTCCACGACGGCAGTCCACTCGACGAACGCGGCCGCGCGTGGCGCATGCTGTATTTCGAGCCGTCGTTGCTGACCGATGTCGGCGCGGAACTGAGCGGCCTCGCGCCGCGCGACATTGAACTCGCGCAACCGGTGGCGCACGATCCTCGCTTGAACTACGCGTTCGAGCGGTTGTTCGCGGTGTCGGTCGAAGCGCGCTGCGTGGCCGACGAACTGGTGAGGGAAGAGGCCTTGCTCGGGCTGCTCGGGCATCTGGTCCGTGCCCACGCGGCGCGGCCGGCGCTTTCGCGGGCCACGCAGTCGATGGGCCCGATCGCGCGAGCGAAAGCGCGCATCGACGACGATCCAGCAGCCGCGCTCACACTGACCGATCTCGCCGCCGATACCGGTATGAGCCGTTTCCAGTTGCTGCGCGGTTTCGCGCAGCAAACAGGGTTGCCGCCACACGCGTACCGGATGCAGCGGCGCGTGGCGCTCGCGAGGCAGTGGATCGCGGCCGGCGCCACGCTGGCCGATGCAGCTGCCGCGGCGGGCTTTGCCGATCAGAGTCACATGACGCGGGCCTTTGTGCGCCTGCTCGGCGTGACGCCCGCCAACTATGCGGCGGCGATGCGCTGACGCTTATCCCACGTGCAGATGCCGCAGCAAGGACAGCTCATGCACGCCATGCAACCAGACGTGCTCGCCGATCAGCCAGGCCGCAACCCATGACGCCGCTACCACGATCAGGTCGCAGTGTCCGCTGTTCCAGAGATTCAACGAATGCCGCCCGGCAATCCAGGGTACGCCTAGCGGATTCGGCCAATCGGCGAGCAGGTGCATCAGTCCGCCACATGCGAAGCCGAATGCCGGCGCGGCGTAGATCGAATGACCGAGCCCGTGATAGGCGAACGCGAGCAACGCCAGCCAGCCGATTCCCCAATGCGTGAGCGTGCGATGCGTGATCCACAGACGCCGCGTGCGCGACCACCACGCGAGCTCGAGCCAGTCCGGCGCGGTACTGCCTGCCACACCGGCGATGAAGCTCAACACCACACCGGGATGAAGCAAGCCGGCGCCAGTGCGTGCGACGATGGCCGCCGCGATAACGCCTGCTGCGAAACCGGTCGCGTGATGTGCGTTGCTGGATGCCATTGAAACTCACGGCGCGGTGCGCCGCGTGAAAGACGAAGGGCCGCTATGTTCGCAGATGAGCCGATAAAAAAATAGCCGATGCACGAGATAAAAATTTCGCGCATCGGTATGGCGATCGGCACGCCAACCTGCACACAAACGCGTGAGCCGTTCGTCAGGTCGCGCAGCGTGCGATGTCGAAGCGCAGTTCCGCTTCCGGCGGATCGTCCGGCGCATTGGCGGGGTGCATCACCTTGATGACCGAGCCGGCGTTGAGCGGCGTCAGCGTGACGAAGTAAGAGTTGTTCGAATCCGCGCCGACGGCCAGTTCCGTCGCGGCGCCGACGTGCGATACACGCACGCGCGGCAAACGTCCTTCGAGGCAATCGGCGATGTAGGCGGGGGCGCGTTGCGACGATACGTACATCATCGGCTGCGATGCATCGCGGGCGGGGCCGCTGGAAGAACCGCAGGCAGCGAGACTTGCCATCACGGCAACAACGGGTGTTAGCAGGAGGAGTTTTTTCATGGTCCGATCGTCGACGTCCCCGGTGGTGCACGGGAACTTGGGGCGCGGGCGAAGCGCAACGCGATTCAGCGCGACGTCTTGCTTCGCGATGAGGGCGCCGTGCAGCAGTGCCATCAAGGCGGGTGCTGCGGCAACCGGACTCAGTATACCCACCGCGTGCAGGCGACGTCACTAGCTGCGGGAATGGCTCGCGATCGCGAACGCTAGTGCATGCCCGGCGCCAACTGTGCGCAGCAGGCCAGGCCGCGATCGCCGCGTTACTGAAGCCGTACAGACCGCGAACTTCGAACCGGCGCAATTCGCGCTGAAGTACTTCACGGCATTCCTGATTGAGAACGAGTCGGCCAGACGGTCGCCGTTCCCGGGCAGATAGAGAAATGGAGTATTTCGATTCGCAATCGGCTCATCGCGGCTTGTCCGTTCGTCAGAGGAGCGCGGGCGGCACAGGCGGGACGGGTAGAATTACGCGCTTGATCTGTACTTCCGCCCCGCGAACGTGAGTGAACCTGCAATGACCGATACACCCCTTCCATCGTCCGATACCGCTGCCGATTTCACGACGGAAGGCTCGTCCGAACCGGGCGAACGCGTGCACGAAGAGCGTCTGTGGCGCGACGACGGCTGGACTGCGCGCGTCATCAAGAACGAAGACGACGAAGGCTGGGCTGTCGAAATGATCAAGGACGGCGAAGCGGAACCCGCGCTCGTCGGACCGTGGACGATGGGCCGCAACAAGAAAGATCCGAAGCCGCTCGACACGTCGGCGTTCAACACGCTGGTGAAGACCGCGTCCGAAGTGCTGCGTCGACACGAGCAGCAACTACGCGCGCAATTGCATAAAGAAGTGCGGGTAGCGAGCGCGGATGGTAACGACGAACTCGACATCACACTGGACATCGTCCCCGACGAAGACGAACCCTACGCGCTGCTGACTGCGCTCGACATCTTCGGCGAACAGCTCGCGCAAGTGCAGGTCGCGCCCAGCTTCAAGTTGAACAAGGCGAGCGCGGCCGCATGGGTCGAAAACGAATTTCGCCGGCCGGGATAGTGGTTGTGCGGCTTGCGCGGATCGCGCCGGTTGCACGAGTCATTCGCGCAACGCGAAGCCTGCCTTCGAGCCTTAGCTTCGCTTGCAGAAAATCGCCGTGACGAGCGGGGCGACGTGATGCACGATCGCCGTGCTGCCGCTGCCGGCAACCGCGCTCTGCACTTTAGACTCGCTGCCGAATACGACGACACCGTAGGCCGAGCGCGCGAGCGGCTCGCCATCACCGACGCGGAACATCGGGTCGTCTTTCTCGTAGCCGACCACCGCGAACACATGAAAGCCGTACGCGGTCAGATCTGCGCCGGACACCGGCGAAAACGCATTGATCGAATTGTGTTCGACGCGCGTGGGCGTCGGATCGATCATCTGTTGCTGCGCGAGATCGGCAATGAACTGATGCCCGCTTTCGTTGCAGGTGAGCGGCGTGTCGAGCGCCGCGGCGAAACTGCTGGGCGACAACGCGGCGGCCGCGAGAAAAAGGAGTACAGAACAAATAAAACGTTTCATGAGCGTGAGCGGCAACCCTGTTCAGTGTAGTGGCTTTGCAATGGGTGACGGCGTGCCGCCGGGGCCCGAAAGACGTTGCGCATCGAACGGGATGCCTATTAATTGCGCAACTGGGTTCGCACTTTAACGCGATTCAGCAAATCCTGCTTAGCGCTTGCCATGCGGAGGTAACGAGCGAATTGGGGAGTGAACCCAGAAAACGTATTACGGAAAGAAAGCAAGCCGTTTGGATCCCGTATATATTTCCGGCCTATTGACTTCGCAACCCCAACCCCAATCAATGTTCCGGCGCCTCGCACATGGGACGGCCGGCTCACGCGCCGACTTGTGACTCCGCTGGTGAATTCGTGGGTCACGCCGAACCACCTCACCACGCTGAGCCTGCTCGTCGGGCTAGCCGGCGCGCGGTGCCTGGCTCACGGCGAATCGACACGGGTGGCCCGGCACCCTTCAGCACGCGCGACAGCAAAGCGTTTGCGGGCCAACTCGACCGGTTCATCGCACGTCACGGCACGCCGCCCCGCCCCGCGGGACCGACTGATATCTGCAAGCGTTTGCGCGTCGCAATGGGACGCGAATTGCCCGGAGCCCTGCGATCAACCTTATTTAGCCTGCGCAAGCCACTGATCGAGACTGATGCGGCCGATCCGCGCATCGCCGAGCGGCACGAGCGACTGTTCCTCGACAAGGCCGCCGTAGTACCGCGCATCGCGATCCGTCACTACTGGGCGTGTGTCGCCGACCGATTTCAGATAACGCGCGACGATCTCGGCGAAGGGCGCACGGTCTGGGCCGGCGATCTCGACTGTGCCGTTCAGCGGCGCGCCGAGCGCGGCTTGCGCGAGGGCCGCCGCGACGTCGTCCGCGGCAATCGGCTGAAACAGTCCGTCACCGACGCGCACCGTGCCGCCGTCCGTGCTGAAATCCGCGATACCGCCGATGAACTCCATGAACTGAGTCGCGCGCACGATCGTGTACGGCACGCCCGCCGCTTCGATCGCCTCTTCCTGCGCGACCTTGGCAACGAAATACGCGTTCTCCGGCGTACGGTCGCAGCCGACGATCGATAGCGCGACGTGATGGCGTACCCCTGCCGCCACTTCAGCCTTGCCGAGGTTGCGCGTCGAGGTTCGGAAGAAGTCGAGCACCGCTTGCGGCTCCCATGACGGCGCATTCGTCACATCCACGACGACGTCCGCGTCCGTGAGCGCGTTGCTCAGGCCTTCGCCCGTAACGGCGTTCACGCCGCTTCGCGGCGACGCGGCGAGCGCTTCATGGCCAGCCTCGCTGAGCAGCGTGACGAGACGCGACCCGATAAGGCCGGAACCACCCATTACGACGATCTTCATGGCAGATTCTCCACATGAAAAGTGATGAACACGCGAGTACGCCTGGCGGGTGTCGTATGGCGTCAAAGTGTTCGCCGCGGTCGCATCGCGTGAGGCTATTGTGGCTGTCTTTCCACTCTCACGAAACGTGATCGAGTCTCACGAATTCCGTTTTCCTACCGCTGCGATGCCATAATCGACGCTTTACATCAACGGCCTGGCTGGCCGTCGTCATGCCAATGCCCCTCGCTTTAGGCACTTTCATCGTTCCACTGATCGTCGCGTGCGCGATGTTCATGGAAAACGTCGACGGCACGGTCATCGTGACGTCGCTGCCAGTCCTGGCGCGCGATCTCGGTCAGGATCCCATCACCCTCAAGCTCGCCGTCACCGCCTATGTGATCGGCCTCGGCGTCTTCATACCGATCTGCGGCTGGGTGGCCGACCGTTTCGGTTCACGCACGGTGTTTCGCACGGCGATCGGTATCTTCATGGCCGGCTCGCTGATGTGCGCGGCCTCCACGTCGCTCGGCACGTTCGTGGCTGCGCGTTTCGTGCAGGGGATCGGCGGCGCGATGATGGTGCCGGTGGGCCGCATCATCATTTTCCGCTCGGTGCCGAAATCCGACTTCATCCGCGCGGTCAACTATCTGACGGTGCCGGCGTTGCTTGGGCCCGTGGTCGGGCCGCCGCTCGGCGGCTTCATCACGACGTATCTGCACTGGCGTCTGATCTTCGTCATCAATATTCCGATCGGTCTGCTGGGCATCTGGCTCGCGAACAAACACATCGCCGAGGTGCGCGAAGCGCATCCGGGCCGGCTCGACTGGATCGGTTTCGTGCTATCCGCGAGCGGGGCGTCGCTGTTCATGCTGGGGCTTTCGCTGGTGGGCGGCGAACTGGTGCCGGGCAAGGTGTCGCTCAGCATGTGCGCGTCCGGCGTGATGCTGCTGGCCCTTTACGTGCTGTACGCGAGCCGCGTCGAATTGCCGGTGCTCGATCTGCGGCTGCTGCGCATTCCGAGTTTTCACGCGAGCGTGGCGGGCGGCTCGCTGTTTCGCATTGGGCTCGGGGCGGTGCCGTTTCTGTTGCCGCTCGCGTTGCAGGAAGGCCTGGGCACGACGGCGTTCAAGGCAGGGTCGATCACGTGCGCATCCGCGTTCGGGTCGATCTTCATGAAGACCATGGCATCGCGCATACTCGAGCGCTTCGGGTTTCGCACCGTGCTGATGTTCAACGCGGGCTGCGCGGGCGTTGCGATCGCAGTGTACGGTCTGTTCTTTCCCGGCACGCCGCACTGGTTGATCTGGTGTGTCGTGCTGTTCGGCGGGTTCTTTCCTTCGTTGCAGTTCACGTCGTTGAATACGCTGGCCTACGCGGATATCGCGGGCAGCGACGTGGGCCGCGCGACCAGTGTCGCGAGCGTGATTCAGCAGATGTCGCTGGGACTTGGCGTGACGATCGCCGGCATCGTGCTGCAAATCTCGCACAACCTGCAGGGTCATTCGAGCATCGTCTTCTCCGACTTCTGGCCGGCGTTCCTCGTGGTCGGGCTGTTCTCGTTCATGTCGATTCCCGTCACCGCGCGTCTGCCGCCAGGCGCGGGCGATGAAATTGCGCGCGGCAGTCGCGGGTCCGCATGACGGGTTGGCGAGGGCTTGCGTGCGGCCTCATCATGAGCCTTGGCGCGACTTCTGCGTAAGTGCGTTGAACGCGTTCAATGCGTTGCCGCCGTTGACTTCGCCGACGCCCCGCGTGCCGCGCCGAACGCCGTCACCTTGCTGCGCGCTCAATGCGGATGCGCTACCTCAACCGGCCTGCTCGACCGGCGTCAGCGTCAGTTCGAGCCGTTGCGCGCCGCGCAGCACCGTCACGCTGACGGGTCTGTCGATCCGCGACGCGTCGAGCGTGCGCTGCAGGCTGTCGACATCCTGCACCGCCTGCGTGTCGATCGCGACGATCGTATCGTCGGTGCGCAAACCGCCGAGCGCAGCCGGGCTGCCTTTGACGATTTCCATCACGTGCACGCCGCTTTCCGTGCGCAAACCGAAATATCGCTGCACGCGGCGCGACAGCGGCGTCGTGGTGCCGGCCACGCCGATATAAGCGCGCCGCACGCGGCCGTGCGCGAAGATCTGCATGATGACCCACTTGGCCGTATCGATCGCGGTTGCGAAGCAGATGGCCTGCGCGCCCGGGATGATCGCGGTGTTCACGCCGATCACCTGGCCCGCCGAATTGATCAGCGGACCGCCCGAGTTGCCCGGATTGAGCGCCGCGTCGGTCTGGATCACATCGTAGATCATGCGGCCGGAGGTCGAGCGTAGCGAGCGGCCGAGTGCCGACACCACGCCGGTCGTCACGGTTTGCGCGAGGCCGAGCGGATTGCCCACGGCGATCGCGATCTGCCCGACGCGCAGCTTCGACGATTCGCCGAGCTCGACGTGCGGCATCGGCTCGGGCGAGCCGATGCGCAACACCGCCAGATCGCTGCCGGGATCGTCGCCGACCAGATCGGCGTCGAATTTCGCGCCATCGGCGAGCGTCACCTGTATGTGCGTGGCGCCATGGACCACATGGCTGTTGGTGAGCAGGTAGCCGTCGGGCGTGAACAGGAAGCCCGAGCCGGTGCCGCCACGCGTGTCGCGGCCATGCCCGGAAGGCTCGCCGGGCAGCCGGCGGTCGACCGCAATGAAGGCGACGGCCTGCTGAACGCGTTCCAATGCGCCGATCACGGTGCGCGAATAGGCGTCGAGCAGGGCGTCGTCGGATAAAGGGTTGAGTGAAGCGGGGTTGAGTGAGGCGGGGTTGAGTGAATCGGCGTTGCGTGAATCTGGCCCGGGGGCGTCGGATGCGGCGCGCGACAGGTCATCGATGAAGCGTGGGCGGCTTCCCATGGCGATGCTCCGGATGAACGGGCTCGCAGATGCAGGGCGTGGCCGGGGTTTTCAAGGGCGGCCGCGGCGCAGGACTGGAGCGCGGTGTGAGACACTTTCTTCATCCATGGGCAGGCGCGCTGTGGCCAGCGGCCTGGCGCGGCGAGCTGGCTGACGCCGCGCTTCGCCTGCGCGCACCACTTCGCGAAGGAGACACGCCATGCTCCCGTCCACTGCCACTCCCGATGCATCGCCGCAACCACGCATCGAGTCGCTCAGCGCGATCACGCTCGCCACTCGCGACATGTCGCGCGCCGTGAGTTTCTACGAAGCACTCGGCTTCCCGCTCAAATACGGCGGCCCCCATGATGCCTTCACGTCGTTCGCGTTCGGCGGATCGTATCTGAACCTGATCGTCGACATGCGCGCGCCGGTCAACTGGTGGGGCCGCGTGATCATCTACGTGTCGGATGTCGACGCGCTCTATCGCAAGGCCGTCGCAGCGGGATTGAAGCCGTCGCTCGAACCGTCCGATGCGCCGTGGGGCGAGCGCTATTTTCACATCACCGATCCGGACGGCCACGAGCTCAGTTTCGCGCGGCCGTTGCGCTAGCGCCGGGCGGGCGCGCAAAACTCGCTATCATGAACGAGCGAGAGTGCCTGCGCGGCGCGCGCTGGCCGCCAGACAGCCGCGGCGTTAATACGGCTGACACCTGGCGCTTCGATAATCGAACGCGTTCGCGTCGCGCCTGCCGCCGCGTGCCAAATCATTTCTGTTGCCGGGAGAGCCGCGATGAAGGAGCAGGATCAGAGAGCTGAAGCCGAATGGCTGGCGGAGCGACAGCGCCGGTTCGAGGAAGACTTGATCGACGCGTACGACGAGGAACTCGAGATGGAGGTCGACGACCGCATCGTCGACGGCACGCGCGGCTTCACACCGGAGCATCGCGAAGCGCGCAAGCTGTACTTCCGCGAACTGTTCCGCCTGCAGGGCGAGCTCGTCAAACTGCAGGACTGGATCGTGCAGACGGGTCATCGTCTCGTGGTCATATTCGAGGGGCGTGATGCAGCGGGCAAGGGCGGCGCGATCAAGCGCATCACGCAGCGACTCAATCCGCGCGTGTGCCGCGTGGCGGCGTTGCCCGCGCCGAACAATCGCGAGCGCACCCAGTGGTATTTCCAGCGCTATGTATCGCATCTGCCGGCGGGCGGTGAAATGGTGCTGTTCGATCGCAGCTGGTACAACCGCGCGGGCGTCGAACGGGTGATGAACTTTTGCAGCGACGAGGAGTACGAAGAATTCTTCCGCTCGGTGCCGGAATTCGAAAAGATGCTGGTGCGCAGCGGCGTGCAGATTCTCAAGTACTGGTTTTCGATTACCGACGAAGAGCAGGAGATCCGCTTTCAGAACCGCATTCACGACCCGCTGAAACAGTGGAAGCTCAGTCCGATGGATCTCGAAAGCCGGCGCCGCTGGGAAGCCTATACGCAGGCCAAGGAAGTGATGCTGCAGCGCTCGCATATTCCCGAGGCGCCATGGTGGGTCGTGCAGGCCGTCGACAAGAAGCGCGCGCGGCTGAACTGCATTCAACATCTGTTGAGCCAGGTGCCGTATCACGAGATCGAGCATCCGCTGATCGAATTGCCGGCGCGCGTCTATCACGAGGAGTACAGCCGCCAGCCGGTGCCGGATTCGATGATCGTGCCCGAAGTGTATTGAGCGGACGATTGTCGGCATGATGAAAAAAGCGCGGCATGTGTGAACTGACCGCGCTTTTTTTATGCAGCGACCGGTCGCGTGACCGGCTCTTCTACCCGGCGACCCTAGAACAGCATCCGGAACACCCAGTACAGGCCCGCCGCCAATGCGATCGAAGCGGGCAGCGTCAGCACCCAGGCGAGGATCAGGCTGCGCACCGTGCTCCATTGCAGGCCGGAACCGTTGGCCGCCATCGTGCCGGCCACGCCCGAGGACAGCACGTGCGTCGTCGAGACCGGCAAGCCGTACACGTCGGCGGCGCCGATCGTCACCATCGCCACCATTTCAGCCGCTGCGCCCTGTCCGTACGTCAGATGCTGCTTGCCGATTTTTTCGCCGACCGTGACGACGATGCGCTTCCATCCGACCATCGTGCCCAGGCCCAGCGCGATGGCCACGGCGACCTTGACCCAGGTCGGAATGAACTTGGTCGCATGATCGGTTTGCTTCTTGAAGTTGTTGATGATCTTGGCGTGCTCCGGCGCGAAGGCCGGCTGCCCGGTTTTATCCATCAGGCGGATCGCTTCGGACGCGATGTACATGTTGTTGCGCACGTTATCGACAACGCTCTGCGGCACGGCGGCAAGCGACCCCGACTCGGCGACCTCCTGGCCGATCTGCCCGACCAATTGCTGCAAGCCCGGCAGCGTGGCGGGCGTCAACTGCCGGGTGCGCACGAATGCTTCGACATCGTCGCGCGGATTCGCGGAAGGCGCGAGGCCCTGGGTGTAATGGGCGAGCGTCGCGGCGGTCTGCTGCGCGACCGCGACGAAGGTTTGCGTTTCCGCGGGCGTGACCGCCTTGTTCAGCGCATACGCGGTCGGCACGGTGCCGATCAGGATCAGCATGATGAGGCCCATGCCCTTCTGGCCGTCGTTCGAACCGTGTGCGAACGACACGCCCGTGCAGGTCAGAATCAGCAGGCAGCGAATCCAGAACGGCGGCGGTTCCTTGCCTTTCGGCTCGGCATACAACGCGGGAACGCGCACCACGGCTTTCAGGATCAGCAGCAGCAAACCGGCCGCAAGAAAACCCACCAGCGGCGAAAACAGCAACGACTTGCCGACGCCGAGCGCCTGATTCCAGTCGACGCCACTCGTTCCGTTGGTGCCGTGCATCAACTGATTCATCAGGCCCACGCCGATGATCGAACCGATCAGCGTGTGTGAGCTGGACGACGGCAGTCCGAAATACCAGGTGCCGAGATTCCAGATGATGGCGGCGATCAGCAATGCGAAGACCATCGCGAAACCGGCGCTGCTGCCTACCTGCAGAATCAGTTCGACAGGCAGCAATTGCAGAATGCCGAACGCGACCGCACCGCTCGAAGTCAGCACGCCGAGGAAATTCCACAGGCCGGACCACACCACCGCGAGGTTCGGGGTCAGCGAATGCGTGTAGATCACGGTGGCCACCGCGTTGGCGGTGTCGTGAAAGCCGTTGACGAACTCGAAGCCGAGCGCAATCAGCAGCGCCACGCCGAGCAGCAGATACGGGAGAAACGAACTCTCGCGAACCGGCTGCAGATCGTCCACCAGATGCATCGCACAGTAGACGGCGCCGGCAAAGATCACGACGAAGAAGATGAGGAGACCGATATTGCGCCCTTTGCCGCCTGCTGTGTCGGGTTGCGGATACGAGAGTTCCGGCATGACGTGCGCCTCAAAAGTGTTTTGCGGAGCTCCCGATGCTGCGGGGGCTGTGTGTCCCAATGACGACAATGGCGTGACAACAGGTGAGGCGAGGTTCGGCACCTACGGCGATGGCGGATCGGGATAGTCGCACGTTCGCAAAGCACTGGCACTGGCACTGGCGCTGGCGTGCGGCGGCGCAGCAGGCACCACGCAGGTATGGAGCAGGCACGGCGGAATCGCGATGGCCCGCGAAGCGATCACGAAGCGATCCGAACGCGAACCTGGAGCGAACCTGCAGCGAACCTGCAGCGAACCTGAAGCGAACCTGAAGCGAACCTGAAGCGAACCCAACGCGGCCGTCGAGCGCTCACGACGCCGCGATGACTTCGCCGCTCGCACTCCCGCCCAGACTGCGTTTGTAAGCCTGCGCGACCATCGCGGCCGGCACGCCTTGCGACGGATCGCGGCCCATCGACTCCAGCGTCTCGGCGACCCAGCCCGGGCTGACCACGTTGACCCGAGCCTTGCCGCGCAGCTCGAGCGCCGCCACGCGTGCGAACGCTTCCACCCCCGCATTGACGATGCTCACGGCCGCACTGCCCTCCATCGGCTGCTGGGCGAGCACGCCGCTCGTCAGCGTGAAGCAGCCGCCTTGCGACACGTGCGCCGCGCCGCAACGCACCAGATTGACCTGGCCCATCAGTTTGTTGGCGAGACTGAACGAGAAATCGTCGTCGGAGAGTGATGCGAGCGGCGCGAACCGGGCCGCGCCGGCGACGCAGATGACGGCGTCGAGCGTGCCGGCCTGGTTGTACATCGACTCGATGCCCGGTTTGTCGGACAGGTCCACGTGCAGATCGGAGCCCTTGCGGCTCGCAGTGACGAGTTCGTGTTCGGCCGACAGCAGCTTGACGACCTCGCTGCCCAGCAGACCCGTTGCACCGACGATAAGTATTCGCATACATCCTCCTGATGGTGGGCTGCGTCCGCTCGCGACGGGGCGTTCATT
>NZ_CYGX02000036.1:0-927 GCF_900019265.1 Paraburkholderia ribeironis
GCTGTTGGCGCGCGCATTGAGTGGTGCATAGCTGAGCTGCTCGTCTTCGTGAACGATGGCCACGGCTTCGGGCGTTCGCTCGGTTTGCTCTTCGAACAACTGGTGAATGCACGCCTGATCGGGATAGGGCGCCTCGGTTGCGTTCCAGATCTGCAGCAGCAGTTCCCGCTCCGCTTTGGGTATCACCTCCAATTGACGCACCGGCTGGCCAGGAGTCTGCTCCAGCGCATCGGCCAGACTGCAGAGCGCCTGTTCCATATACCCACATACCCGCTGCGAATCGATGGGCGATTGCACCTGCGCCGTCACCCCCAGCGCCTGTCCGTAATCCTCCACCGACAGCGCGAATGGATAGTTGGTCCTCTCCTGGAAGCTGAGCATTTCGATACCCGACAAGGTGTCGCTTGCCTTGGTCTCGCCGAACGGTTTCGAGTTATGCCGGTAATTCAGCAGCGCACTGAACAGTGGCGTGCCTGCTGGCACGCCACTGCATCGCTGAGCCAGCGCGAGCGAAGCATGTTCGTGCTCCAGCAGTTCCGCCAGCCTTGCATGCGTATGACGCACGCGCTCGGCCACACTGACCTCATCCATATCCAACCGAAGCGGCAGCGTGTTGATGAACAGCCCCATCGCCCGGTCTGCTCCTTCGCCCGCTTGCATCCGCCCGAACAAGACTGTGCCGAATACGACCTGTTCCTGCCCACTGGTACGCGCAAGCACTTGCGCCCACGCGACATGACACAGGCTGGCGAGACTCACGCCCAGGCGTTTGGCCTGTGCACGCAGCCTCAGGTTCAAATCGGAGGATAGCATTCGCCGGGTCTCGCCTATCTGAGAGCCATCACGGTGTACCTCGACCAGCCCGAACGGCAGCGTTGGCTCAGTGACGTCCGCGAGCATTGCCTGGAAGAAGCGTTCGTGTTCTTC
>NZ_CYGX02000036.1:937-1203 GCF_900019265.1 Paraburkholderia ribeironis
GATGGCAGAATTGCGCCTGGATCTTCCATGAATGCCCGCACCTCTGCCTGCATCACCTCTAGCGTCGAATGGTCGCTAATCAGATGATGTAGCAGGGTGAGTAGGATCCAGCGTCCTAGTTCATCTTGCGCGACTACAAAGCGCAGCAGCGGCGCCTGGCTTAGATCGATCCGGTACTGGTGGGGACCGAAACGCTCAGCCAGTTGGATGGTAACGGGACCGTCTGCCGGCGAGAGTTTCAGCTCAGTTACTGGCAGCGAAGCTTG
>NZ_CYGX02000036.1:1213-1598 GCF_900019265.1 Paraburkholderia ribeironis
GCCAAATAACGGTCCAGCGTATCACGTTCCGTGAAAGCCATTTGAACGAGCAGCAGATAGGGGTCACCGTCAGTGGCCAGCAGGTGGTGAAACAGGATGCCGTCCTGTAAGGGAGAGAGGGCATAGATGTCTTGTATCGTAGAGGCCCCCCCCGGTACATTGGCCACAATACGATCGATTTCGTCCTGAGAGAGATCGATTAGCGGCAGCAGGTCGGGCGTGATGGTCTGGCAATCCGGCGCAATCTGATTAGGTGGCACCGGCACTTCGCGACGCTGGCCCAGGACGCGAGCCAGTGCGGACAGCACCGGGGTCTGGAACAGGTCACGTACAGCCAGACTCAGGTCCAGACGGCGCAGCCGTTCGATCATTTGAACAGCGAGCA
>NZ_CYGX02000035.1 GCF_900019265.1 Paraburkholderia ribeironis
GGCGGTCAGATCGTTCGCCACGAGGCGCGCGTAGCGGATCACGCAGTGGCCGAGCTGGTTCGGGATCATGCCGCTCTTCGAGCGCTCGAAGAGCGGCATGATCCCGAACCAGCTCGGCCACTGCGTGATCCGCTACGCGCGCCTCGTGGCGACCGATCTGACCGCATTGTGCCAGGACGTCGCCGAGATACGCTCGGGGCGCGGCGGCCGGCTCGCGGTCGGCGCGATCATGGGCGCGATTCCGGAGTGCGTCGTGCCGGCGCTGAACCGGTTGCAGGCCGGCCAGCCGAATCTGTCGATCGAAGTGGTGGAAGACACCAGTGCCCGCATGCTGCCGCAGCTCGACGATGGACGGCTCGATCTCGTGATCGGCCGCGCGGCGGTTGCGGCCGATCCGTCGAAGTACCACTATCGTCCGCTTGGCGACGAGCCGCTGTCGGTGGTGGTGGGCTACGGCCATCCGTCGTTGCCGAAGCGGGAAGTGAAGCTGCGCGATCTGGCCGGTCATCGCTGGGTGATGTATCCGTCGCACATGCCTTTGCACGCGCTACTCGAACGCGAGATGGATCTGGCCGGTCTCGAGATGCCGGACAACCCGATTTCGACGGCCTCCACGTTCGTGACGGTCGCCTTGCTGCAAAGCAGCCCCGAACTGATTTCGCTGTTGCCGAGCGCGATTGCCGGCCTGTTCGTCCGGCACAAGATGTTGCGCGCCGTGCCTGTCCGGTTGAAGTCGCCGTCGCAGACCTTCGGCGTCGTGACGCGCAAAGGGGGCGTGCTGTCGCCGCCGGCTGAGCAGTTCATCGAGTTGCTGGGCGCAGAGCTGGTACAGCAAGTGCAGGGCCGCGCGGCGCAAAATCGCAAAACCGCAAAACCGGCTGACAAGACCGACTGACACCGCGATTTGCCGGTACATGAAAGACACTAAAGTGTCACGGTGGGTTCGCGTTTTGCTACCGTTTTGCCACTTGTGGCAGCAAGGGTGTTGTAGCTGCGACACGTCGGGTAAATCTGATCGATGGGGCCTTCACGTTCCGCCTACACTGATTTGAAGTAAGCTAGGTAAAGAGCCTCGCGACCGCTCGGGGGAGAGCAGCCATGAACCGGCCACTGCTTCGGTATCCGCTTCGCGCGACCGTCACAACTCCTGTTCGTAAGTGGTTCAAATGGGGGCTCGTGGCGGTGCTTCTGGCTGCGCTGGCATTTGCCGCGCGGTTTGTCCAGATCGAGATCGAAACGTCGCGGCTGCAAGCGCGCTATCTCTCCGAACTGACCCGCGACGTGGGCTTTTCCGTCGCCGACGGTGTCAGTCATTCAATCCGTTTTCCGCAGGCTGACAAAGGTCCTTACGACAGCCGCCTCGGCTACGCGTTGTTGCCTTCGTTCCAGCAGCGCCTGCTGCAACGCGGCTTTGAAATCCGCTCGCAGGCGCGCGATTCCGAGCGGATGTTGTCGCTCGCCGACGATGGCCTTTTTCTGCCCTATCCGGAAAAAGATGCGGCCGGTCTACAACTATTCGACGGCACCGGCGCGCCGCTCTTCGCCGCCCGGTTTCCGGGCCGCGTGTACAGCAGTTTCGACGCGATTCCGCCGCTGGTCGTGAATTCGCTGCTGTTTATCGAAGACCGCTATCTGCTCGATCCGAACCAGCCGAACCGCAATCCGGCGATCGACTGGGGACGCTTCAGCCGCGCGTTGGCCGACCAGGGCATGCGCCTGTTCAACCAGCATCAATCGACGCCGGGCGGCAGCACGCTCGCCACGCAGATCGAGAAATTCCGCCATTCCACCGGCGGTCGTACGGCGACGCCGCCGGAAAAATTGCGGCAAATCGCGTCCGCCTCGGTGCGGGCGTATCTCGACGGCCCGCAGACGTTGCCTGCGCGGCAGCAGATCGTGGTTCACTACCTGAATTCGGTGCCGCTCGCCGCGCAGCCGGGGATCGGCGAAATCAACGGTATCGGCGACGGGGTTGCCGCGTGGTACGGACACGATTTCAGCGACGTCAATCGCGTGCTGAAAGCGCCGTCGACCGAACAGAACCTGGCCGAGCAGGGCGTGGCGTTCCGTGAGGTGCTCTCGCTGATGATCGCGCAACGCGCGCCGTCGTATTTCCTGCGGCGCGGCTATCCCGAACTCGAACGGCTGACCGACAGCTATCTGCGGCTATTGGCAAATGGCGGTGTCGTGTCGATCCCGCTGCGCGATGCCGCGCTGGCCGCGCATGTCGAACTGCATCACGCGCCCGTCAGGACGCAGACCGCGGACTCGTTCGTGTCGCGCAAGGCGGTGACGTCGATGCGCTCGCATCTGCTGACGGCGCTTGGCGTGTCGAGCTACTACGAACTCGACCGCCTCGACCTGCAGGCAACGGGCACGCTCAACAACGCCGTGCAGCAGGCCGTGAGCGACCGGCTCGCCGCCGCCGCGACACGCGATGGCGCGAAAGCCGCCGGGCTCGTCGGCTACGAGATGCTGCGTCCGTCGGACGATCCATCGCGGATCGCCTATAGCTTTACGTTGTACGAACGACGCGATGGCGCGAACCTCGTGCGCGTGCAGACCGACAGCGTCAACCAGCCGTTCGATATCAACTCCGGCGCGCGCCTGAATCTCGGATCGACCGCAAAACTGCGTACCCTGGTCACCTATCTGCAGATCGTCTCCGACCTGCATGCGCGTTATGCACCACTGAGCAACGCGGAGCTGAACGCCATCAAGCCCGATCCGAACGACCAGTTGACACGCTGGGCGCTCAAGTACCTCACGCATACGCCGGACCGCTCGCTGCAGGCGATGCTCGACGCGGCGGTGGAACGCAAATACTCGGCCAGTCCTGGCGAAACGTTCTACACGGGTGGCGGCGCGCAAACCTTCAACAATTTCGAGGCTGACGACAACAGCCGCATCCTGACCGTGCACCGCGCGTTCCAGCACTCGGTGAATCTGGTGTTCGTGCGGCTGATGCGCGACATCGTGCACTACGAGATGGTGCAGACCACCGGCCCGTCGTCGCAATGGCTGGGCGATCCGGCGACCCGCAAGATGTATCTGACGCGTTTCGCCGATCAGGAAAGCCGCGTGTACATGAACCGCTTCTACACGAAGTATCACGGCAAGACACCCGAGCAGGCGTTGGCGTTGCTGCTGCTCGGCGTGCGTAAATCGCCGCCGAAAGTGGCGACCGTGTTGCGCAGCGTCGCGCCGGACGAGTCGAATGCGTGGTTCAACGCGAAGATGCGCGCGGCGTTGAAGAACACCCCGGCCGCGTCGATGCTCGACGACGAAGACCTCGCGAACCTGTACGCCAAATACGCGATCGACCGCTTCAACCTGAACGACCGCGGCTACATCGCGAGCGTGCACCCGCTCGAATTGTGGGCCCTCAACTATCTGCGCACGCATCCCGATGCGACGCTCGCCCAGATTCAGGACGCGAGCCGCGACGTGCGGCTGACCACTTACTCGTGGCTCTTCAAGACGCGCTACCACGGGACCCAGGATCGCCGCATCAAACGGATGGTCGAGCTGCGCGCATTCGATGCGATCGGCAAATCGTGGCAGGCGCTCGGCTATCCGTTCGCTACGCTCACGCCGTCGTACGCGGCGGCGATCGGCGCATCGGGTGACCGGCCCGCGGCGCTCGCGCAGCTGATCGGCGTGATTGCCAACGGCGGCAACAAGGTGCCGACCGAAAGCCTCAGCCAACTCGACTTCGCGAAAGACACGCCGTACGAGACGCACTTCCAGCGTGCGGCGGTGGCGCCGCAACAGCAGTTGTCGCCGGAAATCACCGGCGTGGTGAAATCGCTGTTGCGCGATGTCGTGACGGGCGGCACCGCGAGGCGGCTCGCGCAAGGCATCTCGTTCCCCGATGGCCAGACGCTCACGGTGTATGGCAAGACGGGCACCGGCGACCAGCGCTTCAACGTGTTCGCCAAGGGCGCGCGGCTGATCGAATCGCGCAAGGTGAACCGCAGCGCCACCTTCGTGTTCGCGATGGGCGACCGCTTCTACGGCACGCTGACCGCGTGGGTGCATGAACCTTATGCGGCGCACTACAACTTCACGAGCGCGCTGTCGGTGCAGTTGCTGAAGACGCTGGCACCCGCGTTGCAGCCGCTGCTGGACACTCCGCCGGCGAAGACGGCTTCTGTGAAGAAGGTGGCCGGGTAGAGAGCGGGTCGTTCACCGTTTAGCCTCGCAACGATGCTTGCAACGGTGAGCGACTGCTCGGCAAGCGCGCAGCAGATCGCAGAGCGCGGAGAACTGCACATCTGAAGTTCATCGCACGCGCTCGCGGCGAGTCACACGGTTCACTCCGGGTAGTCCGTGTCTGACGCGGCCGGTTTCAGGAATAGCTCATGCACCGGCGCGAAATGCGCGTACAGCGGCAGGATCGCGCCACCCATCGCACGCGCATCGGCGCCGATCGCGCCTTCCAGCAATTGCGGGCGCACCATCCCTTCCCATTCAAAGCGATCGAGCACACGCTCAGTACGCCGAATGATTTCGCGCACCAGCTGCCGGTCGAACTCGCCGTCGATCACGATCGCTTCGAGGTCGAGCAACGCGGCCGCGTTGGTCAGCGCGTTGGCGATCGCGGGGCACGCGCTATCGAGCCATTGTTCTGTATGCCGCCACAACTCCGGCGATAGCGCGCGATGATCGTGCGCGGCGGCGGGCGGCGCACCCACGTCGCTGAACAGCTTTTCGAGCACGAAGCCCGACGCCGCGTGCAGCAATTGCCGCGCGGGCTTGCGCGCGGCGCCGTCGCGCAGTGGAATCGAACCGACCGCGCCCGCGTTGTCGTGCGGTCCGCCATGCAACCGGCCGTCGATCACGAGGCCGCCGCCGATAAACGTGCCGACGAACAGGTACAGAAAATTGTGAATGCCGCGGCCCTGGCCCATCACGAGTTCGGCCGCGCACGCGGCGGTGGTGTCCTTGGCGAACTCGACGGGCAGACCCGTCATCGCGGCGATGCGGGTGCGCAAGTCGATCTCGTTCCATGCATCCAGCGCGTCGGGCGGCGCGCCGAGAAAGTCGCGCCAGCCGCCGAGCCAGAGCGGCGCCGCGACGCCCACGCCGACCACCTTGCCCGCTTTGGCACCGAGCGTCTGGTTCACGCGCGCCAGCTTGCTTTCGAGCGCGGGGAACAGCGTGCGCGGATCGGGATACGCGTACTCGAACACATCGCGGCATACCACGCGGCCGGCGAAGTCCATCGCCAGCACATCGAGGCTGCGGCGTCCCACCTTGATGCCGATGGTGTACGCGCCGTCCGCGCGCAACGCGATCGGCACCGACGGCTGGCCGATGCGGCCGCGCACGCGTGCCTGCTTTTCAAGCAGGCCGTCGTCGATCAGACGCTCGACGATCATCGACACCGTCTGCATCGACAGTCGTGTCAAGCGGCCCACGTCGGCTTTCGGCAGCGGCCCGTGCAGGCGGATCGTCTGCAGCACGATGCGCTCGTTGAACTGCCGCATGCCGACCTGATTCGAGCCGACCGTGCGTTTGAGTGGGGAGCGGGTACCGGGAGTGTCCATCGTCGTGCACCCGCTCAGCAGGAGACCCGCGTCATGCAATCGCCTTGACGTCTGCTTCCTTCGCGCCGGTCATGATCGCCACCGCCTCCGACATGTGCACGTCTTTGGTTTTGACCAGCGCGGCGCGCCGGCCGAGGCGCTGGATATGGATGCGGTCGGCGACCTCGAACACGTGCGGCATGTTGTGGCTGATCAGGATCACCGGCAGGCCGCGATCGCGCACGCGCCGGATCAGTTCGAGCACCATGTTGCCTTCCTTCACGCCGAGCGCGGCGGTGGGCTCGTCGAGAATCACCACGTGCCGCGCAAAGGCTGCGCTACGCGCCACCGCGACGCCCTGGCGCTGGCCGCCCGACAGCGTTTCGACCGCCTGGCGCATCGAGCGGATGCCGATCTGCAGATCCTTCATGTGCGTGGTCGCTTCTTCGAGCATGCGGCGCTTGTCGATCATCTTGAAGAGCGAGCCGCGCCAGCCGGGCTTGAGCAACTCGCGTGCGAGGAACAGGTTTTCGGCGATGCTCATCGCCGGCGCGACCGCGAGTTCCTGGTAGACGGTTTCGATGCCTTGCGAGCGCGCATCCAGCGGACTGCGAAACTTGACCGGCTTGCCGTCGAGCAGAATCTCGCCTTCATCCGGCACCGTCGCGCCGGACAGCGCTTTGATCAACGACGATTTGCCCGCGCCGTTGTCGCCGATCACGGCGAGAATTTCTCCGGGCATCACTTCGAAATCGCAACCGTCGAGCGCGGTCACGTGGCCATAGCGTTTGATCAGTCCACGTGCCTGCAGAACCGGCAGCGCGGTGGAAGCGGAAAGGGGTGTCGACATGACAGGGCTCCTGTGAGTGCTCAACCGCGACGATGGGAGAGTTTGTCCGCGGCGACCGCGAGAATCACCAGCATGCCGGTGATCAATACCTGGTAGACCGAAGAAACGCCGATCAACGTCAAGCCGTTGCGGAATACACCCACGATCAACGCCCCGAGCAGCGTACCGACGATCGAGCCGCGTCCGCCGAACAGGCTCGTGCCGCCGAGCACGACCGCCGTAATACTGTCGAGATTCTCCGTTTGACCCGCCTGCGGATCGCCGACGCCGGTGCGCGACACCGACAGCAGCGCCGCGATGCCGTAGATCGCGCCGGCCAGCGAATACACGGTGAGCAGGATCTTCTGCGACGACAAGCCCATCAGCCGCGCGGCCTCGGCGTTGTTGCCGAGCGCGTACAGATGGCGGCCGGGCACCGTGTCGCGCAGCACGAACCAGGTGGCCAGATACATCAGCAGCGTCAGGACCGTGCCGTAGGTGACCTCGGCCGGCCCGAGCTTGAACGTGTTGCCGAAGAACATGATCGCATCCGGCAGGTTCGACACGCTCTCGGCGTTCGAATAGATCTGCGTGAGCGCGAACGCGATATTCAAGGTACCCAAGGTGACGATGAACGAAGGCAGTTTGATGCGCGTGATCAACACGCCGTTGAGCGCGCCGAACAGCGTGCTTGCGGCAATCCCGCACAGAATCGCGAGGATCGGCGGCACGCCGAGCACGACCGCGAATTTGGTCATGATGATCGAGCCGAACGCCATCACCATGCCGCACGACAGATCGATGCCGCCCGTCAGCACGATCAGCGTCTGACCGATCGCGATGACCGCGACCACCATGGTCTGCTGCAGGATCAGCGAGAGGTTCTGGAACGACAGGAAGCGGTTGCTTTGCGAGATGAAGAAGCCGCAGGCCAGTGCCAGTGCGATCAGCGGTCCGGCCTCGGAGAGTGACGGCAAATGGTCGGCAAAGGAAGAGCGCGAGCGGTGGGCGGGCGCGGAAGGAGTCGACATGATGGATGACCTCGATACATGAGCGTGGCGGGCAGGCCACGCGGCAAATCCGATGACGGCCCGTGGCAGCGGGCCGCCGTGCAGTGCGTATTACTTGTTACCCCAGCAGTTGTCGATGCCGAACTTCGTGTCCTTGCTGTCGACTCCGGCCATCGGTTTGTCGGTGATCAGCGTTACGCCGGTGTCCTGATAGCCGGAGACCTTCTTGCCGGTCTTCGCATAGTCGACACCCGCGGTCACGCCGAGCGCGGCCATCTTCAGCGGATACTGCTGCGAGGTCGCGGCGATCGCGCCGGCCTTCACGTTGCGCACGCCTTCGCAACCGCCGTCGATCGACACGATCATCACGTTCTTGTCCTTGCCCGCCGCTTTGAGCGCGCGGTACGCGCCCGCTGCGGCCGGTTCGTTGATCGTGTAGACCACGTTGATGTCCGGCGCTTTCTGCAGGCAGTTTTCCATCGCCGTCTGGCCCTTCGCCTGATCGCCGCGCGTGTCCTGGCTGCAGACCACCGA
This sequence comes from Paraburkholderia ribeironis, assembly GCF_900019265.1. Taxonomy (GTDB): domain Bacteria; phylum Pseudomonadota; class Gammaproteobacteria; order Burkholderiales; family Burkholderiaceae; genus Paraburkholderia; species Paraburkholderia ribeironis. Next base: position 7,905 of record NZ_CYGX02000035.1, read on the forward strand.
CGGATCGCCTTCCTTCACGCCGAAGCCTTCGAGAAAGCCGTTGTGACGCAGCACGCCGACCGAGACGCCGGGCGCGAGATCGAGCGTGGCGATCTTCGCCGGCTTGCCGTTCAGCGCGGCCTTCGCGTATTTGCCGATCAGCACGCCGGCCTTGAAGTTGTCGGTGGCGAAGAGGGCGTCGGTGGCGTCCTGCGGATCGGTCGGAGTGTCGAGCGCGACTACCATCACGCCGGCGGCGCGCGCTTTCCTGATGCTCGGCACGATCGCCTTGGTGTCGCTCGGCGTGATCAGGATCGCTTTCGCGCCGGCCGTCATCATGTTTTCGATCGCGGTGACCTGGCTCGCGTTGTCGCCGTCGAACTTGCCGGCGGCGGTGAGCAGCTTCGCTCCGTCTTTCGACGCGGCCGCGTCGGCGCCCTGTTTCATCTTGACGAAGAACGGGTTGGTGTCGGTCTTGGTGATGAGGCCGACGACAGGCTGATCGGCGGCCTGGCTCGCGCTTGCGCACCAGACGGCCGACGCCGCGACGCACATCGAGATGATCCTCCTGCTGGCAGGACCCCTGCGGGAATTCAGATTCATGAGACGCTCCTCCGGTTGTTTGCGACGACGTTGTTGACTGTCTGGCGATGACGGGCGCGCATGCAGCGTGCCGGCCAACTGGTTCGAGGTACAAGGTCAGGCGAGATGATCGCGGTGTGAAACGCGGCTCGTCGACGCTGGTCACCTAAATCACTTTGGTTGATTTAGTACAGCAGGCGCGTCGACACTCGTCAAGGCAGCGTTGTAAATGGACGTTGATACGCCGCTGCTCGCGCAAAGGCGCTGAGCCTTGCGTGACACGGCTTCAGCGGGTTGGTGCGGTGCAGGATCGAGGGGCGGGACTTGGGGAAAGTCCCTGGTTTGGTTGAAAGCTATCTGAAGCCTTGTCGAGGCGGTCTTAACGCCAAAGACGAACGCAAAGGCGGACATCGGCGAGTGCATCGACGTGCTATTCAGCGCCTCCTGAAGGGCGCGGCATGGACGATGGCAAATTGCACGGAAGGCGGCCGAGCCGATGGAAGGATTCGCCGCCTAACGTCTGCGGTCCGTGCGGCCGAACGGCCCTCTCAACGCGAACGCGGCGTGCCGGTCGAAGCCCGCACGACGAGTTCGGGCGCGGACGAAATCCGCATCGGCACGCTTGCCGTGCCGCGACCCGCCTGCCCATACGACGACTCGATCAGCTCGCGCAACAACGACACCGCAAGTCCCGCCACTTCCACGGTCGGCACGGCCACCGTCGTCAACGCGGGCCGCGATTCGCGTGCGAGCTGAATGTCGGTGATGCCGATTACCGACAGATCGGCCGGCACCTGCAGACCGAGATCGGCGGCGGCGTGCATCGCGCCGAGCGCCGGCAGATCGTTGGTCGCGAAGATCGCCGTGAGCTTCGGGTCGGCCTCGAGCAGCGCGCGTGTCGCGAGGTAGCCGCCGTGGATCGTATCGGCGGCATGTCTGACCCGGTTCCTTGGTGCGCCGGCCGCGCGCAGCGCATCGACGAAACCTTCGTAGCGCGCCGCGTGAATGCCCGAGGCCTTGCTGCCGACAATCGCGCCGATGCGCCGATGGCCGAGCTCCAGCAAATGCGCGCCAGCCAGCTCGCCGGCACGCCGGAAATCGACCGCGACGCACGGCAGTCCGGGCGGCTCGTTTGGCCGCTCCCACATGCACAGCACCACTGGCGTGCCGCGCGCTTCGGTCTTGTGAAGGTCGGCGAAATCGAGGTTCGCGTTCGTCACGAGCACGCCCTCGGAGAGCGTCCCGGCGATCTGTTCGAGATACGCGCGGCCGTCCAACGGATTTTCGTTAGTATTGCAGATGATCACGAAGTGGCCGCTTGCACGCGCCGCACGTTCGACCGCGAGCGCGAACTCCGGATAGAACGGATTGGCGATGCTCGACACCATCAGCGCGAGCGTCGGCGCGCGGCCCTCGGCGAGCGCGCGGGCCGCGAGGTGCGGGCGATAGCCGAGCGCGTCGACGGCGTCGAGCACCCGCTGGCGAGTCTGCGTGCCGACCCGGCCGCGATTGCGCAGCACGTTGGATACCGTCGCAGGGGTGACGCCGGCATGACGCGCGACTTCGCTGAGTGTGGGCATAGTCTTTTCAATATTTGGGACGGCTGTTCGACATTTGCATCGCAGCGCAAGGCGCGGCACCATCTGTCGCACAGAGAAACGACATCGGAGACCAGCGAGGCCCAAACGATCCCAAGGATCGATTTTTTTCGGCCCTGCTGATTAAGCGCTTAATCTCCGACTTCGAGCTGATTAAATCACGGAGTCGATGCAATGGCGAGCATTTCGTTAAGAGGCGTGCAGAAGGCCTATGGCGACGGCGCACTGGTGATCCGCGACGTCGATCTGGAGATCGTGGAGAACGAGTTCTGCGTGTTTCTCGGTCCGTCCGGCTGCGGCAAATCCACCTTGCTGCGGATGATCGCCGGCCTCGAGGACGTCACCGATGGCGACCTGTCGATCGGCGGGCGGCTCGTCAACGACGTGCCCGCTGCGCAGCGCGGCGTGGCGATGGTGTTCCAGAGCTATGCGCTGTTTCCGCACATGAGCGTGTTCGAGAACATGGCGTTCGGCCTGAAGCTCGCCAAAACCCCCAAAGATGAAATCGACCGCAAGGTGCGGGAAGCCGCGCGCATCCTGCAACTGGAGGCGCTGCTGGAGCGTCGGCCAAAGGCTTTGTCGGGCGGTCAGCGGCAGCGCGTCGCGATCGGCCGGGCCATTGTGCGCGAGCCCGGCGTGTTTCTGTTCGACGAACCGCTGTCCAATCTCGACGCCACGTTGCGTGGCCAGACCCGCGTCGAGATCGCTCGGCTGCACAAGCAGTTCGCCAAGGCCAGCGTGGTCTACGTGACCCATGACCAGATCGAAGCGATGACGCTCGCCGACAAGATCGTGTTGCTGCACGCGGGCAAGGACACCGAGCGCTACGGCAGCATTGCGCAGATCGGCGCGCCGCTCGAGTTGTATCACCGTCCGAAGAGCCGCTTCGTCGCCGGGTTCATCGGCTCGCCGCGGATGAATTTCCTGCCGGGGCGGATCGCGTCGATCGATCCGCAAGGCGTGCTCGTCACGCTCGATCACACGGCGGAAAGCGTCCGTGTGCCGGTGAGCGGCGCGGGTCTGCAAGCCGCGCAACCCGTCACGCTCGGTGTGCGTCCTGAACACCTGGAGTTCGTCGACACGGCATCGGCCACGCCCGCAGACGACGTGCTGGTGCGCACGGTGTCGCTCGTCGAACAGCTCGGCGAACACAGCTATGTGCACCTCGATCAGCCTGGCGGTGCCGTGCTGATCGCCAAAGCGCCAGGCAATACGCGACTCGCGCCGGGGGATCGCGCGAGCCTGCGCGTGCCCCGGCTCGCTTGTCATTTGTTTACCGAAGACGGCTTTGCCGCCGCTTTGCTCGAACCCGTCGAACACTACGCATAAAGGACATTGGGATGCGCCTTGGAGTCTGTTATTACCCGGAACACTGGCCCGAGTCGATGTGGGAAGACGACGCTCGCCGCATGAAAGCGCTCGGCATCGAACAGGTGCGGATCGCCGAGTTCGCGTGGAGCCGCATCGAACCGACGCCTGGCGAATACAACTGGGGCTGGCTCGATCGCGCGATCGATGTACTGGCCGCCGCGGGGCTGCAGGTCGTCATGTGCACGCCGACCGCGACCCCGCCCAAGTGGCTGATCGACCGTCATCCGGACATCCTGCCGATCGGTGCGGACGGCCGGCCGCGTGCGTTCGGCTCGCGCCGTCATTACGACTTCTCGTCGCCGTCGTATTTCGAAGCGTCGCAACGCATCTGCACGGCGATCGCCGAGCGTTACGGCAGGCATCCGGCGGTCGCGTACTGGCAGACCGATAACGAGTTCGGCTGCCATCACACGGTGCTCAGCTATTCGCCGGCAGCGGTCGCGCGCTTTCGCGAATGGCTGAAGGCGCGCTATCGCACGATCGACGCGTTGAACCACGCGTGGGGCACGGTGTTCTGGAGCATGGAGTACCGCAGCTTCGACGAGATCGACGCGCCGGTGGCGACCGTGACCGAAGCGCATCCATCGCATCGCCTCGACTACCGGCGCTTCGCGTCCGACGAAGTGGCGCGCTACAACCGCATGCAGGTCGAGATCATTCGCGCGCATTCGCCAGGGCGGCCGGTCGCGCACAACTTCATGCAGCTTTTCACCGAGTTCGATCACTACAAGGTCGCCGCCGATCTCGACGTCGCGAGCTGGGACAGCTATCCGCTCGGCGCGCTCGAAGAGCAATGGTTTGCGCCGGACGTGAAGGCGCGCTGGTTGCGCAGCGGCCATCCCGACTTCGCGTCGTTCAATCACGACGTCTACCGCGGCATGTCGAAGCTGCCGTTCTGGGTGATGGAGCAGCAACCGGGTCCGGTGAACTGGGCGCTGTGGAATCCGGCGCCGCTGCCGGGCATGGTGCGGCTGTGGAGCTGGGAGGCGTTCGCGCACGGTGCGGGCTGCGTGTCGTACTTCCGCTGGCGCCAGGCGCCGTTCGCGCAGGAGCAGATGCATGCCGGACTGAACACGCCCGACAACCGCCTCGACGTCGGCGGCAACGAAGCAGGTCAGGTCGCGCACGAGATCGGCAAGGTGCTCGCGGCGAATGCCGACGCCAACGCGACGATCCGCTCGAAGGTCGCGCTCGTCTATGACTACGAGGCGAAGTGGCTGTTCGAGATTCATCCGCAAGGAGCCGATTTCCACTATCCGCGTTTTGCGTTCGAGTATTACTCGGCGCTGCGCGCGCTCGGACTCGATGTCGATGTCGTGCCGGTCGATGCATCGCTCGATGGCTACAGTCTGATCGTCGTGCCGCCGCTGCCGGTCGTGCCGGACGATTTCGCCGTGCGCCTCGCCCGCTCGGGCGCGCAGGTCGTGCTTGGTCCGCGCACCGGTTCGAAGACCCGCGACTTGCGCATCCCGACGAATCTGCCGCCTGGCGCGCTGGCCTCGGTGCTGCCGGCGCGCGTCTGGCGCGTCGAATCGATGCGGCCGAACGTGACGGAGGGCGTGCGTCTTGCGGACAGCCCGGCTGCGAGCATCGATGACGGCGTCGCGCGTCACTGGCGCGATTTCATCGACAGCGACGCGGCCGCCGCGCTCGACGTGCGAGCCCGTTTCGCGGATGGCCATCCCGCGTATGTACGACACGGCGCGCTTCACTATTTCGCGAGCCTGTTCGACGACGCGCTGACGGTGCGCCTGTTCGCGCGCATCGCGCAGGAGGCTGGCCTCGAGACCATGGCGCTCGGCGACGGCGTGCGCGTCAGCCGACGTGGCGCGCTGACCTACGTGTTCAACTACGGCGACAGCGCGCACACGCTGACCGACGTGGCCGATCACGCATTCGTGATCGGCTCGCATGTGGTAGAACCTCAGGGCGTGGCCGTCTACCGGTCGCGATGATCGAGCTGGCTTTCAAGCATTCCATGCAGTAATTACAACGACGCAAACTCAGGCAATAAAGGAGACAGGCAGCATGAAACTGAAACCACGCAAGATTCTGTTGGCACTCGCGCTGGCCGCGGCGGCTGCGGGAACCTCGGTCGTCAGCACGGCACAGGCGGGCACGCTCGCGATCAATATCGCATACAAGGGCGCAAGTCAGCGCGCGGTCTGGCAGTCGGTGATTGACGAGTTCAAGAAAACGCATCCCGGTGTCGACGTGAAGGTGTCGTTCATCGACGAAGAAGCGTACAAGGTGCAGTTGCCGGGCTGGCTCTCGACCGTCGCGCCCGATGTCGTCAACTGGCATGACGGCGAACGGATGGCGTACTACGCGCAGCGCGGCCTGTTCGATGATCTGAGCGGCAACTGGGCGAAGAACGACTGGAACGACATGTATGCGTCGACCAAAGAGGCGTCTTCGTACAAGGGCAAGCAGTACGCCGCGCCGACCGTGTATTACTCGTGGGGCATGTTCTATCGCAAGGATCTGTTCGAGAAGGCTGGCATTCACGGTGAGCCGAAAACGTGGGACGAGTTTCTCGATGCCGCCAGGAAGCTGAAGGCGGCTGGCATCACGCCGATTGCCGTTGCGGGCCGCGATGCATGGACGCTCGCCGGCTGGTTCGACTATCTCGACCTGCGTCTGAACGGCAATGCATTTCACCAGAAGCTGATGGCGGGCGAGATTGCGTACACCGATCCGCGCGTGAAGAAGGTCTACACGACGTGGAAGCAATTGCTCGACGCCGGCTATTTCATCGACAATTCGCTCTCCTACGATCTGGACGCGGTACAGCCGTTCCTGTTCCAGGGCAAGGCGGGGATGATGCTGATGGGCACGTTCATCGCGGCGGGTTTTCCGCAGAACGTGAAGCCGCAAATGGGCTATTTCCAGTTCCCGGTGATCGATCCGAAGGTACCGACCGCCGAAGATGGCCCGGTCGAATCGCTGCATATTCCGTCGAAGGCAAAGAACAAGGCGGATGCGCAAGCGTTCCTCGCGTTCGTCGAGACCCCCGCAATCGGCGCGCAGCTGGCGAGCGGCCTGGGCTCGTTGTCGGCGAACAGCAAGTCGCCCGAGCCGGAAGAGCCGATCTCGAAGATTGGCTTCCAGATCCTGTCGAACACGAAGGGTGGCATCGCGCAGTTCTATGACCGCGATATGACCAAGGAAATGGCCGACGAAGGGATGAAGGGGATGCAGCAGTTCGTCTCCGACCCGTCGAAACTCGACGACATCCTCGCGCAACTGGAGCAGACCCGTCAGCGCATCTACAAGAAGTGAGCGGTGGCGGCCGTGAGGCCGCCTGCCGTTGCATCTGATCGGGAGAACGATCGTGTCGCATTCCGTGAGCCGTCACACTGTCGGCGGTCCTGTTGAACCTGCCGGCGCTGGCTTGCCCGCACCCGGCGGCGCGGTGCGCGGCGGGCCGCTGGCCGCGTCGCGCCGGCGCCGTCCAACGCCGACCGCGCGCCGCCAGCGGCGTGCCGCGTTCCTGTTCCTCGCGCCGGCCTGCGTGATGGTGGCCATCTACGTGGTATGGCCGATCCTGTCGACCATACGCCTGAGCTTTTTCAACTGGGACGGCATGACCGAGCCGTCGTTCATCGGCCTTGCGAACTACGTGGAGTTGTTCCATGCGCCGACGTTCTATACGGCGCTCAGAAACAATCTGATCTGGCTGCTGCTGTTCCTGCTCGCTCCGCCAATGGGTCTCGCGGTCGCGTTGTATCTGAATCAGGCGGTGGCCGGCATTCGTATCGTCAAGTCGCTGTTCTTCGCGCCGTTCGTGTTGTCGGGTGTGGTGGTCGGGTTGATCTTCTCGTGGTTCTACGACCCGACCTTCGGCCTGCTCGCGATGATGCTCGGCCATGGCGTGCCGGTGCTCGGCGACCCACGCTATGCGACGTTCGGGATCGTGTTCGCGGCGCTCTGGCCGCAAACCGCCTATTGCATGATTCTTTATCTGACCGGTTTGACTTCGCTGAACGCCGAACAGATCGAGGCCGCGCGGATGGAAGGCGCGCACGGCTGGTCGATGCTATGGCACGTGATCCTGCCGCAACTTCGGCCAGCCACCTTCATGGCGTTCGTCGTCACCATCATCGGCGCGTTGCGCAGTTTCGATCTGATCTCCGTGATGACGGGCGGCGGGCCGTTCGAAAGTTCGACCGTGCTCGCGTTTTTCATGTACGACCAGGCGATTAAATACTATCGCATCGGCTATTCGGCGGCGGTGGCGGTCGTGCTGTTCGGCATCATGCTGGTGTACATCGTTTATCACCTGCGGCGGATGCTGCGCGCCGAGCAATAAAGGACCGATCATGTTTCCGATTCCGATCGACAAATGGAAGCCGGCCACACGCCGCGCGTACAAACTGACTTTGCCCATCGCGCTGCTGATCTGGCTGTTGCCGATGATCGCGGTGCTCGTCACGTCGGTGCGCTCGACGGAAGAACTGAGCGAAGGCAATTACTGGGGATGGCCGAAGCACTTCGCGATGTTCGATAACTATCGCGAGGCGTTGACGACGTCGCCGATGCTGCATTACTTCTGGAACAGCGTGCTGATTACGGTGCCCGCCGTGGTCGGCTCGATTGCGCTCGCGGCGATGGCTGGCTTCGCGTTGGCAATCTACCGGTTTCGCGGCAATTCGACGTTATTTGCGACGTTCGTCGCCGGCAATTTCGTGCCGATCCAGGTGTTGATGATTCCGGTGCGCGACCTGTCGCTGCAACTCGGTCTGTTCAATACGGTGAGCGCGCTGATTCTGTTCCATGTGTCATTTCAGACCGGCTTCTGCGCGCTGTTTCTGCGCAACTTCATCAAGCAGTTGCCGTTCGAACTGGTTGAAGCGGCGCGGATCGAAGGGGCGAATGAATGGACGGTGTTCTTCAGGATCGTCTTGCCGCTGATTCGTCCCGCGCTCGCCGCATTGGCAATTCTCGTGTTTACGTTTGTCTGGAACGATTACTTCTGGGCGCTGTGTCTGACGCAAGGCGATGATGCCGCGCCGATCACGGTCGGCGTCGCCGCGTTGAAAGGGCAATGGACGACGGCGTGGAATCTTGTTTCGGCGGGATCGATTCTGGCCGCGCTGCCATCGGTCGTGATGTTCTTTGCGATGCAGAAGCATTTCGTGGCCGGTTTGACGTTTGGGGCGACGAAAGGCTGACGTGGTCGGCGTTCTGGTTGCTTGCTGTGTGTCGTTTTCTTGCTGCTTGCTGCGTAGAGAAGGGTTGCCCGCGAAAGCGGGCTTTTTTTGGGCGCTCAAATTTTTTCGCGGTGCGAGTAAGCACTGCTATTGTCGCGCGCTTGTGCTCATTAATTGTCGAGCCGGTTTTTCACCCGCTACATTGTTTATGTCGGCCTGAGCGAGCCAATGGCAATAGCCGCCCAAAGTAGTTCTATCTATTTGGTCCGGATTGATGTGGGAATATTTTCCTGCCCGGAAGTCGAATTTTGACCAATATTCGTTCGTATGCCATGCGTGAATGTGCAATACATCGCTACCGAGTTTTCTTGTTGAAACGGGAAAGTGATCGAGAAATCCAAGAGAACATTGCTGCGGATAGGTGCAACGAAGGGCCAGTTCGCCGGCGTACATTGTCAAAACATTTTTGCACCAACCCGGCCACTTGCCTTCGTAGTTGGAAAATTCCTCCCTCAAGAGTTTATGGCAGTAATCCATTTGTGCACTGAGAAAATCACATACCTGATTTGACGGGCCCAGCACAGAAGCACCAACATTATGCAAGCCTGAATGAGGAAATCCCCAGTGAAGACTGCATTCCGACAATTTATTGCGAACTTCCTCCTCGTAGGCATAAGCGCCAAAACCAAAGCACAGCCCGGATGGAGAGAAATCAAGTAATGCTGGAGTGGTAAATGTGTCGCAATCCGTTTTCAATATATATCGATATTTTTTGCATTCGTCAAAGACGCGTTGCTCGCACAGGTTTCCAACGCTATTGATATAGGGGTATCCTTCCCACTCAGTGTTTCGATCGATGTATGGCACACTTGAAATCAATGTTATATTTTCATCAACCGGTACTTGATTCAATGCGTCAGGATGACATGCTGCAATAATTTTAGCGCGCGTGAATAGATCGCTAAATAGCATGCTTTTGTAGAGCCAGTAAAACTCCTCTATCGTTTCTTTCCTGTTGTCGATATATACCAGAACACCCAGATCCGGGGGTGGCTCTGCATTAAATGGACTTGAAGACAAAGTGTTTCCTTCGATTGGTTGCATGCTGTGCGAAAGGAGTCATGTACCGAGAATAGGAGAAAATGGCAAAGCCAGGCGAACTCTCGCGGCGTGTTTTTCAATTCTTGACAAATGTTCTTGAGCGAGACGCGACGGCGCCGCGCTTTCGGCAATAAATGCATTGCAGCCGGGGAAATGCCAAATTGAATTGGAAATGTGTGCCTGTATTTGCGGTGCGCCAACCGTGGCCACAGAGCGGCGTCGAAATCGGATCACGGGCTCAACAGTGTCTGCGCAATCAGATTTGCACAGTCTTCCAGGGTATTGACCACGCGGGCTGCGTGACTTCTGTCCAACACGTGGCGTGGGCAGGCCGTTTCGTCGAACCGGCGCCGCGTCCCGATTGCCTATCGGCTAAGATACGGCCCGCCATGCAATTTCCAGAACCGAAGGAGTGTCTGCAATGATTCAACCGAGCAATGTATTCAAGGAAAACCTTGCCCAGATGCCAGGCATTGACGGTATCGCGCGCATCGATCTGATCGACGGCAAGGGCGCCGTGGTCGCCAGCATCGAGAACAAGCCGGGCAAGCAGGGCTCGCTCGCGGTCTACAACTATCTGCGCCAGGTATTCGGCACGCTGGACGCCAAGGCGGCCGAATACGGTCTCGCGCTGTTCGCCGAACATACGGCCGACGCGCGTACCCGTCCAGGTGCGCATCCGAACGTCGACCATCTGCTCGCGATCGCGGCGGGCGATGAGGTGCTGCGTCTCGACATCGTCGCTGCGGATTGAGACCGTTTTCGATGCGCGACACGGTGCGCATCGTTTTACGCCGAAGCGACCAATCAACAACTGCGCCGTGAATCCGCGAACTGACGCAAGCGGATTCACGATTTGTCGCGCTCGGGCACTGCCCCGCGACGTTCCGCGCGTTCGATTCGTCGGAAGAAAAACGTGTCGTCGTGAAGAGCTGGATTGCCTTCACAATCGGCCTCTGTTCGGCGGATTGAAAAGTGCGCGCCCGGCGCACACTGACATCGTGCCAGTTGCACAAGGAGCCCGCGATGTCTTCCCACCCCGACAAGAATCATCCTTTCGAAACCGGCTTGCCGGCGCTATCCACGCCTGAACGGGGTGGCCCGTCCTCGAGCCCGGACGCTGCGGCAATGTACGAACTGCAACGCGCAGCGGAGAGCGTGCTGCAACTCGCGACGCAAACGCACGCGGCTGTTGCACGCAGCGATACCGCGGGTGCGCAAGTTTTGCGTGCGTCGCTCGAAAAGCAACTGACCTGGACCACACGCCTGATCGACGAGATGCTGTTCGGCGGTACCGGCCAGACCACGATGCATTGAGCGGCCGCGCGGTCCGACGGTATCAACGCAGACTCGATTTTCTGACACTGAAATGAGCACTTTGACGGTAGTTCTCTGCATCTGGGCCATGATCGCCCTTTGCTCGATGCTGTTTATTCGTGGCGCCAGCCCGCGCGTCGAGCGTCGTCCGGCGAAATCGCCGCAAAGCCGCCCGTCACGCTATTCGATCGCGGAGTAACGGCGAGCGGGTACGCGTGACCACCTTGCGGGCGTTACGCGATTCATGCAGCCCCGCGGCGCGAGGCCGACAGGGGTAAGATGAAGCGCACCAGCGCTCATGCTGGGCCGCACCGACGACACCTTCACCGGAGGTTCTCGCATGGACACTCATTCGATTCTTGGCATGATGCACGCCGAAGAGGCGTTGCTCGTTTCGATTGTGCGGTCGTTACCGGCGGACATCAAACGCACGATTGCCAACGACTTTCACGAGCAGGTTGAACTCGCTGAAACTTCGCATCTGAATCCGACAACCGATCGCGAAGCGAGCGACGCCTTCAAGGCCCATATGCGGCGGTTGTCGAATATGCTTGCGTCGCTGTCCTGACGAAGGGTGGTGGCACGAGATGCCATACGCTGTGCGTCGTCAGCAAGCGGCGGAAAAGTTCAGGTATCCGAAGTGATTGACCGAGTCGCGTTCCACGCGTACTGGTTCAATGTCTTTTTTGCGATCTATTCCATCCAGACCGCGCGAGCACCGAGCCCTCGTTCGAACGCTATCCGTTGAGCTTCACGCGAGCGTCATTGGGCTTCTCGCTGCGGCGGCTCGATCCGGTGCTGCGTCGCTGGCAAAGTCATGACGGTGTCGATCTTGCCGCGCCACCGGGCACGCCCGGCGATGCGACCGCGCACGGCGTCGCCGCAGCGCCGAGGATGAGAACGGTTGGGTCGTGTCCGACGCGAAAGTCGTTTGAGGCGCGTCGCGTTACGCCGCACCGGCGCGAAGCGCAGCGCCGTCTCAACTTTGCAACACGCTGGACGGCGGCGGGTAAGCGCTACCTCATTCGGTCAGACAGGGGTACAACTGACCGAAGCGTTCGCAAACCCTTGCTGGCCAATGCGTCTACGGGTTTTCCATCGGCACGGCATGCCATACCCCGGCTTACGCGAAAGTACCGCGCCGACGCGCGGCCACGTTTCAATTCTGATTCATCGCGCGCCGCGAAGTGCGCGCCGTCCGTCACACGGAATCGCACGCCACTGTCTGGCAAGGCCTCGAAGCCTGATGGCATAGCTGTTGCGTTAGACGAATCACAAAACCAAACACATTGCAGCTGGCGTATCAGTGCACGCGGTGCACCAATCCCGCCAGAAGCAAAAGTCTTCGTGGGTCGCGTTCGGGGCACATGACGCGTTCCACGCGGTGCGGCGGGATCAACACAATACGGATGTCGATAAAACGACGACGCGAGTGGTCGATACGAAAAATATCTCGCGATCGTGACAACGTGCAGTGGGGACCCCGCCACTTTTTCCGTCCAAGGGGACGGCGTCGGATGCTCTGCCGACAGCACAAACCGCGCGTCAAACGACGCTTGCGCACCGACCTGCAGGCTGCGAAGATCGCATAACAGTGTCTGTCAGCGCCGACGTCCGCTATCTTCCGACGACTTCTGGCCGGACGCAGCAGCGAAGGCGGCAGCATCCGCCAACCCTCGACATACTGCACTCACAGGGGAATCACATGGTCGCATCAAGCCCCGTTGCCGGCCTGCTGCATCACGCAAGCCTGTGGCTGCAAGCCTACGCGCTCGTGCTGGCGCTGACGGCCGCGGGTGCGGTGCTCGAGCGTCGCTGGCCGGCCACGCTGTTGCAGTCGCGTTCGGCGCAGCGTTTGAACATGGCCTATGCGGGTTTGTACTTGGCGCTCGTGGAGTCGGTGAAACCGCTGACGGCGGCCGTCAGCGTCGCGATTGTGAATGCGTTTGGCGGCGGCATGGTCGTCCTCGTGTCGCGCGGGTGGGGCGCGCTCGCGTCGTTCGTGATCGTGTTGCTGACCATCGATCTGCTCGAGTACGCGTTTCACCGCTTGCAGCACAGCTGGCCGGTGCTGTGGAAGCTGCATTCGTTGCACCATAGCGCGATCGATTTCAACGCCACCGTGGCGCTGCGGCATCACTGGCTGGAGGTCCTGATCAAGGGCTGTCTGCTCTATCCGCTGGTGGGCGTGCTGTTCAAGGTCGAGCCGTGGATCGTCGGCGCGACCTCATTCGTGTTCATGGCCGGCAATTACTTCGCACATCTGAATCTGCGCGTCGACCTCGGCCGTTACGTCACGTGGATTAACAATCCGCAATACCACCGCTTGCATCACTCGATCCGACCCGAGCACCTCGATCACAACTTCACGCAACTGCTGCCGTTGTGGGATCATTTGTTCGGCACGCTGTGGGTGCCCGCCAGGCACGAATGGCCGGCCACGGGTCTGGACGACGGCACGCAGCCGCACTCGTTGATGGGCGCGTTGAGCTGGCCATTGCGCCTGCACGGTGCACGCGCTGCGCTACTCGGTCGCGAGCCGGTGGCGGTGCTGAACAAAGAGAGCAAATAAAAATCCGCGAAATCCGTGCGCGGACCGCGCGCATCGACGGACTCACACGTGCCGCTATGCAAGCCGCACGCTGCGCACAGCCTGGCCGCCGACCACGCAGACGATCAACGCCGCCATCACGAGTACGCACAGCGCCATGCGCAAGCCGAGCAGGCCCGCGCCCAGGCCGATCAACGGCGGTCCGACGAGAAAGCCGGCATAGCCCGCGGTGGCCGCCATCGACACACCAATCGCCGGCGTGACGGTTGAACGGCCCGCCGCGCTGAAGATCACGGGAACGATATTCGCGAGGCCGACGCCGACCATCGCGAAGCCCACGCACGCGGTGAGCACGGTCGGCAAGCTCAGCACCAGTGCGAGCCCGGCTACCGCGATCAGACCACCGAGCGCGACCACGCGGCTCGAGCCGAACCGGCGCACCGACACATCGCCGACGATGCGACAGGCGGCCATCGAGAACGCAAACGCCGAATAGCCGATCGCGGCGACGCTCGCTTCCTGATTCAATGTCGCGCGCAAATACACGGCGCTCCAGTCGGCCACTGCGCCTTCCACCAGCATGCAGAGAAACGCGAGCAGTGCCAGTTTCATCACGCCGGCGCTGGGCCATGAGAACGCGCTGGAAGTGGCGGCTGCGCGCGGGCCGAGATCGCGCAAGGCCAGTACCGTGGCGAAGATGATCAGGACTCCGATGAACATGTCCGGTATCAGCAAGCCGCCGATCACGCTGATGCCGCTTCTCTGCAGCATCGCGCCGGTCGCGGCACCGAGCAGGCCGCCCGCGCTCCAGGCGGCGTGAAACGACGACATGATCGGCGCGTGCCATCGCGCTTCGATCGCGCTGGCATGCCCGTTCATCGACACGTCGAGTGCGCCGTTTGCCGCGCCGAGCGCGAACAGGACGACGCACAGCGCGGCCATGCCGGGCGCCAACGCGGGCAGCGGCAGCATCACGACGAACGCCGCGCCGAGCAGCGCGGTCGCGCGGCCGCTGCCCAGGCGTGGCGCCAGTTGCCCGGCCAGCGGCATCGCGACGATGGCGCCGAGTGCGAACGCGAACAAGGCGATGCCGAGCGACGTGTCGCTGAGCGCGAGGCTTTCCTTGATGCGCGGCACTTCGACGGCCCATGCGCCGATCCCGAAGCCGTTGGCGAGAAACACGCCGAGGGTCGCGATGCGCTCGTTGAGCGGCTTGACGTGCGAGGTGGCGAGTGACGTCATCAGCGCGCCACCACAACGTTATCGCAGACCGCTTCGAGACTCGCGACTCGTGCGGCCGGCACGTCGGCTTCGACGAACAGATAATCGACCGCTGCAGTCGGCGCAACCGCGAAAGGCGCGGCGGTCATCAGCTTCTCGGAGGTCAGCGCGATGGCGATCCGGCTGCTCGCCTTGACCATTGCCCGTTTGAGTTCCGCGTCCTCGGCGTCGAACGCGGCGATACCTTCGTCTGGGTCGAGCGCGCATGCGCCGAGAAAGCACAGGTCGGCGCGGATCTGCTGGATTTGCAGCAACGCGGTCGCGCCGAGCGAGCCCGCTGCGCCGCGTGCGATGCGCCCGCCGACGAGTATCACGTCGAACCCCGGACGATTCAGCAGGCGCGTGCCTGCCTCGGGCGAATTGGTCACGACCGTCAAGTCCGCGTTATCAGGCAGCGCCGCCGCGATGGCGACGTTGGTCGAGCCGGCGTCGAGCAGAATGATCTGCTTCGGGCGGACGATCGACACCGCCGCGCCCGCGAGGCAAGCCTTGCGATCCACGGCTTCGTTCATGCGGAGCGCGGCGGGTTTGTTGGCGGGCGAAATCAGCAGGGCGCCGCCGTACACGCGCTTGCAATGCCCTTGATCGGCGAGGTCGCGCAAATGACGGCGTACCGTGTGCTCCGAAGTCTGGAGTTCGGCGGCAAGAGCCGCCGCCAGCACGCGCCCGTGCGTGCGCAGCCGCTCCAGAATCACCTGTTCGCGCTGCTCGGGCAGCAGCCCATTCATCGCTTCTTCTCGCGTTCGCTGCATCTGTGCACCTTGTCCGTGTCAATCAAAACGATCATAAACGAGCAAAATGTATCGTAAACGTTCCTGCAATGCAACCTGTCTTTCAGCACCGTGCCGCTGTATTGATCGATGTACATGGACGGCCGAGCAGAGCGCTGCAATGGGTTCGTGCGCCTGACACGACTTCAACATTTGATTGACGAGCCGCGCGAACACGACGAGCCACATGGCAAACAGGTCAAGCCATGCGCTCATGCGGTTGCGGGTGCGCAGCGTCATGGTGGCCGGCATAAGAGCGCGGCGATTCCAGCATCGCTGCGCCTTACGTGATGCAAGCTATATCGGCAGATCAGACGGCTAAAACGCGCTCACTTCTCCGCGCTGTGGTCGCGCCGAATCCCGTAACCTGCACCGTGCAAGGACTACGTCTGAACGCCTTGGACACCCCGCAACACCGCCGACACCACCCACACGACTCATGACGCCCACGCAGATGCTTCACCCTTCGGCCGCCGACCTCAACCAGCAGGCCGTCGCGTTGTGTTCGACCGGACAGTTCGCGCAGGCGTTGTCGACGGTCATGCCGATGCTCGACGATTCGACGCTGCCGAACGGGACGCGCGCCGACGCGTTGAACATTGCCGGCGCCTGTTCGTTCGCGTTGCGCGACATGGCTGAGGCGGAACATCACTGGCGCAGGTGTCTGCAGGTCAAGCCCGACTATGCCGAGGTGTATGGCAGCCTCGGCGCGCTGTTCAAGTCGCTAGGACGCCTGTCCGCCGCGAAGGCGATGTATCGTCAACTGATCTCGCTGCGGCCGGAGCACGCCGATGCCCATCATCATCTGGGCAGCGTGCTCTACGAGCTCGGCTACCGTGAGGAAGCGGAGGCGGCGTGTCGTGCGGCGGTGGCGCTGCGCCCCGATCATGCCGAGGCCCACTACAACCACGGCATCGTGTTGCGCGATCTGGGTCGTCCGCGCGAAGCCGAAGCGGCTTTTCGCGCGGCGCTGCGTGGACTGCACCAGCACGCCGAGGTGCACAACAACCTCGGCAGCGTGCTGGTCGAGCTCGGCCGCCACGCCGAGGCCGACACGGCATTTCGCGAAGCACTGACCATTCGGCCGCAGTATCCGGAGGCGCTCAACAACCTGGGCGGCGTGCTGAAGGCGGCGCACCGACTGGCCGAAGCCGAACTGGCGTGCCGGCTCGCGCTGGCCATCCGGCCTGCTTATGCGGAGGCGCATCTGAATCTCGGTGCCGTGCTGGTGGACCTCGAACGTCTGCCTGAAGCGGAGGCGGCTCACCGCGAAGCGCTGGCCTGTCGTCCCGACTATGCCGAGGCGCATTACAACCTCGGCATCGCGCTGTTCAAACTCGAGCGTTTCGCCGAAGCCGAGCACGCTTATCGCGAAGCGATTCGCTGCCATCCCGGCCTCGCGCACGCGCACAACAATCTTGGCTGCGTGCTCCGTCTGCTTGACCGCTTGCCCGCAGCGATCAACGCCTTTCGACAGGCGCTCGACGTGTGCCCCGACATGGCGGAGGCGCACTACAACCTCGGCGCCGCGTTGGCGCAACTCATGCAGTTACCGCAGGCAGAAAGCGCGTACCGTCAGGCGCTCGCGTTACGTGCCGACTATGGCGATGCGCGCTTCGGCCTGGCCGTGCTGCTGCTTGGCATGGGCCGTTTCGATGAAGGCTGGGCGCTGTACGAATGCCGCTATCAGCAGCCCGGTTTCATCCATCGCAAGACTCGCGAGATGCTTAGTTGTCCGCAATGGTCGGGCGACTCGCTCGCCGGCAAGTCGCTGCTGGTCTGGCAGGAAGACGGCCTTGGCGACATGCTGCAGTTCGGCCGCTATTTGACGTTGCTGAAAGCGCAGGGGGCCGCGCAAATCGCGTTCGCGTGCGCGCCGGTGTTGCATCGGCTGATGGCGTGTGTCGACGGCGTCGATGTCGTGTTCGATCACGATGCCGCGCTCGCGCGCATGTCCGATTACGATTGCTGGACGAGTCTGCTGAGTGCGCCACTGCATCTGCGCACGAGCATCGATACGATTCCGCGCACCGCGCGGCTCGCGCTCGAACCGGCGCTGGTCGAGCAATGGCGGCCGGTGCTGGATGCGCTGCCGCCGGGCCGCAGGATCGGCGTGGTCTGGAAGGGCAATGCGAAACACCATAACGACGCGAATCGCTCGATCCCTTCGCTCGCCACGCTGGCCCCGCTCTGGAGCGTGCCGGGTCTGAGTTTCGTGAGTCTGCAAAAAGGCCAGGGCGAGGACGAGGCGCGTCAGCCGCCCGCGGGTCAGCCGTTGCTCGACCTCGGGTCGAGGGTGACGGACTTCGCGGACAGCGCGGCGATCATCGCGCAACTCGATCTGGTGATTTGCGTGGATACGTCGATCGCGCATCTGGCCGCATCGCTCGGCAAAGCTTGCTGGGTGATGCTGCCGGCAAAAGACATCGACTGGCGCTGGATGCACGAGCGCAACGATTCGCCGTGGTATCCGCACACGCTGCGCCTGTTCCGCCGCGCACCGGACGAGGACTGGTCGAGTTCGGTGGAGCGGGTGAGGCAGGCGTGCGCAGAGCGGTTCGGCGTCGAGGTGTGTGGACAAGCGCGCTGATCGCGTTCGCGTGGCTAGAGCCGCCGTGCCGCGCCGCTACGCTGCGATCACCTGCAGATGGTACAGCCCCCACGGAGATAGTTCGAAACGGTCTTTGAGCGGTTTGGCCGACAACTCGGGGATATGGTCCGCATCGAAGATCGCCCACAGCGGCCCAACGCCACCGAGCGGCAGCGGCTTGCCGTCCATCTGCGTGGCCACGATGAAGCGATACGCACGCACCTTGTCGAGCGTCGTCATCACCGCATAACCGTCGACCGCGTGCAGCAGGATTTGCGTGCCGCCCGCGTTCGATGCACCGACGTGATCGAGCACGTCGGTGAGCAACGGTCCGCTGAAACTGTGCTGGCGCGAATCGTATTCGATGGTGGGCGTGATCGTCACCGCCGTCATGCCGGCGAGCAAAGACAGATCGACACCATACGCTTCGGAGAACTTCACCTGATGCTTTGCCAGCAACTGGTCGAATGCGGGATCGAGCGCGCCGCGATTATGGCGGCCGATCGCGCCGGAGATCGTCAGGACCACCGGCGCGGGCGCGCAGTTTGCGTGGCGCACGGGCCCCGCGCCGAACGCGGGCGCGGCCGCCGCGCTCAATACCGCTGCGCTGCTCAGGAATTGGCGTTTGTTCATTGGCGTGTGCTCCCTGCGTGATTGAAGGGCGGCGCGGTTGGCCGGACCGAAGCGCCTTCCATTGTCCGGGAATTGCCGCCGTTTGCGGCGCGGCCGCGCTTCTTTATGTACGGCGGGGGGGTGCCTGTCTTCGCTGGCGTATGCAACGTATGCAGCCTATGCAGCCTATGCAGCCTATGCAGCGCTACCGGTCCAAACGCGCGCCTTCGCTCAGTTCGATGACGAAGTCGTGCAGGTCGCCTCTCGCCCGCGCTAAGCCGATACGATCGACATCGAAAAGCCATCCCATCCTTTCGAGCCCACGGTCTGAATCGCGGTGGAGTCGAGCCGGGGATTAGCGGCGAGCAGTCTGAAGAACTCATGCAGGCCCACGACGTCGGGGTCTGTGCTGGCCAGATCGGCGATCTGGCCGCGACGAATCACGTTGTCGGCGACGATCACGGTGCCTGGCAGGCTCAGTTGCAGCGATAGCCGCAGATAGTCCGGATAGCTCTTCTTGTCGGCGTCGAGAAAAATCATGTCGAACGGCTCGACGCCATCCGTGACGAACCTTTCGAGGGTTTGCGCGGCGGCGCCGATGACGATCGAGACGATGCCCGACAGCCCGGCGCGCTCGATGTTGGCCCGCGCCACTTTGGCGTGGTCCGGATTCGCTTCGAGCGAAATGAGGCGGCCGTCCGCTGGCAGAGCGCGTGCGAGCCAGATCGTGCTATAGGCACCCAGCGTGCCGACTTCGAGGATGCGGCGCGCGCCGCGCAGTTTCGCCAGCAGGTGCAGCAGCTTGCCCTGATTCGGCGCCACGTTGATCGGCGGCAGACCGGCTGCGGCGCTTGCCTCCAGTGCGGCATCGAGCGCGGCGTCCGGTGTCAGCAGCCGGCTCGCCAGCAATTCGTCCATCGCGTTCCACTGTTCCTGATTCATCGTCTCACCTTGTTCACGTGTCGATACGGAAGGGCTTTATGTTGTAGCAGAAAAGTGCGAAGAGCATCGTTAAGTCGCGCAGGTTCGCAAAGATAAAAGGACTGATCTGAACGTTACCCGCAAGCTATGGAGAACCCTGTATTGTGCGCCACCGATAAACAGAATCGATGGGATTACATATTGCTTCAAGTGCTCACCGAATCCTTTCGGATCTTACAATGGAGGCTGACCTATAGCGAAAACGGGTGAGTTGAACATGGCTGATAACCTGATCTCATGCACGACGCAGCAGCGCTTCGACAGCGCGCTGCGCATACCGCGTTCCTCATCGGAGGTGCCGCGATGAACGGTCTGACAAGCATTGGATGCGTGGCGTTCGTCGGTTTCGGCGAGGCTGGCGGGATACTCGGTGCGGGCCTGGCCGCGCAAGGCGTGCGGGTGTCGATGTTCGACTTGCGCAACGACCTGCTTCGCGACAAGGCGCATGCCGCCGGTGTGCGCGTGGCCGATACGCTGCAAAGCGCACTCGATGGCGCGCAGATCGTCGTCTCGGCCGTGACTGCCGATGCCGATATCGAGGTCGCGCAAGCGGTCGCGCGCTGCATCCTGCCCGAGCAGGTGTACCTCGACATCAACTCGGTTGCACCATCCACCAAGCAGTACGCGCAGGCTTGCATCGAGGGCGCCGGCGCGCGTTACATCGAAGCGGCGGTGATGGCGCCCGTGCCGCCTTACGGTCTTGCCGTGCCGATGCTGCTGGGTGGCGTCGACGCCGCGCGCATCGCGCCATTGCTCAACGCGTTGGGCTTCAATGCGCGAGCAGTGGCGGAGAAAGTCGGCGTGGCGTCGGCGGCGAAGATGTGCCGCAGCGTGATGATCAAGGGCATCGAGGCGTTGACCGTCGAATGTCTGCGCGCCGCGCGCCACTACGACGCGGAATCGATCGTGCTGGCCTCGCTGGCGGAAACCTTCGGCAAGATGCGCGACGCTACCGACGTGCCCGGCTATCTGGTCAGCCGCGTCGCCGAGCATGGGCGCCGGCGCGCGGCCGAAATGCGCGAGGTCGCGCAGACGCTGCAGCAGGCTGGCATCGCGCCGTTGATGAGCGAAGCGTGCGCGCGTCTGCAAGACGGCATCGCCGATGAGATGCAGGCGGGCGGCATCGACTACGGTACGCTGCCCACGCCGTTCGACTGGCGCGCGTTCTTCGACGGTCTGCCAAAGCAAACGTGACGAGCGTGCGCGGCCGCTAGCTCGCGCCGATGCTGACCGTGCGGGCCACGTCAACCACCGAGAGGCGGATCGCATCGATCAACGCACGCGCGGCCGGCGACGGTGTGCCCGCCGCGCGCAGCGTCAGGCCGATATCGCGCCGGGTGTTGTGCAACTGCAGGTCGAGCACCACGAGCTGCCCGGACTGCACCTCGTGGTGCAACTGCTGCGCCGACAGCGCGGCCGCCATATCGGTGCCGAGCAGCAGGCCGCGGATCACCGCAAGATCGGCGGTCTCGACCGTGGGCTGCGGTGGCTTGACTTTCATCCGTTTGAATTGCGCTTCGAACAACCCGCGCGCCGGCGAGTTGGTACGCGGCAGGATCCATTGCGCGTCACGCAAGCCCATGATGTTCAGCTCGCGCACGCGAGTCAGCGGATGATCGTGGCGCACCAGCACCACCATGTCTTCCGACATCAGCCGCTCGTTCTTCAGGCCGCTCGCGGCGTCGTTGTCGCGCAGCGCGCCGAGAATGAAGTCGACGTCGCCCGCGCGCAGACCCGCCACCAGCGTTTCATACGAGCTTTCGTCGGTGACGACCCGCACGCCCGGATTCTCCGAGGTCATCCGCGCGATGGCTCTCGGCAGGATCAGCGTGCGCCCGAGCGGCAAGGCACCGACCGTCACGAGGCCCTGGATCTTGCCGTGCAATGCCGCGATATCGTCGGGCACGTGCCGCAACTCGTTCAGCGCGCGGCGTACATGTAGCAGAAACGTTTCGCCTTCGGTGGTGAGCAGAATGCCGCGTGGGCTGCGATGAAAAAGACTCAGGCCCGAGCCGCTTTCCAGCACGCGGATCGCAGTGCTCACCGCGGGCTGGCTGATGCCGAAGGTCTTCGCCGCACTCGGCATATGCCGGTGCCGCGCGAGTGCCGCGAATAGCTGCAGCCGCCGCGTGTTGAGCAGATAGGCCGGCAATGCGCCTTCCGCCGCGGGCCGGCGGCGTGCCTGGCGCGCGGCGCACCATTGCGCGAGTTCTTCCAGTTCGGCGAAAATCCGCTCGCAACGATGCAGCACGGCACGCCCGACCGGCGTCGGCAGCATGCCCGATGGGCCGCGATCGAACAGCGGTTCGCCCAGCGCCGCCTCCAGTTCCTGCACCGATCGCGTGACCGCCGACTGCGCGCGAAACAGCGCGGCCGCGGCGCGTGTCGCGCTGCCCATGTCGGCGACGAGGCGAAACGCACGCAATTGCGCGAGGTTGAGCAGGTCTTTGCTGGTCACGGACGACGGCGCCTTGACTGACGCTGGCATCGCTGGCGTTGAATCGCCGAGCGGGGAGGTGGCTTCGTTCGTCATGCGGCGCCCGCGATCAGGTGCAACGAAGGCAGCGAGAGATTCAGGCTTGCCTTCGAGATATGCGTGTGTTCCTTCATCAAGGCATCGACGCGTGCGCCTTCGCCATTCTTCAGTGCATCGACGATCGCATGATGCTGGCGGTGCGCGTACATCAGCATCATGAACTGGCGCTCGCGGGCGGCTTCGTCGAACGCGATCGTGAATGGCGACACGAACGGGATCTTGTCGTTCAGGCTCAGCGTGGCCGCTACCGCCATGTTCTGCGCCGCATCGACGATGAGCGCATGAAAGCGTCCGTTCATCTGCGCGTAGCGCACGTCGTCGCCCGGCTTCAGATGCCGCTGGTTGAAGATCTCGTCGCCTTCGAGCAGCAAAGCGTCGAGCGAGGCCGCGAGCGCGGCATCGACACCACGTTCGGCCACCGAGCGGGCCGCCAGACCTTCGAGCACGCCGCGCACGTCGATGGCGTCGAGCACGTCGCGCACGCTGAAGCGGCGCACCACGTAGCCGCGTGAACCCGAGCGGTCCAGCAAGCCCTCCGACGACAACACGCTCAACGCGTAACGCAGCGGCGTGCGCGATACGCCGAGCCACTGCGCGAGTTGCGCCTCCACGAGACGCTGACCGGGCGACAACTCACCGGCCAGGATCTTCTCGCGCAAGGTTTGAACAATTGCCTGCTGGGTCGTCTCGTTCATGGTTTTCTGCTCGTCCGAAGCACGCAAGTATAGCCATGCGCGCAGCGCCGCACCACGCGTGCAAATCAGCTTGCGACTTGTTTTCCTCGCCATCTGTTTTGTTTATCGCATGCAGACGGGCGAGTGGGCCGGCCAAAGCGTGCCGGCGCGGCGCGGGATACCAACGAAGCCATGCGCCATGCGGGTTGCAGCGGTATCCGGCGCCCGGCACGTATGCGGGCGTCGCCGTCTCGCCGCATTATCCCGTGGCCGACTGTGGTTTACCCGCACTTTCTGTCAGCCGGCACAATTTCTATCTTTGTATCCCAAGATGGTCGCGCTGGCTACGTGCCGGGTAACCGCGGCCTATCCGATTGGCGCGCAGCATGAAGTAACGGAAGGCAAGGAATATGGCAAGGATCATTGGTGGGATCGGCACCTCGCATGTGCCCACTATCGGGTTGGCGTACGACAAGGGCAAGCAGAACGATCCCGCGTGGGCGCCGATGTTCAAAGGCTACGAGCCGGTTGCGCAATGGCTCGCGGACCGCAAGCCCGACGTGATGGTGATGTTCTACAACGATCACGCCAATAGCTTCTTCTTCGATTGCTACCCGACCTTCGCGCTGGGCGTGTCGGCCAGTCACGATTTCGCCGATGAAGGCGCGGGCAAGCGTCCGTTGCCGGGCATCGCCGGCCATCCTGACCTCGCGATCCACATCGCCGAGCAGATGGTCGCCGACGAGTTCGATCTGACGATCTTCCAGGACCGTCCGCTCGATCACGGCTGCAATTCGCCGCTGTCGCTGATGCTGCCGCACGACGACCACGGCTGGCCGGTTTCGCTCGTGCCGCTGGAAGTCAACGTGTTGCAGTATCCGCTGCCCACCGCGAATCGTTGCTACCGGCTCGGCCAGGCGCTGCGCCGGGCGATCGAATCGTACGAAGAGGATCTGGACGTTGTGGTGGTCGGCACGGGCGGTCTGTCTCACCAGGTGCATGGCGAACGCAGCGGCTTTAACAACACCGAGTGGGACATGGAGTTTCTCGACCTGATCGTCAATGACCCACAACGACTGGCGGCGATGAAGCATGTGGACTACGTGCGCCTGGGCGGCGCGGAAAGCGTCGAGACGATCATGTGGCTCGCGATGCGCGGCGCGCTGGGTCCGAAGGTCTGCGAACTGCATCGCAGCTACTACCTTGCGACCAGCACCGCGATGGCCGTGACGATCTACGAAGACGAGGTGGCGCAATGAATCCGCAACTGATCGGCGTCGAAGAACTGACCGGCACGTATCCGTTCGATATTCGCCAGAGCATGAAAGCGATGCGCCTGAACCGCTTCTTCTGGCAGATGCGCGAAGCGCCGGCTCGCGCGCTGTGGCTGGAAGACCGCAACGCCGCATACGACGCGTCCAACCTCACGGCAGAAGAACGCGCGCTGGTCGACAACACCGACTGGATCGGCATGATTCGCTATGGCGTGTGCTTCTTCGTGCTCGAAAAATTTGCTCGCGTGGTGAAGATCACGAACCTTGGCATGTACGCGAGCATGCGCGGCGAAACGCTCGAAGCGTTTCTGAAGACGCGCAAGGTGCCTGAAGCGGTGTAACGGCGCTCGGCGTTGCTGGCGCGTCCAGCCCGCTTTAACTGAAGACTACGAAGACCCTGGATTCGACGTAAGTCCGGGGCGGGAAACTATTTTCTCGGAGACCTGCATGAAGCTTGTGGACCCGGTTGATGTCAATGCGGCGCTTAACGCGTCGCTCGATGCGTCGATTAACGCGTGCCAGTGCCGCCCTGGCGGCGGCCCGTGCTCCGCTCCATATTCCGCCATTCACGCCCGGCCGGACGCCGATTCAACGCGTCGCGCTGTGCCTGATGAACAGCCTGGTGGCTGAAACCTGAAAGCTGAACCCTGAAAGACTGAAGCCGTGCCAGGTGGTATCGCGCGAAACCCGCGCGGTCTGCTGCCGCGGACGGTATCCCTTGTGTGAAGCAACTTTGGAGGAGAGTGGAGATGAGTGGCAATTTCGGTGTGAGCGGAACGGACCTCGGCGGGGGAGTGCGATCGACGGGCTGCAAGGCGACGTTGCGTGCGGGCGTGATCGGCGGGCTGATCGGCGCGGTGATCATCTGGATTTACGAGGCGCTCGTGTGGGTCGGCGCGCAGCATCTGATGCCGCTCGCGGGCATTCCGCGCAATGCGACCGGTCTCGTATTCGGCAAAGAAGTGCAGGAGTCGCTCGGCATCTGGGCGTATGTGGTCGGCACCGGTATTCACTTCGTGTTCGCGACGGCATGGGGCGTGCTCTTCGCGGCGATCTGGCCGTTCTTTCGCCGGCGCGGCTACGAAGCGACGCTGGTGGCGTTGTTCTACGCAGTAGTGGCGTGGATCGTGATGCACGTGGCGATCATGATCGCGTCGGACAACCATCCGAACTATTACGATCCGGCCGTGATCATCGGCGGGTTCATGTCGCACATCTTTTTCACGGTACCACTGGCTTTGACAGTCAAGCGATTGCTACGCAGTGCCAACTAGTATTTCAACGAGACGTAAACCCTGGAGATCCAAAGAAATGAAGAAAAGTATCAGACGAGTCGACGCGGTGCTGGTCGGCGCAGCGATGGCGGCCACCGTGCCAGCCTTTGCGCAAAGCAGCGTGACCTTGTACGGTATCGTCGATAACGGCTTGTCGTACACGAACAATCAGGCGTCGCTCGGCGCCACCAGCGGCGGCAAATCGGCGGTCAAGATGACCCCCGGCGTGTGGGCAGGCAGCCGCTTTGGCCTGAAGGGCGGGGAAGACCTGGGTGGTGGCACGAAGGCGATTTTCCAGCTCGAATCCGGTTTCAACTCGGCGAATGGCGCGGCGCAATTCACCAATGCGATGTTTGGTCGGCAGGCGTGGGTCGGCGTGACCAACTCGACGTTCGGTACATTGACGGCGGGCCGTCAATACGGGTCGTATTACCAGATGCTCTCGCCCTATAGCCCGACGACCTGGCTCACTGGCTACTACGGCGCGCACCCTGGCG
The DNA here is from genome assembly GCF_900019265.1 of Paraburkholderia ribeironis. Classification (GTDB taxonomy): domain Bacteria; phylum Pseudomonadota; class Gammaproteobacteria; order Burkholderiales; family Burkholderiaceae; genus Paraburkholderia; species Paraburkholderia ribeironis. Next base: position 34,046 of record NZ_CYGX02000035.1, read on the forward strand.
ATATCGACGGCCTCGACACGATCTACCGCACGAACAACACGCTGGAGTACACCTCGCCGAAACTGGCTGGTCTGACAGTCAGCGGCTCGTATTCGCTGGGCGGCGTGGCGGGCAGCTTCAACCGGGGCTCGACGTGGACGACCGGCGCGCAGTATGCGCTGGGTCCGGTCGGCTTCGCGGTCGGCTTCTCGCGGATCAACAACTCGACCCTCGGCGGCGGCGCGTGGGGCGCGGATTCGACCACCACGAACGGTGGCGCGCAGATTGGCGTGTCGGCGCTGACCAACGGCTATCAGACCGCGCAGGCGCAACAGCGTTTCGCGGTGGGTGGCGGCTACACGTTCAATAGCGCGTGGGATATCACGGCGACGTACTCGAACGTGCAGTACATCCCGGGCACGGGTTCGAAGTTCCACGACACCGCGATCTTCAACACCGGCGGCTTCGTGGTGCACTGGAAGCCGGCCGTCGCGTGGGATATCGGCGCGGGCTACAGCTACACGCGCGCAACGCTTGCGAATGGTATCGACGAGAACGCGCAGTACCATCAGTTCAATCTGGGCGAGTACTACGCGCTGTCCAAGCGTACTGGCCTGTATGCGCTGCAGGCGTACCAGAAGGCGAAGGGCAAGACGCTGGGCACCAACGGCGCCGGGCAGATCATCGATGCCACGGCGACGCTGGGCGACGGTTACAACACCACGCCGTCTTCGTCGGGCAGCCAGTTCGCGGTGGGCGTGGGGATCATCCACCGGTTCTGATTGGATGATGGTTTAGTTGTTGGGGAAAAGCCGGGCGATGGGTGCCCGGCTTTTTTGTGGGTGTGCGGTTGGGTGAGGGTGGGGAGTGGGGTGGGCACGGCCCCGCTCACAGCGATCCGGTTACGCGCAACGACGCCAATCGTCGTGGGATCATTTCTCCCGGCGAGAAAAGCCTTCCTTTTCGTCACTGCATATCAGCGCTGCCCAATCGTCCGAGGCTGCCCGCCAGCCTCAGTCGGGCAGCACGCCAGTCGGCCAATGCCTGAACGCGCTGCTGCCGCGCATTTGCCAGCGCGGTCTGCGCGTTGAGCAGTTCGAGGATGTTGCCCACGTTCGCCTCATATCGATGTTGCGAGGCAGTGAATGACCGCTGTGCAATATCGAGTAACGTCGCGCTGTCCGTCACGGTAGCGGTCGATGTCTGAACGGCCTGATAGCTGTTCCAGACTTCAAGACCGACGCGCTGGCGCGCGTCATCGAGCGCGTCTTGCGCACGGTCGAATTGCGCCGTGCTCTGACGGACCTGATACATGCGACTGAAGCCCTCGAAGAACGGAATCGTCACCTGCACGCCGACATACCATTCGCGGCCCGTCGCTGGATATTCCGGAATTCCCAGACCCAATGTGGCCGGCTGATTGTTGCGGTTGTATCGCGATACGAAGCTGATGCTTGGCAGGCCTGCGGCGCGCGTCTGGTCCACCTTCGCCGCCGCCGCGTCGACCTGTGCCTGTGCTGCAAGCACACCTGGATGTATATGCGTGGCTTCTTCGATCAGTTCGCCCACGGACTGCACGAACGCTGCGTCCGGCTGAACGCCGTCGGTCACATCCGGCAACTTCAGGGGAGCATCCGGCGACAGGTCCATGTCGGAGGCCAATGTGCCCACCGCGGCCTGCCATGCACCCTGCGCCTTTATGCGGCTGAGCATGGCCTGCGTATACGCGGTCTGCGCCTGCAGCGCATCCGAAATCGGAGCGATGCCCCTGTCGACCCGCGCTGTTGCAACTGCCGCGCTATCGCCGGCCATCCGTTCGACCTCGAGTGCGACCGCTAGTGCACCCGCCGTGGCCTGCGCCGCGTAATAGTCTTTCGCCACCGTCACAAAAAGATCCTGCAGCGCCGCATTGTGCGTCGCCTGCGCTGCCGCCAGCAACGCCGACGCATTACGGACAGTCGCCGCGCGAGCGCCAAAGTCGTACAGCGTCCAGTTCAGCGACACGCTTTCCGAATGGACGGTCGCGAGCGTTGCTGAACTCAGGTTCGGATGACCCGTTACGTCCGTTACCGAATTCTCGCGCACGATCTGCCCATTGCCTGAAATCGTCGGGAGGTACGCGGCACGGGCAACGCCTACTCCCGCCGCGCCTGCTTTTACATCGGCCCATGCTTCACGCGTTTTCGGATTGCTGCACAGTGCGCGCTGAACCGCTTCCGCCAGCGCCAACGGCACTCCGGGTGGCCCGAACTGGCAACTGGCCGGGTCCGGCACAAACGCGCCGGCCGGCGTCGCCGTAATGCTTCCTTCAGTGCGCAGCACATCGAAGGCATGTACACAGGGCGTTACCGCCATGAGCGAGGTCAAGGCGATCCACACGATCCGTCTAGCGTTCACGCATGCTCTCCTGCATGCCTTCGATAAGCGGGCCAAGGAAGTAGCCCGCCACGCTGCGCCTGCCCGTTCTGATGTCGGCTGTTACCTGCATGCCAGGAGTCAGCGTGATCCACCTGTTTTCCGCACGAAGCCGGTTTGTCGACAAGCGGATGCGCACCGGAAACGTCAGCCCGAGCTTTTTGTCCTGCACCGCGTCGTTTGATACCGACATGACTGTTCCCGCGAGCAACCCATACCGCGTGTACGGAAAGGCCTCGACCTTGACCGCCACCGGCTGACCGACCGTGACGAAACCAATGTCGCGGTTCTCCAGTTGCGCCTGCACTTCCAGGGTGTCGTCAGGCACGATTTCCATCAGCGACTGCGCTGTGGTCACAACGCCGCCCAACGTGTGCGTTGCCAGTTGCTGCACGGTGCCGGACACCGGCGCGCTCAGGGTCAGCAGTGCCTGGCGTGTTTGCGCCTTGGTCGCTTCGTCGCGGTTCTGCGTGGCCTGCTGCCGGTTCTTTTCCTGTTCATCGAGCTGATCGCGCCGGAATTTCGAAGCAGTCGATTCGACTTCGGCGCGCTGCTCTGCGATGCCCGCGGCGAGTTCGCGGGCATGACTGCGCTGTGCGGCCAGTTCATGTTCCTGACTGAGGGCGGTCTGCTCCTTGTCGAGATAGTCATTGCGCGCAACGTAGCGGTCGTCGGCCAGCGACTGGTAAGAGTCAGCCTGCTGGCGTGCGAGCGGTGCCGTCGCCTGAAGTCTCGCGACTTCCTGACGGGTCGCGTCGAGCGCGGCCTGCTGCTTCAGCAGTTCCGAACGCGCGCTTTCCATCCTGTCCTGATACTCGCGATACGCGCCTTCGGCCTGACGCTGCGCTTCCTGCATCCGGTCGTCAGGCACGCCGTCAACGCGCGCAACGACAGGTGAGTGTCCGTCGTGCTGGGCGGCAAGCAAAGCGGTCGCACGCGCGACTGCGAGTTCGGCATCGACCCTTGCGGATTCGGCCTTATGTGCATCGGCTGCCGCCTGCGTGGTATCGAGCTTCATGAGGAGCTGCCCAGTCGCTACCCGCTGTCCTTCGCGAACAAGGATTTCGCGCACCACGCCCGTCATCGCCGGCTGGATTACCTTGACACGATCATCAGGCACAAACTTGCCTTTCGCGGTGACCACAATGTCGAGCCTGCCGAAGATGCCAATCAGCAGGATCAGTACCGTCATCGCGACAAGCGCGCGCATGGTCCAGCGTGGTGCCGGATGGACAGGGGTCTCCACCAGTTCAAGCTGCGCGGGCAGGAACGCGAGTTCATGGGACGTGCGCTCGGGAGCATCGAGCTGGTGACGGATGTTCCAGGCGCTGCGGAACACGGCGGCATACCGGGCAAGCAGGTCGCCCAGCGCCTGCATGCGGACAGAATGTGGGAATTTCATGACCCGCTGTCCTGCAGGGATACCAGGTGAGCGTAATAGCCGCCGTGGCGGAGCAATGACCCGTGGTCGCCCTGTTCAACAATCCGGCCCCGGTCCATTGCAATGATGTGGTCGGCATGCCGGACCGACGTGAGGCGGTGCGCGATGATGATTACCGTGCGCCCCGCACAGATCGCTTTCATGTTGTTCTGTATGACGCGTTCGGTCTCGAAGTCCAGCGCACTGGTGGCTTCGTCGAAGATCAGGATGCGCGGGTTGGTGAGCAGCGCGCGAGCAATCGCGAGACGTTGTCGTTGTCCGCCTGACAGGTTCGAGCCGTGCTCTCCGACGAGCGTATCGTAGGCCTGCGGCATTTCACAGATGAACTCGTGCGCGCCGGCGAGTTTTGCTGCGTGGATGACATCCGCCAGCGCGACGCCAGGATCGGTCAATGCAATGTTGTCGCGGATCGAGCGGTTAAACAGCAGGTTTTCCTGAAGCACGACGCCAATCTGGCGGCGCAACCAGGCCGGGTCGGCGAGTGCCAGGTCGATACCGTCAATGCGGACCGTTCCCTGCTCGGGAACGTAGAGCCGCTGCACCAGTTTTGTCAGTGTGCTTTTGCCTGAGCCGGAGCGGCCTACAATCCCGATCACCTGACCAGCGCGGATGTTGAGATTGATGCCGTCAAGAATCGGCGGCCCATCCGGCCGATATCTGAAGCGGATACCCTCGAAACTCACGTTGCCTTGAAGCGATGGCAGTGCCTGGCGGCTTTGTGGCAATTCCGTCCTTGAATTCAGGATGTCACCCAGGCGGCTCATCGAAATGCCCGTTTGCTGGAAGTCCTGCCAGAGTTGCGCGAGCCGCAGCACGGGCGTGCTGACGTGTTGCGCCATCATGTTGAAGGCGATCAGTTCGCCTACCGTGAGCCTGCCGTCGATCACCAGTTTCGCGCCGAAAAACAGCGTGCCGAGCGTTACGAGTTTGCCGGTGAACTGGATCGCCTGCTGGCCGACATTGCCGAGCGAACTGACTCGAAAGCCTGCCGCCACATAGGCCGCCAGTTGCATTTCCCACTGCCTGATGAACTGCGGTTCGACGGCCATTGCCTTGACCGTTTCCATGCCCGCCACGGCCTCAACCAGAAAGGCCTGGTTGTCGGCACCGCGCGAGAATTTCCTGTTCAGATGCGCGCGCAGCGCCGGAATCAGCGCGATGGAAATCGCCGCATAGACCGGTAGCGAGAGCACGACGAGCAGCGTTAGCCAGACGCTGTAAAGGCACATCACGCCGAGAAAGATGATGGAGAACATCAGGTCGATGAAGGCGGTCAGCGCCTGACCCGTAAGGAAGCTGCGGATGTTTTCCAGTTCGCGCACGCGTGCCACCGTATCGCCCACACGACGCGCACCGAAATAGGCGAGAGGAAGCGCGACAAGATGCCGGAACAGTCGCGCGCCGAGTTCGATGTCGATCCGGTTCGTCGTGTGAGCAAATACGTAATTGCGCAGGCCTGTCAGCAGGACTTCGAACACTGAGCTGACCAGCAGCGCTATGCAGACCACATTCAGTGTGCTGTATGTCCGGTTGACCAGCACCTTATCCATCACCACCTGAAACATCAGCGGTGAAACAAGGCCGAATAATTGCAGGAGGAGCGACACGCCCAGCACTTCGAGCAGCAGCCGGCGATATTTGACGATTGCCGGAATGAACCAGGAAAAGTCGAACTTCGCCAGTTCTCCGGCCAGCGACGCGCGGGAAGTGAACAGCAGCAGACGACCACCAGAGCGGTCCATAACCTGTGCAGGCGAACTCACCGTCGTAGTCGCCGCACCACACTCCAGTATCATGGCGCGCGTTGCATCGCAGGCCGCCAGCACGCAATGCCGACCGGAGATGTCCAGGAGCAACGCTGGTAAAGGTGTTCTTGCGAGGCGAGCTTCGCTAACTGTTACTGCCCGCGCTTTCAGGCCTAGTGCGCGCGCGGACAGAACCAGATCCTGCTCTCCGAAACGTCCATCATTCAATGCAGCCGCATGACGTATCTGGCCTGGCTCAGCCGCTACACCGTGAAGGCGTGCAATCAGAACGAGCGCCGCTAACCCCGGATCGGCGGCAATGTCCTCCACTCTTTCTGTCACAGCTAATACCTTGTTATTGACCCATTTCGTGGGCTTTGTTATCGGTGAATCCTTCACCTACCTCAGCTAATACTGCGATGGCGGGATGCGTATTCCTCATATTCCACGCGTCCCGCACACTTCACAGATTTATTCCCTGAATGTCAGTTATGCCATGTACTGCTCACCAGAGTGAGTACAGTAGGGTCGGTGATGGTTGGGTTGGCAGATGATGTCGGATCGAAACCGGGATGGTTGGCTGTAAAAGTCGCCATTGCCTGGATTAGTTGATTGATCTGCGTATCCAGTACCATATTGCCAGACGCTCCTCCGCTAACAGCAACCTCGGCCAGTTGGCTATAGCTATAGCTGAACCAGTTCTCGATAGTTGCTTCCGTCTTTGTACCCATGACGTCAACTTGCAGATTATTTCCCACGCGCTGAAGCCAGATTTCATTCGGATCGACATTTTTTATCAGTAGCTCTCCGGCCGCCGCTATGTTGCTACTGGTTCCGTTGTAGATTGTGAGAAGACCGTATCCCTGCTGCAGAGTGTAGACATCGTTGCCTCCGTAACCGTATTCGATGTCGTTGCCGCCCTTGCCGTCGAATACGTCAGCGCCGGTAGTGCCGTACAGCGTGTCGTTACCCGTGGTACCTATGGTCGCCATCTGCTGCAACTTCTGCTTCGTCCATACCGTGCCATCTGCAAACTGGACCTTCTGCACTCCAGAGTTGTTGACGATGTCCATTTCATTGTCCAGGGTGATCTGATCACCCGTAATGCCGTCCGTCAGCACAATGGATGTGCTGGTGCCTTTTACTGTGATCGATGACGTGCTGATCCCCGTACCCAGTTGCAGCACGTTGGCGGGTGAGCTGCTGGAGCCCGTATCACTTATTTCCAGTTTCCCGTAGCCGGGATTGAAAATGAAGGTGTCGCCGCCTCCGTAGCCGTATTCGATGTCGTTGCCGCCCTTGCCGTCAAATACGTCAGCACCGGTAGTGCCGTACAGCTTGTCGTTACCCGTGGTACCTGTGGTCGCCATCTGCTGCAACTGCTGCTTCGTCCATACCGTGCCATCTGCAAACTGGAGCTTCTGCACTCCAGAGTTGTTGACGATGTCCATTTCATTGTCCAGGGCGATCTGGTCACCCGTGATGCCGTCCGTCAGCACAATGGATGAGCTGGTGCCTTTTACTGTGATCGATGACGCGCTGATCCCCGTACCCAGTTGCAGCACGTTGGCGGGCGCGGCACAGTTACTGTCTATTTCTCTAATCTCAATAACGCCGTCGCCAGCGGCGTAGTTGAAAATATCATGGGCCGATAGTGGCGTAGAGCTGATGACGTCTGCATGGCCCGCAGACAGCAGACTGACTCCAGGACCTGCATAGAAATCCCCATATATCGCAGTGCCGGTTTCCTGGATGCGCCCCGACGCGTTCATGCTGATCTGAAGTCCCGAAGCGATGGCGCTTGCAACCGACGCTACAGTGTCGTTCGTGGCAGCTGCAACGTATTCCTCAAACAGGGGAACAGACATGCCCATGTCGAACCGGGCAGCATCCGCAATACGCAGTAGCAGATCCCACGACTCAAGATTCGCGGCGGTAATCGCACCTAGGCGCTGGAAGGCAGCGCCTAATGCGGGAGCGAATGTCGAGGCCGCCTGAACGGTATCGCTGATGGAGTCGTACCTGAATTCCGGCGCAGTGCTGGCGGCCAGCGGCGACTGAAGGACGAGTCGCGCCAAGGCGCCATCATACAGATCATTCCAGGCAAGTTGCATCAGGGCTCCTGCCCTGATTTCAGGGTTGGTAGTGCCATCAATTCCGACGAACGGTCTACCCAGATACTTTTCGGCGAAGCCGAGCTTGCGCGCGTCAATATATGAGCCACGCGATGATGGATTGATCTGAGTGACTCCAGCCCACTCGAACAGAATAGCCTGGACAGCCGATTCCACTGCTGAGGGGCCTGTGGTATTCGATTGATCGACAAAGGCCTGCACCAGGGCCTGCAAGCTTTGGTCGAGAGTCATGGCTGAGCGCAAGTCGCGCAATGTCCCTCCTCCGGACAGTTGAGGAAGTGTCGCTGCAGAGGCCGTCACCTCTACTGTCGTAACCGGCCGGGTGTTGGTCGTGCTGTTAGCAAACCATGCATCGGCAATTTCGTGCGTGGTCCCGTCCGCCAGGGTATAGCTGCTGATAGAGCTTATGCTGTTGCCAGCAACGGTTTCATTTACCGCAGTAGCATTCAGATTGATAGAGACGATACCGAGCTGGCCAAGTGTGTAAAGCTCGCCGGGATCAGTGACACCATTGCTGTTCGTATCGATCCATACGCGCAGGCTTGCAAATGCAGCATCCGATGCATTAATGACGTTGTCGCGGTTGGTATCCAGTTGACGCAGGATGTCAAAGCCGTCAGTCGTTGCGTTGCCAAACAACTGGGTAATGTTTGTGATGTTCTGGTCATTCGGATCGAAACAGAGCAATCCCGTGCCGGTACCGATCCAACCCGTTTGCCGGGCAAAGCCATCGTTGGTCAGGTCGAAGTAAGGAGAACTGGTATTAAGCGGCGTCAGGTTAATTCCAGAACCAGTCAGATCGAGAACCAGTGGACTGATCAGCGGAGTACTGTCCTCATATTTTCCCAGAGCGGCTCCCGGCGCACCGGATTCGGGCCCTCCTCCCGAACCGTCTTGAGACCCGGCGTCCCCACTACTACTGCCTGTATTGATGTCTGTGCCAGTACCAGACTGGGATTCAATGTCATTGAGCAGGTTACTGATGGCATCGGCAGCGTTCTTCACTGCATTCACGACCGCATTGGTTGCGGTGAGCGCAAACAGGCCTGCTGCGGACGAAATCGCCAATCCTAGACTCACTGCGGGGGCTGCCGCTGCTTCTCCGATCACGCCGGCCGAAGCCAACGCATCCGCAACGCCCGATACTATGCCTCCAATGGAACTGAGAACCGATGCAACGCTACCTGACAGAGTCAGACCGGTAAAGCTTATTGCACCCTGATCCCCAGAAGCGACCGCGTCGTTATAGGCGGACAGAGACGAAGACAGATTGCCCAGCTGCGAGGGTAAGGTGTCAAGAGCCGTTGATGCGGTCCCGCCAGTACCGAGTACCGTACCGAGACTCGTCAGGTAAAGACTGTCGATGGACGTCCCCACTCCAGTAACAATCGCCGAACCGACAGCCGCCGCTGCTTGTCCCATTTCCGTCCCGACGTGTCCCTGAGTCGCGGGGTCTGTTGAATTACTGTCAATCCATGCTCCGATTGTTGTTTCCACGGCACCGCCAACCGAATTGATGGTATTAAGTATCGGCCCGAGAAGTTCACTAATCGATTCAGTCATTATTCCGCAATCCCATGTTAATTTAGAACAGTCCAGCGAAATATCGGCGATTCATTCAACATGTCACAAACACAAAGCGCCGAAAGGCCCAACGGCAAAAATCTCTGGTGTAGCCTCGAAGTAGCCTGCACACGTCGTCTGAAAAGGAGAGTACATGTGCATCACAGGGGCTCGTGCCCTTCATTCCCCGTGAGAAGCAATCGGGCAATGTATCCCCGATAAGGTTCAGGTAACGATTCGCCTTTGTAAAATAGAATCCGGGCCGTTGTACATGCCTTGTCGTTACTTTCTTTTGTCAGGGCAGCCAAATCTGACATGAACGACTTATGTTGTGAGTCAGGCAGTGATTTCGCAATCATCAAAATGCCCTGCATCGCGTCTGTGTTTTTTAAAACAATAATCGGGTAAGTATCCAATTCAGCGTCGATGGCAGACCTATTGAAGGCGAACCATGTTTTCGCATCATTGTTATCAAACGATTCAATAATTGGATATGCATAATCCATCAACTTCGACGTTGTTAATTTTCCATGGATAAAATCGCCACAATTTTCAGTATTCATGGAGGCCAGAATTCTGCCGACAAGGGGGAGGTATTGTTCCAGCAATGCAGTCGGTAGACGAGGCATTCCTTTTGACATTAGCTGGCCCGCCGACCTTAATCTGTCAATGTCGCTTTCGCTACCAACGACACTATCCATCTTCTTATTGTTCAGTATCCATTTATGGTATTCCTCGGCCTCGCGGTATGCAGGTGACGATACCCGGAACGGGTTTGACCATGCCTTTGCAGTACTAGCCCTGGCTCCGACTGTGGCATGCACCATTGGTCGATGGCAATACCAAAGCGCAGCGGATGCACAGCAACCAAGCACAACTGCAACTCTCCTGGTCAAATTCATTACGTCACCGGATATTAGTGCTATGCAGGTTCGCCAGCAAACTGGACATCTGCTCAATCGTATAAATACCGGGAGGAATGGCATTGCCATTTTCGTCAGGGTGTTTTGTCGAAAGATTGTTCATAAGCACACTTGATCATTAACAGTGGACAGGAGATAAATTAGCGTAAACAAGTTAATTGATCATCTGAAGGTGTTCATCTTATGAGCTGCGATAATACTTACCGCGACTCCGGAAACATCTGATTGGTAGGGAAAGGTACAGGCGCAGGGCACGATCAGCAGGACGCGCCCGGTAAGCAAACGCCCGCGAGAAGCGGGCGCATTCGGAGGGTATTGGACCGTCGCCAGAACGGGCGGCGGGTGCGACTGGTGGACGTCAGTGAGTAGCGGCGTGAGCCTGAAGCGTGTCTGTCTCAGACTGGACTTCCTTCACTGGGTGGGGTTACGCGAGCAACTGTCCTGCGCTGCCGCGCCGTGAGTCGTCTGTGCGGAACACCCTTTGCATCGAGCGTGACTACCTGGAATAGTTCGAGGTCTTTTTCGTGATTGCGCAGGATTCCTCCGCGGCGTCGAGCAACAGTCCGAAAAGCGTCTGCTGCGGGTGCCGCTCGTGAGTCGTTACCGCAGGACTCCTGTAAATCGAGGCCGCGAGCGTGGCCAGCTTGTCGAGCTGGCATTTCTGCCGCTCGCCCAGCTCTGCCACGCGATCGATCGGCGTCTTGCCGCCGGGTGACGCACGCAGGCGGCGCCAGTTGTAGTCAAACTCGTCATTCGCGGGCGTCGACAATTGACTCACAGCCATTTCCACCCGAAGCGGTTGTAGAATTTGCACGCGGAAACCAGGAACATCCGGATATGCGCGAAGCCCTTGCGCGCGGCCCCGCCCCCGTGATGGATCACACTCACATTCGGGACATAAGCGACGCGCGCCAATGTATGCGCGCGCAGGCTCAAGTCGTAGTCCTCGAAGTAGAGGAAATAGCGCGGATCGAAGCCAGCCAGTTCTTTTAGTAGCTGAGTTCGAAATAGCATGAAGCAACCGCTGATGATGGGGGGATCCAGGACCACGTCGTGCTCGTTGATCGCGTCGCGCATCTCGTAGCGATCTAAACGCGTCGCGAACCATGTACGGATCACAATGGGTATGAAACCGCGAATGAACAGATCGAGCAGTGCGGGATAGCGACGGCAGAGGTATTGCAGACGTTTGCCCCCGCCGCCGACGCGGGGGGCCAGCAGACCGACGTCTGGATGGCAATCGAAGAAGTCCATCGCATTTTCAAGTGCATGACGGTCGACGTCGATATCTGGATTCAACACGAGGTGAAAGCGGCTACGCGCCTGCTTGATCGCGAGGTTGTGACCGCGCCCGTAGCCGACGTTGCCATGGCCACGGATAGTCGTACATGCAATTCCAACTTCGCGCAGCACGTTGAAACTTGCAGAAATATCTGCAAGTCCACCATTGTCGACCAGGTAGACAGTCACCGGAAATTGCGGACGTCGCACTCGCAAAGCTGCCCAAGCATCAGAGAGACTTGCCAAGGTGCCCACCAAAATCGCGGGATCCGGTCGGTACACAACGATGGAGACGGATAAGCCGTTTTCTTCACCACGGGCGCCGGGCATTTTCATCGGCAATACGCCCATATAATGAAGAATTTGTTATCAGCACCGTGCTTCCCACCGCAGCGGTAACCTCCTTTGTTCGGGCAGTCGTTTCGCAAGACCATTTCGCGCTTTAATCACACGTACGCGTCTTCGCTCACAATCTTCCTGCTTTCTCGATACTTGTGAGGAGTCCACGGACCCCACTTCGCCTCGTAGATGGCACGGTTGGTTTCGAACAGCGCACGCTTTTTTTCTTCGCCCAATTTGTTGAACGACGCGGAGAGATGGTGATGCACAAACACGTCCTCAGCACAGCCGACACGTAGACCGGCGGCCTGAACGCGACGGCAGTAGTCGTCGTCCTCGAAGAAGCCTACGCCGTAGTCCTCGCTGATCGGGCCGCAACGTTCGTAGGTACTACGGGGCAGCATCGCGCAGAAAAAAGCCACGGTGTCCAGTTCAAACCATTCGCCGAGACAACGGTCAGTCAGCGCCTGCGCTTCGATATGCATTGCGTCGAGTCCCGTGTAGAGCGTATCCACGCGGGCCTCGTTGCCGATGTTATTGGTTACCGGACCGATAATGCCGAGCCAAGGATTGTGACGCAGGTGCCTGGTCATGCGCATCGCCCATCCGCGCGTGACGACTGTGTCGTTGTTCAAAATGACGAGGTAATCGCCCATCGCGGCGGCGAGCCCCTGATTGTTGCCGCCGGCAAACCCGCGGTTGTCGTCGTTGAGGATCAGCTTGACGTTTGCGCGCGAGCCAGCCCACGCGGACAGGTACGCGGGTGTACCGTCGCTCGATGCGTTGTCGACGATCACGATCTCGAGATCGACTCCGTCGCTGTGGCGCTCAAGGCTATCGAGGCAATCCTTCGTGAGATTCAGGTTGTTGTAGGTGAGCACGATCGCGCTCACCTTCGGGCGCGGCAACGCCTGAATCTCGTTGCGAAAGTCGGCGACACGATGCGCCCAGGTTTGTCCGGCCGCGAATGCTTTGCGGCGCGCGACGACTTCCTGCGAATCGGGCAGAGCGGCCAGCGCTGCGCGCACCTGCCCGACAAAACCTTCGTGTGTATCCGCAATGCGCACCAGATCGCCGAATTGCGCCATTTCCGGCAGATCGACCCCGACCACCGAACGCCCCGCACCCAGATACTCGTAGACCTTGACAGGGTTGGTCGCGAGCGTCAGCGGAATCACCCGGAACGGCATCAGGCAGACTTCGAACGCGTACAGATAGTAAGGGAGCTTGACGTACGGCACCTCGCCCGTCATCTGCACATTCGGATACCGCGCGAGTTTGTCGCCGACGCCCGCGGAATCCGCGCCCACGAGCAGCACCAGCGCATCAGGAAACGACTGCGCAATCTGCGCAACAAGCTCGATATCGAACCATTCCGCGATCGCACCGTAGTAGCCGATGATCTGCCGGCCCTGCGGATCGACGAAGCGCTCGGCCGGTGCGTCGCAAAAATGGCGATATTGCCCAGCGTTGCGAATGACCGACACATGCGAATTGCGTTTGCGCGCGTGATTTTCGAGCCACGACGACGTGGTGACCAGCAAATCAGCGCGCTCCATCATCTGCTCTTCAATCGCGAGCAGTTCCTGCGGAACGTTGCCGAACCCTTCGTGGTGGTCCATGCAATCGTACGCCAGGCATTCGGACTGCAGGCCGGTCGCGATTGGATACCAGTAACCGTGCTGGATGATCGACCACGATCGATCGGTGCCGCTCCAGTCCAGCAAGAGCCGCATTCCGGCGTGAATCTGCTGGATGGCCTCAGCGGTGGGTGCAGCAAAATAGATGGCGGGTGCGCGGTGAACCTTCAGCCTGACTTGATAGAGCGGAAGCAGGTCGTCCAGTCGCTCGATCGAATAGCCGGGCTCGCGTGCGTCGTCAAAATGGTTCGAGAAGAAATAGACGCGATGGCCGGCCTGCGCGAATTCGCGTGCGAGATGCTGCGGCCGTTGAATCCGGAAGTGCCAGTCGATGATGCTGAACACGAACACGTCGGGCAATGCACGGGGCGTCTTCGACGCCAGCGTGATGCCGGCGGGACTGGCCGGTGGGTTGGAAGGCTCGGACCGCGCGACCGATCCCGCCGGCATGGTCCCGGCCGGTGCGATTTCGCCGCGCCGTTTCATTTGCTTCGGGATATACGCGAGCGAACGATGCGCCACGTTCCACACGCCGCCGTGCGCATAAGCGTAGTTGACGTCGTTCAGGCGGCGCCGCATCCAGTCCGGCATGCCGCGAACGACACGCAGCGGCGCCGTCCAGCGCCAGCTGCGGGTGGCAAGCAAGGTTGTCACCTCGGTCATGAGAGACTGTTGGCGGTACCGCAGAAAGTGAATGCACTCGTCGCGCTGATGCGTCGCGTCGATCAGTCTGGCGTGCTCATCGGTCAACTGTTGCAACTTGCCGCGCAAGGTTTCGCATTCGTGCGTGAGGACCGACATGCGGGTGGACGCACTGACCAGACCGAACTTCGCATTCTTCGCGGCAGATCTTTCGACTTCCAGTTGAGCGAGCGCGTGATCTGCACGCAACTTCTCAGCGTCGAGCTGCGCCAATGCCTCGTCCGCACGTGATTTCTCCGCTTCTGCCTGCGCGAACGTCTGTTCGGCACGCACCTTCTCGGTTTCCAACTGCGCGAGTGCCCGATTCGCGCGCAGCCCTTCCGTCTCCAGGTGAGCGATCGCGTGATCTGCGCGTAACTTCTCAGCATCGAGCTGTGCCAATGCTTCGTCCGCGCGCCATTTCTCCTTTTCCGCTTGTGCCAATGCCTGATGAGCACGGGATTTTTCCCCTTGGACATAGGCAAGCGATTGCTTTGTGCGCGTGCTTGTATCGTCTGCGTCCACGCCGGAGCGCCTCGCGTCTGCAAGCGAGAGCCGTTGCAGGCCGAGCTGCGCAGTGCGCGCGTAGATCAGCAGAATCTGATGGCCGGCCCAGTACGTCGGCTCGCGAAAACGCGTGTCGACCACCGACTCGTACACCAGCGCCCAGTCCGGATTCGGCGCAAGAGGGATATTGGGTGCGTCGAATGTCACTTCGTGTTCGATATGCCGGTCGAATTCCCGATATGGCAGCAGCAGGACTATGAACTTCGATGCGTAATGCGAGATCTGCTCGAACGCATCCCACGGCTTCACGAAGTGCTCAAGCGTGTTCGATGAGAATACGACGTCAAACGGCGGACGATCGGGCCGGTCCAGCAGGTTTTCGTGCGAGAACCGGGCATTCCGGTGGGTACGCGCCGCGCGTTCTATGGCAGATCGTGAGAAATCGATACCGGTGACGTTCCACGACAGCAACTGCGCGAGCGTCTCCGTGCCGTCGCCTTGCGCGCAACCCCAATCGCAAACACTCAGGTTGTCCCAGCGCACCTTGTGCACCAGCCATTGCGGCAGCGCTTCAATGGCGACGCGTGCGAAAAAGCGACTCTGTTCCCGGCCGCCGTTCGATTCCCAATCGCTTTCGAAGCGGTTGTCCCAATACTGGCTGCTATTTATGTTGTTCTGGTCACTCATGCTGATACTCGCAGCGCGGCATGCCCGCGTCCATGGTTTGCTCGACGTCGGCGAGAAAAGTGCCGTACAGCTTGTGTTCAGTGAGCGAGGTAAAGTAATGCGCGCCCTCGATGTACTCGTAGTACTGCGGCATAACACTGGCGCGGTCTTCGAGCGCCACCGCCAGCAGATAATTGCCGGCATTGAGCCGGTTTTTCATCCTGAAGCGCACGAGCACAGTGCCGTCCACCTGCGTGAAGTCGAGCGATCGTTGATCCCGCGTGGTCGATACGATCAGGTCTGTACCCCGCAGATCTTTTAGTGAAAACGCGACGCTCAGCGTCGCACGGTTCGCAGCCGCGGGCGGCCGCACCTTGACCCGGATCTCGATGTCATCAAGCGCCATCATGGTCGAAAGACGCTCTCCGCGTGCGTTGAAAATGCCGGCATCGAGAATCGAGCCGACGTGACTGCCCCAGTGATTGATCGGGCGATGCTTTGCCGTCAGTTCGACGGCAGCGTCGGTGTTCGCGACGACGGTGGCACCGCTGTCGGACGTGCGGGAGGCTTCGGCGTGCTCCGTCGAGGCGGTATCGGCAACGCGCGCAGGTTCGGCGCAGCGGGCTTCGCTGAGCCGCGCGTCGTTCTTCTCCTGGAGTTCGTGCTCGTCTTCCGTTTCGAACAGGAACTGGTTGTACTGCGCCGTCACGGAAAACGCGTCGCCAAGCATGCGCACCTTGCCCTGATCCAGCCAGAGCGCGCGGTCACACAGCGTGCGCACTGCGCCGACATCGTGTGAAACGAACAGGATCGTGACGCCATCGGACTGCATCGACTTGATACGGTTCAGACACTTGGCCTGAAAGCGCGAGTCGCCTACCGCGAGCGCTTCGTCCACGATGAGGATTTGCGGATCGACGTGAATAGCGACGGCGAACGCGAGACGCACGTACATGCCGCTCGAATACGTCTTGATCGGCTGATCGATGAACTCACCGATTTCCGCAAACGCTTCGATGTCGGCGAAACGCGCATCGATTTCCGCACGCGACAGGCCGAGTACGGCGCCGTTCATATAGACGTTCTCGCGTCCCGTGAAGTCGTTGTTGAAGCCCGCGCCCAGTTCCAGCAGCGCCGCAATGCGTCCGTTGACCTCGACGCGACCCGATGTGCCGCGCAGCGTACCGCAGAGGATTTGCAGCAGCGTCGATTTGCCCGAGCCGTTGCGTCCGACGATTGCACAGGTCTCGCCGCGGGCGATTGTCAGATCGACATTGTCGAGCGCCCGGAATTCGCTCCAGCCTTTCTGCCGGCGCGGCGCGATCACGTGCTTCAGGCGCTCCAGCGGCGTGTGATACACGGCGAAGCGTTTGGAAAGACCTTCGATGCGGATGGCGACGTCGTCTTGCATCGACCGGCCGGAAGTCTCGGTGATCGATTCAGAGCACATCGGCAAATCCATCTCGTGCACGTTGAAACCAGGCGAGCGACAGCCACGCAAAAACGAAGCTCGACACGATATAGATCGCCAGCATCGGAAAATCCGGCAATTGGCCGCCAAGCATCACGGCGCGCGCTTGCTGCACGATGAATGTCAGCGGATTGGCGCGCAGTAGTGCCTGAAACGCTCGCGGCAGTGATTCGGTCGCGTAGAAGATCGGGCACAGAAACATGATGAACGACGTCAGCACGCCGATGATCTGCCCGATGTCGCGCACATACACACCAAGCGAGCTGACGATCCAGCTGGTGCCGACCGTCATGAAAATCAACGGCACGAAGATCAACGGCAGGAATGCGAGTGTCCACTGAACGGTGCCGTAGACGAGCGCGGCAAAGACAATCCACACCAGCATGCTCATGCAGGCGTGAAAGAGCGCCGTGCCCACTGTCATCCAGGACAGCAATTCAAGCGGGAAGACAACCTTTTTCACATAGTTGACGTGGCCGCCGATGAACATCGGCGCGCGGCCCAGACACTCGGCGAAAAAATTGAAGATGATCAGGCCGGCGAACAGCACCACAGAGAATTGCAGGCTATTTGACGTGCCGGCCCAGCGTGCGTGGAGAAAGACACCAAATACGACGGTGTACAGTGAGAGCATCAGCAGCGGGTTAAGGAACGCCCAAATCGTGCCGAACAGCGATCCGCGGTAGCGGCTCGCGATGTCACGCCGCATGAGCTGCATCAGCAGTTGCCGATGGGTCAACAGATCGAGTAGGACTTTCCCGAAAGCTGCGCGATGCCTGAGTTCAGCGCCTTCCTTGACAAAAATGGTTCGACTCATCGGTTTCACGTATCAGGGTGCCCCAGATCGGATGTATGGGGCGAGAGCGGGAGCATCAATTGCGATGTGCGTGTTGGCATGTCGGACGCCCGGTGCGAGCGCGCAAACATTGGATCAAAACGCCGGCTCCAGTCCACCTCCTGACGAAACGACGCAGTGTCTTCGGCCTTGGCCACGTTTGCCCGCGCGCTGTCCCAGAGTGCGCGCCAGTTGCTATCGGGCGCGATGTGCGTCACACCGTGCGAGTGACCGCGGTGATGCATCTCGCCGAATGGCGTCGACCAGACGGGCACACCAAAACTGCGGTACTCGTAGAACTTGATCGGATCAACGCCGGCCGTGAGCGCGTTAATGCGGAATGGAATCAGCCCGACCGAGAATTCCTGCACCAGCGTAACGGCGCGTTCCTGCGGCACCTCGCCGAGCAGTTCGATATTCGCCGGTAGATGGGCCGGACGCGCGACAAATTCCGGGCCGATCAGACGGATCGGCACGTCAGGCAGTGCTTCGGCGAGCGCCTGCACGAGCGGCCAATCGAACCAGTCAGCGATGGTGCCAACGTAGCCGATGTAGCGCCGCCGTCCAGCTTCTGATGGCTCGGCCAGACCGGCGGTCGGATAGCCATTGAGGATGGCGATTGCATCGGGGCGCTTGCGGCGCACATCGAGCGCAAGCGCAGTCGACGAACAGTAAACGTCGCCTGCTTTCCTGAGAAGTGCGCGCAGACGCATGCGCATCGACAGACGCGATACACCGCGATAGAAATCCGGGAAGTTGTCGAGCACGTCGGCAAACGAGCGGTCATACGGCACGCGCCGCAGCGCCCAGTCGGCCAGCTTGCTTGGCCGGCCAACGCCCAGCACGCAGTGATCGGCGCCGCGTGCGAAGCGCTTCAACTGATTGCACACTGCGCGCCACGCAGTAAAGCGGTTGATGACACCGCTCATCGGCAGCGGTTCGATCGGCAGCGCTCGTGGTCGCACTACGTGAACCAGCGGGTCCGTCGGATGCGCAACTTCCCCGTTAGACGTGCGCAGACGCTTGAGGTCGGCGAAGGTTGGGAGACGCGTGGGATACGGATCGATCCAGAGGATTTCGTCGAAGCCCTTGTCGGCAAATGCCTTCACCATGAAATGCGGGCGCTGTGCATAGCTCGCGTAAGGCACCGGGGAAAAATAGATCAACCGGCGGCTGCCAGCCATTACGCCGCCGGCCGTGTCCCGTTCCGTGTGCGTGTTCATGCCGGTGCCCCGATCAGCACAGCCTGCGCTGCCGCAGCGGCATCCCGCGCGGGCTGCTCGCGGCATCCCAGTTCGCGCTCGAGGATATCGACGATGCGACGCGCGGCGCGGCCGTCGCCGTACGGCGATGCGCCCTGCGCCATCTGGAGGTAAGCGCCCGGGTCGGTGAGCAGTTGGCAGACGGTGCTGACGATGCGGTTGGTGTCCGTGCCGACAAGTCGCGCCACGCCCGCTGCCACTGCCTCAGGACGCTCGGTTTCGTCCCGCAGCACGAGCACCGGTTTACCGAGAGCTGGCGCTTCTTCCTGCACGCCGCCGGAATCGCTGAGGATCAAATGCGCGGCTTCCATCGCGGCGATAAATGACAGATAGTCGAGCGGCGCACACAGGCTGACGCGCGGATGCTTACCCAGCAGTCGGCGCACGACAGACGACACGTTCGGATTTGGATGCACCGGGAACAGCACTTCGAGCACTGGATCGTGTTCCAGCAGTTGGAGCACCGCCGCACAGATGCGCCGTAGCGGCTCACCGAAGTTTTCGCGCCGATGCGTAGTAACCAGCATCATGCGGCGTCCATCTTGCACGCTGCGCGCAATCTTGTCCGGATGCTGGCGCGCTTCGAACAGGGCATCGATCACTGTATTGCCCGTCATGAACACGGTCTCGTCCGGGTAGCGCTCGTCGCACAGGTTTTGCGCGGACGACGCCGTGGGCGCGAAGTGCCAGCGCGTCAGGCGCCCGGTGAGGACGCGGTTCATTTCCTCAGGGAATGGATTGCGCATGTCGTGCGTGCGCAAGCCGGCTTCCACGTGACCGACCGGAATATTGTTGTAGAACGCCACCAGCGATCCGGCCAGCACGCTCGTCGTGTCGCCCTGCACCAGCATTGCGGCGGGTGCAGTGTCGCGCAGGACATCGTCGATAGAAGCAATCAGGCGCGAAGTGAGGCCAGCGAGCGTCTGGTTGGGACGCATCAGATTCAGATCATGGTCGGGCTGGATGCCAAATACCGTAAGCACCTGATCGAGCATTTCACGGTGTTGCGCGGTGGCGATAACCAGCGGCTCGAGACAGGAAGATTCGCGAAGGGCCCGAACGACAGGCGCCATTTTGATTGCTTCAGGACGGGTGCCGAAAAGCACAGCGATTTTTCTTTTCATAGTCTAAACATGGTTGACCGGTATGACGAAGCCGTTTTCAGTTTTCATCAAAGTTCTTCTTCAAGTTCGAATTCACAAGTCAACCCGGTTTTCATGATTGAGACTTCGGTCGTTGCCGGCAGACATGCCATTAAGACTTCCGGACGGATTCACAGGGCGGTGCGCGCATGCGTAGTCATCTCGCTGGCGTATTGCAGCCGCCGCTTTTCGGCTTGCTACGGTATGCTTATTGACCAATTGGTTTGGTCAATAAGTGTCAATGCGATGCAAAGAACCAACGGATTAGTGACATTCAGATTGGTCTGATGGTCAAAGCAGGCAGTAGGTGGTCCGGAATATCATTGGGCAAGGAGGGTGCGATTTGAATTGCACCCCGCAAAAGCTCTTGTTCACAAATATCTTCGCGTTTCTATTCGACATTCTATTTTTGAAGCGATGCAGGAAACTCGCATCAGTTTTCCTGTCCGGCTGTGCACTGAGCAAACTCGACCGGTTTATCGAGGTAAGCATGTTCGACGAAAAAGCGCCACGAAGTACCTGGCTGCAGAGAGGCTTCGATCATGCGACGGTTCGAGCCACGATTGTGAATCGCGCGTGCGACTCGACGCCTGAGAGCTACGCGGTTGACGGCGCTGGTGCCTGATGGACCATTGCGAAAAGTGACTGCGTAGCAGTATGACGCCGCCGCGATTTGTATCGGCGGCTTATCGGCGGGCGCTTCGACCGCTCGGCAGCCAATTGCTGCGCAATGCAACCGGCATACGACAATTCCGAAAGACCTCCATCAGACAGCCCGCGAAGCGACTACACCGCGAGCCAGACTGGTGATGGCGAGTACGCTGCCAAACCGCCAAACCGCC
>NZ_CYGX02000206.1 GCF_900019265.1 Paraburkholderia ribeironis
GGCAATCTCACCTACTTCGACAACCGCAAGATGCGCCTTGCGCCCGAGCATTTCATGGCGTCAGGCGCGTTGCCGCCGGGCTTTCCCGCCGTCGAGATCGAAGGCGAATACTATTGGGACGGCGGTCTCGTGTCGAATACGCCGCTCACGGAAGTGCTGCGCGATTCCGATCACAAGGACACACTGGTTTTCCAGGTGGATTTATGGAGCGCGCTCGGCAATGCACCTGGCGATTTCCTGGACATCTCGGAGCGCGCCAAGGACATCCAGTATTCGAGCCGCACGCATGCAATCACCAACATGCTTGCCGAGCGGCAGAAGCATGCGCGCTTCATCAAGGAACTGCTCGAACACGTGCCCACCTCGGTGTTGAAAGCGGACCCGCTGTTCCGTTTAGCCGAAGAAGCCGCGGACGGCAGCGCAATCAACGTCGTGCATCTGATCTACAGGAACAAGCCTTACGAAGGGCATTACAAGGACTACGAGTTCAGCATGGACACGATGCTCGAACACTGGCAAAGCGGTCT
>NZ_CYGX02000015.1:0-139 GCF_900019265.1 Paraburkholderia ribeironis
TCGTGGAGAGCCCCGTCGACAGCGAGCTCACGCCGGTCGAAGTCGAGGTCGACAGGCTGTCAAGGTTGCTGTTGGTCGTGGAGAGACCCGTCGACAGCGAACTCACGCCGGTGGACAGCGAGCTCACGCTGCTCGAAGT
>NZ_CYGX02000015.1:149-179928 GCF_900019265.1 Paraburkholderia ribeironis
CTGTCAAGGTTGCTGTTGGTCGTGCTCAGCCCCGTCGACAGCGAGCTCACGCCGGTCGAGGTCGAGGTCGACAGGCTGTCGAGGTTGCTGTTGGTCGTGCTCAGCCCCGTCGACAACGAATCGATACTACCGTTGGTCGTACTCAATACTGAATAGAGTTCCGACCCGTTGATTGCATCCGTTGACGTCGCAGTAATCTGCCCGGCAGCAACATTCGTGATCTGACGCTCACTGCCGACCGATCCAACACTCACAATGCCTGCAGTGGCTGGCGTGGTTCCAGCAAAGCCGCTATATGTCTGCGAGCCGACTGTCGCCGATGTCACGTTGACACCCGCCACCGCTGCAGAGGAGTCGGAACCCAGTGCGACACTATTTGCCACGGTTGCAGTCGAATTCGCCCCAAGCGCAATCGTATTCGTGTTCAACGCATTCGCATTAACACCCTGTGCAATCGACTGATCCCCACTCGCGGACGTGGTACCCATTCCAATCGCGATCGAGTCCGATCCAGTCGCCGTGCCAGTAGACAAACTCGTGTTAGTGGCGAAATAAGGCAGTGCGAACGCTCCGGTCACCGTAAGGTTATTGATCGTGGCGTTGTTAAGATATGCCGCCGTGTTCGCGTAGAGTGTTCCACCAACCGACAGGTTCGTCGCGTTATTGGTCGAGCCAGTGTTAAACGCCAGGATGCGGTTTGTCTGAGTGGCGGCGTCCGCGCTGCCACAAATGACGTCCGAACCGTAGTAATTAATCCCCGCCGTTGGACCGGACGAAACATTATCCTGCGTGATTCCGCTGAATCCAGAAGCAACGCCCCCGTTGGTGTTGCCATACGGGGAATATACGGTGCTATAGCAGGTTGGATTGGTCGCACTTCCACCGCCTAACGACGTGAAGATTCCGCCAACAAACGTCGCGTTATTAGCCGCAGCCTGCGCGTATGTCGCCCCGCCCATCATCGAGATGACCAGCATACATTCCAGAGCCAGAATGCCACGACGCCGCAATCGTAGTTCGATCACACCTGCGCTCGACCCTGCTGCTTCGGAACGTACGCTACCCCGAGAGCATTGCGCCATCTCCCCGACGACGACATATGCAGACCTCACCCGACTCCAAACTACCCGAAAAATCCTGTTCATACGGTCTTCCCATCTATAAATATACGGAGTCAGCACTGAAATCCGTCGTGCCGACATTGCCTTTTTACAAACTTAATAAAATCCGATAATCTGATGACGGGATACAATCCCGACACCATTACTGCCTTCAGGCAATAAAACATTCGAAAAAATCAAGACGAACACCGCCCTCGCACATCAAAAAGACGTGCGAATAGAGTATTGAATTTCGATAAGGCGTTATTTAAACCCGACTACCTACGTAACCTATTCTAAATTTGACAAATAAATTTAGAATAGGCCCAGTCTTATTTTTCTTGCCGAAAAACAAGGACAGACAGCCAAGGTTTCATCACACGATAAAATTCGCACGAAGCAAATCAGCACCTCGCGCACAGATTTAATTCATCACTTGAATAATTAATATTTTAATGTTTTCAACATCAAACCCAAATCGGCCCAGTCCGATTATCAGCACCGAAAGGTCAAGGTTTGTTAATTTCACCCTGTCGTCAGAATTCACCTCGGCAAGCGCCCGGCGCATGCTACGTCAACAAACCGCATAGCACTCGCTACGCGCCGGGAATGCAACGTCGATGTTTCAGTGAAAGGCGATCTTGCGAATACGGGACGGAAGCAATTTTTGAACAATCCAGCGCCATGCCGCCATGCAAGCCAAGGATTTTTGTCCATCACGTTCATGCAACTTGCGATTTGGCGAGCGGATCCTATATTCCTGGAAAGTTATCTTTTTTAATGCTGGATTTCTGTCGATTCTTTATGTCGCGGCGCTCATGCTCAACTGGCTACCGGAGGCTGCCAAGCGGACCTCCGTGGATCCGTGCATTGGTCAAAAAAGCGGCAGACGCTGTCTTCGGCAGACATTGAATTCTCAGACGCCCCGTCCCCATCCGTCGGAGCCAGTACGGATTTGGTGGACAATACCAACCCGCTCTCGATCCCGTAACGCACAAGGTCAGTGTCCCGCTTGATTCCCAGCTTGGCCATTGCAGTGCACTTTTGCGAGCTGATTGTCTTCTTGCTGCGGTTCAACTGTTCGGCAATTTCTCCAACTGAAATTCCAGATATAAATAAACGAATGACGTCCAACTCCCGCAACGTAAGTGGGCTGCCATCCAGGCTACCGCGACGGCCCCGTTTGGTTGATCCGACGATTGATTCTATTCGCGGCGACAGATACGGACGGTTCGCGTATGCGGCGTGAACCGCCTGGGTAAGGTGAATGGTTGGATCAGATTTACTAACGATACAGCGATTACCCATAGTGATTATCGAGTGCAGAACTGAAGGGTGCTCCATCATGGTCAGCACGACGATTTTCAGGTTTGGATAACGCTGCCGAATCAGTTTGAATAGAGCCAAACCGTCACCATATTCATCTCCCGGCATGACATAGCCCGTCAGCAGCACGTCACACGGGATGCAGTCCAACGCCGTAACAAGGTCTGTGGAATTATGCGTAGCTCCGACCGCCGAAATCGTGCCGCTCTTTTTCAGTTCAAGCTGAACGCCCGAGAGCATAGCGGGATAATGATCCGCAAGCATGACGCGGATGGTAGATGAGGTCATGGACGACTCCATAGCAATATGTGACTCAAGCACAGGCACCGTCGGAAAATGATCGCACGCCGCTCCCCTTAAGATCGTCCTGGTTGCAGCGTACAATCGGGCATCCAAACCGCTGACACGTGGCTGATAATCTGACGCGACACTGCAAAGCAGAACAGGTTCACCAGGGATTCGACAAAGATTTAATTTCCTGCTGATCCATAGCACACCAAACGGCAACTATGGAAATACTTTATAGGGTTTTCCTTACGGCGGTAATAGGCCCAGTCCTATAAACTCCTCCAAATACTCAAAAAGCCATATTTGTCCTATCATTTCGAAAAATGATTTGAGTCTTGGATCAGTTTTTTTCGGACTGACAATAGGCCTGGTCTTATTTTCACAGGTGAGTTTCAAGGGCAAATCCGAAGAAAATCGCGTACCACTTGCCCCTGCATGAGCGGACACGCGGCCACGCCAAGAGGCCAGTTCGAAAACGAAAACCTCAAGGGTGCCTCCTGCCTGCGTACACGGCCCGGTCGTGCAGCCGCCACACGGCCCAGCAACGAGCACTGTTCTCGACGCCTTTCTCGATCCGCATTGTCAGAGGCTCCCGCCCGTTACTATGATGGTGTATGAAGTGTCGGATTTTCGGCTCGTCGTTCGTGTCGGTCGGCAAATGCCGGTTCACCGGTGTCGTGGGTTTTGCGTCGCAGCAAAATTGCTTGCAAGAAGAAAGCGGTTTGCCTCCTCTGGTGCGTGCGTGACACTGCACTCCTTTTTGCCGCACAGGCGGTACACGGAGGGTCACCATGGCTTCTCTTGCGATCCGGGTTGTACTTGCTGACGACCACCCGGCCATCATTAGCGGCGTGGAACATGAGCTGCTTCTCGATAGCACAATCGAGCTAATGGGCTCGGCGAAAAACTCGACGGAATTGATTGCGCTACTCGAAACCAAGGCATGCGACGTTCTGGTGTCCGATTACGCGATGCCAGCGGGCGAATACGGTGACGGGATTGCGCTGTTTTCCCTGATCCAGCGGCGCTATCCAACTGTCAAACTCGTCGTGCTTACCATGCTGGACAACCCGGCGGTGCTGCGCGCGCTCGTGGTCCAGGGTGTCAAGTGCATCGTCAGCAAGTCCGACGCCCTCAGCCATATCGTTCCCGCCACGCATACCGCGTTTAGCGGCGGCAAGTACTATTCGCCGCGAGTGGAGGAGATCGTCCAGTCGATCGACTGGAACCGCCGCGGCCGCGGCTCGACCGATGTTCTCAGCCAGCGCGAATCCGAAGTCGTGCGGCTGTTTGCTTCGGGGCTGACCGTCAATGAGATCGCTGAAAAATTGTGTCGCAGCAAGAAGACGATTAGCGCGCAAAAGTCGAAGGCAATGGAAAAGCTCGGTATCGACCGGGAAGTCGATCTGTTGCGCTACGCGATGGAAAGCGGTTTGGTGTCGTCGTCCCCGCGAGCGTCCGGCAGCGAACCCGAGGGATAGCAACAACAGGAGGCGCTCACGCTGGCATTCACCCAGAAAGACTCATACGGCCCAACTGGCCAGGCCGCACAGTTGCCGCTTCGTCCCGCGACCAGCATTTGATCCTTTTCCCATTCACATAAAAAATGCTTTCGATATTGCGGACACGTACACGAAGCGGTTCATGTTCGATAGGACTACCCAGCAACTCTACGAGCACCTTCTGTTTGCTTCCGTTACTCTTGCCGACCAGGCCGACCTGCCGGGAGAGTTCGGTACGCATCGCTGTCATATACCGATCTGAGCGTCCGTCGCGCGTCGTGCGAGCGCGGCACGCGCGAGCGGTTCAAAACGGGCGAGCGCGTCCCTGAGACCAGCCGTGTCGTGATCCTTCGCGTACTGCTCCATTTGCCTACAGTCGTTCGCGATGTCCTCTTCATGAATCATCGCAAATGAGCCGCGTGTTGCGTGAAGCTGCTCACGCACCGTTTTCATGTCGTCAGCTTCGAGCGCCTTGTGCAGCGTTACGAGCGATTCATCGAGTGACCTGTTCATTGCAGCATGCACACGCTCGGGTAGCGGGCCCCGCGTAACGTCCTGCATGGCCGCGACGCTGACCGCGGGACGCTCATCAGCCTCGCTGATCAGCCGGCGCAAGGCTTGATCCATCGTGCCAAGCAGAACCGGCTTAAGCAGAATCATGTCGATGCCCATACTCTCGCACCGTAGGCGTTCCTCTCCTGTCGCATGGGCCGTGATCGCGATGATCGGCACTGTCTCCTTCTGGGCTCGCAGGCATCGCGCTAGCGCATAGCCATCCATTCCCGGCATGCTGAGGTCCGTCATGACCACGTCGTAATCGCGCTCTTTAAAACGCCGCAGGGCTTCGCCCCCGTTGTCCGCCATGTCGGCTTCATATCCGAGCGTAGCGAGCTGCGCGGCGATCAGTTCGCGGTTCGAAAGCTGGTCATCCACGACCAGAACGCGAAACGCGTGCGTGTTGAGCAACCCGGCCGAGGGTCCGCCAGCGTCATGCTCGGTATGCTCCACCGGAACACTTGTATCGGCACGCAGCGGCAGCGTCACGACGAAGGTGCTGCCCGCATTGAGCTCGCTCCTGACCAGAAGCGTGCCTCCCATCAAGTCTGTCAGGCGTCGGCACAGCGCGAGCCCAAGTCCGGTTCCGCCATAACGCCGGGTAATGGACGAATCGGCCTGCTCGAACGCATGAAACACGGTCTCTTGCTGCGCGGCCGACATTCCGATACCGGTATCGATTACGCCGATCGTGATTGGCGAATCATCGACCGTATCATCCTTGCGGTATACCTCGAGTATCACTTCGCCACTACTCGTGAACTTGATCGCATTGCTAACCAGGTTGACCGCGATCTGCCTGATTTTCGTCGGATCGCCGAGGTAGTGCGACGCAAGCGTATCGTCAATCACACAGTTGAATTCGAGCCCTTTTTCGCGTGCGATCGGCGCGAAAATTTCGCCGACCTCGCGAATGGTGTCGGCGAGATCGAATCGGACTGTCTCGACGGTCATCTGGCCAGACTCGACCTTTGAGAAGTCGAGAATGTCATTGATGATAGTCAGCAGGGAAACAGCCGCGGACGAGACAACGCGCAACCGTTCGCTTTGCGACGAGGACAATTGTGAACGGCCGAGTAATTCGAGGTTACCGAGAATTGCGTTGAGTGGTGTACGTATTTCATGACTCATCACGGCGAGGAAGGCGGACTTCGCCTGGTTCGCCGCATCGGCCGCCGCACGCGCTTCGTTCAGCTTGCGCTCGGTGTTTTTGAGGTTCGTGACGTCGGAGAAGCTGCACAGCAGCACTTCGCTTCCCTGATATTTCGTGCGCACGAGACTGACCTGCAGATCATCGATCTGCCCTCCCTTCAGCTTCAGGGACATCACGAGATCGGACTGCCATGCGGGCGCGTCCGGGGAGCGGTCGTAGAGGCTATGCAATTGGGCATGCAATGGCGGTTCATCCTCGCGCACGTTCGCCGCGTAGCGGCACATCACGTCGTTTTGCAGCATGATGTCACCGCGCTCGAACGACAGAAGGGCGAACCCGGACGGCGCTGCGGCGACCATGGTCCGATTCAGGTTCTCGCTTTCGAAGATCCGCTTAGAGCGCTCATAGTCCGGCCTGAATACCGCGCGATCGAGCAGCAGCAGGAGCGTCCACATGAAACCTGTCACCGCCAGCATCAAGACGGTATATCCAACGAGCCTCGGCCACAGTTCGCCGAGAATCGCGCGCCACGAAAACGCATAGATCAGTGTCCACTCTCCGGTCTGAACGGGGGCGCTGGCGATAAAAAGACCTTGCAGGTATCGGCGATCCATCCCAACCGTATGTGGGTTCCACGGCTGTGCAGCCAGAGCCTGGCGGACTGTCTCGCGGAGTCCGGTTCCTTGCGCTATGTCGAGGATCACCTTTCCTCTGCTATCGACGAGTAACGTGACTTCGTCATAGCGGTGACTGAAGAGATCTTCGATCAGCGGCTGTACCAGTAGATAGCGGACCATGACGAGAATCGGCTTGCCATCACTAAACACGGGGAGCAGAACGCGGAACACAGACTGCCCGCTGAATGGATCGACAACCGGCGGAAACCAGAGCGCGTTACGACTTTCGAGCAGCTTGTCCGCGACTGCGGGGTTAGTCAGATCGCCAATGTCGGGCGCAATCCTGCCCAGCAGCTCTTTGACATTTTCGACACCATTGCGCTTGAGTGGATCGTCCGCCGGTACAGGACCGATAGCAATGAAACGACGATCGGGCGAGTACATATATCCGAACACCCTTCCGAATTGCACCCGCGTATAGCCACCCGTGCGATAGTTGAATTCCTTGGCAAGAGCGAGATAGCGCGCCCATTCCGTAGTCTGCCAGGGGCCGGCAACGTCGCCCATCACCAGTACCGGATCGAACTGCCGGTTCGGATGAACGACAACGTGGCCGTGCTGCCTGACGAACAGATCGACCAGATCCTCTGGCGCTGAGGGACGCCCACCCCATACCGATTCTTCATGCAGGACGGCGGCCCTCAGTCCGCTTTCGCGTTCGGCAAAAATCAGCTGTAAGCGGGTTTTCTGGTAGATGAAGTCGGAATAGCGGCTAGCAATGTAGTCGTTGACCATCATGTATTGCAGAACACCGGCGAGTAGCAGCAGAACAATCGTAATTGCAATGCCAGCCCCGAAAAGGAGCATCCGCTGGTGGCGGTTTGGCGCAGGGGTATCGCTAGCATCCGGCTCACGACCGGAGGGCGGAAGTGCGTGCTCCTGTTCATGGGAACCCACTTTTTCCGACGACATCGTTGCCTCCAGGCCCTGCCTTGAAAGACAGGTTCCTGTCATCTTAATGCCATTCGCGATGATGCCGGGTATCGGCTGCGGGTTCAGCAGTCAACCAGTCCGCTGCACTAACCGCTATCACGCATCGCCGTGAAAGAGCGCCAGAAAATACCGTGCAGGCGTGCTCAGCGGCCTGTCGCGTCGCACGACACTGCCATAGGACGGCAGCTTATGGCTGAACGTATAGCCGATTGTGGCGACCAGTCCGTGCTCCGCATTGCACTGTGCCACGGTCGCGGGAATTACGCCGAGCATCTGCGAGTGTGCAACGAGGCTCATCGTTGTCAGAATCGAACCCGTTTCAATCAGGCCGCGCGGCAACGGCTCGTGATGCTCCTGGAACTCGCGCTCGACGACCTCGCGTGCGGGACTGCCGGCGGGCTGGAGTATCCAGGGATAGGCGGCCAGCGTCGCGAAGTCGACGCGACGCTTCCCGGCAAGGGGATGGTCGCAGCCGGCGACGATCGCAAGCGCTTCGTCATCGACCGAGCGGAATAGATAGTCACGGCCCTCGCTGGCATCGCGGCCAATCACGACTTCGAGCACCCCTTCATGCAACTGCGGCATGAGACGGTCACTCGTGTCGACGGCGATTTCAACTGCCATCAGCGGAAAGCGCGCTTTCAACTGTACAAGCGCCTCCGTGAGTCTGCCTGGCGTTGCCGCCATGATGCTGCCGATCGTGAGACGCCCCGCGCTGCCCAGCTGAAGTTCTGCCAGTTCGCGATTGAGCGCTTCCATGCTGCCGCGAATTCCGCGGAAATATCCCAGCACCCGCTCGCCCGCCGGGTTAAGGCGCAGGCCACGTCCAACACGTTCAAAAAGCGGCTGGCCAAGCGCATTTTCCAGTTCGTGCAGCATCTTCGTCGCCGCTGGTTGAGTCAGCCCGAGCTGGCTTGCGGCGCCGCGCAACGTCGAGCATTCCTCGACTGCAAGCAGCAGCGCAACCTGACGCATGCGTAGCCGGTTCAGCAATTGCGGCGTCGTATCGCGCCTGTCTATCGAGCCCACTCTGATTACCTGTAGTTATCAAATCATCAGTAGTTTTCAATTTACGGGCAGGCGGCGTCTACCTAGTATGAACCCTGAATTCATCGCGCGGCATCGCTGCCACTATGAGGAGACGAACAATGCGAATCGATCATCCATCCCCGCAAATGCGGTCCTCGATTGTGGGAGACGAGGCATGATGGTCCCCTCCGAGATGCCCGTCGTCGCGCTGACGCTCGGCGATCCGGCCGGTATCGGCCCCGAACTGATAGCGAAACTCCTCGCACGGTCTGACGCAACTGCCAATGCCAACGTGGTGCTGATCGGCGACCGCTGGCTGTGGGAAGAGGGGCAACGCGTCGCGCGTGTGCAAGTAGACGTTGAGCCGCTCAGCTCACTGGCCGGTGCACGTAGACGGACATCCACCGCGCGGCCCGCCTTCGTCGCCATCGATACAGTCGACCGGGTCCAGGTAACGCGCGCAGCAGCCTGCGGCGCGGGCGGTCGTTCTGTTCTGCAAGTGCTCGACCTGTGCATGGACGCTACGCTTGCCGGCCATGTCGACGCAATCTGTTTCGCACCGCTCAACAAGCACGCAATGAAGCTCGGCGGCCTCGAGCACGAGGATGAGCTGCATCACTTTGCCGAGTATCTCGGC
This sequence comes from Paraburkholderia ribeironis, assembly GCF_900019265.1. Taxonomy (GTDB): domain Bacteria; phylum Pseudomonadota; class Gammaproteobacteria; order Burkholderiales; family Burkholderiaceae; genus Paraburkholderia; species Paraburkholderia ribeironis. The sequence goes on from NZ_CYGX02000015.1 coordinate 9,350, forward strand.
GTGACGGACTATTTCTGCGAGTTCAATACGCTAGGCGATCTCTGGACCGCACGCATCTCTTCACATGTCCCACTCAGAGAGGCGGTCAATTATCTGAACGTTGACCGGATCACGCAGGCAGCTGAACTGATCTATCGCTCGCTGCGCGCGAACGGCGTAAGTGCGCCGAAGGTGGCGATCGCGGCCTTCAACCCGCACGGCGGCGACGGCGGCGTGTGCGGCCGCGAAGAGATCGACGTCATTGCTCCGGCGGTGCGCGCGCTGCAGGCCCGCGACTGGCCGACCGATTCCCCCTTCCACGGTCCGTTTCCCGCCGACACCATCTTCCTGAAGGCGCAGGCCGGCGAATATCAGGCCATTGTCACGATGTATCACGACCAGGGGCAGATCGCCATCAAGCTGCTGGGCTTTTCGCGTGGCGTCACGGTCCAGGGCGGCCTGCCCGTACCGATCACGACTCCCGCGCACGGCACTGCGTACGACATCGCGGGACAGGGGCGTGCCGATGTCGGTGCGACATGGCAGGCATTCCAGATCGCCTGCCGTATGGGCGCCGCGCACCGGCGCACCCTCACTGCCGCGTAAATGAACGGTGCGGACAGTGCAAATCCTCTAACCAACGACGATCTAACGGAGACGTCCGAATGAAAATCAAATCTGTGCGTGCTCGTGTCTTCCAGTGGAAGGGCAAGACAGTGCCGCCGCAAGGCAACTTCTGCTCGAACGCAATGGACCTGCTGTACGCGCCACAGGAGACGATGAGTACGTTCCGCTTCCACGCGTGGACAGTCGTCGAGATCGAAACGGACACAGGACTTGTCGGTCTTGGTAATGTCGCACTCGCACCGCAGGTCGCGAAGACGATCATCGACCAGTATCTCGCGCCGCTCGTGATCGGCCAGGATCCGTGGGACTACGAATACCTGAACCAGCGGATGTATCGCGCAACCCACGCATGGGGACGCAAAGGCATCGGCATGGCGGCGATTTCCGCAGTCGACATCGCGATCTGGGACATCCTCGGCAAGAGTGTCGGAAAGCCGGTCTTCAAGCTGCTCGGCGGCCGAACCAAGGAGCGCATCCCCTGCTATTACTCGAAGCTGTACCGCACGGACCTCAAGGAGATGCAGGCCGAAGCGCAGCGCTATCTCGATCAGGGTTTCCGGGCATTCAAGATGCGCTTCGGCTACGGGCCGATCCACGCACAGCAGGGCGTGGTCGAAAACCTGAAGTCGGTCGCCGCGATCCGCGAGGTGATCGGCTACGAAAACGACCTGATGCTGGAATGCTATATGGGCTGGAATCTCGACTACGCAAAGCGGATCCTGCCGAAGCTCGAGCAATACCAGCCGCGCTGGCTCGAAGAGCCCGTCATCGCCGACGATATCGATGGTTACGCCGAACTCAATCGTCTGACCAGCATCCCGATCTCCGGCGGAGAACACGAGTTCTCGCTCTACGGCTTCAAGCAGTTGCTCGACCGCAAGGCGGTATCGGTCGTCCAGTACGACACGAACCGGGTTGGCGGCATCACGATGGCGCACAAGATCAACGCGCTATGCGAGGCGTACAGCGTGCCCGTTATTCCGCACGCGGGGCAGATGCATAACTATCATCTGACGATGAGCACGCTCGCCTCGCCGATGAGCGAGTACTTCCCGATGTTCGACGTCGAGGTCGGCAATGAGCTGTTCTATTACATCTTCGACGGCGAGCCGGTCGCCGAGAACGGCTTCCTGCAGCTGCGCGACGACGTGCCCGGTCTCGGCCTCACGCTGAAGACCGAGTTCCTCGACCAGTTCGAGATTGCGGAGTAAGCATGAGCGCAACGCGAGGGCGATCGCGTTGGTGTGACACCGCAAAGGCCTGCCTTCTGCGCCAGGCGGGTGAAGCTTGACCGGCGGCGGCCGCCTGAGTCGCCGTTGCAAATAACGAAACTGGAGACATCATGACACTGCTGAACACGGCCACCCAGGCCTATGACGTCGCCGACGCCATTCCGCGGCGCCGCTGGCTGCGTGTGATCCCGCCATTGCTGCTTGCCTGCATCATTTCGTACATGGACCGCGTGAACATCGCCTTCGCGATGCCTGGCGGCATGAACGCCGATCTCGGCATGGATGCGACGATGGCCGGTCTTGCCGGCGGAATCTTCTTCTTCGGCTACCTGTTCCTGCAGATTCCGGGCGGCCGGCGCGCGGCAATGGGCAGCGGCAAGAAATTCATCGCGTGGTCGCTCGTGAGCTGGGCCGTGCTGTCGGCACTGACGGGACTCGTCACACACACGTGGGAACTGCTCACGCTGCGCTTCCTGCTCGGCGTCGCCGAGGGCGGCATGCTACCCGTCGTGCTTACGATGGTCAGCATCTGGTTTCCCGATCGCGAACGCGGACGCGCAAATGCGATGGTCATCATGTTCGTACCGCTCGCCGGGATGATCACCGCGCCGCTGTCCGGCTTTGTCCTCGCGGTGTACGACTGGCGTCACCTGTTCTTCAGCACGGCCCTGCTGTCGATACTGTTCCTCACGGTCTGGCTGCGCTTCGCCGACGACAGCCCGCAAACCGCGCGCTGGATCTCACCGCGCGAGAAGGCGTACATCCTCGACGCGCTGCGTGCCGAGCAGGAGCGCAAGCGGGCGGCGGCCGCGCCGAGCGCAACGTCGTTCGGCGCGTTGATGGGCAACCCGACGATCTGGCTACTCATCGCGATCAACTTCTGCTATCAGGTCGGCATCTACGGATACACGATGTGGCTGCCCACGCTGCTGAAGAACCTCACGCACACCGGAATGGGCAAGATCGGACTGCTCGCCATGCTGCCCTACGTCGCGATGATCATCGGCATGTTCGCGACGTCGTATCTGTCCGACCTCACCGGCAAGCGGCGCCTGTTCGTGCTTCTGCCGCTCGTCGGCTTCGCCGCGTCGCTCGCGATGTCAGTGCTGACGCAATCGGTGATGCTCGTGTCGTTCGCATTCCTGATCGGCTGTGGTTTTTTCCTGCAGGCGGCTGCCGGTGTGTTCTGGGCGATTCCGCCGAAGCTCTGCAGTCCCGAGACTGCGGGCAGCGCACGCGGCCTCATCAATGCACTCGGCAACCTCGGCGGCTTCTGTGGCCCGTATGCGGTCGGCGTGCTCACTCAGCACTACAGCCCGGCGGCTGGCGTATACAGCCTTGCGGGAGCGCTTACGGTGGCCGGCCTGCTCGCGCTCGCGCTGCCGCAGCGCTGCGAGGACTGACGCGCTCAACGGACAATGAAGAGGGCAATGAAACGGACAATGAACCCGACGCGGCGCGATGCACGCACCGCCTCGAAAAGAGTGAAGGAAGGAGATACACGATGAACGACATCCTGCTGCTGGTACAGAAATGCGCCCATACCTTCAGCTTTTACGACCTCGAAACAAAGACGGCGCTCAAGCACATCGTGCTGCCGAACTTCCCGCACGAATTTACCGTCGACGCGCAACGCCGCTTCGCCTACGTCGGTATCTTCGGAATCGAAACGGCGTGGTCGCGCGGTCATGACGGTGATCATCGGATCGCGGAGATCGACCTCGTCGAGCGCACTCACACGCGTACCCTCGACCTATGGCCTTACTATCGGCCGCACGGGATGGCGAGCGATGCCGACGGGCGGCTGTACGCCATGAGCGAGGCGCACGACATGCTGCTGGTGTTCGACCGCCCGCACGAGCAGTTGGTGCCAAACATGGCGATACCATCGGGTGGCGTGAAGACCCATCTGGTGACGCTGACGCGCGACGCGAGCCGCGCCTATGGCGTGCACCTGCTGTCGAACACCGTGACACGTTTTCATCCGCGTGACGCAACGGTCCTGCCGCGCGCCGTGATGCCGGGGCCGCGTCCCGAAGGCAACGCACTGTCGGGCGACGAGCGCACACTGTTTGTCGCGAATCGCGGCGACGACACGCTGGTGGCTATCGACACGGACACGATGACCTGCGGCCGTCGCGTGAAGACCCGTAGCGATCCGAACCGCATCTACCGCACGAGCGCCCCCGATGGCCGCGATCTGCTTTTGCTGACCAATTCGGGCGAGCAGTCGATCTCCGTTTTCGATGCCGAACTGCTCGAAGAAGTCGAGCGCATTGCGCTGCCCTCGAATCCGACCGCGCTGTCGTTCCATCCGTTGCGCGCCGCGGCCTACGTGTCGTTCCAGGACGATCACGTGCGCGAGCTCGATCTGTCCACGTGGCGCTTCGTCGGCGCGATGCCGACGCTGCGCGAGCCGGATGCGTCCTATGTGCTCACAGGCAGTCACTGATCTGGATGCGCTCAACGCTGCGCCGGCGCTGCCCGCCGCGATCGTCGATGCGCATCATCATCTATGGCGGCTCGATGCGTCTACGCACTATCCGTGGCTGCAGGATCAATACGAGCCGGCGCGCTTCATGTTCGGCGACTACGCGGCGTTGTGCCGCAATTTTGAAGTGGATGACTATCTGCGGGCGGCAGAGGGCGCGCCCGTGGTCGCAAGCGTACATGTCGAGGCCGAACGCTCGCGTGCACAGTCGCTCGCTGAGACGCGCTGGCTGCATGAAGTCGCGTCGCGGCATCCGATCCCGTCGGCTGTAGTTGCATGGGTCGATCTGCTCGCCGTCGATGCCGCGGAGCGAATTGCCGAACATGCCGCGTATCCGCTGGTGCGCGGCGTGCGCTTCAAGCCGCGCACATCGGCAACCCCCAACGAAAGACTCCACTGCCCCGGTACGCTGGACGACCGCCGCTGGCCTCGAGCGCTCGAACGTCTCGCCGAACGCGGCCTGAACTGGGACCTGCGTGTGCCGTTCTGGCATCTGGAGGAAGCGGCTGCGATGCTTGCCGATGCGCCCGCAGTCGACGTGGTGCTCGAACACACGGGCCTTCCGTGGAACCGCTCCGACGCCGGCCTTGCATGCTGGCGACGCGGGATGGAAGCGCTCGCAGCGAATCCGCGCGTATCGGTCAAGCTCTCCGAATTCGGTCTGCGCGAGCGCGCGTGGAACGATACGGAGAACCAACAGATCATCCGTGACGCAATCGCGATCTTCGGGTGGCAACGCTGCATGTTCGCGAGCAATTTCCCTGTAGCGGGATTGCGCGTCACGTATCAGGTGTTGCTGCAGACCTTCGCGGCGGCGATGGCGGACATGGATGACGCAGCGCGCCGCGCGATCTGGCATGACAACGCAATCCGGCTCTACCGGATCGACACGAACTCATAGGACAAGCGGGCAGAACAATGATGCAGATCACCGGAGAAATGTTGATCGGCGGCGCGTCCGTGCGCGGCGAAGAAGGCACGATGCGCGCGTACGATCCGGCGCGCGGCGAAGAACTGGAGCCGACGTTCGGCGCGGGCGGCACGGCAGACGTCGATCGCGCCTGCCGGCTTGCGCAGGCCGCGTTCGATCCGTTTCGCGCCGCGCCCCTCGACACGCGCGCGCGCTTTCTCGAAGCGATCGCCGAGAACATACTGGCGCTCGGCGACACGCTGATCGAGCGCACGCAGCGTGAATCCGCGCTGCCGAAGGCACGCCTCGAAGGCGAGCGCGCCCGCACGGTCGGGCAGTTGCGCCTGTTCGCCTCGTTTGTGCGCGAGGGGCGCTGGCTTGCCGCGACGCTCGATGCCGGACTGCCCGATCGCAAACCGTTGCCGCGCCCCGACCTGCGCCTGCAGAAGATTCCCGTCGGCCCCGTCGCGGTGTTCGGCGCGAGCAACTTCCCGCTCGCCTTTTCGGTCGCGGGCGGTGATACTGCGTCGGCGTTCGCGGCAGGCTGCCCGGTCGTCGTGAAGGCACACCCGGCGCACCTCGGCACGTCGGAGCTCGTCGGGCGTGCGATCCAGCATGCCGTGCGCGACTGCGGGCTGTCCGAGGGTGTGTTTTCGCTGTTGACCGGCAAGGGTAACGCGATCGGCGAGGCGCTCGTCGCGCATCCGGCGATCAAGGCCGTCGGCTTTACCGGCTCGCGCAGCGGCGGCGTCGCGTTGATGAACGTCGCCGCGAAGCGCCGGGAGCCCATTCCCGTCTACGCGGAGATGAGCAGCATCAACCCATTTTTAGTACTGCCTGGCGCCCTCGCGGCGCGTGGCGAAGCAATCGCCCGCGGCTTTGTCGAATCGCTGACGCTCGGCGCCGGCCAGTTCTGCACAAATCCGGGGCTCGTGGTTGTGCTCGACGGGCGGGACACGCAGGCGTTCCTTGACGCTGCCGCGCAGGCGCTGACCGGCAAGGACCCGCAAACGATGCTCACGGCGGGCATCGCGAGCGCGTATGCGAACGGCGTTGCCAAGCGCGCTGGGGTCGCGGATGTGCGCATGCTCGCCCAAGGCACGGAAACCGGCGCGCGCCACAGCACGGCCGACGCTCTTCGCGACGACGCAGCGCGCATTTATCGCAAATCCGCAGCTCGCGGATGAGATTTTCGGGCCGGCCTCGCTGATCGTCATGTGCCGGGACGCCGAGGAGATGATCGCCGTCGCCGAGCATATCGACGGTCAACTGACCGCGACGCTGCATCTCGAAGCGGATGACATAGCGCTCGCCCGGCGCCTGCTTCCGACGCTCGAACGCAAGGTCGGACGGGTGCTCGCGAACGGGTATCCGACAGGCGTCGAGGTATCGCACGCGATGGTGCACGGTGGCCCTTTTCCGGCGACGTCTGATTCGCGCACAACGTCGGTCGGGACGATGGCGATTGAACGCTTCCTCCGTCCCGTCTGTTACCAGGGCCTGCCGGCTGAACTACTGCCGCCCGCTATGCAGGACGGTAATCCGCTCGATCTACGGCGCGAGTGCGACGGCAAACCCGGCAAAGCATGAGTCGTGAATTGCGCGATCACACATCTGCCGTATCGTCCTGACGGTTCGTGTCGCTGCGCCCGCCGCTGAAACGCTTGAAGTCTTGAGCGATTTGGTTGACCTTTGAAACTCCGCAAAGACAACGGCAAAACAATCCGGGCAGTCTGGCGCCAGTTTGTGATGCTGTGCCAGCAGTTGGATCTTTTTTCCAAGGTCCTCGTCGCCATTGATGGCAGCAAATTCAAGCTGGTAATTCGTCTACTGAGTCCTGAGTGCCGCGCTTTTTCGACACCGCTCCGTTCGCGCCTTTGCTGCACGAATGGCCGCGTCAAAATGAGCTTCGGTTGCCAAATGCCGATTGTCCACACTGACCAGCCAGCCCGCGGGCGACAGGCACCAACGGATCCGGCGCTCTTCCACCAGTACAGAGAACCATCTCCATACAGCAGCGTCGTCCGCATTCGCGGACGACGCTGCTGTGCTGCGCGCCCGTTGCCACACGTCGAGCTCATTCATTGAGGTTCATGGCTTTGAGAGTTCATTAGCGTTCTACTGAATTGCTGCCGTCAAGTCAGGAACACTTACGAATAGATCAGCCACAAGACCATAATCGGCGACGCTGAAGATCGGCGCTTCCGGGTCCTTGTTGATCGCGACGATCACCTTGCTGTCCTTCATGCCGGCCAGATGCTGGATCGCCCCCGAGATGCCAACGGCCACGTACAGTTGCGGCGCAACGATCTTGCCGGTCTGGCCGACCTGATAGTCGTTCGGCACGAAGCCCGCATCGACGGCGGCGCGCGAGGCGCCCAGCGCCGCACCGAGCTTGTCGGCGAGCGGCTCGAGTACCTTCGTGTAGTTCTCGCCATTGCCCAGACCCCGGCCACCCGACACGATGATCTTCGCCGACGTCAGTTCCGGACGGTCCAGCTTCGTCACTTCGCGGCTCACGAACTGCGAGATGCCTGCATCGGCTGCGGCTTCGATTTTTTCCACCGGTGCGCTGCCGCCTTCGGCCGCCACTGCGTCGAAGCCTGTCGTGCGCACCGTGATGACCTTGATCGGGTCCACCGATTGCACCGTCGCGATCGCGTTGCCCGCGTAGATCGGGCGCTCGAACGTGTCGGCCGAATCGACTGCGGTGATGTCGCTGATCTGCGCGACGTCGAGCTTCGCGGCGATGCGCGGCGCGATGTTCTTGCCGTAGGCGGTCGCCGGCGCGAGGATATGTGAGTAGTCCCTGGCGATGTTCAGCACGGTCGCTTCGATGTTCTCCGCGAGGCCCTGCTCCAGTTGCGGCGCATCGGCCAGCAGCACCTTCGCAACGCCCGCAATTTTCGCGGCCGCATCCGCTGCGGCCTGCGCATTGTGGCCCGCCACCAGCACGTGAATATCACCACCGATCTTCTGTGCCGCTGCGATCGTGTTCAGCGTCGCGGCCTTGATCGACGCATTGTCCCCCAAGGGGGCTTCCTTCGGGGCGTCGTATTCGGCAATTACCAGATTCGTCATTTGCTCTGTCTCCGTGTCGACTGGAGTTAGCGCTTTAGCGCTTACTCCAGTCCCATGCAACATAGTTGCCGTTCTACTTAAAGCACCTTGGCTTCGGTCTTCAGCTTCTCGACCAGCGTCTTCACATCCGGCACCATCACACCGGCGGAGCGCTTCGGCGGCTCGGTGACTTTCAGCGTCTTCAGGCGCGGCGCAACGTCAACACCCAGGTCTTCAGGCTTGAGCGTTTCCAGCGGCTTTTTCTTCGCCTTCATGATGTTGGGCAGCGTCACGTAGCGCGGCTCGTTCAGGCGCAGGTCGGTCGTGACGACCGCGGGCAGCGTCAGCGACAGCGTTTCCGCGCCACCATCCACTTCACGCGACACCGTTGCCTTGCCATCAGCCACGACAACTTTCGAAGCAAAGGTTGCCTGGGGCAACCCCGCCAGCGCCGCCAGCATCTGGCCGGTCTGGTTCGAATCGTCGTCGATCGCCTGCTTGCCCAGGATGACGAGCGAAGGCTGTTCCTTGTCGACCAGTGCCTTCATCAGCTTGGCCACCGCCAGCGGCTGCAGTTCTTCATTCGATTCGATCAGGATCGCGCGATCCGCGCCGATCGCCAGCGCCGTGCGCAGCGTTTCCTGCGCTTGCGTCACACCACAAGACACCGCTATGACCTCACTAGCCACGCCCGCTTCCTTCAGACGTACCGCCTCTTCCACCGCGATTTCATCGAACGGGTTCATCGACATCTTCACGTTCGCAATGTCGACACCCGTACCATCCGATTTGACCCGGACCTTCACGTTGTAGTCGACCACTCTCTTGACTGGCACCAATATTTTCATGCTGCTCTCTTTGAATTGAAAATCGACACCGCACGACCTGCGTCCGGGCGCATCGTGTCGCGCTTCATTGCGGCCGCGGCACCAGCGCCATGACGTTGCGGCCCAGCGCACCGTCCACCAGCAGTTCCTGGCCATTCACGTAGCCCGAGCGCTCGCTCGCGAGGAACAGCACGACGTCGGCAATATCGCGCGGTTCAGCGATGCGCCGCGACGGCACCATCTGCGTGCGGGCGCGCAGCATGGCGGGATCTTCGTAGTAGTGTGCGCTCAAGGTTGTGCGCACCAGACCGGGGCTCACCGCGTTGCTACGGATGCCGTCGTCGGCAAGCTCGACCGCGAGTTGCTGCGCGAGCATCGCGAGGGCCGCCTTGCTCGCGCTATACGCGCCGCCCGACGGGATCGGCGAACTGGCGGCGATCGACGAGATGTGAATCATCGAGCCGCTATTTCCGGCGCGCATCTGCTTGCCGAAAGCCTGTGCGCACAGCAGCGCGCCGGTCAGGTTCACCGACAGCACGCGGTTCCACTGCTCGACGTCCAGATCCAGAAGCGGCCCGCGCGCCGTGATCGCCGCGTTGTTCACGAGCACGTCACAGCGTCCAAGTTCGCGTTCACTCGCAAGCGCAGCGCGCGCGACGCTTGCTTGATCCGCAATGTCGCAGGCGATGACGATCACCTTGCCGCCCTCTTGCGCGATTCGTTCGGCAACGGGCTTGCACGCCGTGCTGTCGCGATCGAGCAAAGTGACGTACGCGCCCGCGCTCGCGAGAGAAAGCGCGATCTCCGCCCCAATGCCACCTGCCGCGCCGGTCACGACGCAGACTTTCTCTTCGAGTCCGAGCCAGGACTTGCCCGCGTGATCGCGCGCTGTATTTACGTTCATTGAAACCATTTCGTTTGTCTATATATCGAGGATCTATCGGTCCGCCGCCGACGCGCGCAATTCGCTGAACACCGTCGCGCCAAGCGCAGTGCCATGCACGGACAGATGTGCGCCTAGTTGAATGGCCTGCAGGATCTCCGGTACCGAAGTGCCAGCATCGAGCGCCACGCGAATCAGCCGGCTCAACGCGTCGCGATTGAAAGCGGTGAAGCAGGCGTGCAGCGCGATCTGAACGAGACCGCGTTCTGCATCGTTCAGGCCCCGCCCCGTACCACCGTGCTCAAGAAAGTCCAGCAGCGTGCTCACATAGCCACGGTCCAGCGCCGCGAGGATTTGCAGCATGCGAGAAGCCTGCGGACATAGACGTTCGATGCGCGCCTGCAAGGCCGCGTCGATACGCGCCGCGCCGGCCTGCCCGGCTTCATCGGCCAGAATCACCCCCGCCTGATACACGCATTCAAGCCCTTGCGACGCCACGAGATGCAGCACGTCGAAGATGTCGGCCTCACTCGCTCCGGCCGCGAACGCGCCCGCCATGTGCGTCCGGAGTCCCGTCGCGAACAGATGCGCAGATGACGCGTCGAGCGCCACGTAGATCAGTTCCACCATACGGCTCGACAGCGGACCACTGCGTGTGGGATAGCCGGCGTAGTTCGCATAATGATCGAGAAAGGCGGGCTGCGCCTGCAAGATGGCTTCGGTCCACGGCCGCCAGTAGCCACGTTCCTTGATGAAATGCGCCCTGATCCGCTCACGCGCCGAATTGGTTTCGCTCACTGAGTCTCCTTGTCGTGTTGCCCGGTTTGCGGGTCGTTTCTCGTTGATTGCTTTTCGAAGGCAATGCGGCCTTCAAACGGCCGCGTGCGCAACGTCTGGCCAGTCAGAAATTGCGCCGATGCGCCAGCCACGAAACGTATGAGCGGCATGAGCGATGCGGCCTCTGCCTCACCGCCTTGCGGACTCACTTCGATCGCATTGATGCGCAAAGCAGACGCGCCCCATTCGCAAGCCAGCGTCGCGACCAGCATGCGGGCGGCAGCGCTGTCACCTGTTATGCGCCAATCGGTTTTGGCCAGATCGGAGCTAGCCGATGGCGTTGGAAGCAGCAGCGTCAAGCTGGCCTGCTGCTTATGTTTTCTGGCCACGCGCACGGCCGCCGCGTGCACGGCGGCGAGGCGCTGCCCCGGCGCGGCGTCGAGCACCGATGCGTCGAGCGTGGCGCGATACGCCGCGCCTTCCCGCGCCCGACGCCACGTTCACGATGCGCGCCGCCGCCCGCAGCGAAGGCGCGAACGTCGAGAACACCTGTGCCGGCGCATCGAGGTTGAGCGCGACGAGCCGTGCGAACTGCGCCGCGTCCTGCTCGACGAGCGGCACGTTGCTGCTGTCCGACATACCCGCGTTGTTCACGATCGCATCGAGCGCGGGTGCACCCACGGCGAGCTCGGCGATCTGGTCGGGCCGCGTGAGATCGGCCACGCACACGACATGCGCCGCCTCACCGGTTACCGGCAATCGCGCGACGCAGCCCTCGAGTGCCGCGCCGTTGAGGTCCACCAACATGCAGCGCCAGCCCGCCGACGCAAAACGGTGAGCCGCGGCACGCCCGATACCCGAGGCAGCGCCGGTGATCAAAACCGTTCTGGTCGTGGCCTCATTCATCAATTCGGCATCCTATATATTTGTGAACGTGATGCCGCCATCGATCGTCAACGCCTGCGCAGTGATGAAGCCCGCCTCGTCGCTCGCGAGGAAGGCGATGCCGCGCGCAATATCCTCCACCACGCCCAGACGCCCTAGCGGCGTGCGCGCCACGCGGGCCGCGTCGCGCTCCACGTTGCGGTTGCGCTGCGTGCCTTCGGTCGGTACCGCCGAGGGGCACACCGCGTTCACGCGTATCCTGCGCGCGCCGAGTTCCGCCGCGGCGGCGCGCGTGATGCCGAGAATGCCCGCCTTGATACCCGAATACACAACCGAACTCGCCGCCGAGCGCAGCGCCGCCGTCGACGCGACGTTGACGATCGCGCCACCGCGCTCCGGGTCCATCACCTCGGTTGCGGCCTGAATACCCCAGATCACAGCCTTGAAGCCGATATCCAGCATGCGCTCGACGGTCTCCGGCGCGATCTCCAGCACGGCCTGATAGCGTACCCACGCCGCGTTGTTGACGAGCACGTCGAAGCGCCCGCATTCTTCGTATGCCGCGCGCACGGCCTCGGTCATCCCCTCGCGCGTGGAGACGTTCCACACCACGGCAAACGCACTGCCGCCTTCGGCGCGAATCTCCTCGACCACCGCGTTCACGAGTTCGTCCTTCAGATCGTTCACGCCGACCCGCGCACCACGCGCAGCCATCTGGCGCGCAGTCGCCCGGCCGATACCCGCGCCCGCGCCCGTGATCAGCGCAACGCGCCCATTCATATCCTGTTGCATCGTCTGGTTCCTCACAGCGCTGCGATGAAATCGCGGCCCACCTCGCGGGCGAGACCGCCTGCGCCGAACGCCGCATCGAACTTGAGCACTTCGCGCAACGAATAGTGCAGCGGTACTTCCCACGTGAAGCCCATGCCGCCGTGCAGATGAATCGCCTTTTCGATCACGAACGCCGCATTCGCGAGCGTGCCGGCCAGCACCGGGCACACGTCGCGCGCCGTTTCATATTCGTCAGTGGCCAGCGCCCGGCGGATGGCCGCCGCCGATGCCTCCTGCACGAGCTTCATCCGTGCGAGCAGATGGCGCACCGCCTGTTTCGCGGAAAGCGGACGGCCGAATTGGACACGCGTGGACATATAGGTCGCCGCGGTCTCCAGCGCGCCGTCCGCCGCCCCGTTGACGAACGCCGCCACCAGCACTTGCAGATCGCGTTGCAGCACCGCGTATGCATCGGCGCCGAGCTGCGCAACCACGCGTGCGCCTCCAGGCGAGAGCCACTCCTGCGGGCACTCGGGATCGAGCCCATGGTCGGTCTCGCACGCCGCGCTGCTCACGTCGACGAGCGCCGCGCCTGCGCCATCGGCGACCAGTAACCAGTCGCATTCGTTCGCATAGCGCGCATGGGCAGCAATGTCCTGCGCGATGCTCCCTTGGACCGCAATGGTAGCGAGCCTCTCGCCGCTCGCGAGCGCACTGGCCAGTTCAGTGCCTGCAAACGCCTTCGCGAGAGCGATCTGCTCAAGCAGCGGAAAGCGTAGTTGCTGCTTGCCGGCCGCGTGCACGATAGGCACCGCGAAATCGATATCCAGCCCGAGCCCGCCATCGTCCTCGCAGGCGCACACCCCGATCAGCCCGGCCTCAGCCAGCACGCGGGCCGCTTCGCGCAGCGTGCGCGACTTCGCGTCGTCGATCGGGGCGACCGCGGCCTGCGCAAATTCTTCGGGCTTGAGCTCGTCGTCTCGCATCGTCATATCAGAGATCCTTCGGCAGTTTGAGGATGCGTTGCGCGATCACGTCCATCTGCACCTCGGAGGTGCCGGCGTAAATCGTCTCGGCATGGGAAAAAAAATAGGCGTGCGTGAAGGTCTTGCGCGCGCGCTGCGCGAGCGGGCTGGACGCGGGCGAGACGTGCGCGACCAGCGACAGCGCGAGGCGCGCGAACTGCTGATGGCACTCCGACCAATAGAGCTTGGTGAGCGAGCCGCGCGCCCCCAGGTCCTCGCCCGCCATCACCTGCTCGACGGTGCGCTCGACGAGCCCCTTGAGTGCATCGATCTCGCAGACCACGTCGCCGATGCGCCGCTGGTAGTAGCCATCGTTCAGCAGGTGCGCGAGCCCGGAGTCGGACTTGCACGCGGTCACCAGTTGGCGCAGTTCGCATTCGAAGCGCCACGGCCGGTACATCCGGTTGGTCGCGCGTTCGATGGAGAGCACGCGAATCGCCGCGCTCCAGCCTTCGTCGGGCGCGCCGAGGCGGGCGTTATCGGGCACGACCACGTCGTCGAAGAACACTTCGGCGAACGACTCCTTGCCGTCGATCGACTTGATCGGCACCACGCGGATGCCGGGCGTGCTCATCGGCACCGCGAACATCAGCAGGCCGCGATGCTTGTCGGCCACCGTGCCGGTGCGCGCGAGCAGCAGGCAGTAATGCGCCTTCGCGGCGCCACTCGTCCAGATTTTTTGGCCGTTGATGCGCCACGTGCCGCCTTCCTGCACGGCCTTCGTGCGCAGACGCGCGAGGTCCGAGCCTGCATCCGGCTCGGAGAAGCCCTGGCACCAGTACTCGCGCATCGAAAGAATCGCGGGCAGGAATGCGTGCTTCTGCTCTTCAGTGCCCACCGCCATGATGATCGGCCCGGCCAGTTCCTTGCCGATCGAGCTTACGCTCTCGGGCATCGGCAGCGCGCCGATCTCCTTGTTCACCGCCAGATGATCGCGCATCGTGAGTCCGTAGCCGCCGTAGGCGAGCGGCCAGGTCATGCCCGCAAGGCCCGCGTGATACATCTGCGCTTCCCAGGCGCGGCACTCCTCGACCGTGGGCACCCGATACTCGAGGCTGTCTGTGCGCATATGATCGGGCAGGTTCGCGCGCAACCACTCGCGAGCGTGCTGGCGATAGACCGCGCGCCCGGCGGCTGGATCGGGGACCGCGGGGCTTTTGTCAATCTGCATGGCTGTCCTCAATGAGTTGTCGGTGCGGCATACGCTGGGATCATGAGCGCGTCGAGCACGACGGCGCCCTCGCCCGCGGGCCTGACCAGAATGGGGTTCATGTCGATTTCGGCAATGTCGTCGGCATGGCGGCAGGCAAACTCGGAGAGCCGCGCCACCGTGCTGGCCAGCGCGCCGAGATCGGCCTTCGGCTGGCCGCGTGCGCCATCGAGCACCGGGAACATGCGCAGCGAGCGGATCATCTGCAGCGCTTCGGCCTCGCTCACGGGCGCGGTCTGCACCGCCACGTCCTTGAGAATTTCGGCGTGTATGCCGCCCATGCCCACCATCACCACAGGGCCGAACACCTGATCGCGCGAGACGCCTGCGATCATTTCAACGCCACCGCTCAGCATCGGTGCCACCAGAATTCCGTCAAGGCGAGCGTTCGGCGCATGCTTCGCGGCGTTGTCCTGCAGGCGCGCGTGTGCGGTGCGCACCGCATCGGCGTCGCGCAGACTCAGCGCCACGCCGCCCATCTCGGTCTTGTGCGCGATATCCTCCGACGCGATCTTCAGGACTACGGGATAACCGATTGCTTCGGCAAAGCACACTGCTTCGTCAGCGGAACCGACTATCGACTCTTGCGGCACATTGATACCCGCCGCCGCGAGCGCAACTTTCGCCCGGTACTCATTGCGGAAGACTGCGGGATCGATCCGCGTGAGAGCGCCTGTGCAACGCGGCGCGGCCGGCTGCTCCCTGAGCTTGCTGAGCCGCACGAGCGACGCGAGCCCGTGCGCGGCGGCGTCGATGCTGCCGAATACGGGAATGCCAAGCGCGTTGATCTGCGCGATGGCATCGGCGGGGCCGTGGCTGATGATGACGAGCAGCCGCTCAGGGTGACTCTGGCGCACCCGCGCGAGAGCCTCCAGATAGATGCCGCGCAGCCGCGAACTGAAGAGCGAGAGCGACATGAACAAGACGGTCGTGCTGCCGCCCGGATCGTCCAGCAGCGCCGTGAGCATCTTGAGCAGAATGTCGGGACGGCTCGACATCTGCGCGGAGGCATCGACCGGGTTGTTCGTACCCGCCGTCGGCACAGCTTCATTGATGCGCGTGCGCGTCATCGCCGCGAGCGGCGGCAAGGCGATGCCGGCCTCGCTCATCGCATCGGCCATCATGATGCCGAAGCCACCCGATGCGGCGACCAGCGTGGCCGTATCGGTTTGCGGCAGCCGCGACGGCAGCAGCAGCGAAGCCGCGTGGCCCACGTCGAGCATCTCTTCGATCGAGCGCACACGCAGCGCGCCGTGGCGGCGGAAAACGGCGTCGATCACCGCATCCGAGCCGGCCAGCGCGCCCGTGTGCGAAGCGGCGGCGGCCCGGCCCTGCTCCGTCGCGCCGATCTTCAGCACGATCACGGGCTTGTTGCGCGCACGCGCCGTTTCGAGGGCGGCGATCAGGCGATCCGCGTTGCGGCACGTTTCCATGCAACAGAGAATCACACGCGTTGCGTCGTCGTGGGCGAGCGCGGCAAGACCGTCGGCCACGTCAATGTCGGCTTCGTTGCCCGTGGCGATGAAGCGGCTCACGCCGAGGCCGCGGTGCGCCACGCACTGCATCGTATGGCTGCCCACGTTGCCCGACTGCGAGACGATGCCCACGTGGCCAGCGGGCGGCATGTTCTCTTCCAACGCGATCGAAAACGAACCGATGGTGCCGTCGACCACGTTCACGGTGCCAAGGCAGTTCGGCCCGAGAATGCGCATGCCCGCGCCCCTTGCGATCTCCACCAGTTCCGCCTGCAAGGCGGCGCCTTCAGCACCCGCTTCCGCGAAGCCGGATGACAGCACGATTGCGCCGCGCACGCCGCGTGCGGCGCAGTCCCGCAGCGCTTCGGCGGTGGCATTTGCGGGCACGGCGAGGATCGCCATGTCGGGCGCCGTCGGTGTCTCACGCACCGAGGTGTAGGCGCGCAGGCCCTGGATTTCACCGCCACGCGGATTGACCGGATAGATCGGCCCTTGATAGCCGTATTTGAGCAGCAGATGAACCGGGCGGCCGCCGATCTTGTTGATATCGTCCGAGGCGCCGACGATGGCGATACCTCGTGCGTTGAAGAACGCTTCGAGCCCCGAGCCTGGGCGCTGAAAATCGCTTGCATTCATGATTCAGCGGCCCTTGAACACAGGTGCGCGTTTTTCAAGGAAGGCCATGCGCGCTTCGCGTGCGTCTTCCGTCTTCGAGAGCGCCATGGTTATGTCCTGCTCATGGCGATACGCCTCGCGCTGCGGCATCACCTCCACCATGTTCGCGGCGCGCTTCGCGTAGATCATCGCAAGCGGCGCCTTCGCGGCGATCTCGCGTGCTAGCGCCAGTGTCACCGGCAGCAGTTCGCTCGCCGGCAGAACATCTTCCAGCACATTGCGGCGCAGCAGGTCGTGTGCGCTCAAACGCTGACCCGTGAAAAACATGCGGCGCACGGTCGAGCGACCGAATAGCGTGCGCAGCATCGAAGCGCCGCCGGCGAGCCCCACGTTGATCTCCGGCATGCCAAACGTCGCTTCCTCCGCCGCGTAATAGATATCGCAGGCCGCCATCAAGCCAAGGCCCGCGCCCAGCGCCACGCCGTTGACCGCGGCGATTACCGGCTTCGCGCATTCGCGGATCGCATTGCCAGTTTCGCGCGTGAAACGGTTGTGTTCCAGAAAGTCGCCCGCGACTTCGTTGTTCGGGCGATCGCGCAAGTCGGCGCCCGCGCAGAACACCTTGCCCGTGCCCGTCAGCACTGCGCAGCGAATATCGTCACGCTCGGATATTTCGTCGAAGGTCGCAATGATCTGGCGGCGCATCTCGCGATTCAACGCGTTGACCGGTTCGCGCGCCATCGTCACGAGCGCCACGCCGTCCGTTACTTCCAGTCGTACCAGACGTTCGCTCATACTTCAGCCCCCTCGTTCGAGTGATTGATGGTCGTGACGCTAAACTCCGCGCACAACAGGGCTCCGAATCTCATCTGCATGAATGCCTCCTCGTGTTCTCGACTTCACCCGGATGCCTGTCCGTATGTCCGGCATCGGTATGTGCTCCTGCGATCCGATTATATGGACGGACCGCTCCTGTGATTTCCGCCGAAATCATTGGATGTGTCCTGCAAAAATTCGCGCTATTCGCGGGAATCGAAGCCCTTTACGATGCTTGAAGCTGCACAACTGCGTGCCGGATTTCGTCGCGCGACTGCGCCTTGAAACGGGTTGGAAAGCCCAATGCTTTTGGGTGCCCGAAAGTTTCCTTTGAAATGGCGAACTCCGTTACTCCGCCCCGAATCGACTGATTAAATCCATGGCAATTGAAATTGAGCGCATAACGACAATTACCGCCGCACTTGGCGAGTGCCCGGTCTGGGACGCCGCCAATCAGCGGCTCTGGTTCGTGGACTGCAGAAGGGGACGGATTTATCGGGTCGATCCGCAAAGCGGTACAAGCGCGCATTGTGATGTGCCAGCGCCTGCGGGCTCGTTCGCGTTGAACGACGACGGCAGGCTGATCGTCGCACTAAAAGAAGAGATCGCCCTGGTCGATCCGGAAAGCGGCGCGCTGCGGCAGCTCGCGCGCATTGAAGCGAGCCATCCAAATCTGCGCCTGAACGACGGCGCAGCCATGCCCGACGGCAGCTTCGTGGCCGGCACGATGCACGTCTTTCGCGAGGCGGGAGAGGCGCCGCTGGGCGGGCTCTATCGGCTCGCCGTCGACGCAACGTTGACGAAACTGGATAGCGGAATCGGCGTGGCGAACGGCCCGGTCATGCATCCCGCGAACGGGCGCTTCTACGTGGCGGATAGCGCGGCAAAAACCGTCTGGTCCTACGCAGTCGAACGCGACGGCAGTTTCGCGGATCGCCAGGTGTTCGTGAATACCGCAGATCAGGAGTCGGCGCCCGACGGCTGCTGCTTCGATGCGCAAGGCGGGATGTGGACCGCGCTCGTGCACGCGGGTGCGATCGCGCGCTTCGATCCGCAAGGCCGCATGACCGATCGCATCGCACTGCCGGTCGCCCATCCTGCTTCGCTATGTTTCGGCGGGCCGGATCTCGGCGACATCTTTGTCACGTCGATTACCAACAGCGGCCGCTTGCGAGCGAGCGGCGCTCTGGACGGCGCGGTGTTGCGCGTGCGCGGCGCGCGCTATCGCGGCGCGCCGCGCTTCATGTGCCGGATTCGCGTCGCATAAGGTGCGGCACCGAGGCGCGGCGCCAAATCGGCGCATGACGCCAGCAACGATGTATCTCAGTGCGCCACCGCTTTTCCGTAAGCGGAAAACCTGAGTTCCTTGCCTGAAACGCGCGCCGCAATGAAGTCGAGAAAGACCCGGATCTTGGCGGGAATGATGGGCGTATCGACAATGGTCGCGTACATGCCGTCCTCGAACGACGTGTTGGTGACCTGGTATTGCGGCATCAGGCGCACGAGTCTGCCGCCAGCGATATCGTGATGCACGGTGTAATCGTCGAGCAGCGCGATGCCCTCGCCGAGGCGCGCGAGTTCGAGTAGCGCGATGCCGTTGTTGCTCACATGGCGCGGCTTGAACGCGACTTCGTCCACCGCTTCGCCTAGCTTGAGGCGCCAGATATAGTTGTCGCCCGGTCGCGTATACGCGAGGCATTCGTGGAGAGCAATCTCCTCGGGTGTTTCAGGCGGCTTGCGAGCGGCCACATATTCCGGCGAAGCCACCAGATAGCGTTCGCTCTTGAAGAGAATCCTGCGTTTGAGCCCCGCCTCCACGGGCGGCGCAATGCGAAAGTCGACGTCGATCTGCTGGCGCCGCAAGTCCGCCTTCGATTCGCCGAGCATCAGCTCGACGTGAATGTCCGGGTAGTGCTGGCGAAAATCGGCGATCAGAGGCGGCAACACGCCGAGGCCGAACATCATGCGCGAGTGAACGCGCAAGATACCCTTGGGCGCGGCACTGATGGCGGTAATACTGCTTTGTGCTTCGGCGATGCTCCACAGAATGCCCTCGAGATGTCGGGCGTATTCCAGACCGGTTTCGGTAAGCACGACCTGACGTGTTGAGCGCAGCAACAGCTTTACATTCAGCTCGCTTTCCAACTCCGTAATCATCCGCGACACCGACGTGGCCGAGACACCGAATTGACGCGCTGTTTCAGAAAAACTCTCCGTTCGTGAAATAGAGAGAAAAAGCTCCATCGCACGAAGCCGGTCCATGATTCCTCCAGTTTTTGCAGTACAGAACGCATGTTTTACGCTATTCATGATAATAACATGGTGAATCTAAAATCCTCTCAAGCCCATTGGGTTTTTATAAAGAGAGAGGAGCACTATGGAATTCGGCGTTTTTATTCTGGCCCAGCAGCGGGGCTATCATCAGACTTCTCAGCAAGTCATCGGCAATTCGATCGAGCAAACCGTTGCTGCGGAACAGGCCGGATTCGACACTGCCTGGTACGCGGAACATCACTTCAACAACTATTCGCTGTCGCCCTCGCCGCTCATGATGGTGGCGCACGCAGCAGGTAAGACGAAGCGCATTCGCCTCGGCACCGCTGTGTGCATCCTGCCCCTCTATCACCCGGCGCGCTTTCTCGCCGAGGTTGGTTTTGTCGACACCGTGTCGAATGGTCGTCTCGAACTGGGTGTCGGTTCGGGTTACCAGGAATTCGAGTTCGAGCGCTTTGGCGTGGACATCGCCGAATCGGGCGCGATCTATCACGAGTTCCTCGACATCATTCCCAAGGGCCTCACGCAGAAGATCTTCGAGCACGACGGCAAGTATTTGAAAATTCCGCCCAGCTCGATCGCCGTGCGCTGCGTTCAGCAACCCATGCCGCCTATCTGGATCACCTCGGGCAACCCCGCCACCCTCGGCCGCGGTGTGCGCGAAAATCACAACCTGTTCGTGACCTCGCTGCTCAACGGCTCCGACGCTATAGCGAACCTGCGCGGCCGCCTCGAAAAGATCGCGTCGGAAAACGGCAAGGATCTCGACCGCGACGTGAAATTCGGCTTTTTGCGCTGCGGCTATGCGTCGGATAACAAGGCCGAAATCGACGCGTATCTGGATTGCGCGCGCTTCCAGCGTCGCATTTCGGAAAGCCTCAAGTACCGGCGTGCGCATTCGGAAGACGGCTATATGGTGAAGGAGGAGCCGTCTGAAACCGACCTGAGCTTCGACCAGTTGCGCAAGAACTTGCCGGTGGGCTCGGTGAATGAAGTCATCGACAAGATGCTCGAGGAGATCAGCATCCTGCGTCCGAAGCACATCGCATTGCAGACGCAGCTCGGCGACTGCGATCAGAAGACCATGCTCAAGCAGATCGAGCTGTGGGGCGAGAAGATCATTCCGGCCATCCGCAAGGAAGTGGGCCAGCTGAGCACGACAATCTAGGAGACGGCCATGCGTCTGCACCTGACCGATGCGGGAGCGATCACACTGCTCGATCCTGCGAACTTCAAGAAGCTCGACGTGCTCGTCGATCCGCAGCCGCGCGAGCGGCTCGATCAGGCCATCGCGCGCATCGGCCGGCGCGATGGCGAAGAGCACATCCGGCTGGCACCGCCGGTGTTGCGCTTTCTCTCCGGCCATGCCGGCGATCCTGGCTGGGAAGCGGGCTTCGCCACCATGATCGACTACGCCACCCGTTTCGGCTGGGTGAACGACAGCGGAGAGATCCGCGCGCATATCACGCTCAACGACGGCGACGAAGTGGTCTCGCTCGCCGACTTCAAGGCCGCGATGCGCGCCCTGCCCGCGGGTATCAGCGCAATCACCACGGGCAGCGGAGATGCCGTTGCGGGCATGATCGTGTCGAGCCTCACGTCGATCTCGGCGGAGCCTCCGCTCGTGGGATTCTTCGTAAACCAGTCGTCGTCGATGCGTGCGCCGCTGATGGCGAGTGGCCGCTTCGTCGCCAACATTCTCGGCGAAGAGCACGGAGCGGTCATGTCGACGCTGCTCGGCGCGCCGCAGGGGCCGCAGCGTTTCACCGAGGGCTGCTGGAGCGATGGGCAGCACGGCCTGCCGGTGCTGATCGACGCGCTCGCGAGCCTCGAATGCGATATCGTCTGCACACAGCCGCTCGGCACGCACGATCTGGTAGTGGGCAAGATTCGCAAGACGGCGAATCGCGAGGCGAATCCAATGGTGAATTTCAACGCGTCCACGCACAAGCTCGTGCAGCTTACGCTGCATTGAGACCCGCACCACTTCGCCGTATCTCGCGCCGCTGATTTCAGCGGCATTTTCTTTTTGTGCGTCCGGCTGAGGCGCACTTTGACGGGTGCAAGTCCCACCGCGAGTTGATCACAGCGAGCGAAGCGCAGCTGCGTAAGCACGTCCCGCCAAAAAAATCTGGCCGCTATCCTGTGCGAACCGGATAGCGGCCATCAGAGTTTCACGCTGCGGGCAATGCGCTGAGCGCCGCCTGCAGCGATCGGGTTTTAGAAGCGTTGAATGATACCCACACGCCCCACGAACTGGCGGCTCGTGCTCGAAGGCGGCATGAGCTCGATATTCGCGACGGCCGGCTGACCCAGCGAATCGGTACCAGTTGCAGCCTGATAGACGCCGACGAAGTAGAGTTCAGTACGCTTCGAGAGGAAGTACTGCGCCGCGAAGATGCCCTGGTGATAGGTCGCCGAACCATTGCCCCCCGCGCCACCTCCATGCGTGTATGTGTACGCGCCGCCGATCAGGAGCGCGGGCGTAGCGAGGTACGAGATGGTCGCCGTCGCGGTGTTGAAGATCGCCGTGCCGCTGTAGTGGAATGGATTGGGACCCGCGCTCAGATCGCCGAGGCTATCGAACGCCGAGTGGCTGAACGAGGCCGCAAAGGTCGCCGGACCGAACTTGTAGCTTGCACCCGCCGAATAGATCTCAAAGGTATGCGCCGAAGCGTAGCCAGCGTAGATCGGATTCGATTGCGCCGTCGTCAGTGAACCGAGCGAACCGAGATTGTTCGTGGCCGGTCCGCCGGAGCTCGGGCTATTGCCGAACGACGAGAGATTCGGATCGCGTGCGTTGAAGTAGCCCACGCCGGCCGAGAAATCTCCGATCGCGTAGTTGGCCCCGAGCGCCCAGATCTGGCTGCCCGTGAAGTCGCCTGCCTTGCCGCCCAGTGAGTACAAGCCGCCGAACGTCAGGCCCCGATAGTTCTGACTGAGGTATTTGATCGCGTTGTTCACGCGACGCGTGTGGCCGAGCCCGTCCACATCGCCAGGCACCGAGCCCGAGATGCCCGCGATGATGGCCGGCGAATAGTTGACCACGAAATCGGACTGTGTGTCGTACTGTCGGCCGAACATGATCGTGCCAAGCTTGGTGCTGCTGAGGCCCACATACGCCTGGCGGCCAAACATCGCTCCGCCCTGCGCAATGGCGCCGTTCACGATGTTGTAGCCGTTTTCGATCGTGAAGATCGCCGACAGACCATTGCCCAGATCTTCCGATCCCTTCAAACCCCAACGGCTGCCGCCGTAGCCACGCGTCGCACCGTCGCTCATCGAGACGAGCGACTTGCCGTTGAGCGAACCATCGGCATTGCGGCCCGTCTGCGCGCTATTCACATAGTTGATGCCGAGGTCGATCAGGCCGTATAGCGTGACCGAACTCTGCGCATGGGCATTCGCTGCTGCGAGTGCGACAACCGGGCCAACCCAAAAATAACTCTTTTTCATAACGTCTCCAGAATACCAATCCTCTGATTTAAACTCGGTTCGTAGTCCGAATCTTTAATTTTTCTTGTGCGGGTTCAGACCTCCACGGTATTTTTCGAAAGGGGTTGTGCCGCTGCCGAGGGCGCGAACGGCGTTTCAGATCACACCACGCCTCGACTAGCCAGCTCGGCAATGCGTTCTGCGGAGAAGCCCAGCACGCTTTGCAACACGTCGCGTGTGCCCTCGCCCAGTTGCGGCGGCGCGCGCCGTACGGGCAGGCGCTCGCCGTCGAAGCGCCAGGGCGGTGCAAGTACGGGCGTGGTGCCCGACTCCGTGTGTGGGTGCGACTGCGTGGTCACAAGACCGGCATCGGTGGCCCGCGGCGAAAGCAGCGCTTCGCGCAGGCCCGCTACTTCGCCGCATGGAATCCCGGCTTGCGCGAGCTTCTGCAGCAGTATCGCGCGCTTCTCGCTACCGATCGCGCGGTGAATTTCCGGCAACAGCGCTGCGCGGTTCTGAGAGCGCAAGATGTTGGTTTTGAAGCGGCTGTCGTCGGCGAGATCGGGGCGCAGGAGCACTTCGCGGCAAAAGCGGTCGTACTGGCTGTTATTGCCGACCGCGACAACGAGCGGGCCGTCCGCCGCCTCAAACACCCCGTACGGCACGATGGACGGATGCTCGTTGCCGAAGCGCGGCGAATCGTCCCCAGCCACGAGCGCCTCGAGGCCGTAGTACGCCGTGATCATCAGCCCGCAGTCGAACAGCGCCATTTCGATGTGACGGCCGCCGCCCGTGCGCTGGCGCTCGAAGAGCGCCGCGAGAATCGCTTGCGCGGAGTACATGCCAGTGAAGAGATCGACGGCGGCGATGCCGAACTTGAGCGGCGGCCGATCGGCCTCGCCGTTCAGCGCCATCAGTCCCGCCTCGACCTGCACGAGCAGGTCATAACCAGGGCGCCCCGCTTCTGGGCCCGCGCGGTCATAGCCCGAGATCGAGCAATAGACAAGCTTGTGGTTCTCGCGCTTCAATTGTTCGTAGCCGAGATGGAGCTTCTCCGCGCCGCCGAATTTGAAGTTCTGGATCACGACGTCGGACGTCTTCGCAATCTCGCGCGCAATCTGCTGCCCTTCAGGCGTCTGCAAGTCGAGCGTGAGCGAGCGCTTGTTGCGGTTCACGCTGTTGAAATAAGCGGTCTCGGTACGGCCGATACGCAAGCCCCAGTCGCGCGTGTCATCGCCACGGCCCGGATGCTCGACCTTGATGACCTCGGCGCCCAGATCGCCAAGCACCATCGCGCACCACGGACCGGCAAGCACACGCGAAAGATCAAGCACGCGCACGCCGGCTAGTGGCAGCGCCTTGTTGTCTGCAACCATCAGACCGTTCCTTGTTCGTTTGGCATGGATGAAACGGGCCGCAACACCCGGCATGCCGTGTGCCGTCCTGCCGTCCATCCGTTGAGATGCGGTGCGCGGCGTCACACGCGAGATGCGTGCCGCGCTCCTCGTCAGCGCTGTGTGCGCAGCGCCGTGCTCAGTGCTGGGCAGCCGCAGGCGTGCCCGCCATGCGTTCGCCGCGGCCGAGATGCGGGGCGTGGCGGCCCAACACGAGTAGCGCGCCAGCGGCGATGAGCGAAGGCACGGCGAGCATGCCGAAAATGGCCGAGAACTCCCAGTTCAGGCTCAGCAGGAACGCCCCGCCGAAGGTGCCGGCAACGGCGCCCAGACGGCCGATCGCAAGCATCCAGGCGCCGCCGGTCACGCGGCTCGTGGTCGGATAGAACTGCGTGGCGAGCGTGGACATCGACGAAGCCGCGCCCGAAAGCGTGAGGCCCGTGGCGACGATGAGCAGGGTGAGCCCCGCGTCATGTGCGACGTTGCGGCCGATGATGAAGACCACGAGCGCGGTGAGCGCGTAGAACATGGCGATGACGCGTACCGGGCTGATGCGGTCCATCAGCCAGCCCGTCACGACAATGCCGACACTGGCGCCGAGATGGAAGTACGCGGCCGTAGTGGCGTATTGATGCAGCGAAAAGCCTGAACTCTTGAGCAGCGTGGGCATCCAGTTATTGATCAGATACAGCACCACAAGGCACATGAAGTACGCCACCCACAACATGACGGTGCCAACCGCGTAGTTGCGCGAAAACAGCTCGAACACCGGCGAACGCTTTGCCTTTTCCACGGGTGCATGCGCCTCGCTCACGAACACACAGCCGTCGAGGCGCGCAGAGGGCGAGAGACGCCGCAGAATGCGCGCGATCCGCTCGGCGGGCCGGCCGCTGGACACCATGAACTTGACCGACTCGGGCAGAAACGCCAGCAGCAAGCATGCGAGCACAAGCGGGGCGACACCGCCCACGAGCAGCAGGCTGCGCCAGCCGAATGCGGGAATGAGCCAGCCCGAAAGCACGCCGCCCACCGCGTTGCCTGCTGCGAAACCCATCAGCATCGCGTTGACGACCAAGCCGCGCATGCGTGCCGGCACGAACTCTGCCATCAACGTGGCCGTGTTGGGGATCGCTGCGCCAAGGCCCACGCCCGTGAGAAAGCGCATGACGGTGAGCATTTCCATCGACGAAGCAAATGCCGCTGCGCAACTCCACACACCGAAGCACGCGACGGCGCAGATCAGTACGATGCGGCGCCCGACGCGGTCGGCGATCGGGCTCACCAGCAGCGCGCCCACACCGATGCCGATCAGCGAGGCGCTCATTACGGGTCCGAGCGATTCACGCGCCACATGCCAGTCCTGCGCGAGCGTGGGCGCGATGAGGCCCATCGCGCCGGTGTCGAGACCGTCGAGTGCAATGGCGAGAAAGCACAGCACGAACAGGATGCAGTGGAAGAGCGAAAAGCGCTGAGCGTCGATGAATGCATGGACATCGATCGTGCGTGCCCTTTCGAATGCCTGGCTCATCGTGTGCCTCCCGTTACAGCCGCCCCATGGGACGCTTCGCGCAACTGGGAAAGACACTGATTGCCACTACCGATTCTCTTCATGCTGTCCTGTCTCCGATGGGTCTTCTAAGCGGGCATCGCTCTTTTTGCGCAGGCCTATGAGAGCTTTGGCCCTTTTGTTCCGCGTCTCGCTCGCGTTTTCCGGTTCTTCTATTCCGACGCGTTTTCCGCTGTTCTTTAAGGCGTATTCGCGCTGCGTGCTCATGCGTGAGTGCGGGTGCCTTGAACTGAACGAGCATGCGCTTTATGGCGCGCGGCGTGATTCTCTTGCGGTTCGATTATATGAATGGAGCAGCCCTCCGATTTCATCGAAATTCGTGGGTGTGTCCTGCACAAATTGACATACTCGCGAATGAGTGAATCGATGAAGACGGTGAATCTGGCGTTCACCAAAGAAAGAGAGGGAGAAGGTGGATCTCAACAACCTGATAGAACAGGGTCATCGAGCGTGTGGCGTGCATGACGCTGACAGACAAGGAAAGCGCGACGCTACATCGCGTCGCGGCCGCCTGCTTCGTAAAGTGAACGGCGGCGATCATTTGATAACTTAAAACGCGCCGCTTCGGGAGAAATGCCCGTCCTTGAAAGGCAAAATCCCTGAAGCAGCGCGTACGTCACCGATGTCACTGAACGCT
Source organism: Paraburkholderia ribeironis (assembly GCF_900019265.1). Classification (GTDB taxonomy): domain Bacteria; phylum Pseudomonadota; class Gammaproteobacteria; order Burkholderiales; family Burkholderiaceae; genus Paraburkholderia; species Paraburkholderia ribeironis. The sequence continues at coordinate 36,240 of NZ_CYGX02000015.1, forward strand.
AAACAACGGCGCGCCAAGTCTGCTTTCGTCGACCTCGATGCCGAGCCCAGGTGCCGACGGCGCAGACCCGAATCCGTCTTTTGACCGCGGTTGATGACCCGCGAGATGACCGTCGGTCCAGTCGTTGAAGAAGGGTGTCATCAGCAGTGACTCCGGTCGCGTCGTCGCCGCGACATGGCTGGTTGCCGCCGTAATGATGTCCCCGCCCCACATGTCCTCAACGGACACCGCAAGGTTCAAGTCCTGGAGCAGATCGCGGGCTTTAACCACATTCGTGAGGCCGCCGAGCTTGCCGAACTTCAGATTGACCGAAACGGCATTTGCCTCGTATTTCGCTCTGAAAACCTCGTCCTGACTCGTAATCGACTCATCAAGAACAAGCGGAACCGCCGAGCCTCTGCTCGCCAGAATGCAGTCGATCGTTGATCGGCATGGTTGCTCGACATACACAGGCAGGCCTGCCAGCCCCTGGAAAGCAATCTTTGCGGACGCTAGTGACCAACCACCATTCGAGTCAGCGACAATGACGGTCTGGCTATCCCCCGCTTCGACGCTCGCCCGTGTACGCGCGATGTCATCGAACGGATTGTTTCCGACCTTGAGCTGAAACCTGTTGATACCAGCTCCGCGTCGCTCGCGGATGAATTCGCCCATCGATTCAGGCGAACCAAGCGGCACCGCCTCGTAGATCGGAAACCGCTCATTGATCACGCCGCCAATCAACGCGGATATCGGCCGGTCAACCGACTTGCCAAGAAGGTCCCAGCAGGCGATGTCGAGCGCACTCTTGGCAAATTCCTGCCCCATCAGCGTTTCGTTCATTGTCCGGTTAACCTGCCCGACATTGGTCGGGTCTTTGCCGATCAATGCCGCTGCGAGCTCACGCAGGGCCGTCCGTATGCCTTCAGGGAATACGGGCAGATAGACCTTGCCAAGAGTCGTGATCTCCCCCCAACCCACCAGAGCTTCGTCCGTCCGGATACGCACGACGGTTCCATCTTCAGTGGCGGCCTTCCGGTCACCCGACATGATGTACGTACCGTGGGCATAACCGACTACGTACGAATAAACGTCCACTCCAACAATTTTCATCTGCACTCTCCGAATGTTCCACTGTCTTTTTAGTCTTTAGTCCGATTCCCGCGCGCTGGCCTACAGTGCACGGATCTCATCGAAAAGAACCCGGTCGATACGTACGCCCTCGCGGCTCGTTTTCGCTCTGGCTTCGAATCGACGCTGTGAAGGCAACCTGGCGCCCTGGTCGACGATCGCGTCAAAGAGATGCTCAGCGCGTTGAAGATTTGTTTTCGCGCCATCTGCACCAGCGAACCTGTCCGGGCCGAACGCTATCAACAATTCACCGTGGTATGGCGTGATAGCCGCGCCAGCATCAACCAGGACGGATTCGAAACTCATCAGGTCTCCGAGCAGCGGACCGGCGAGCAACTCGATCATCACCGAAAGCGCAGAGCCCTTATACGAACCAAAAGGGAGCATCGCCCCTTCGAAGGCACGACCAGGGTCGTCAGTAGGCAAACCCTCATTATCGATAGCCCAGCCGAACGGAATCTTTTCATCCTTGCGCCTGGCTAATTCGATGTCCCCCCGCGCGACCACGCTCGTCGCAAAGTCGAAAACAAACGGAAAGTCGCCCGGCCGGGGCCACGCGAATGCGAAGGGATTAGTGCCGAACAACGGTCTGCTTCCGCCGGCTGGGGCAACGCAAGAGTGGCTCGGCGTCATCGCCATGGCCGCAACTCCAAGCCCTGCCAACGCTTCAACTTCCTGCCACAGGGCAGAAAAATGGAAGCAGTTGTTAATCGCCAGAGCCGCGATACCCACGTCCCTGGCTTTGCGGACCAGATGCTCAGTTCCGACATCGAAAGCTACCTGCGAAAAACCCGCACGTGCATCGACACGAGTTAGCGCGGGGCTAACGTCGACCACTACAGGTTCTGCATTGCCGTCGACCTTGCCTGAACGCAGTCCCTTTACACAGACAAGAAGACGATACATGCCGTGCGAGTGGCACTCGTCACGCTGCCCGGCCACGACCGACCTGGCGACAGCCGCCGCGTGCCGCGCATTCATGCCATTTTTCAGCAGAACGGCATGCGATAGCTCATAGGCCTCGTCGAGCGAGAGCAGCACGGATGATGAGGAATTCGTCATGAGTTTGCAGATAGTCCCAGTTCAAAACGGAAAGGATGATGCGACTGCGCCATGCATCCCCGCCCAGGGGCGCCCGGGCGGTAATCACGGCACTGTTGTGCACTGCCGTGTATTTGGCGACGCCGACGATCACGGGAAGTTGAACACTGGAGACGTCGCCGTTTTGCTCCTACCTAAGCCGTGCCTTCCCGGTACGCAAGAGCGCCCTTTCGCCACCGATTCCGCACACAACCAACCCTGGAACGAGAACGGCAAAGCACGCCTGAACATCCACCACGCTTCCCATCGCCATCACTCTCCGACAAGCAGATTTTATACAATATTCACACACAGTCAAGCTGATCCGTATTCTTGAATTAGGGTGCAGACCACCATCAATACGGCGTACGCCTTGAATAAGAGGGTATACGCCCATAGGGTGCATTCTTCGTTGACTTTTCATTTTTTATACAATCTACTGTATTTAACCAACGCACCAAGCGATCCCGCTCAGCCGGATGTCACCGCGCTGACCGGATCACGCCCCTGCGGACTGCGCGCTGACTGCGGTGGTTGTATGCGTCGCGATTTTGTACTTGAAACCCCAAGGAGAGCTGTTATGACCACGCACAATCCTGCAGTCACTTACAAGCAGGCAACCCAGTCGGTGTTCGCAAAGATCGTCGCCGGCGTCACCCTATGTCTGGCGTCCTTTGGCGTGGCCAGCACCGCAAGCGCTGCCGATATCGATCCCGGCACCCCTCTGCGTGTCGTCATTACCGATTTGCCGCCTTATGTTCATAAGGATGCCAACGGACACCTCGAAGGCATCGACGGCAAGCTCTTCGATCAGGCAGCGCAGCAACTCGGCTTCAAGTACACCGTCACCGTAACGAACTGGGATGGCATGCTGGCGGCCGTGCAGTCGGGACGAGCCGATCTGGCTGTGTCTGATGTAGCCTGGACCGATGCCCGGGCAAAAACCGGCTTGTTTAGTGATCCTGCCTACTACCTGCCACAACTGATCGCCGTGCGCGATGGCGTCAACATCCGTAGCGTCAGCGATTTGCCGGGGCACAGTGTTGGCGTCATCAATGGGCAGTCGTATGTGGATGCCGTCAACAATGTGCCGGGCGCGAAGCTGCGGCTATATCCCGATACCGTGGCTCTTCTGTCCGACATTGCGGCAGGCCGACTCGACGTCGCCTTCATGGACCCGCTGGTCATGGTCTATCAGAAGAAAGTCCGCCCCGATCTGCATTTCAATGTCGTGCCCCTGCCTGCCCCTTCAATGGCCGACGTCGCCGCGCATCCCAAGTGGGCCGTATTCGGTCCTCAAATGATCGGTTGGTACGTTCGCCCAGGAGCGCAGCAACTCGTTGACAAACTGAATGGCCAGATCCGTAAGGCGTGGGCGGAAGGTACCAACGCCGAGAAGATCAAAGCGGTCGGCGTCACCGATGTAACCCCGTTTCTCAGCCCCGGAGCGGAATGGCTGAAGACTTACGAGAAGCAACGCCGCGGAGTTGATCGAGCCGCAGACTGGACTCCTCCGAGTAGCGGCGCCGCGGTCGCAAAGAAATAGGAAACCGATACGTCTGGGTGAAGGGGCATTCGCATCCCGTTGCCAGGCTGCCAGGCTGCCAGGCTGCCACGCAAATGTGACGCTGCCCCTTGAACCCAAGGTTTTGCTTTTGATTTACCCGCGCCTGTGCCTGTCGATGCCAGGATAGCAGGGCAAGGTTTCAGCATCTTTGAAGGGATATACAAATGGACAAGTTAGGTGGATTTTTTAAGGTCCCATGGGACACTTACTGGACTGACCTTATCCAAGGCATTGGCATCACCCTCGAATACACCATTGCTGGGTTTATCGGTGCGATCGTGCTCGGCGTCATCCTCGCGCTGCTGCGCGGCAAGGACGAATCACTCGTCGCCAAGGCGACCCGGATGTTTGTTGAAGTGTGGAAAAACGTCCCGCTGATAACCGAGATCTTCATCATCTATTTCGGACTGTCGTCGGTGGGCATCAATCTCAGTGCGTTCGCCGCTGGCTCATTGGCCCTGATTGGTCACTACGGGGCGTACCTGTCCGAAATCTTCCGCGCGGGGATGAAATCAGTCGACAAGGGGCAACACGAGGCAGGACTCGCGCTGGGGATGACCACCTTCGGTATCTTCCGGAAAATTCTGGCGCCGCAGGCCATTCTGGTCGCACTGCCCGGTACCGGGACGATGCTTGTTGATCTTTTGAAGAGCACATCTCTCATGGTCACGATCGGTGGCGCGGACCTGATGACGCAGGGCCAGATAGTCACTTCGGCGACTTTCCGGGCTCTCGAAGTCTACATCGTGATCGGTGCGATCTATTTTGCGCTGTGCTTCCCTCTTTCGTCGTGCCTTCTGTATATCGAGCGGCGTCTTGCCAACGGTCATCCGTTCTCGCTTCGCCGTCTCGGACTACTTCGATGCGCAAGAGCCGCCCTGAGTTCGCGCGCAGGTGCAATTCAAGTGGCGAGCGAGGAGAATGTGTGATGGAGAACGTTGCCGTGGAACAATTAACGCCAGCAGTCAGGCAGACCGAATCGATCATCAAGGCCGACGGGGTGTCGTTGTCCTTTGGAGACGTCAAGGCTCTCGAGGACGTCAGCATCAATGTTGGGCAGAGCGAAGTCGTAACGATAGTCGGCCCGAGCGGAGCGGGCAAAAGCACGTTTCTGCGTTGCCTGAATCTTCTGACCACGCCTGATCGCGGTCACATTGCTATTGAGGGCAAGCTGATCTTCAACGATGCCCTCATGCTGAACAAGCGGGACTTGCGAGACGTACGACGGAAACTCGGCATGGTCTTCCAGCGCTTCCATCTGTTCCCCCATTTGACCGCGCTTGAAAATGTCACGCTTGCGATGCTCGACGCAGGCATCGCCACTCGTGATGAAGCTGTCGAGACTGCCACTGGCCTTCTGGAACGGGTTGGCCTCCTGAAACGCGCGCTCGCGCCGGCACCCCGTTTGTCGGGGGGCGAACAGCAGCGGGTGGCCATTGCGCGCGCACTCGCGATGAGGCCCCGAGCCCTCCTGTTTGACGAACCCACATCGGCGCTTGACCCCGAGGCAAGTCGTGAAGTCCTCTCAGTGATGAAGGAACTGGCCCAACAGGGAACCACGATGGTGGTCGTTACGCATGAAATGAAGTTTGCCCTGAACGTTAGCGACAGAATCCTCTTCATGGAAGCTGGCAAGGCGATCGAGACGGGCACGTCCCAGGATATGTTCTATCGTGCGAAGTCGCCAAGAGCACGGGCGTTTTTCGCGCAGGCGTTAGATCATATGGATACCTGAGCGATTCGGATTTCGTCAGTGCGACGGACCGTGATCTCTCTGACAACGTTGCATCCATTCAAACAGGAAAGCCGAATGAAAATCGCCCAAATCGATATTTTCAATTTCGAGCTGACATACGTCCACGGCACCTACATGATGTCGGGCGGTCGGGACATCACCTCTCTGCAGTCAACCCTCGTCCGCGTAACAGCAGATTCCGGTCACCAGGGCTGGGGTGAAGTCTGCCCTCTCGGCTCTGCCTACCTGCCACAGCACGCAGGCGGCGCCAGGGCGGCACTCGAGCTTCTCGCGCCCGCCCTGATCGGACTCGACCCGACTAACCTCTGCGCTGTGTACGACACGATGGACGCTGTCCTGATGGGGCACTCGTATGCGAAGAGTCCTATCGATGTCGCGTGCTGGGACCTGACAGGTAAAGCGTGGGGTGCAAGCGTCGCCGAAATGCTCGGTGGCGTTCGGCAGCAACGTTTCCCGCTTTACTTTGCCGTCCCCCTCGGCTCGCCCGAAGAAATGGTCGCGTATGTATTGGCCCGACGCGAGGAAGGCATCCACCGTTTTCAATTGAAGATTGGTGGTGACCCGACGCTGGACGGCATCCGGGCAAAACACATCATTGATGCAACCGGTCCGGAGGACTTGATCGTCGGCGACGCAAACTGTGGATGGCGAGTCAATGACGCGATCATTGCAGCGAGAGCAATGGAGCATCTGCCGCGATTCTATTTTGAGCAGCCGTGCCCAACCATGGAGGAGTGCATCGAAGTACGGAAGCACACCACTCTTCCAATGGTGTACGACGAAGTCGTCAACGATCCGGCTACGCTCATCCGGGCCGTACGTGAAGGTGGCGCCGGAGCCTTTAACCTGAAGGTCTCAAAGGTTGGCGGTCTGACCAAAGCCAAGCTGATGCGCGACCTTGGACAGGAGCTCGGACTGCAGATGACCATCGAGGACACCTGGGGCGGCGATGTGGTCTCTGCTGCCTCGGCTCATCTTGCTGCATCGACGAAGGAGCGCGCATTGCTTAGCGTGTCGTTCATGAATGACTGGACTAATGAGCACGTTGCGGGCTACCAGCCTCGCAGCGTAAATGGCTTCGGCGCCGCACCCTCCGCACCTGGCCTGGGTATTGAAATTGACGTCCAGGCGCTGGGCAAGCCCCTCTATTCTTTCGGGTAAAGCGCATCGCCACCATAAAGGATGCGGTGACCCGGTCCGCCGCATCCTGCTCGTCATGCCCCGCTCCCATGCCGGTTGTTCGTGGTCGTCGTAACCGGGCGCAAGAGGTGCTCGCGATGCTCGCTTGAACCTCCAATCAGAAGGATTAGCAGCCGAACCCGGCAGCCTGCGCTAGCCGGGTCGTTCGCCGAATTGTATAAAATAGTCCCAGTGTTTGATTCCCCCGCTGCTTTCCTGCGGCGATTCTCCGATCTCGCTTGATACCCATCAGAGTGGAATGAGATGCCAAGTCTGGACTCAATCGAGGTACCAGGGCTAATGCGTAGATTTGACAGATTGTATAAAATATCCTGATGAGTTAGTATTCATTCATGGCATTGCGTGAGGCAGTTCTTTTGCTTCCCGTCAACGCTCTCTCTGCCGCCGGATCGAGTTGTCTTCCGTCTCGCGCCGCAGTTACTTCGAAGCTTTCACCTACCGTTTGAAGGAAACACCATGAGCGACAACATCTTTACCGGCACCATTCCCGCCCTCATGACGCCGTGCAAGGCCGACCGTACCCCCGACTACGACGCGCTCGTGGCCAAGGGCCGTGAACTCGTTGAGCTTGGGATGAGCGCTGTCGTTTACTGTGGCTCGATGGGTGACTGGCCCCTCCTGACCGAAGCTCAGCGCCAGGAAGGTGTTGCGCGCCTGGTTGCGGCGGGCGTTCCGACCATCGTCGGTACCGGCGCTGTCAACTCGAAAGAGGCTGTTTCTCACGCTGCGCATGCCGCCAGGGTCGGAGCTCAGGGCCTGATGGTGATCCCGCGTGTGCTGTCGCGCGGATCTTCGCCCGCTGCACAGAAGGCGCACTTCTCGGCGATTCTCGAAGCCGCGCCCGCCCTGCCGGCGGTCATCTACAACAGCCCCTACTATGGCTTTGCCACTCGCGCGGACCTGTTCTTCGAACTGCGTGCCAAGTACCCGAACCTGATCGGCTTCAAGGAGTTTGGCGGCGCCGCGGATATGCGCTATGCAGCCGAGCACATCACATCCCGGGACGAGCACGTCACGCTGATGGCTGGCGTCGATACTCATGTGTTCCATGGCTTTGTGAATTGCGGTGCGACCGGCGCCATCACGGGAATCGGCAACGCGCTGCCGCGTGAAGTGCTGCACCTGGTCGACCTGTGCAACAAGGCGCGCACGGGCGATGTGAGCGCGCGTCGTCAGGCAAAGGAACTGGAGTCCGCACTCGCCGTGCTCTCCTCGTTCGACGAAGGCGCGGACCTCGTGCTCTACTACAAGTATCTGATGGTGCTGAACGGCGACAAGGAGTACACCCTCCACTTCAACGAAACGGACGCACTCAGCGACTCCCAGCGTTGCTACGCCGAGGAGCAATACAAGTTGTTCCGTACCTGGTACGCGAGCTGGACCAAGGAAAATAACGCGTAAGGCTGGCTCATCTTTGTCAAAGCGGCCAGCGCTCAGGCTGGCCGTTGCGCGACTCAACGAAGCGCAGCCGCGTTTCTCAGTTCTCCTTACGTATACCCGCGCGTTCCGCCGACGCGTTCGGCACCAGTCGGCGTACGACCGGCCGGTACAAACCATTTAACGCAAGGACGGTACCATGCAACTTACAGGCAACCTGCTTATTGGCCAGCAATCGGTCGCGGGCTCAAACGGCACGATCCACGCGGTCAACGCATCGACGGGCGCGGCCATCGAACCGGCGTTCGGCGGGGCCACCCTCGCCGATCTCGACAGCGCGTGTGCGCTTGCGTGGGCTGCGTTCGACTCCTATCGCGAAACCTCACCCGAAGTGCGCGCGAAGTTTCTTGAAACGATCGCGCAGAACATTCTCGATATTGGCGACGACCTGGTCGAGCGCTGCATGGTCGAAAGCGGCCTGCCGCGAGGACGGCTTGAGGGCGAGCGCGGCCGTACCGTAGGTCAGCTGCGTATGTTCGCGGATGTCGTGCGCAACGGTGATTACATTGGCGCACGCATCGATCCAGCGCAGCCCGAGCGCAAACCGCTGCCGCGCGTCGATCTGCGTTTGCGTCACATCGGCGTGGGTCCGGTCGCCGTTTTCGGAGCAAGCAACTTCCCGCTGGCGTTTTCCGTCGCGGGCGGCGATACCGCTTCGGCGCTCGCGGCCGGCTGCCCGGTGATAGTCAAGGCGCACTCGGCTCATCCGGGCACGTCGGAGCTGGTCGGCCGCGCGGTGCAGAAGGCCGTGAAAGATTGCGGCCTGCCCGAAGGCACTTTCTCGCTCCTGTTCGACAGCGGCCGCGACATCGGCCAGGGGCTCGTCAAGGATCATCGCATCAAGGCGGCTGGTTTCACCGGCTCGCGCGGCGGCGGTACGGCGCTGATGAAACTTGCCGCAGGCCGCCCCGAACCGATTCCCGTCTACGCGGAAATGAGCAGCATTAACCCGGTTCTGCTGTTTCCAGGCGCGCTCGGGAACCGCACCGAAGGCATCGCGAAGGCCTTCGTACAGTCGCTCGTGCTGGGCGCGGGCCAGTTCTGCACGAACCCGGGCCTCGTGCTCGCCGTCGATAGTCCGGACCTCGACAGGTTCATTGAAGCGGCGTCGTCTGCGCTCAAGGAAACCGCCGCGCAGACGATGCTGACGCCGGGCATTCACAAAGCGTATGAAGCCGCGGTCGAGAAAGCCGGATCGCACGCGGATGTGAAGACGGCCGCACGCGGCGCCGAGGCCAGGGACGATCACCAGGCACAGTCCGCGCTATTCGCGACGACCGCCGAAGCGTTCCGCAACAACCAGCAGCTGCAGGAAGAGATTTTCGGCGCGTCGGCGCTTGTCGTGCGCTGCCCGGATCTCGCCTCCATGCTCGAGCTGATCGAATCGATGGAAGGCCAGTTGACGGCAGCCCTGCACATCGACGATTCCGATCACGCTGAAGCCAGGCGCTTCCTGCCCGCGCTGGAGCGTCGCGCCGGGCGCATCCTGGTGAACGGCTTCGGCACGGGCATCGAAGTCGGCCACGCGATGGTGCACGGTGGCCCGTTCCCGTCGACGGCAGACGGCCGCTCGACGTCGGTCGGCAGCCTCGCGATTGAACGCTTCCTGCGTCCGGTGAGTTATCAGGATCTGCCTGATGCGCTTCTGCCGGATGCCTTAAAGGCCGGAAACCCGCTCGGCCTGAACCGTCGCATCAACGGAAAGGTGCAACTGGCTGAATGAGTCCATCCAGTCACAGGACGCTGCCTTGGGCTCCCGGCGGGACATGGCGCGCGTATCGATCCGATGCGTGCGCGGTGACCGCGCCGCAGCTTGCTGCAGATACGGCGTCCGGCGCCGACGACAGACCGCGTTTTCTGAAGGTCGAGCGTGCGCCCTGGTCGGCGGTTCCTGGCGTTTCACCGCACGCGTCTCAATTGAAGGGGTGATATAATTTATACAACTCTCTTCGAGATAGAAGGACGCATATCCGCCATGAACTCCACTGTCACCAGCTCGCGGCTACAGGCCACGACCGTCGCGGAACAGGCTGCCGACGCGCTACGGCGCAAGATCATCTCGGGCGAGTTACCGGAGGGCTACCAGCTTAGACAGGATGCGCTCGCCGCCGAGTTCGGCGTCAGTCGCATCCCGGTGCGCGAAGCGCTCGTTCAACTCGAAGGAGAAGGACTGGTTCGGATCGTCCCTCACAAGGGTGCTGTCGTATCTGAGTTGTCCATCGCCGAAATCAGCGAACTGTTCATGCTGCGCGGGTTGCTTGAACCCATGCTCCTGAAGAAGTCGGCCCCAAAGCTTACGCCAGCGGATTTCGCGGAACTCGACGCGATCCTCGCTGAATACAAGGAAGAGCTGCACGCCCAGCACCCCGCGCGATGGGGAGAACTGAACACGCGACTGCACGATTTGCTGATGTCGAGAGCAGAACAGCCGCGCACCCTGTCAATTGTCACCAGTCTGTTGCAACAGACTGATCGATACACCCGTCTGCAACTGTCTCTGAGTGCGGAGAGTTGTCGGCGTGCAGAGGAAGAACACGGAGAGCTGGTCCGGCTGTGCAAGACGGGAGACGTTCGCGCTGCTGCCGCCCTTCTGAAGCGCCACATCGACCACGCTTGCGAAGAACTCGAACAGTTCATCCTGTCGCGAAGGCGCTTATAAGGCGGCTGCCGCGACCGCGAATGCAGCGAATACCGTGCGAGGCCTCACTCTTTGCCCTGCGCCTCGCGCGATACCCGCCGTTGCTCGCGACGTTCCTCAATGATCTTGTCATAGTCAACATCGCCGTTCTGGCTGTTGATATGGTGTGTCCACGCCTTTTCGCACTCCTGATCCAGTAGACAACCCGCAGACTTCGTGCCGGCCGATCCCGGCTGAACACGTCCTCTGGTCGCGGCACGCTGCACGCGTGGCGGGCCGAAATCCGCTAATCTGTCGTGAGGCCTGCACGCACGGCAGCGAACCCGCTGCCCGCGCACGTGGCCGCTACCGGGAGCGCGATGCGTTTCCGGTCTCTTGCACTTGCAAGCGTTCTTCAGTCCGACGGAGCGCACGCGTACATTGCTCGAGCCCGAAGTCGGCACTACTGTAAGGAGTGACCACGATGGCAATCCAAAGCAATGCTCCCCGGCTCGCATCGACCATGCTGGCCGCGGCGTTCGCGCTCGTTCTGGCAGGCGGCGCAGTGGCGCAGACGGCTGCTCCCATGACCCCCAGCGAGATCCACAGGACCGGCATGCCGCCGACGGAGCAGCAGGGCGACGTATCGTTCGTGTCCGGCGGGGTCGGCCGCGACGAGTCGACTGCGCTGCGGCAGGCGCGAAGCCAGTGGCCGCTGTCGCTGCTGTTCACGGGTCCTGGATCGGCGTATGTCGCCGACGTCCAGGTGCAGATCGCCAACGCCAGCGGCACGACCGTGCTCGATACTACATCGCACGGGCCGCACATGCTCGTGCGACTGGCGCCGGGGCGCTATACGGTTAACGCCACCTACAGCGGCGTTTCGAGGAAGCAGACTGTGAACGTGCGCGGCAATGGCAGCGCGCGCGCGACGTTCTCGTTTCCCGTCAGCCACTGAGCGCGGCTTGCGCGGCGCCGCGCCGCAGTTGGCGCGCGCCACGCATACGCGCGCAACGCAAATTCCACACCCGAACGCAACTCACGTGGCAATCGGCATAGCGCGAATTGCCATTCCTCCATACTGCCGGACTTATTTTCCAGGTCGCATTTATCGCTGAACAACGAACCCGCACATTGGGTTAGAGTTCGGCCGAATTCTTGTGCTTGCCCATTCTTTCCTTCAACCATGACACCGCTTCGTCGACCATCGGATGATGGCGATGTGTGTTCCAGACCAGCGCCGCCGTGACGATCATCACTTTTTCCTTCAACGGCCGGACGACGACATTCTCCGGTGCCAGCTTGCGCATTGCCGAAGGCACCAGCGCCACACCCTGGCCGCAACCGACATAGGCGATCTGCGAGGTCACCGAACGCACTTCGTGCGTGACGCGCGGCCCCCAATACCACGCTGCGCAAGTCCGTGACGGCCACCCAGCGCTCCGGGAACGCGCAATGCTAGTCGAGAATGAGCCACTTGTGCGAGACAGCATGCCTGCGTGCGTCCACATGTCGAGCGGCGCCACAGGAGTCGAGCTAATGATCAGCGCAAACCTGTTCGCAACGCGCAGCACCCCTGAAAATGGACAGCCAGCGGAGAACACCGCATGACCATCGGTTGCCCGGAATGCGGCGCGCTCGAGGACATCCCCCCGCTCACCGCGCGTAGCTACGCGCGCTGCCGAACCTGCCACTATCCGCTCGAGCGACGCAGCGGCCGAAGTCTGAGCGCGGCGCTAGCCTGCACGACGGCAACCTTCGTGCTGCTGTTTCCAGCCAATCTGGCGCCGCTCATGTCGGTCCACATGCTGGGCGCCGAGCGGTCGTCATTCCTCTCGTCAGGCATCGTGGCAATCTGGAACGACGGCTGGGTCATTCTTGCACTGTTGCTCGGCATGTTCGGTATCGTCCTGCCATTCGTCCGCTTCGGGGGCCTCCTCGTCGTCCTCGGCGCGGTTCGGCTCGGCTGCCGTGCCAGGGGAATCGGCGCCCTGTTCCGCTGGATGACCTGGCTCGATATCTGGACAATGCCCGATGTGTATCTCGTCGGCTGCTTCGTCGGTTACGCACGCGTGACGCAGAATCTGACCGGCACGATTGGTCCGGGCGGCTATTGTTTCATCGCCGCGGCGCTGCTGTCGATGCTCACGCGCGCATCGCTGGATCGAAGAACCGTCTGGCGCGCGATCGCCGCTGAAAAAGAACTGCCGAAAGGCGAAGCCTCGCTGTCCTGTCAGGTGTGCGATATGGTCGAGCCGATTTCGCATGAGGGGCTTGCCTGCCCTCGCTGCGGACTCACGCTGCGCGCACGCAAAACGGACGCCGTCGTGCGCGCGGCTGCGCTGTCGCTCGGGGCGCTCATTCTGACGATACCGGCGAACTTCTATGCGATGACCATTTCAACGCAACTCGGCCGGGACCAGTCTCATCGAATCATTGACGGCGTCTACCAGCTGTTTCACCTGGGCCTCTGGCAACTCGGCATTCTCATCATCTGCACGAGCATCGTTATTCCGGTTGCAAAGATTCTCGGCATGGCGTGGTTCATCGCCTCCGTCTGGGGTCGTTCACGCAAACATCTGCGGATCAAGGCACATCTCTATCGCTGGATCGACGAACTGGGTCGATGGTCGTACGTCGACGTCTTTACCATCGCTGCCTTCGTGCCGCTGATCCACTTCGACGGCATGGCCTCGGCCAAACCCGCAATCGGCGCGACGGCGTTCGCGCTCGTCATCTTTCTGACGATGGCCGCTTCGCGCGCATTCGATCCACGGCTGATGTGGGACGTCCACATGCGGAGAAAGCCATGAGCGGCACGCGTTCCCGACGCTCGCAAGCCGAGGTGCGACGCAGCGCGTGGCCAGGCTGGATCTGGGCGGTGCCGATCGCTGCATTCGGCGTGGCGGGATGGCTTGGCATCCGCGCGTTGCTTCATCAGGGCGAGACGGTTACGGTTACATTCGACAACGCTTACGGAATGAAGCCCGGCGATACGCACGTCACCCTGCGCGGCGTGAAGGTGGGCTCTGTCTCGGACATTGCGCTCGCGCCCGATGGGCAGCATGTGCAAGCGAAGCTCGATATAGATCGCGCCGAGAAAAAATATCTGCGCAGTAGTACGAAGTTCTTCCTGCGTGGCGCACAAATGGACCTCAGCGATCCATCATCGATCAAAGGGCTACTGTCCGGCCCCGAGATAGTCATGGAGCCAGGGCCCGGCGAGCCCGCGTCCCGCTTCGACGGAGTCGATCGCCGGCCTGCGCTCACGCCTGGGCACGGCCCGATTGTCACCTATCTCCTGCGATTCGAAGGCGCCGTTGGCGAACTCAAGAATGGCGCCGATGTGCAATTGCGCGGCTTCGACGTGGGCACCGTCACCAGCGTGCGCCTGAACTACGATGCCGGCACGGGCGCGCTAAGCACGCCTGTGCAGATTGCGCTCGACCCGTCGCAGCTCGGCATCGTTGGCGTTGCGCCGCCGGCAAACGGCAACTGGCGCCCGCTCGTCGATAGCATGCTCGAGCACCTCGTTGCCGAAGGGTTGCGTGCACGCCTGTCGCAGGACCCGCCGTTGGTGGGGCCTCGCAAGATCAACCTCGACTTCGTGAAAGGCGCGCCGGGTACGACGCTCGCCACCGCAAACGGCATACCCGTGATTCCAAGTGTCGCTTCCGCGGATCTCGACACAACCATGTCCAAAGCCAACGAAGTGATCGCGAAGATCGACGACCTTCCGATCAAGGAAACGGGAGAACAAGTCCGCAGTATCGCGGCGCATGTCAACGCGCTCAGTTCTTCGCCACAGATCCGGGACGGCCTGACGCATATCGACCAGGCCGTTGCGCAGATCGATCGTACGTTGCAGCAGGTATCGCCGCAGATCGGCCCGCTCGTCGCGCAACTACGCGAGACGGCGAACGCGGCCGATCGCACCGTCGCCGCGGCCAATCGTACGCTTGGCGCCGATGCGTCGAGCCAGAACGATCTGCCTGCTGCGCTGCGCGAGCTGACCGACACGGCGCGTTCGGTTCGGGCGCTGGCCGACTATCTCGATCGTCATCCCGAGGCGCTCGTTCGTGGCAGGCAGAAGGAGACTCAATGATGCGCAGCCTCGGACTCCCCGCCCGACGCACCGCCGCGTCACCCTTGGCGGCATGCTTCGCGGCATGCTTCGCGGCAAGCGTAAGGACGGCGGCGCTTTTCGTATTCGCCGCCGGGACGACCATCGCGGGATGCGGACATAGCATGCCAACACGCTATGTCACGTTGAACGCGACACCCGCTGACGCGCCATTTGCAACGGCTCCGATCAAACCCGTTCAACTGACCGCCGTACATATTCCGACCGTGCTAGATCGGCCTGAAGTGGTCACGCTAGCGTCACAGAACCGTCTAACCATCGACGATAGCGATCGGTGGGGCGCTCCGCTCGCACAGATAATGCGCAGCACGCTTGCCCAGGATTTGATGACGCGATTGCCGGCAGGCTCGTTTGTTTTTCCAGATGCGCCCTCCCCACCCGACACACGGACGCTGGTCGTCACCGTGCTGGACAGCGAAGCCGACGCCAGCGGAACGCTGACCATGCAAGTGGGCTGGACGCTGTTGTCGGGACAACCAGGCCATGCGACGCTGCGGCAACAGATGACGCTCAGATCCGCACTCGCGGGACACGACGCAGCGGCGCAAGCCGCTGCGCTAAGCCGCATTCTCGGCGAGCTGGCCGACCGCATTGCCGCGTCGATCGTTGCGCACTGACGACGATCCAGGTGGCGAGGAGGTAGTGCGCCGCCACGCGCCAGAATCGTGCGCTGGAGACCGACGAACTGAAACGCGTGCTGTTTGCGATTTCGTTGCGGCGCTTTCGCAATACCATCAGCCAGATGCCGTGACGGTGCGCGTACCCGTCGGGGCTTTTATCCGAAGGATGCCGCCTGCGCCATCACCAGCCATCACCGGCAGCCTATTGCGCACCCCAGCAAGCCGAACACGCTGACAATACCAACGCCCGCACCGAGCCCGAACGTTTCGAGCGACGTAGCGCAGCCCTGCAACCCGCAGGCGCATGCCAGCGTGGCGGCCAGTAGCAGACCCCGGACCCGGTTGCGGACGAGCGGCCTATGTCGACTGCGATGCATCATGTCTCCCCCTTCCGAGGCGGTTGTACTGAGCGGTTGTACTGAGCGGTTGTACTGAGCGGTTGTACTGAGCGAGTGCCCCGAGCCCGGGCGAATTCGCCGCAGCGAGTGTAGCCAGCGCACCCCGGCGCGCAACCGCCGAATACAGGGCGAAAAGACGCAGCCGCTTACCAAAGCTTGCACGCGGTAGTCAGTATCCCGTTCGGGTCCGTGCGCCAACGCACGGCAATTCACCACGAATGCCGGTTCTCCCACATACTTGAAACCGGTTGCTTGTCATCCTGATGTTTCGGGCGTTTGTTGCGGCTGTTTGTTGCAGGCGTTTGTTTCAGGCATTTGTAGGGAGATCGCCATGTCGATCTATGTCGATGAGGGGTTCCGCCCCTGTGTGACGGAATGCGCGACGGTCGCTTTCCGGGTGTGCTGTGACGATCGTGCGCAAGTCTTCGAGGTCAGCGCCGAGGCGCTCATAGCGTTTTGCGGCGCGGCAAGCAGGCGCAAGCGCGATCTGCTCGTCGCATTCGAAGACGCGCAGCAGGAGATCCTGACGGTTGCCGCGCAAAAGTGGACCTTCAGACCCACCGAGCCCGTGCGGCTCGGCCTCGACGAATTCCGAATGATCAGACATTAGGTATGCCAGAATGCAGTCATGACCTGGATCGCCGCCCTGCCGATGTACAACGTCACCCCCGCGCTCGACCTCGAGTGGCGCGCGTGGCTGGTCGACGTGCTGCGCAGGGTCAAGCCGGCATGCCGCGTCGTCGAGCCGGACGAGGAGTTGCATGGCTTCTGGCGCCGCCCCAACCTGCTGCTTTCGCAGGCGTGCGGCTATCCGCTGATGCACGGCCTGCATGAGCAGGTTCAACTGATCGCGACGCCGCGCTTCGACGCGCCAGGCTGCGAAGGCGCGCACTATTCGAGCGTGCTGGTGACGCGGGCAGACGCGCAATTCGATACGCTCGCGGCCTGCCGTGGCGCACGCGCCGCCTACAATCAGGACGACTCCAATAGCGGCATGAACGTGTTTCGTCACGCGGTCGCGCCGCACTCGCGCGCTGGCATGTTTTTCAGCGCGGTACTGCGCACCGGTTCGCATCTCGGCTCGTTGCGCGCGGTGGCGGACGGCCGCGCGGACATCGCCGCAGTGGATTGCGTGACCTTCGCTTTCGTGTGCGACGCATTACCGGAACTGGCGCGCAAGGTTCGCCCCATCGGCATGACGGCGACCTCCCCCGGCTTGCCGCTGATCGCGTCGGACACCGTGCCGCCCGCGACGATCGAAGCGCTGCGCGACGCGCTGAACGAAACCCTCGAAATCCAGCCCGAGCGCGCCAAACGGCTGCGTTTGCAGGGCTTTTCGGTTCTGTCGCTGGCGGACTACGACCGGATCGGGCAGCTCGAGGACGAGGCGCGCGCTGCCGGCTATACGCACCTCGCCTGAGCCTCGACCTTACTGCGCGTCCAGCACCCTCACTGCACGTCGAGCACCAGAAGCTGCGCGCCGTCGGCCACCTGATCGCCAACGCCATACAATACTTCGGACACCGTACCAGCCGCCGGTGCGCCGATGGTGTGCTCCATCTTCATCGCCTCCATCACGAGCAGCGGCGTGCCCTTCTCGACCACCGTGCCCGGTTCGACCAGCACCGCGATCACCTTGCCCGGCATCGGCGCGGTGAGCCGGCCTTCGCCGCCTTCGGCATCGGCGGCATGCGCGAGCAGGTTTTGCCACTCGAACGCCAGCGCATGACCGAAACAGAACACATGGAACGTATCGACGTCGACGAACACGCGGCCCGTGACGCGCTCATCGCCTATCGTCGCGCGGAATTCGTGCGCGCCGGTGCCGACCGACCACGAGAACGCTTCGCGCACGCCATCGTGCTCGAGCGTTTGCGTGGCGCCGTCGCGGGCGAACGTGACGGTGAACGCGTTGTCATTGTCGACCTCGCGCCAGCTGAGCGTCTGCGTATAGCCGCCGTTCAGACGCCAGTGCGATAACGCATCCCACGGCGACGCGCCATGCGCGGTGCCGCCCTCGCGCGTGAGCAAGGCCGCACAGGCAAGCGCGAGTGCTTCCTTGAACGGCTTTTTCAGCGGCGCAAACAGCGCGTCGTGATGGCGCTCGATCAGGCCCGTATCGAGGTCGGCGGTCGCGAACGGCTCGCTCGTGACGATGCGTTGCAGGAACTCGATATTGGTATGCGGACCGACCACTTCGCACGCGTGCAGCGCGCGGCTCAGGCGCGCGAGCGCCTCTTCGCGCGTGGCGCCGTGGACGATCAGCTTGGCGATCATTGGGTCGTAGAACGGCGTGATGGTGTCGCCTTCGCGCACGCCGCTGTCGATGCGCACGGGCGCCTTGCGACCCGACTCGCCGAGACCGGCCGCGTCGATCGCGAACTCCACGCCTTCGGGCATGCGCAGATGCTTGAGCGTGCCGGTCGACGGCAGGAAGCCGCGTGCCGGGTGTTCGGCATAGATGCGCGCTTCGATCGCGTGACCGTCCAGCTGCAACTGCTGCTGCGTGAGCGGCAGCGGTTCGTCCGCGGCGACGCGCAGTTGCCATTCCACCAGGTCTTGGCCCGTCACCATCTCCGTGACCGGATGCTCGACCTGCAGACGCGTGTTCATTTCCATGAAGTAAAACTCGCCGCTGCCGGTCATGATGAACTCGACCGTGCCCGCGCCGACGTAGTTCACCGCACGGGCGGCAGCCACCGCCGCCTCACCCATGGCACGCCTGATTTCAGCGGACAAGCCGGGCGCCGGCGCCTCTTCCAGCACCTTCTGGTGACGCCGCTGCACCGAGCAGTCGCGATCGAACAGATAGACGGCGCCGCCGTGACGGTCCGCGAACACCTGCACTTCGACGTGACGCGGCCGCGTCAGATACTTCTCGATCAGCACGCGATCGTTGCCGAAGCTGCTCGCGGCCTCGCGCTTGCACGACGCGAGCGCCGCCGCGAAGACCTCGCTGCGCGCGACCACGCGCATGCCCTTGCCGCCGCCGCCCGCGCTCGCCTTGAGCAGGACCGGATAACCGATCGCATCCGCTTCGCGATGCAGCAGTTCCGGATCCTGATCGTCGCCGTGATAACCGGGCACGAGCGGCACCGCGGCCGCGTGCATCAGCGCTTTCGCGGCGGCCTTCGAGCCCATCGCGGCGATCGCCGCAACCGGCGGTCCGATGAAGACGATGCCGGCCGCCTCGCACGCGTGCGCGAAGTCTTCGTTCTCCGACAGGAAGCCATAGCCCGGATGCACCGCCTGCGCGCCGCTCGCGCGTGCGGCTTCGATGATGCGCTCGATGCGCAGATAGCTTTCCGCCGCCGTCGAGCCGCCGATGTGCACCGCCTCATCGCACGCGGCCACGTGTTTCGCGTTGGCGTCCGCGTCGGAATAGACGGCCACGCTCGCGATGCCCAGGCGCTTGCAGGTCGCGGCCACGCGGCAGGCGATCTCGCCCCGGTTGGCAATCAGGATCTTGTTGAACATGAGTGTCTCGATGAAGTGTGCCGTGCGGGCCTGTTGTTCTGGTCAAGGCGCTGCACGCGCCCCGGAAAATGTGTGTGGCTCGTGGATCAGTTGCGCCAGCCTGGCGTGCGTTTCTCGAGGAACGACGCGACGCCTTCGCGGCCTTCCGCGCCGGCACGCGTGCGCGCGATGCGCGCCGCCGTGTCCTCGATCATCGCATCGTTCAGCTCGCGGCTCGCGATGTCCTGCACCAGTTGCTTGCATGCGCGCACCGCATGCGGACCGTTAGCGCACAGCGTCGCGGCGATCTGCTGGACGGTGGCGTCCAGCTGCGCCGCGTCGACTGCCTCGCTGACGAGGCCGAGGCGCAACGCCGTCGCGCAATCGAACGCCTCGGCGGTGATGAAATAGCGGCGCGAGGCCTGCTCGCCCAACGCGCGAATCACATATGGCGCGATGGTCGCCGGAATCAGACCGAGTCGCGCCTCGGACAGGCAGAACCGCACACTGTGCACCGCGACGACGATATCGCACGCGGCGATCAGCCCCATGCCGCCCGCGTAGGCATCGCCGTTCACGCGTGCGATCACCGGCTTGCTGCAGCGATACACCGAGGCCAGCATGTTGGCCAGCAACATCGCGTCGGCGCGGTTCTCGTCGTCGGAGTAACCGGCCATCTTCTTCATCCAGTTCAGGTCGGCGCCCGCACAGAAGGCCTTGCCGTGCGCGGCCAACACCACCGCGCGCACGTCGTCGCGGCCGTTGAGCGCCGTGAACGCGGAGGTCACATCGGCGATCATGGTTTCGTTGAACGCGTTGCGTACATCCGGGCGATTCAGCGTGAGCGTCGCGACCTGGCCGTCAAAGCCGACATCCAGCGTTTCGTATTGCATACGTTGCAGCTCCTGCGCGTTGCGCGCTGTCACATTCTGAATACGCCGAAGCGCGTGTCTTCGATCGGCGCGTTCATGCTCGCCGACAGCCCGAGACCGAGCACGTCGCGCGTTTGCGCCGGGTCGATCACGCCGTCGTCCCACAGGCGCGCGCTCGCATAGTACGGGTGCCCCTGATGTTCGTACTGGTCGCGGATCGGCTGCTTGAACGCCTCTTCCTCTTCCGCGCTCCATGCGCCGCCGCGCGCTTCGATGCCGTCGCGCTTGACCGTGGCCAGCACCGACGCGGCCTGCTCGCCGCCCATCACCGAGATGCGCGCGTTCGGCCACATCCACAGGAAGCGCGGCGAATACGCGCGGCCGCACATGCCGTAGTTGCCCGCGCCGAACGAGCCGCCAATGATCACCGTGAACTTCGGCACCTTCGCGGTGGCGACCGCCGTCACCATCTTCGCGCCGTTACGGGCGATGCCTTCGTTTTCGTACTTGCGGCCCACCATGAAACCCGTGATGTTCTGCAGGAACACCAGCGGAATCTTGCGCTGGCAGCACAGTTCGATGAAGTGCGCGCCCTTGAGCGCCGACTCCGAAAACAGAATGCCGTTGTTGGCGACGATGCCGACCGGATGTCCCCAGATATGCGCGAAGCCGCACACGAGCGTGGTGCCGTAGCGCGCCTTGAATTCGTCGAACGCGGAGTCGTCGACGATGCGCGCGATCACCTCGCGGATATCGAACGGCTTGCGCGTATCCACGGGAATCACGCCGTACATGCTGTGCACGTCGTAGCGCGGCGGCTTCGGTTCGCGCAGCGCCAGCGGCGTAGGTTTGCCGAGATTCAGATTGCCGACGATGCTGCGCGCGATCGCGAGTGCATGCGCGTCGTTTTGCGCGAGATGATCGACCACGCCCGACAGCCGCGTATGCACGTCGCCGCCGCCGAGGTCTTCCGCGCTCACCACCTCGCCGGTCGCGGCTTTCACGAGCGGCGGGCCGCCGAGAAAAATCGTCCCCTGATTCTTCACGATGATCGACTCGTCGCTCATCGCCGGCACATAAGCGCCACCCGCCGTGCACGAGCCCATCACGACGGCGATCTGCGCAATGCCCGCCGCCGACAGATTCGCCTGGTTGTAGAAGATGCGGCCGAAGTGATCGCGATCGGGGAACACGTCGTCCTGATTCGGCAGATTCGCGCCGCCCGAGTCGACCAGATACACGCAGGGCAAACGATTTTCCGCGGCGATTTCCTGGGCCCGCACGTGCTTCTTCACGGTGACCGGATAGTAGGTGCCGCCCTTGACCGTGGCGTCGTTGCAGACGATCACGCACTCCTGCCCCGCGATCCGGCCAATGCCCGTGATCACGCCCGCGCCGGGCGCGTCGTTGTCGTACATGTCATACGCCGCGAGTTGCGAGAACTCGAGAAACGGCGTGCCCGGATCGAGCAGTTGCGCGATCCGCTCGCGCGGCAGCAATTTGCCGCGCCCCGTGTGTTTGTCGCGCGCCGCCTGGCCGCCGCCCAGTGCGAGCTGCTCGACCTTCGCGCGAAGATCGGCGACCAGCGCTTCGAGCGCCGCCGCGTTGGCGCGAAAATCGTCCGAGCGCGGATTCAGCTTTGATTCGATGATCGGCATGGCGTTGCTTCTCCTGTTCGCCGCATTTTTATGGAGGCCGGTGCTCGACGCGCCGCGAGGCGGCGCGTGGAATGCTCATGTTGATGCGCATGGAGCGCGTCAAGCGCATGAAGCGCCACGCGCCGCCATCACGAGCCGTCAGGCCGTTTCGGCGAACAGTTCGCGGCCGATCAGCATGCGACGGATCTCGCTCGTGCCCGCGCCGATTTCATAGAGCTTTGCGTCGCGCCACAAACGCCCGACCGGATACTCGTTGATATAGCCGTTGCCGCCGAGAATCTGGATCGCTTCGCCGGCCATCCACGTGGCTTTTTCCGCGGTGTAGAGAATCACGCCGGCGCAGTCCTTGCGCACCTGGCGCACGTGCTGTGCGCCGAGCGTATCGAGCTGACGGCCCACCGCGTACAGATACGCGCGGCACGCCTGCAGTGTGGTATAGAGATCGGCCACCTTGCCCTGAATCAGCTGGAACTCGCCGATCGACTGGCCGAACTGCTTGCGGTCGTGGATATACGGCACGACCGCGTCCATCACCGCGACCATGATGCCGGTCGGGCCGCCCGCGAGCACCGCGCGCTCGTAGTCGAGGCCGCTCATCAGCACCTTCGCGCCGCCGTTGAGCTGGCCGAGAATATTTTCTTCCGGCACTTCGACGTTCTCGAACACCAGCTCGCCGGTATGCGAGCCGCGCATGCCGAGCTTGTCGAGCTTCTGCGCAACCGAAAAACCCTTCATGCCCTTCTCGACGATAAACGCGGTAATGCCGCGCGAATTCGCCTCGGGATCAGTCTTCGCGTAGACCACCAGCGTGTCGCAATCCGGGCCGTTCGTGATCCACATCTTGGTGCCGTTGAGCACGTAGCGATCGCCCTTTTTATCGGCACGCAGCTTCATGCTGACCACGTCCGAACCGGCGTTCGGCTCGCTCATCGCGAGCGCGCCGACGTGCTCGCCCGACACGAGTTTGGGCAGGTATTGGCGCTTTTGCGCGTCCGTGCCGTTGCGGTGAATCTGGTTGACGCACAGATTCGAATGCGCGCCGTAAGAGAGGCCGACCGACGCCGACGCACGCGAGATCTCTTCCATTGCGATCATGTGCGCGGTGTAGCCCATGTTCGCGCCGCCGTATTCCTCGGACACCGTCATGCCGAGCACGCCGAGATCGCCGAACTTGCGCCACAGGTCCATCGGGAACTGATCCGTGCGATCGATTTCCGCGGCGCGCGGGGCGATTTCTTTGGCAGCGAATCCCGCGATGCTGTCACGCAGCATTTCGATCTCTTCGCCGAGCGGGAACTGCAAACCGGGCAGGTTGCGCATTGCTGTGTCTCCAGAGTTCGTTGGCGTCCGGTCGGCCTGGATGGCGCCGGGCGGTCCTATCGGCTCGGGTGCGGGGTCGGCGCGGCCACCTCGGCCACCCACGATCCCGCACATGCACGATAGTTTCAACGCGCATTTCACGCCAGATTGACGTAAGCGTCAACAATTATTTTTGAGTATTACTCAGAATTTACACTTAGGCGCTCCAGACAGGCCGTTCCGTGATAGCATCGCCGACATCAGGCTCGACAAGCCCGATTCGCGTCACAAATCTGAACTGGACTCATATGACGGTTGCCGTGAAGGCCGGGTTACCTGTCTCGCGCCGCCAGCCGGCCGGGCGCAAGTCGCAGCAACGCGTGAGGGAGATTCTTCAGGCGGGCCGCGACGTCTTCTCCGAGAAGGGCTACGAGCGCGCGACCACCGCGGAGATCGCGCAACGCCTTGGCATTTCCGAGGCGACCGTGTTCAGCTATTTCCGCGGCAAGCGCGAGCTCTGCGCGCGCGTGATCGGCGACTGGTACGACGAGATCATCGAAGCCATCGAGTCCGGCTTGCCGCGCGATGGCAGCGTGCGCCAGCAGTTTGCGTTCATCGTGCGCACGCATTTGCGCTTGATGCTGGTGAACGGCACGGATCTGTGCGCGCTGGTGCTGTCCGAAGGCCGCGCCCGTCATCATGAGTTGAGCGAGGCGCTGACCGAACTGCAGCGGCGCTACACCGCACCATTGATGCGCGTGCTGGCGCAAGGCCAGCAAAGCGGCCAGATTCGCACCGACATGCCACTGCGCCTGTTGCGCTCGATGGTGTTCGGGCCCATGGAGCATGTGCTGTGGGACGCCACGCTGACCAACCGGCAGATCGACATCGACGCCACCGCGGACCAGTTGATCGACGTGTTGTGGACTGCACTCACACCGCCGGATCTGTCGGTGGCTGCGCTGCAGCAGTTCAGAGCGGAAGTGGCCGAGGCGAACCGGCGTTTCGAGCAAGCCGCGCGCCGCGCGCCGGGTCCGCTGAGCGACGAATAGCGAGCCGCGGCTCACCAGCGACGCACCCGCGGCTCACGATTGTGCGCGCCGCGATTCGGCTTTGCAGAACTCGATATATGTCGGGGCACCGCCGTGCGCCGCCAGGTGGCCCCCGGCGCATCTGCCTGCCGCTGCCTGCCGCCCGAAAAGAAGCTAATCTACGGCTTCCCCGACGCAGCCAGCAGGAGACTCCACGTGCCCGAAGCGAAACAGGCGAACCGCGCGACACCAGCGAAACTAGCGAAACCCGCGAAGTCCACTCCATCCACGAACCTGCGCATCGGCATCGGCGGCTGGACCTATGCGCCCTGGCGCGGCACCTTCTACCCGTCGGACCTTACCCAGAGCCGCGAACTCGAATACGCGAGCCGGCACCTCACGTCGATAGAAATCAACGGCACGTTTTACGGTTTGCAAAAACCGGCGAGCTACGAGAAGTGGTATCAGGAAACCCCGGAAGATTTCGTCTTCTCGCTGAAAGCGCCGCGCTATGCGACCAACAGAAAAGTGCTTGCCGATGCGGGCGAAACGATCGAACGCTTCTTCGCGAGCGGCGTGCTGCTGCTCAAACAGAAACTCGGCCCGATCAACTGGCAATTCGCGACCACCAAACAATTCGACCGTGAAGACTTCGAAGCCTTTCTGAAACTGCTGCCCGCCAGCATCGAAGGCCGGAAGCTCAGGCATGCGATCGAAGTTCGCCATGACACGTTCAGGAGCCCGGAATTCATCGCGCTTGCGCGGAAATACAAGGTTGCGGTCGTGCTGGCGGGCGACAGCGACTACCCGCAAATCGCCGACCTCACCGCGCCCTTCGTGTACGCGCGCATCATGGGCACCACCGACAAACAGGCCAAAGGCTATTCGACCAGCGCGCTCGACGCATGGGCCGCCCGCGTGCGCCAGCTCGCCGCGGGCACGACGCCGGACGACCTGGAAACGTCCGCCGCGCCACCTGCGAAAGCAACTGCGCGCGACGTCTACCTGTACGTGATCAGCGGCTTCAAGGAACGCAATCCGGCCGCCGCGATGGCGCTGATCGGAAGACTCTGACCTGCCGTACTGCCGACGGCGGCAGGGCGGTGTCATAATCGCGCCAACGCAGCGGCGCAACAATGACGCAACGAAGTGACGCAACGACGGCGCAAAAGTGACGCTACAGCAACTCAAAGGCGACGCAACAGCGCCCCCAACAGCAACCCAGAGTCCACGCGAAACCAGCGCAGCGGCACTCGCACATTCCAGGCGGCCAGGCCGCCTCATCATCCAGGTCCGGGAGAACATTTTGAGCGCCATCGACAATCCTTTGCACGATCAGGAAGTCGGCTCGGCCGACGCCACCCAGGACACCACGCGCATCGACGACGTTCGGATCGGCGCGGTGCGTCCGTTGATTTCCCCTGCGCTGCTGCAGGACGAATTGCCGGTGCCGCCCGCGGTGCAGACACTCGTCGAAAAAACGCGCGTGGAAATCGCCGACATTCTGCACGGCCGCGATGACCGGCTCGTGCTGATCGTCGGTCCGTGTTCGATTCACGACCACGACCAGGCGATCGAATACGCGCGCAAGCTGAAGGCCGCGGCCGATGCCCACAAGAACGATCTGCTGATCGTGATGCGCGTCTACTTCGAGAAGCCTCGCACCACGATCGGCTGGAAAGGTTATATCAACGACCCGCGTCTCGACGGCAGTTTCCGCATCAACGAAGGTCTGCGTCTCGCGCGGCAATTGCTGCTCGACATCAACGGTCTTGGTCTGCCCACGGCCACGGAATTCCTCGATCTGCTCAGCCCGCAATACATCGCCGATCTGATCGCATGGGGCGCCATCGGCGCACGCACGACAGAGAGTCAGAGCCATCGGCAACTCGCGTCGGGGCTGAGCTGCCCGATCGGTTTCAAGAACGGCACCGACGGCGGCGTGCAGATCGCCGCGGACGCGATTGTCGCCGCACGCGCGAGTCACGCGTTCATGGGCATGACGAAAATGGGCATGGCCGCGATCTTCGAAACGCGCGGCAACGACGACGCGCATGTGATCCTGCGCGGCGGCAAGAAGGGGCCGAACTATGACAGCGCGTCGGTGCAAGCCACCTGCGCGACGCTCGCATCAGCGGGTTTGCGCGAGCAGGTGATGATCGATTGTTCGCATGCGAACTCGGGCAAATCGCACTTGCGTCAACTGGAGGTGGTGCAGGATCTGGCGCAGCAACTCGCGCAGCGCGAGCGGCGCATTATCGGCGTGATGCTGGAGAGTCATCTGGAAGAAGGCCGACAGGACCTGAACGCCGGTGTGCCATTGCGTTATGGCGTCTCGATCACGGATGCCTGCGTGAGCTGGGCGCAAACCGAGCCGGCGCTCGACACCCTCGCCGACGCAACCCGCAAGCGTCGCGCGGGCTGAGCACGGCGCCGGTGCACACGCGCTGCACCAGCCGCCGATCAGCCTGGCTTACGGCGTTGCGGGGTTGGGCAGCGCGCGATTCTTCACGCCCGATGCATCGCTCGCCGTGCGCTTCGCAGCGCACCGTGGACGCTCCGGCGTGAAGCGCGTTGTCTTACGACGCGTTGACGGCTTCCTTGAAGGCCTTGCCGGCGGTGAACTTCACCGTCTTGGCTGCGGCGATCTGGATCTCGGCGCCCGTCGACGGATTGCGGCCCACGCGTGCTGCGCGCGCGCCGGTCGAGAAAGAACCGAAACCGACCAGTTGCACCGTATCGCCACCCACCACGGCCTTAGTCACCGCTTCGACGATCGCGTCGATGGTCTGGCCGGTGGCCGCTTTGCTTTCGCCCGTTGCTGCGGCGACTGCATCAATCAGTTCCTGTTTGTTCATAGCACTTCCCGTATGGTAATCATGGAACCGGCGCTACATCTGTCGCGCCGGGACCGACACACTAACGCATAGGCGCGCTTTCGCGCAAACCCCCGCTGCAAGGCTTGTATCACCCGCCCAGAGCCAATTTGACGATTTTTGGTAGCAAACTGCCAGCAGAATCGTGTGCTTACGCGTTTTACGCGCATTCGACGCGCTTGAGCCGGATCACAATCCGTTGCAATTTCATGCATTTAGCGTCGCGCCAAAGGCTGCCAGCCGGCTTTTTTACTATGTATGGCGGTTCGCGCGGCGGTCGCATGGCCGGTCCCAAGGCACGGCAAATTCAAAATCCGGGAGAGATAAAAAAATGAAATTTCGCCATATTGCAACAGGTGCACTGCTCGCCGCGCTGTCCTCGGCGGCCATGGCGGCCGAGGACGATAGCTGCGCCACCCTGGTCGGCGCGGCAAGTTCTGCTGCGCCGCAAGGCTTCCGGGTTCGCGATGGCGAACCGGTGGATCTGGTCAGTGGCGCGAAAAGCGACACGAAAACCGTGCATGGCAAGCTACTGGTATTCAGCGACGACGGCGTCTTTCGAGCCTACTGGCAGCCGGATAACAGCGCGGAAAAATACGTGCTGGCGAATGCGGGCGTCAATACGGTGCGCCTCGTGTCGACGCCCCCGCAAGGCACGCCGGCCACGAACGGCGAACCCGGCACGACGCTGCCGCCCCAGCACGTGCTCTCGTGCCCCGCGCTCTGAATCGATAAAGCACGCCGGATGCCACCTGCTGGCGCAGCACGACCGCTCCGTCATCCGTGTTGCCCGGTCGTACTTACCGATTCTTCGCCGCCCTATTCATTTCACGAAAAATCGATCTCAAGCTGCCACCAGCACAGCCGATATACAGAGTTACGCGTGCCGCGCAAACGTTGAAAGGAAGGGAATGGGTCGGCTAGCCAGATTGAGGGAAGGACTGTTGGTCGCGGAGGGCGATCCTGAACTGGTGCGCTCCAAGCTTCAGGCATTCAGCCGCCAGATACCCCTCCTCTATTTCATGCTGCTCGTCAACACGACGGCCGTCGCAATCACGCACCGGCACAGTGCGCCGGCGTGGTTGGCCTTGTATGTGCCCGCGGCGCTCTGCGCGCTGTGCATCGTGCGCTGCGTGCGATGGTGGCGCGTGCGCCAGCGCGTGCTGACCGACGACGATGCCGTGTCCGAGCTGCGCAAGCTGCTCTGGCTGGTCGGCGTCTTGGGCACCGCGTTCAGCCTCTGGTCGCGGCTGCTGTTCCCTTACGGCACCGTGTTCGAGCAGGCGCAGGTCGCGTTTTACATGGCGACCACGCTGGTCGGCTGCATGTTCTGCCTGATGCATATACGCGTGGCCGCCCTGCTTCTGCTTTCAATAGTTATCCTGAGTTTCTCCACTGTCCTCGTATTCACCCGTTGTCCGGTATTTATCGCGATGGCGATCGACATGACGCTGGTCGGTGTCGCGCTCGCCGTCATCATCCAGCTTTATTGCCAGACTTTTACCGGCGCGGTTGGCGCACAGCGCGAATTGCAGGCGAGCCAGCAGAATACGCAGCGGCTCAGCGACGACAACTTCCGGCTCGCGAACATCGACAGTCTCACCGACCTGCCGAACCGGCGCAGCTTCTTCGCGTCGCTGCGCGCGATGTCGGAACAGACGTTCGCGTCGAGCGGCGGCTTCAATGTCGGACTGATCGATCTCGACGGCTTCAAGCAGGTCAACGACATCTATGGCCACGCAAGCGGCGACCTCGTGCTTCAGGAAGTCGGCGCACGCCTGCTGGCGCTCGCCGAGCCGGGTCTGTTCTTCGCGCGTCTGGGCGGTGATGAATTCGGCGTGCTCGCGCAGCACAAATTCTCGAACGAAACGCTCGTCGAGTTGGGCGAGCGTATCTGCAATGCGCTCAGTCAACCGTACCTGGTGGCCGGTAATGTCGCCGAGCTGTCGGGAACGATCGGCTGGGCTGCGTTTCCCGACGCCGGCACGACGGTCACGCAACTGTTCGAACGCGCCGACGCCGCGTTGTACTTCGGCAAGGAGAGCCGCCGCGGCACGCCGGTAATCTTCTCGACGGAACATGAAACGCGTATCCGGCGCTCGAGTCTCGTGACCCAGGAACTGCGCCATGCCGATCTCGAAGCGGAGCTGTTCCTCGAGTTCCAGCCGATCTACGATCTGCTCACGCACCGCCCCATGGGCCTGGAAGCGCTCGGGCGCTGGCATAACCCGCGGCTCGGCATGGTCAGGCCGGAAGAATTCATTCGGATTGCTGAGCGTACCGAACTGATTCTGCGCATCACCGACGTGCTGCTGCGCAAGGCGCTCGACGAAGTTGCACGCTGGCCGAGCGAGCTGTTTCTGTCGTTCAATCTGCCCGCCATCGACATCTCCACGTCGGCGCGCGCCCGGCGGCTCATCGATATCGTGAGCGCGAGCGGTGTCCCGCCGCATCGCGTGTCGTTCGAGATCACCGAGACCGCCGTGACGCGCGATTTCGAACAGGCCCACAGCGCACTGACGATGATCAAGCAAGCCGGCTGCCGCGTTTCGCTCGACGACTTCGGCACCGGCTATTCGAGCCTGAGCTACGTGCATCGCCTGCCGTTCGATTCGATCAAGATCGACCGCAGCTTCGTGACCGACGTGGATTCGAACAGCGCGTCGAAGAAGATCGTCAAGTCGGTGCTCGACCTGTGCCGGAACCTCGGACTCGAATGCGTGGTGGAAGGGCTCGAAACGGCGCAGCAGGCCGAGGTCGTCAAGGCGCTCGGCGCACGCGCGGTGCAGGGCTATCTGTTCAGCCCGCCGCTGCGGGCAAACGCCGTCGATACCTATCTGCGGCCGGCGCCTGACCGGGGTCTTACGGTGGCTGAGGCGCAGGCGCAGTCGTAGCGCTACAGTGCGTGCGCGGCGCGGGTTCACGCCGCTGCGCCTGAACCGCCCCATCAGCCGCCCCATTAACCACCCCATCCACCGCCCCATCCACCGCCCCATCGTCCAGCACAGCGCGGCAACCGCCGGCTCAGCGCGGTGCCGCGCCGTATTCCAGCTTCGGGTACCAATCGCTGCCGCGGCCGCCGGGCGTCATGTCGAGCACGGTCCAGAGCGGCATCACATCGGGCGCGCCGCGCGGGTCCTGGCCAGGGTCGGCCGTCGACGGGCCCATTTCCGCGCCCCAGAAGTGCCGCACCGTGCCATCGCCACGCGTGAACACGTTGAACGCGGGTTGATCGTCGCCAGCGGGATCTTCACCTGCGTAGTCGCGATTGAACGTGTTGCCGCCCGACGAATACAGACGCAGATGCCGCCAGCCCCGCTCCTTGCCGAACGCCACGAGCCTGTCGATCGGAGAACGGCCGATCACCGCGAACGCCACGCGTTGCAGGATGTCGGGCATTTCGCCGTCGTAGGCGCTCAGCAGCGATGTGCACATCGGGCAGGGCCGTGCGCGTCGTGGGCCGAACATCCAGTTGTAGGTGACAAGCGTGTCGTGCTCGCCGAACATCTCCGATAGCGTCACCGGACCCGCCTCGCCGACGAAACGGTAATCCTCCGGCACCACGCCACCTGGCGGCAGCGCGCGACGCTGCTCGGCGACCCGTTCGATGTGACGGCGCAATTCGATTTCCTCGGCCAGCAGTTCGTTGCGCGAGCGCCGATAGGCGGCGCTTTCGCCGGGAAATCGTGACGGCAGATCGGCCAGTTGCCGGGCCGGTCTCAAGGTCTGGATGGATCCGTTGGCGTCAGTCATCAGCCGTCTCCTCTTGCGGAAAGGGAATTGGGAGAGCGCGTCGGCGCGCCTGACATCGCCGCGCTCCACATGCTCCATATAGCGACGACGAACGGGTCGGCGGCAAATCGACAGCGGCGGCGAAATTTTCTCTGCGCGCTCGCCAGCGTCTCACCGAACCCGAACCCGGCCACGCGAGCGCCGACGCCGACCACAACCGCAACCACAACCACAACCACCCGGCAAGGTATGCTTTCGCGTAACAGAACGCGCGCACCCGGCGCGCCAGAGCCATCGTCACGGCGCACCACGCGCCGTTCCTGGGGATGCAACATGCCGCTTCGTCTGCCACCTCTGCCCGCGCTTCGCTTCTTCGAAGCAGCCGGCAGGCATCAGAGCTTCAAACTCGCCGCCGAGGAACTGAACGTCACGCCGAGCGCGATCAGTCACGGCATCGTCGGCCTGGAACAGGCACTCGGTGTCGAGCTGTTCGTGCGCGAGCCGCGCGGCATTTCGCTGACCGCAACGGGCGCTGACTATCTCTCCTATGTCTCCGAAGCGTTTTCGCTGATCGCGATCGGCACGCAGCGCTTACCGAATCATCGCGCGGATCGCCCGATCGCGCTGAGTTGCGCGCCGACCCTCGCGTCGCGCTGGCTGCTACCGCGCCTCACCGGTTTTCGCACGCGCTGGCCGAAGGTGAACGTGAGCGTCGACACGTCGCATCGTCAGGTCGGCTTTCCGGTCGACGGTTTCGACTTCGCGATCCGTCTGAGCCGCGCGCCGGTTGCCGGCACCGCGTGGACGCGTCTGTTCGGCGAACGCCTCGTGCCGGTGTGCAGCCCTGCTTACCTGGCGAGTCTGCGCGACGAGCAGGGGAACATCGCGTTACGCCACGCGACGCTGATTCACGTGAATGCGGCGAGCGAGGACTGGCAGACATGGCTCGACGCGACCGGCGCCGACGGCATCGATACCGCCGGCGGCCTGCGCGTCGACACGATCCAGCTTGCGTTCGAGGCAGCCAGCTTGGGCCTTGGTGTCGCGCTCGGCCGACGGCCGCTGGTCGATGGCGATCTTTCGAGCGGCGCGCTCGTCGAGGCGTGCTCGGCGACAGTCGCCTCCGCCGGCGCGTATTGGCTGGTGAGTGCGGAAAGCTCGGACCGTCGACCGGAACTGATCGACTTCAAGCGCTGGCTCGTCAGCGAGGCCGAACCGTTCGACCTGCCATCCGAAACCACGTCGCCAGACTCACGGCGCGTCGAGTCGAGTTGAGTCGAGTTGAGTCGAGTTGAGTCGAGTTGAACCGCGTTGACTGGGGCAGCGCCGCATCGCGTTGCGCGGTCTGCGAAGCCACACAGATGAGCCGCGCTCACCTGTGCTCGAAATCTTTTCTTTTGCCGCTTCTGACGCTCGCTGCGACCATGGTGTCGAAGGAGATCAGAACCATGTCGACTGCCAACAGCAAACGCTTCACCCCCGCCTTCAACCCGAGCACGCTGATAATCCTCGCCGGCGCGCTGATTCTCAGCGCGGCGCTGGGCATTCGCCAGACCTTCGGGCTGTTCATCGGGCCGTTCTCGTTCGACCGCGGCTTGCCGGTCACACAAATCGCGTTCGCGATCGCGCTGCACAACCTGGTGTGGGGCTTCGCGCAACCGTTCGCGGGCGCCGCCGCGGATCGCTACGGTTCGGCTCCGGTGGTCGCGTTCGGCGCGACGACGTTCGCGGCCGGTCTCGGACTCGCGGCGGTCGCGCCCAACGGCGCGCTGCTGGTCGTCGGCATGGGACTGCTGGTCGGCATCGGCGTGAGCTGCACAACCTTCGGCGTGGTGTTGCCGGCAGTCGGGCGTACCGCGTCGCCGGAAAAACGCAGCGTCGCGATGGGGCTGGTGAGCGCGGGCGGATCGGCGGGTCAGGTGCTGATGGTTCCGCTCGTGCAAGGCATCCGGCTCAGCTCGGGCATCGTCGCGTCGCTCTTCGCGCTGGCTTTCCTGATGCTGTTGATCGCCCCGCTCGGCATCGTGCTCGACCGTCGCGGGCAGGCCGGCACGACCGTTGCACAGGCGGGCGCAGCGCCGCTTCGCCAGGTGCTTGCGCAGGCAAGCCGGCATCGCGGCTATCGGCTGCTGACGCTAGGCTTCTTCACGTGCGGGTTTCAGCTCGCCTTCATCGCGACGCACCTGCCCGAGTATCTGTCGCTCTGCCATATGCCGGTCGGGCTCGGCGCTACCGCGCTCGCGCTGATCGGCCTGTTCAACATGGCGGGCAGCTGGACATGCGGCTGGCTCGGCGGCCGGTTCCGGCAGCATCATGTGCTCGGCTGGCTCTATCTGATTCGCAGCGTGACGATCGGCGCGTTCTTCGTCTTGCCGAAAAGCGCGGCGTCAGTCGTGATGTTCGCGGCCGTGATGGGCCTCACGTGGCTCGGTACCGTGCCGCTCACGAGCGGACTGGTCGCGAAAGTGTTCGGTACGCGCCACCTCGGCACCCTGTTCGGCGTCTGCTTTCTGAGCCATCAGATCGGCTCGTTTCTCGGCGCATGGCTAGGCGGCCTGGTGTTCGATCTGACGGGATCGTATTCGTTGCTATGGGACGCCACAGTGGTCGCCGGGTTGATCGCCGCGATGCTGCATTTCCCGATCGATGACACCTCGGCGAACATGCCCGCGCTACGGTCCGAACCGGTGAATGCGTGAACATACGGTAGCGGGGAACGCGCGCTGACGCATTACATCGTCGCATTGCGTCCTCGCCTTGCATTCCTATGTCCGATTCGAACTGGTATGGAGCCCGAAATAATCTCCCATGATTATTCTATCGGCGCATCCGCCGCTGCTTTCGGCACACGTCCCATCAGATAGAACTCGTTGTTCGGACGCATCGAAATAACGTTGGCCATCCGGTTCGACAAGCCGAAAAACGCGGTAATCGCCGCGATATCCCAGATGTCCTCGTCGGTAAAGCCATGCTCGCGCAGGGTTTGAAAATCGTCGTCATCGACCGTGCCGGATGCGCGGCAAACTTTCAGCGCGAAGTCGAGCATGGCCTTCTGGCGCTCGGTGATATCCGCCTTACGATGATTGACCGCGACCTGATCGGCGAGCAACGGCGCCTTTTCGTAAATACGCAGAATCGCACCGTGCGCGACCACGCAATACAGGCAGTCGTTCACCGCGCTGGTGGCGACCACGATCATCTCGCGCTCGCCCTTGGTCAGGCCGCCCTCTTTCAGCATCAACGCGTCGTGATAGGCGAAGAATGCGCGGAATTCATCCGGACGATACGCGAGCGTCAGGAACACATTCGGAACGAAGCCTGCTTTCTCCTGCACCTCGAGGATGCGGGCACAGATGTCGTCCGGCCATTCGCTCGGCTCGGGCACAGGGTAGCGGCTGATGGGCTGAAGATTGGCCATGCTTTGCCTCCGTGATATCTGTATGCACACGACGCCGATTGTAGCAACAGGGCCAATACGCCGTGCGGCGAGCCCGTGGTCGCGACGCCAGTCACGTTGCAGTGCTCGCACCAGGCGCCGCAGCCGGTCTGCGGCAACTGACTGGCGGCAACCGGGCGAATGGACCCGCGCCGGCGGCGCTCGACAAGGTCCGATAGCGCCGCCACGATCGTCTAGACTTTCAGTCTCAGGGAGCGTGCGCCGAACCGTGGCGAGCGGCGTCAGCCGGATTGCAGAGAGCGGCGACCATGACAGGAGCGACTATGACAGACGTATTGCACGATGCGCGAGCACCCGTCATCAAGGTGCGCCCTGACCGGGAGATGGCGACGGCCCAGCGCTTGCCCTACTTCGTCGGCATTTCCGCCGGCACTGCGGGCGCGAGGGGTTTGTCGATGTACATGGTGGTGGTGCCGCCGGGCGGCCATGCCGAACCTCACTATCACGCCGACTACGAAACCGCGATCTACCAGCTCGAAGGCAGAATCGAGACGCGCTACGGTCCCGGTTTGCGCGAGTCGGTCATCACCGAGGCGGGCGACTTCCTGTTTATTCCGCCTGGCGTGCCGCATCAGCCATTCAATCTCGACGCGCTGAACGCCGCACGCGCCATCGTGGCGCGCAATCATGCGGACGAACACGAACGCGTAATCCCCTACGATCCGGCGACAGACGCATGAACTGACAGGGCGGGCGGCGCACCGCGCGGCGCCGCGCCACTAACAAGGACCATCGGACTCGAACCGACCGCGTAAGCCGCTTCGGCTTGCGCGCCACCACCCAATCCTGCGAGAATCCTCGCGCCCAGCGGGGCCCGCAGCGTCCGCGCGCCACCTGTGTTTAAATCCGCCTTCGCGCCAACGCGTGCGTGTGCGCCGGCCGACCTGCCGCCAACGTGATCCAGGTGCGGTCCAGGTGCGGAGCATGCGCCGCGTGTTCGCCGCGCGCCCGCTTGGCGCGAACCATTTCAATTCTCTTCATTGCATTCTCAGGAGCGCGGTTGTGTGGCATTTTCCGGTTGCGATTCCACCCTCGCTGAGCGTTTGGGCCGTTTTCATGAGCGTGCTCATCACACAGCTCGGTGTGCCGATTCCGGCCGCGCCGATGCTGGTTTTCGGTGGAACCATGGCCGCCATGGGACAAACCTCGTATGTCAATGTCGTATGCGCCGCGGTCGTCGCGACGCTGCTCGCCGACTCGTTGTGGTTCTTTACCGGACGCGCGTACGGCCGTCGTCTGCTGAACTATCTGGTGCGTTTCTCGCTGTCGCTGGACACCACCGTCCGCGTCGCACGCAATACCTACGAACGTTATGGCGCGCCGATTCTCACCGTCGCGAAGTTTCTGCCGGGCCTCGGTCTGATCTCTGCGCCGCTGCTCGGCACGACCGCGATCGGCGTCGGTGTGTTTCTGTGGTGGGATCTGGTCGGCGCGACGCTATGGGCTAGCGCATGGGTGATCGGCGGCGTGGCGTTGCACGATCAGATCGTGCAACTGGTGCTGCTCGTGCGGCAAAACGGCGGGACGATTTTCGATGCGTTCGCTGCGATCTTCATCGCCGCGCTGCTGTACCGCTGGGTGCGCCGTTTGCAGTTCCGGCGCTGGCTCGCGCATACGCGCATCACGCCGGATCAGCTCGACGCGTTGATGAAATCCAATGAGCCGCCGCTGATTCTCGATGCGCGGCCACACAGCGTGCGCGAAAAGGAGTCGCACCGCATTGCCGGCGCGCGGCCGCTGGATCTCGATTCACCCGAGCCGATTCATCCCGAACTGCTGAACCGGCCGATCGTCGTCTATTGCGTGTGTCCGAACGAAGCGACGGCCAAGCGTATCGTCAGTCAGTTGCATCGCAAGAATATTCACCATATCCGCGCGCTCAAAGGCGGCCTCGACGCGTGGGAGAAACGCGGCTATCCGGTCGAGCCGCTGCCGCCCGACTTCAATACGGCGATGGCGCACATGATCGAGGATCAAGGCAACGAAGGCGAATATACCGTGCGTGCGAGGCTGGCGAAACACGCGCGATGATCGGGCGACTTGCCGCGCTGTTCCTTCACGCTGTTCCTTCACGCTGTTCCTTCACGCTGTTCTTTTCGATAATGAGCAGACAGCGCGCGACTTTCTTTTAACAGATGTCTCAATGTCATACGCGCGACACAGACCAATGCTAATCGTTGCAATGCTGGAGCAATACCCAGCCGCGATGACCGGCTATGCATGCCGCAAAGATCTTCTTTTGATTGTCGCCGCATCGTTTTCGGGGAAGTTCGGCCCATCATTGTCGAAAATGATTTGACGGCGTTATTGGCTCGTATATGCTGCTCATAAGGCGGTCGTCGCGCCCGCGTCACGAGACATCACCGGTGTCTTGCCACGCGGCGAATTCAGTTCGCGCAGTTGCGAGACGATTCTCCTGACGTCCTGCTTCTTTAAGCGCCGCGTGCGGATTTTGAACAGGCCGTTCAATACGTTCAACGTTGCCAGTCGAGTGTAATCGTGAGAGTCCGATGCCCTTTGGTGAGATGGAATCGTAGTCAGGCGGGTTGTCCCCGCGCTGACGGCGTCATCACCGACGGCAGCAACGGCAGCCTTGCGTTCCGCCGCTTTCTGTCCGTCTTCACGATCCTGTCCCGCCGTTCAGTTCGACGTCACAACTCCATTTCCGCACGCGCCTTCATCGCGGTGCGTACAGACGAAGTCGCTTCGCTGCTGCCGTAGCGCCTCCTTCCTTTTCGCCGTTCGATTCGTCCGTTTGCGTGAGCGCGCCCTTGTGGGTCTGACACTGCGCAGGAGCGGTGCTGCCCGCCGTCGATGCGCTTCGTGCGGCCTGGATTGAGTCGCGCATCGCGGCGGATCGAACCGGACAGCGCACGCGATTGCGACGCGCGGCGAGTCCTTTCCGTCGACGACGACCGCCCGCATGACCCTGGCGGCCTGGCGCCTTGCGCCCGGCTGTGGAATCGTGCCGCGCCGTGTTCGACATGGTTCATACCGCGTCCCGCGGGGAACGCACCGAAGGAAGTTCCCTTGCGGGAACTTCGAAGGTAGTCCCTTCTGACCACCCACATCTATTCGTTATGCGAAATAAACCACTAGTCGGCATCAGCGCCGATAGAACGATGATCGGAGCCCACCCGTCGCACGTGGTGGGCGAGAAGTACATTGCCGCGATCGTGGACGGTTCGCAGGCGCTGGCCATGCTGCTGCCGGCACTCGGTGAACGCCAATCCGTCGAGGACGTGCTGGCGACGATCGACGGCCTGTTGTTGACCGGCAGCTATTCGAACGTCGAGCCGCATCGCTACGGCGGCAAGCCCAGTGCGCCAGACACCCCGCGCGACGCCGCACGCGATGCGACGACGCTGCCGCTTCTGCGCGCGGCAATCGTCGCCGGTGTGCCGGTGCTGGCCATATGCCGAGGCTTGCAGGAAATGAATGTTGTGTTCGGCGGGACATTGCATCAAAGCGTTCACGCGGTGGCAGGCCTGAACGACCATCGCGAGAACAGCCAGGACGACCTCGACGTGCAATACGCGCCGTCTCACGCGATCACGCTGACGCAAGGCGGCTTGTTGCAGCGCCTCGCAGGCGGCACGAATGAAGCGCGCGTGAATTCCCTGCATGGCCAGGGCATCGCGCGGCTGGGCGCGGGCCTCATGGCCGAAGCCATCGCGCCGGACGGCCTGATAGAAGCAGTCAGCGTGACGGGTGCGCGCGCTTTCGCGCTGGGTGTGCAGTGGCACCCGGAGTGGAAACATGCCGACGACGCGCTGTCCCGCGCGATCTTTCGCGCGTTCGGCGACGCCTGTCGCGTTCGGATGCGCGGCAAGCCAGGCTATGGCGCGGTATCCGCCGCTGTTACGCACGCCTGAGACGCTCACGCACCAAATCAGAGAGAACGACCATGCATGACATCGACGAATTTCTGAAGAAGCACCACATCACCGAAATCGAAGCGATCATTCCGGATATGGCCGGGATCGCACGCGGCAAGATCATTCCGCGCAGCAAGTTCGAATCCGGCGAGTCCATGCGCTTGCCGCAGGCGGTGATGATCCAGACCGTCACCGGCGACTATCCCGAGGACGGATCGCTGACCGGCGTCACCGACCCCGACATGATCTGCGTGCCCGATGCGAGCACGATCCGGATGATTCCGTGGGCAGTCGATCCGACCGCACAGGTGATTCACGATTGCGTTCACTTCGATGGCACGTCCGTCGAAATCTCGCCGCGCTTTGTATTGCGACGCGTGCTCGACCTCTATAAGGCCAAAGGCTGGAAGCCGGTCATCGCGCCCGAACTCGAGTTCTACCTGGTCGACATGAACCGCGACCCGGACCTGCCGCTGCAGCCGCCAATTGGTCGCACCGGTCGGGCTGAAACCGGACGTCAAGCGTACTCGATCGAAGCAGTCAACGAATTCGATCCGCTCTTCGAAGACATCTACGAGTACTGCGACGTGCAGGAACTGGAAGTCGACACGCTGATTCACGAAGTCGGCGCGGCGCAGATGGAAATCAACTTCATGCACGGCGATCCATTGAAGCTCGCCGACAGCGTATTCCTGTTCAAGCGGACGGTACGCGAAGCGGCGCTGCGCCACAAGATGTACGCGACCTTCATGGCCAAGCCGATGGAAGGCGAACCGGGCTCGGCGATGCACATGCATCAAAGCCTCATCGACGAAGAAACCGGCCGCAACATATTCACGGGTACGGACGGCAAGCCGACCTCGTTCTTCACGAGCCATATCGCCGGCCTGCAGAAATATACGCCGGCGCTGATGCCGATTTTCGCGCCGTACATCAACTCGTATCGCCGGTTATCGCGCTTCATGGCCGCGCCAATCAACGTCGCCTGGGGTTACGACAACCGCACGGTGGGTTTCCGCATTCCGCATTCAGGGCCGGCCGCGCGCCGCATCGAAAACCGCATTCCGGGCGTGGACTGCAATCCCTATCTGGCGATCGCCGCGACACTGGCCGCGGGCTATCTCGGCATGACGCAAAAACTCGATGCCACCGAGCCGCTGCTCAGCGACGGTTACGAATTGCCGTACCAGTTGCCGCGCAATCTTGAAGAAGGCCTGACGCTGATGAGCGCCTGCGAGCCGATCGCCGAGGTACTCGGCGAGAAGTTCGTCAAAGCTTACCTCGCGCTGAAAGAAACCGAATACGAGGCGTTTTTCCGCGTGATCAGTTCATGGGAACGCCGGCATTTGCTGCTGCACGTCTGAGAGCGCCGCCCGCAAACGCAGAACTATTGGAGGCAATATGAGCTACAGAACAGAAGAACTCGCTGATGCAAAACCGGCACTGCCCGCGCAACCGGCCGCAATCGCACTGGCCGCGCAGACAGCACCACGCAGCACCGCCGAATACCGCGCACTCGACGCCGCTCATCACATCCATCCGTTTTCGGATATGGGCTCGCTCAATCGCAGCGGCAGCCGCGTGATCGTGAAAGCTCAGGGCGTGTACCTGTGGGACTCGGAAGGCAACCAGATCGTCGACGGCATGGCGGGACTCTGGTGTGTGAACGTCGGCTACGGCCGCAAGGAACTCGCCGACGCCGCGTACCGGCAGATGCGGGAACTGCCCTACTACAACACTTTCTTCAAGACCACGCATCCGCCTGTGGTCGAACTGTCGGCGCTGCTAGCGGAGCTGGCGCCCGAGCCGTTCAATCACTTCTTCTATTGCAATAGCGGTTCCGAAGGCAACGACACAGTGCTGCGCATCGTCCATCGATACTGGGCGATACAGGGCAAGCCGGCGAAGAAAATCGTCATCTCGCGCAAAAACGGCTACCACGGTTCGACGATCGCGGGCGGCACACTGGGCGGCATGGGTTACATGCACGAACAGATGCCGTCGAAAGTCGAGAACATCGTGCATATCGACCAGCCGTATTTTTTTGGCGAAGCGCAACCCAATCAGACACCTGAAGAATTCGCGCTGGCTCGCGCGCAGCAACTGGAAGCGAAGATCCTCGAAATCGGCGCGCAGAATGTGGCCGCGTTCATCGGTGAGCCTTTCCAGGGAGCGGGCGGCGTGATCTTCCCGGCCTCGACCTACTGGCCGGAAATTCAACGCATCTGCCGCAAGTACGACATTCTGCTGGTCGCCGATGAAGTGATCGGCGGTTTCGGCCGCACCGGCGAATGGTTCGCGCATCAGCACTTTGGCTTCGAGCCGGATCTGATCACGCTCGCGAAGGGCCTCACGAGCGGCTATGTGCCGATGGGCGCGGTCGGCCTGCATGACCGCGTCGCCGAAGCGATCATCGAGAACGGCGACTTCAACCACGGCCTCACCTACTCGGGTCACCCGGTGGCGGCTGCCGTCGCGCTCGCCAACCTCAGGCTGTTGCGCGACGAAAAGATCGTCGAGCGCGTGAAGAACGACACTGGGCCGTACTTTCAGAAGACGTTGCGCGATACCTTCGCCAACCACCCGATCATCGGCGAGATCGCCGGCGCGGGGCTCGCGGCCGGTCTGCAACTCGCAGAAGACCCTCACACGCGCAAACGCTTCGCCAATAGCGACGTCGGCACGATCTGCCGCGACTTCTGCTTCAACGGCAACCTGATCATGCGCGCGAGCGGCGACCGGATGCTGCTGTCGCCGCCGCTCGTGATCAGCAGGCGGGAGATCGACGAAATCGTCTCGAAGGCGAAAATCGCCATCGACGCAACCGCACAGCAGCTCGGCATGTCGTGACGCCAGTCGATTTGCGACAACAATTCGCGACTGCTATCGGCGTTGCTTTGACGCCCCCCGTCGTCAGAGGCCATGCGCCTTGAGCCGCGCCGTGTACCAGTCGACGAACTGGTCGACATAGGTTTCCGTGAACTGAGAGTACGGTCCGGGAATGTAACCCGGGTCCTGCGCGCCGCGATGATTAACGGCAACGAGGCGAGCATCTTGCGCATTTGTGGCGACCCATACCTCAGTCAGTTTGTTGATGTCATAGTCCACTCCCTCGACCGCGTCAGCGTGAACGAGCCACTTCGTGCGCACCAACGTTTTTTCCGGGGTAAGCGGGATGATGTAGGAAATCATGGCGTGGTCACTCATCACATGGGTCCACGAGTTGTGAGTCCACATATGTGTGTCTCCCAGGTCACGCCGTGAAGAATTACCCAGCAGCTTTTGACACGCCACCCTGGTGTCCATGGTCTGGGATTCTCCGCATCCCGCAATGACCAGACGTTGAGTCCGGAAATGCGTAGCCACGTCCCCACTCAGTTCTTCCACCGGCGAGCACAGCAATCCCTCCTTTTCCCACCCATCCTGACTGGCAGCGTTGCGCTTGTGGTACTCGTCGAGGGCGCGCAGCGACTCTTCATTCATTTCGTCGGTGCTGAAGCCAAAATCCTCCGGCAGAAAAGATACCGTCAGTTCCGGGTGCCCCGCCTCGCAGTGATAGCACTCGCGATTGTTCTCCATGACGAGTTTCCAGTTACCGTCTTCGATAATCTCCGCTTCATACGCAATCCTCGTGTTCTGCAAATCGTACGGAGCAAAGCGCGGCGCCATCGTCGTTGCCAACTTCGCGATGTCAGCCGGCGGTTCGTCTGCGAGGCAGACAAAGACGTGTGTTCCAACGACCTTGATGTGAACCGGCAACAGGCTGCGGCACGTCGGGTCGAAATGCTTTCCCATGTGTTTCGTGTGACGCAGGCTTCCATCGAGGTCATACGTCCACTGATGATAGGGACATACGAGCATGCCAACCGTCGACTTTCCGGCCTCCTTCAATCGCGCTCCACGGTGACGACAGACGTTGCGATAGGCACGAATGTTTTCGCTGTCATCCCGCACGAGGATCACCGATGCTTTGCCGATATCGACAACGGAAACGTCGCCCGGTTCGGGTATGTCCGCGGTTACTCCGACCAGAATCCAGTGCTTGTGGAAGAAGATATCAACGTCCGTTTCGAAGACGTCTTGTCGGACAAAGGCCCCTCCGGGTAGTCCGCATCCTGGCTCACGGCTGCGGATAAGCTCACCAAGGGTCTTCAATGGAACTTCTGACATCGCTTTTCTCCAACGTTGACGGTGTACCGGGACTTCGAATGTTCCCGCGTTATCCCTGAGTATTGGATTGCTGAAAAACGGCGTCAATGCGCTTTATTTTCCCGGAAGTATTACTTTGAATCATGGGTGCGGCGCGTTGCCTGGAGGCACTACGAGGTGCATGAACGCGTGCTCGCTGCCGCGGGGGCGCGGCGTTTCATATGCTCAAGCCAACCGACGAGTATGACTACATGTTCAAGCAACACCCGCAGCGTTGCGGAGCAGTTCAATCAGCGTTTGAATCGTCGGGGACATGGTCTTACCGTGTGGCACGACGACGTAATAAGCGTCGCTCAGCGGTAGAGAAGCGCTTGTGAGACGAACAAGTTCGCCTGATGCCAGATGTTCGTGCAGCAGCCTTCCCCAACCAAGCGCGACTCCCTGACCAAGCCGTGCAGCCTGGATTGCATCTGTATAGAGACAGGTACGAACGCCATATTTGAGTTTGGTCGGACGTGCGCCAATGGCGCGAAACCATTCTTCCCAGGTCAACCAGCCCTCGGATGTCGGGTCATACGCAATGAGCGTCATGTTCGCCAATTCTTCCAGCGATCCCGGCGTGCCATACTCATTTTTCCAGCCAGGCGAGCAAACCGGAAACACCTGCTCATCAAACAGTAAGTACGATGTCCCATCACCCCACTTTCCGTTGCCCCAGCGAATCGCAGCGTCCACTTCGTTGTGACGAAGGTCCGCGGTGAACATCGTCGTCGTGAGTCGAAGGCGCAGATTGGGTTGAAGACGCGTGAGCCTCGCGAGACTGGGCATCAAGCGGAAATGCGAGAACGCCGCCGTCGTCGCGAGCACAAGCTCCTCGTCCTCAATTCCGGTCGACAGGCGGTCAAATACGCCGGCGATTTTCCCCATCGCCTCTGCAACGACCGCATACAACGCTTCGCCCTCGCGCGTCAGCGTGGTGGTACGGTGCAACCGGTCCAGCAGACGGACGTCGAGCATTTCCTCGAGAAGCCGAACCTGCCGACTAACCGCCGCCTGTGTGACGCCAAGCTCGGAGGCAGCTACCGTGAAGCTTCGTAGTCTCGCCACCGCTTCAAATTCGACCAACGCCGTTAGCGACGGAATGAGTCGACGGTAACCCTTCGCGCCATCAGTGACTGCTTTCATGGTGAGTTCGTGGAATTCTTTCGTACACGCTCCAAACACGGGCGGCAAGCAATACCGCCCGTTGGAGACTCGCCGCTCAAGCAGGAGCAGCGAGTCGAAACTGCTTCTGACCGCCTTTACAGCGACGCCTTGATTTTCTCCGCTGCGGCCGGCGTTACCCACTTGGTCCAGACATCCTGCTTCTCTTTGAGGAAGCGCTTTGCGCCATCCTCGCCGGTGGCCTGATTATCGGTCATCCAAACCATGACTTGCTGAAGGTCAGCGGTCTTGAACGTCCTCGTATTCAGATACTTCATGACATCTGGGCTCGCTTTGTCTGCAAACGGTTTTGCGAGCAACGTGTACAACCGTCCCACCGGCCACGCCGTTGGCTTCGGATCAGGGCAATTTGCCACCGTCGTGCACCGTTTCCATTCAGCCTCGTCGACAGGGACTCCAGCCTCGAGTCTCACCATCTTGTATTTGCCGAGAAGCGAGGTTGGAGACCAATAGACGCCTAGCCACCCCCGCTTGCGCTCATAGGCTTTCGCCATCGACCCGTCCAGACCTGCAGCGGAGCCTGTGTCGATAAGCCGGAACCCAGCCTGGTCAGCCTTGTACGCTTTGAACAGTGCTGCGGTAATGACCGTCACGCCCCATCCTTGCGGACCGTTATAAATCGCGCCTTTCCCCGGATTCTCCGGGTCGGGGAAAAGTTCCGGATGTTTCAGGGCATCGGGAATCGTCTTGATCTCAGGATGCGCATCCGCCACGTATTTGGGGATGAACCACCCAGAGATTGCACCTTCCTGAATGGTGTTTGCTCCCATGATGATTTTCTTCGAATCGATCCCCTGCTTTACGATTGCCGGCAGCAAATCGATGGCCCCCTCGGACACGATGTCGGGTTGGCCTTTGTTCACCATTGCGGTAATCGTCGGAACTGTATCGCCAATCACCATATTTACCTGACAGCCGTAACCCTCTCCAAGAATCACCTTGTCAACCGCGGATTCGAGCTCGGCACTCTGCCAGTTCATGCTCGCAATCGTCACGTTGCCGCAACCGGAGGCGTTGGCCTGTGTGCTGCCGCAGAAAATTCCAACTGCGACAACTGCCCCTAGAAATTTCAGTTTCATTGCAG
The DNA here is from genome assembly GCF_900019265.1 of Paraburkholderia ribeironis. GTDB lineage: Bacteria > Pseudomonadota > Gammaproteobacteria > Burkholderiales > Burkholderiaceae > Paraburkholderia > Paraburkholderia ribeironis. The sequence continues at coordinate 80,885 of NZ_CYGX02000015.1, forward strand.
TTCCTTAAAAGTTGCCGGAGCTTGCCCGGTATGCGTTGGCCTAAGACGCTCTTCACCTTCCGATTTGCATCGGATAACTAACTACATCATTGCGGTGACTACCCGCGATTTTTTGAGTCACCAGCTAAACAACCTCAAAACAACCGTCCATCTTTTCCGATAGCGAACTCCCAAAACTGGATACCGCATGGATAGTGCATCGACGGAATACTCGCTGCTGGCAAACGCTTCATACTTACCTCATGACTAGCCCGACACCTGTTGCGAACGGCTAGCGGTACACCGGGAAGCGCTTTGTCAGCTCCGAGACCTGAGCGCGCACACGTTCAATTGTGGCGACGTCCTCCGGGTTCTCAAGCACGTCAGCAATCAGATTGCCGACCAGTTCCGCTTCTTTCGTGCCAAAGCCGCGCGTGGTCATTGCCGGCGAGCCGAGGCGCACGCCGCTCGTGACGAACGGCTTCTCCGGGTCGTTCGGAATAGCATTCTTGTTGACCGTGATGTGTGCTGCGCCGAGTGCCGCTTCCGCTGCCTTGCCGGTGATCTTCTTCGCGCGCAGATCGACCAGCATCACGTGGCTTTCGGTGCGGCCCGAGACGATACGCAGACCGCGTTTGACCAGTGTTTCAGCCAGCACACGCGCGTTTTCGACAACCTGCTGCTGATACGCCTTGAATTCCGGCGACAGCGCTTCCTTGAAGGCGACGGCCTTGCCGGCGATCACGTGCATCAGCGGACCACCCTGGATGCCCGGGAAGATCGCCGAGTTGATCTGCTTTTCGAACTCGGCCTTCATCAGGATCACGCCGCCGCGCGGGCCGCGCAGGCTCTTGTGGGTCGTCGTGGTAACGAAGTCGGCGTGAGGCACCGGGTTCGGGTAGACGCCCGCGGCGATCAGACCGGCATAGTGCGCCATGTCGACCATGAAGTACGCACCAACACTCTTCGCAATCTTCGACAAGCGCTCGAAGTCGATTCGCAGGGCGAATGCCGACGCACCACCAATAATGAGCTTCGGTTTGTGCTCCCTGGCGAGCGCCTCGGTCTTCTCGTAGTCGATATCTTCCGCCTCGTTCAGCCCATAGCTGACGACGTTGAACCACTTGCCCGACATATTGACCGAAGAGCCGTGCGTCAGGTGACCACCTTCGGCGAGACTCATCCCCATGATCGTGTCGCCCGGCTTGAGCATCGCGAAGAACACGCCCTGGTTTGCCTGCGAGCCGGAGTTCGGCTGCACGTTGGCGGCTTCGGCGCCGAACAGTTGCTTGACGCGGTCGATTGCCAGCTGCTCGACGATATCCACGTACTCGCAGCCGCCGTAGTAGCGCTTGCCAGGGTAGCCTTCCGCGTACTTGTTTGTCAGTTGCGAACCTTGCGCTGCCATCACGGCGGGCGAGGTGTAGTTCTCCGACGCGATGAGCTCGATGTGCTCTTCCTGACGACGGTTTTCCTGTTTGATTGCCTTGAGCAAATCGGGGTCAACGGCTTCGAGAGTGTGTTCGATTCGGTTGAACATAACTATCCAGATTTTGAAAACGTCATTTATCCACGAGAAACGGCTACCGGAGCATCTACGCAAGCGCGCTCATCGGCTGACACACGAACCATGTCGCATCCTTCTTCGGTCGTAATCAGTGCACACGCCAACTGACGGAGACTCACGGTTCCAAGCGGCTGATTTCCTGCCCCAACAACAGTCAACTGATCGATTTCGGGGTTGCGTGTCAGCATCGAAATCGCTTCCTCATTTCCGTCGCGCAAAATGGCGATCTGGTCACCGAGTCGCAGTGCCTCATCCAGGTCGTGCGTAATGAAGACGATCGTCTTGCGGATTTCCTTCTGAAGGTCCAACAGGACTGTTTGCATATCCATACGGATCAGCGGATCAAGCGCCGAATACGCTTCGTCCATCAGAAGAACAGGCGCGTCCATCGCAAGAGCGCGTGCCAGACCCACACGTTGCTGCATGCCACCAGACAACTGATTTGGAAAGCGCTGCTCGAATCCCTTGAGGCCCACGCGCTCAATCCATCTCATCGCTGTCTCGACAGCGGCGTTGCGCGCGACACCGCAAATCTCGAGACCGTAGATGACGTTGTCGAGCACGTTGCGATGGGGAAGCAGCGCGAACTTCTGAAACACCATCGCGGTGTGGCGTCGGCGAAATTCGCGCAGGTCCTTTTCCTTCATCTTGCACACGTCGACGCCGCCAATCATCACCTCGCCGGCCGTCGGGTCGATCAATCGATTGATGTGCCGGATAAGCGTCGACTTGCCCGAGCCAGACAGTCCCATAATGACCTGGATGGAACCGGCAGGGATATCCAGATTGATGTCCCTCAATCCAAGCACGTGACCGTGCTGCTTGAGCAACTCGGCCTTGGACAGACCATTTTTGACGGCGCCAACATAGGATGCGGCTTTCGGCCCGAAAATCTTGTAGAGATTCTGGATTTTGATGCCGCCGGCTTTGATGTCAGCCATGGACCACCTCCTGGTGCTTTTGGAGCCGCTTGCCATATGCCTGACTGACGCGGTCAAAGATGACCGCGATGCCCACGATAGCAAGACCGTTGAAGATGCCGAGCGTGAAGTACTGGTTTGCGATGGCCTTCAGCACCGGTTGGCCGAGACCTTGAACGCCGATCATCGCAGCGACGACAACCATGGCCAGCGCCATCATGATGGTTTGGTTGACGCCTGCCATGATGGTCGGGAGCGCGAGCGGCAACTGGACTTTCACGAGTCGTTGCCAGCCCGAGGAACCGAAAGCGTCGGCGGCTTCAAGGATGTCCTTGTCAACCAGGCGGATGCCGAGATTGGTCAGTCGAATCATCGGCGGAATCGCGTAAATGACGACGGCGATAAGGCCGGGCACGCGTCCGATGCCAAGCAACATGACGACCGGAATCAGATAAACGAAGCTGGGCATGGTTTGCATCACGTCGAGTACCGGGTCGACCAGCCTGCGGACCCGGTCCGACTTTGCCATGAGAATGCCGATTGGCAAGCCGATGACGATTGACAGGAACGTGCAAACGAAAATCATCGACACGGTTCTCATCGTGTCCTGCCACATGTCGAGGTATCCAATCGCAGCAAGCGTGACGCAGCAGCCAACCACGATTTTCCAGTTCCTGCTTGCGGCCCACGCCACTGCAAGAATCAGCAGCATGATGATTGGCCACGGCGTGCGGGTCATGAAGTGCTCCGCTGCCGTCAGGAATTGCTGCAGCGGCTGGAACGCATTGTCGATGGGGTCGCCGTATGCTGCGGTGAAGGCGCGAAAGCTGTCATCGATTGAACGCTTCATGCCGAGAAGCGCGTCATCCTGCATATGTGGGAATCTTGTTAGCCAATCCATTTCTTCCTCCGTCATTCGGATGCTCGTCGGGAATCACTGCCGGTTTGCGCACGTGAAGATGCAGTTCCTTACTCCAAACCAGCCGACCATTCCTTGACGCTCAAATTCGCTGTTGCGCCTATCGTCAAGAAGGGCTGCGGCGGAAGTCGCTTAGGGGCGGCGAAGCCTCGAAAGACGTCTACCAACCATGAATCGACACCCAGTGCAGCCTCGGCGGCAGCAATCCCGGACGCGGTTGCCTTGGTGGCGCCGACTCCATTGCACGCAATTGCGGCGAAGATTCCGGGCTCAATCTCACCGAACGCCGGGACTCCATTCCATGTGAGTGCCATGGCGCCAGCCCATCGATATTGCATCTGCACACCCTTCAACATGGGAAAGCGTGCTTCAAACTTGCGGTCGTGTATCCGACCAGCCCGGGCAATCGCTCCATCACTCACCTGCATGCCCGGGTTGTAGGTATAGCGGGAGCGAATCAGAATCCGGTCGCCCGCCTCGCCCGGTACCCTGCGAACCGTTGTTCCCATCGGGAACGCAGGCGTTGCCGCCCACGAGCGGTGACCGCCCAGCCGCGCGGGGGTAAATGCCTCAGTCATCGACGCGTACGTATACACATGCAGGAGCACGCCCCGGAACAGACCAAAGCTCTGCGCCTGTCCGTTATTCGCAAGAATGATCTTTCCCGCGTTGATGACACCATTCGGCGTCTTGATACGCCACGATGTGCCCTGTCGCTCGAATGACAACGCCGGTGTATTCTCGAAAAGCTTGACCAGGTCGCCGAAAGAATCGGCCAGGCCTCTGATGTAAGCTGCGGGTTGGATGATGACGGTGCCGGGGGTATAAATCGCTGACGTGAACGAATTCGTCCCCGTTACGCTGGCAATCTCCTTTGCATCGAGAAGGCAATACTCCTCCCTTATCTTTTCCAACTGCTTTGCGTACGACACGACATGTTTGTCGCCTTGCGGACCCATCGCGACGTTGTACTTTCCGCAAGCGTCGAAGATGTCTTTGCCCCAGCCCTTTTCGGTGGCCAGCTCGCGTGCGAGAGCAATCGCCAAACGATGAACCTTGATATCGTGTCGCCGCTCGTCACCGTCCGAACCACTGTAGTCTTCGGATGAGACTTCGTGAGGCAAGTCGATAATGAAACCCGAGTTGCGCCCGGTGGCGCCCTCTGCAATTTCTCCGGCCTCCACGATGACAACTTTAAGTTTTGGGTCGAGTTGCGACAGACGCCGGGCTGCCGATAGTCCAGCGAAGCCCGCGCCAATGACGGCAATATCGGCGCTTATCGTGCCGTTCAACGACGGCCGCGGCGTCCGGGGAGGCAGCATGGCTACCCAACCTGATTGGCCAAGGTGCTGGGGAAGTTTGCTCGCTACGAACATGATATTTCGCCCAATTCCTTAAACCGCCAATCTTTCGCGCTCGACAAGGTCACCCAGGGCGTTCCTCAGGACGTCGATTTTCTGGGCCGACAGACGCGACAACGGACGTCGCGGATTTCCCGCTCCATAACCTGTCATTTCCGAAGCTGCGTACACCGACTGCACATAGTCCCCTTCCCAGATCAATGACATGGCGGGCTCCAGCAACCGCCAGATTTCTCTGGCGTCGTCCCACCAATGCGCCTGTGCAGCCGCGACGAGCTCGATGCATGTCTTCGGTGCAAAATTCGCTCCGCCCCAGATGAGGCCACGTGCGCCGGCATACATTGCGTACGGCACGAGCGGGTCCGCACCGTTCATCACGGGAAGGCCCGTTCGAACGAGAGCCGCTTGTCTGGACAAATCTCCACTACTGTCCTTTACAGCGAGGAACTCGGGAATCTCGCACAGTCGACGCAAAAGCGCTGGCGTGATTTCCACGCCGACAGCTTGCGGCACGTTGTAACCGATGATTGGCAGACCGGCGCGCGCAACAGCGGAATAGAATTCGAAGACACCGTCATCGTCCGTCGGTCCCTCGAAGAACGGCGGCAGCACCATCACAGCGCCCGCGCCACAGTCGGCCGCATGACGGGTTCGCTCCACGACATCTTCAACTAGCAGAGCGGACGTCTGGGCGACAATTCGGGCTCGCCCGTCAATAACCTTCGCCCCGAATGCCACCAGCGCTTTCGATTCCTCCTGCGACAGGTAGACGTGCATACCGGTGCCCGAGCTCAGCACGAAGCCGCGAACGCCCGCAGCAAGGTAACGCTCGATCAGCTGCTCCAGTCGATTGAAGTCCGGCTTACCGTGTTCATTGAAAGGAGTACTAATTGCCAGATTGATGCCAGTAAAAGAAAAGTCTTTCATGTCGTTACGCTTCTTCCATTTCGTTATCGTTCAGGTCGAGCCAGATAGTCTTCAGTTGCGTGTACTGGTCGTGCGCACTGAGAGAGTTATCGCGTCCACCGAAGCCCGATTGCTTGTATCCGCCAAACGGGGTGGTAATGTCACCTTCGCCAAACGAGTTCACCGTCACGGTGCCTGCCCGGATCGCACGCGCCGCACGCATCGCACGCTTGCCGTTGCCGGCGAACACGGAAGCAGCAAGGCCATAGTCGGTGTCGTTCGCGATGTCGATTGCCTCCTGCAGGCTGTCAACAGTGATCACCGACAGAATCGGTCCGAAGATTTCTTCTTGAGCATGCCTGGCGTCGTTGCTCCCCACGTCGATGATGGTCGGGTGAACGTAGCGCCCGTCGCTCGTCTGACCGCCATAGAGCACTGTGTTGTCGTCGGACAGATACGACTGCACCTTCTCGTAATGCTGTTGAGAAACCAGCGGCCCGATTCGGTGTGCGGGGTCAAGCGGGTCGCCGACGCGCCACTCCTCAGCGAGCGTCGTGATTTTGTCGAGCAGGGTCGCCTTGATATCGCGATGCACGATGAGCCTGGAAATGGCCGAGCAGTTTTCGCCCATGTTCCAGAACGCGCCGTTGACGATATGGCCGGCCACTGAGTCGACGTCGGTAATATCGGACATCACGATGCAAGGGTTCTTCCCGCCCATTTCGAGCACAATCTCCTTGAGATTGCTCTCGGCCGAATAGGAAAGGAATCGCCGCCCGGTATCAGTCGAACCGGTGAAAGACACCATGTCGATGTCGCGATGACGACCGATGGGTTCGCCGACCGAGGGTCCCGTACCCGTCACGACGTTGAAGATACCCGGAGGAATGCCTGCCTCGAGCGCAAGTTCAGCGACGCGCATGGTCGTCAATGAAGTTTCTTCAGCGGGCTTTACGACCAGCGAACAGCCTGCAGCAAGAGACGGTCCGATTTTCCATGCGAGCATCAGCAGCGGGAAGTTCCATGGCAACACCAGGCCGACGACGCCGACCGGCTCGCGCACAATCATCGCGATGTGGCTATCAGAAGCTGGCGATACCTGGTCGTAGATTTTGTCGATTGCCTCCGCGTGCCAGCGAAGTACGTTGATCGTTTCGGGAACGTCGACCGTCTGGCAGTCGAAGATGGTCTTGCCGCTGTCGAGGCTCTCCATGACCGACAGCTCGAGAGCATTCTTCTCGATGAGGTTTGCCAGCCGCAGAATCGCCTGCTTGCGCGCAGCGGGGTGCAGCCTGGACCAGCGTCCGTCAGCGAATGCGGCGCGTGCGCTGGCGACCGCAGCATCAACATCCTCCTGCGAGCAAGCCGGCACGTCTGCGAGGTGCTCGCCCGTTGCCGGATTGAACGTCGCGAACGTCTTGCCAGACGCTGCACCGCTAGCCTTGCCATCGATAATGGCGAGACTCGGCAGCTTCAACTCAAGAGCGATTTTTTTATATTCGCTTCTGGACAGCAAATCAGTCATATCAGTCTCTCATTGATGCGGGTTTTCATGAGGAACCGAACACGTCACTCGGTTCACGAAGCTAGAAGTCAATCGACACATTGACGCCTTCTGGTGTTACGTACGACGCCATGTTTCGCCGCGCCAGGTAAACATGCGCGCGCACGACTTCGCCAGCCGCTTCTGCGTCACGGCGCTGAATGGCATCGATGATGTCCTCATGCTGCTGAAGCGCTTGCGCGAGTTCAGCATCCATTCGCTCGTCGCGCGGCTGATAAAACGTCTTGCCTAACCGTGCATGGTCGATTAGCAGGCGGCACAAGCTTGGCAACAGATACGGGTTGTGAGCCATCTTGCCGATTGCAAGGTGAAACTGGTCGTTCTGCAAAACCCTCTCATCCACATCGACACCTTCCACCGCTGCGCGAAACCGCTCCTGGATTCGCTTCAGCCCGTCGATTTCCGCCTGTGTCGCGTGCGTTGCTGCGAGCTTGGTGGTCGCAACATAAATCAACGGAGCCGCCAGAAAATAGTTTCGCAGCGAGTCGTAGTTCATGGACGCAACGCGAGCGGCGCGATTCGCCTCGAGTTCGATATAGCCTTCAGCTGCCATCTGCCGCATGAGCTCCCGCACGGGTGGGCGGGACATCCCGAACTCCTCGCTCAGCGCGACCTCGTCCAGGGTCGAACCCGGCGCCAGTTCCATGCTGAGGATGCGGTGCCGTAAAGCCTGTCCCAAAGCTGCCTTGCGGTCCTGGGACGATGACTGTCCTTCCTCACGATCGATTTCAACGACGTTCGCTTTCATGTGTCCTCCGGTTGGAAATATCCTGTGTCTACAATTTGTCTTCGTCAAGAAGACAATGTGTCTAATAAGGGAAGTTACTGAGAAAAAGCCCCTTTGAGGCGGTGATATGTGGCCGTTGCCGACGATCCGCGCTGCGGCGAGGCATAGTAGTTTTATTTTATGAATTGTGCTCTTGCAAGATACTTACTACTCTTATTTTGCGATATAAGAGAATAAAACAAGTTAAAAACACCAGTGGCGGATTCGAAATAGTCCTTCCGCCAAACTTTCACCAGCGACGTGGGCGACAAAAAGCAGACCCAGGCGTCATGCACGCCAAATTGGCGGCGAGAACCTGAACCTCGTCAGAGCCAGCTGCGGCGTGCAGCTGTCCGCATGGACCACCTTCAACGAAGCGGAAGACTGCAACCATGTCGTCGTCATCGCTGCGCAAATCGGCAGCGTCGCGCAAGACGCCGGCTGGAATTCGTACGGCGCGTTTTCGCTAGCGCGCTCGACTTGTCATTCATCAGCGAGTCTGTATCAACTGGTTCCATTGTGAACCCTGAAGAGCTTGCGAGAAGACTTGCTATTTCCCCGCGCCAGGTCGACTCTGCGCGACGTATTACCCAATGTAATAGAGTCGGGAAAATAAAGCGCATTGACGCTGTCCTATCGCACACCAATACTCAAGGCACATCGAAGGCAGTCCGAACGAAGAGAGGCAACATCAGAAGAATGGAGTCCGGCATCGATGCTGAACGGCACTCTGCTTTCGCGACTCACGACAATGCACGTTGAGCAGTTCACGCGCTGGTAGGCAGCCGAATGAGCGCAAGGCGTCCCAACAGATTTGATGCTATGAACCTGGTAGAAAGAATGTTCGACCCTGCGCCGCAAGCAGAAGATAGACTTTCCAGCGCCGGCACATGGGAATGTGGTGGAACGCTTTGGGCGAGCAACGAGCAGCAGACTCTGACATGTTGCCGTGTGGTTGACGAGACCCACGATGTCAAAAGCTTCGAATTCCAGATTGGCGATGGCACTCCCGTCCGTTTCGAACCGGGTCAGTTCATGACCGTGTCGGCAAACGTGCAAGGGCAGTCGGTCGAGCGGTGCTACACGATTTCATCTCCACCGACGCGCCCCTATCTGCTGTCCATTACAGTCAAGCGAGTGCCGGGCGGCACCATGTCGAACTGGCTTCACGAGAACATGAAGCCCGGAAACCAGTTGCGCGCGTACGGCCCATCGGGCAGCTTCACCCCGGCATCTGGTCGCGCCGCAAAGTCGCTGTACCTATCCGCAGGCTCAGGAGTTACGCCGCTGATGTCGATGACGCGTGCAAGCATCGACCTCGGGTTGGATCGGGACATCGTGTTCGTTCATAGCGCGAGGACACCCGCAGATATCGTTTTCCGCAAAGAGCTGCAGAGACTCGTGGAGCTCTCTGGTGGCCTTCGCACGTTCTTCGTCTGTGAAGGCCTCGGAGATGAAGAGGATTGGTCGGGACCGACAGGCCGACTCAGTCTGCAACTGCTTTCCGAATGGGTGCCGGACTATGCCGAGCGCGAAGTCTTCACTTGCGGTCCCGCTGGCTACATGAGCGCAGTGCGCGAGTTGCTCCGCGAAGGCGGACATGACCCGGCACGCTACCACCAGGAAAGCTTTGATATCGCCGCCGGTGCCGCGCCAGAACCTGCTGCACCAGAGAACGACACCGCTCATGAGACCTTCACCGTGAAGCTCTCGCGCTCCTCGAAGACATTCACGACGCGTGCTTCGGAAACCGTGCTCTCCGCCGCAAGAAAAGCCGGCGTGCCTATCCCGTCGTCTTGCAGCCAGGGCATATGCGGTACATGCAAGACCAAGGTCCTCGAAGGCACGGTCGACATGAAGCACAACGGTGGGATTCGCGACAGAGAGGTCCAGAAGGGATTCCGACTGCTCTGCTGCAGCCGGCCGACGTCGGACCTGGTGCTGGAGCTATAGACCATTGGCAACGGCGCGCGACGCGCCCATCGAAAGCTTGCGCGCGGGCCCAGCGTCGATCAGCTACGCCAGGCCTCATTCGCTGCAAATTCACCACCCAAATATTCCCAGGAGCAGCAGTATGGCGGGCGACCAGCTCTTCGATACGGATAACGCAGTCGAACTGGATGGCAAAGATGTGATTTTGCGAGACGTACGGGCGTATCGGCTCGCGCGGGTGCAGCAGCAGTTACTCAGGCATAAGGTCCCGGCAATTCTGCTGTATGACCCGGTGAACATTCGCTATGCAACCGACACGTCCAACATGCAAGTGTGGGCCGGGCGCAATCCGTCGCGGTACGTGATGATTTTTGCCGACGGCCGTGTCGTCGCATGGGAGTTTCACAGCTGCGAGCATGTATGGGACGGCCTGGATCTCCATGTCGAACTACGCAGCGCCGTGAGCTGGACGTTCTTCAATGCCGGGCACGCGGCCGAGTCCCGCGCCGAAGTCTGGGGAGCGGAGGTGGTGGACGTGTTCAGGAAGCACGCGCCGAATGACTGCCGGTTGGCAGTCGACCGGCTCGACCCGATGGGGGCAGCGTATCTGCAGAAGAACGGACTGACTCTACTGGATGGGCAGGTCTTGATGGAAGAAGCCCGGGCCATCAAATCAGCCGGCGAACTCGTCCTGATCGGAGAATCGTTGCGCACGTGCGAGAAAGGCATCGAACGCATGCAACGCGAACTGCGTCCGGGCATAACCGAGCAGGACCTTTGGGCAAACCTTCATTTCGAGAACATCCGGCACGGCGGAGAGTGGATTGAAACAAGGCTTCTTGCTTCCGGAGACCGGACCAACCCGTGGATGCATGAATGCTCCGCGCGAACTTTGCAAGCCGGCGAGCTTCTGGCGTTCGACACAGATATGGTTGGGCCAAACGGCTACTGCTCAGACATTTCCCGCACCTGGCTCGTGGGTGGCGGTCGTCCGTCCGATGAGCAGCGCAGGCTCTATGAAACAGCCTATAAACAAGTCCATTTCAACATGGACCTTTTGCGGCCGGGCATGACATTCCGGGAGTTCTCCGATAAAGCTTGGAAGATTCCAGAGCAGTTCCTGAAAAACAGATATTGCTGCCTCGCCCACGGCATTGGAATGGTCGACGAATATCCGTCGATCGCTCACCAGGTAGATTGGGATAGCGCGGGCTACGACGGGCAATTCGAAACCGGAATGACGCTGTGCGTTGAAAGCTATATCGGTGCGGACGGAGGCACCCAAGGTGTCAAGCTCGAACAGCAAGTTGTGCTGACGGAGCACGGTTGCGTGCCACTCACCGCATGCAGCTTCGAGACCGACTGGCTGTGACACTTAGCGCATGGCCAGTTCCTGGTACAGATGACATGGCTTTGAAGCGCGTGGCCATGGCCACTCGGGTTCGCAAGTCGAGGCGCCGGCCGCCGTTTTGAACTCCCTGATGGAAATCAGGCGCGCTCCCGGCAAGATCGGCATCCCGGGCCTGTATGTGACTGATGACCCCAGCGCTGTCGATGCGGCTGCCAAACACGGAAGCCTCACCGTGCGCTTGGGCCTCGGCTGGTCGAAGTCACACGCTTTCATCACCGGCCAGACGCCGGTGATGAAGTACAACAAAAATCTCATGCAGGCGCAGCGCTGGCAGGAGTCAATGTAAAAAAGGCAGCCTTGGAGGGACCAAAGCTGCCTATGTTCGCTCACAGAATCGCCATCGATTCCGTCATGTTCTGTCTCATGTAATCGAGGAACCGCTTCTGGAACAGCATGGTGTGTTCGTGCGCGAGTCTCTCGGCGGCCTCAGCGTCTTTGCGCGCAATGGCGTCAATCATGTCCGCATGGTCACGCCCCAGCTTTGCCGCCGTCGGAGACGTCACCGTGAAATCAAAGTGAAGGTGCAAGAGGCGCTGACCTTCGCCCAGAAGCCGCTCGTAGTATCCGACGAAGTAAGGATTATTTGCAGCATGCGCAATCGCCATGTGCAATGCCTTGTTCGTTTCGGACATTGCATTGAAATCGCCGCTATCGACCGCCTGCATGTAGGTGTCGTCCGCTTTGCGGATGCGCGCGAGGTCGGCTTCCGTCCGGTGCAATGCGGCGAGGCGGGTAACGGCACGCTGGATAAGGTCGAGAGCCGACACATACTTCGGAAATTCTTCGATTTCAAACGGCGTAACAAGCGTCGTCCGGTTTGGAAGAATCGTCACCAGACCTTCGCTTATCAGCCGGGCGAGCGCGTCACGTACCGGAGAACGCGAAAGTCCGAATTGTGCGGCGAGCGACACCTCATCCAATGGCGCGCCCGGCTTCAGCTTTAGCGTCAGAATCTGCTTGCGCAGTTCCTCGTAGATATACCGTCCGCCGTGCCGCCGACCGTTGGTCTCCGTCTCGCTCGTACCTTTGCTCATGATTTCACCGCTGTCATTGTGGGCCCGAAAAGAGGGACGCGCTTTCAAGTTTATCACCGTCCCCACTCCCTTTCAGACCTTCGGGAAACCCGAGCCCCACGTATCGCTGAGCATGAATCCGGCGGCCAGCGGGTCATCGGGGTCGACGCCGATTTGCCGTATGCCATAGACCCATGCTCGCCCCTGAACGCGTGGCAGCACGGCTGGCCTGCCGCCCACCTCCGTCTTTGCGAGCAACTCAATGCTGAACTCACCGCCGATTGTCGAACGGGACGTCAACCTGCTACCGACGTCAGCCAGACCGCGGGCCGCCAGCGTCGCCAGATTGGCCGAGCTCCCCGTTCCGCACGGGGATCTGTCAACGCGACCGGGTGGGAGGGTTGTGCAGGTCTGGTACAGATCGTCACTGATGCGATTGCGAAACATCACATACGCGACTTCGTTGATTTGCGGGAAGAGAGGATGCTGTATCTGAATCTGCTGGTTGATGACACCCTTTAGCGAAACACCGAGTTCGGCCAGTTCGCGCGCATTCTCTGGCGCAATCTCCAACCCAACCTGGTCCACATCGATGAGTGCATAGTAGACGCCCCCGAAAGCGATATCCGCCTTTATTTTTCCGAACTTCGGTGTTTCGATGCTGACGTCAAGCTGTTCGACGAACGATGGCACCATATCGAGCGAAACGCCCGTGCAACGCCCCTCCCTGCAAGTCGCGCGAGCGGTCACAAGCCCCGCCGGTGTGTCCAGAACGACCGTCGTTTGCGGCTCCTGCATCTCGACCATGCCAAGCTCGAGCAACGCTGTGACCACGCAGATTGCATTGCTCCCTGACATCGGATGCGCCTTGTCCGCCTGCAACACAATGAAGCCCGCGTGTGCTTCGGGACGCGTTGGCGGCAACAGAAGATTGACCGACATCTGGAGACAACCACGCGGTTCAAGCACGACCAGTCGTCGCAGACTGTCGTCGACTTCGTTGATGTAGTTCATCTTGTCGAGCATGGTCTCACCGGGAATGCCGACCACCCCTGCTGTGATGACCTTGCCGATCTCACCTTCGCAGTGAACGTCGACGAGTTGAAGTGTCCTTTTCCAGCGCATGATCGACCTGCCTTACTTGATGTACCAGCCCCATGGCTTGTCGCTGTCGTACCTGGTAATCTGCTTCGTTTCCAGATAGTTATTCAGGCCCCACTCGCCCAGTTCACGGCCGATGCCGCTTTGCTTGTAGCCGCCCCAGGGCGCTTCGGTGAAGGTCGGCTGTGAGCAGTTGATCCAGACAATGCCTGCTCGCAAAGCACGCGCAACGCGGTCGCAACGTTCAAGGTCTTTTGACATGACGGCGGCAGCGAGACCGAAACGCGAATCGTTGGCCGACCGCAGTGCTTGCGCTTCGTCCTCAAACGGTCGGATGCAGACGACAGGGCCAAAAATTTCCTCCCGCCAGATCCAGCTGGTTTCAGCAACATCTGCAAACACGACCGGTTCCATGAAATAGCCGGTCTTGAGATGCGCGGGGCGACCGCCGCCTGTCACAAGACGTGCCCCCTCGAGCTTGCCACGCGCGAGCGCTTCCTGAACCTTGTCGTACTGTCCCCGGCTAACGATCGGGCCGAGCAGAACACCATCCTCGAGTCCGCTGCCGATGCGAATTTTGCGCACTTCATCCGTCAGTCGTTCAAGCAGACGTTCATAGATGCCACGCTGCACCAGGACGCGAGACGTCGCAGAGCAGACCTGCCCCTGGTTCCAGAAGATGCCAAACATAATCCACTCGACAGCCGCCTCAATGTCGCTGTCGTCGAAAACGATGAACGGTGACTTGCCGCCCAACTCGAGACTGACGTTCTTGATGTCGCGCGCCGCGGTCTGCATGATTTTGCTTCCAGTCGGAACGCTACCGGTGAAAGCCAGTTTATCGATGCCGGGATGCTCGCTCAGCGCAGCACCGGCATCCGTGCCAAAGCCAGTGACGATGTTCAGTACGCCAGCGGGAAGTTCAGCCGCAGCAGCAATGTTGCCGAGTTCAAGCGCTGTGAGAGGCGTAAGCTCCGACGGCTTGAGAACCATCGTGCAACCCGCTGCAAGCGCCGGTGCGACCTTCCACGCGGCCATCAGCATAGGAAAGTTCCACGGAATAATCGCACCTGCCACCCCAACTGGCTCTTTCCTTGCAATTGAACTGAAGCGGTCGTCGGGCAGCGCGACTGCATTTTCGGCCTTCCCGTCGAGTTCTTCTGCAAGTCCAGCGTAGAACTCGAAGCAGCCCGCGGCATCGCCCAGGTCCCACAGTGCTTCGGGCAACGGCTTGCCGTTATCGCGTACTTCGACTTCTGCCAGTTCGGGCAGCCGTGCGCGGATGCCGCTTGCGATTTTGCGCAGGACGGCGCCGCGTTCGGCCCCGCTCATGCGTGGCCATGGACCATGGTCGAATGCCTCTCGCGCCGCTTTCACGGCAAGGTCCACATCCTCCGCGGTCGCCGCCGCGACGCTCGCGATGACCCTTTCCGTGCAAGGGTCGATAGTCTCGAATGTTCCGCCCTTGACGGGCGATACCCAACGGCCATTGATGAAAAGTTGGTCGTATGATTTCATGAGTTGTCTCTGTCAGGCAAAGCGATAGGCACTAAAGGGCGCCAGGTTTTGTTTCGTCGTACGGCCGGCGACCATGTCGCCGATCAATCTCCCTGTGGTCGCGCCCAGTGTGAGTCCGAGCTGACCATGACCGAAAGCCATAAAGACGTTTTGCAACCGGTGCGAACGGTCGATGACCGGTTTGGTGTCCGGCAGGAACGGCCTGTAACCAACGCCAAATTCAATCTGGTCTGTCCGGAGTCCGGGCAGTATCCGTTGCGCTTTTTCCAGAATGATTTCGGCGCGCTTGAAGTTGGGCTGCGCGTCGCGACCCGCGAACTCGATGGTGCCGCCTATCTGCAAGCCACGAGTCATGGGGGTGAAGCAGAAGCCACCGTCGGCATAGATGATTGAATGCCGAATCTCAACTTGCGGGTTCGGCACAAGCACCTGGTAGCCAGCAACGCCTTCGAGCGGAACGCTCACGCCAAGCTGGCCAAAAAACTTTCGTGACCCCGTGCCGGCGGCAACGACCACATGTTTGGCCGCGATTTGCTGTCCGCTTGTGAGCGTGACACCGGTGGCCAGCCCCGACGCTTCATCGATCCGCGCGGCGCTCGAGCGCACCCGAGTGCCGCCATTGGCAACAAAGCTCGCGGTCAAGGCCGCGATGAAACCCTCGGTGTCGCTGACGAACCGCCAGTCCGGAAATAGCAGACCGTGTGAAAAGCGTCCCGCGAGTGCCGGTTCCAGGTCGGCGATATCTTTGGCGTTTAACCGCTGATAAGAGAAGCCGAGCGATTGCCGCAAGTCGAGATGCGCCTTGTCGCGTTCTATCGCGGTCGGGCTGTCGAAGAGCTCGAGGACGGGCAGCTGCCCGAGGAGTGTCTTGTCTTCGCACATCTGAAGCAGCGGCGCGTAATCCGCGTACACGTCGTGTGTGAGCGACGCCATCGATTGCGCGATGTCGACAATCTTCGCATGGCGCGCCGATGCTACGAAACGCAAGAACCATGGCAGAATGCGCGGCAGCGCTTGGGGACGTAAAGCCAGCGGTCCCTTCTGGTCGATGAGCCAGCCTGGTACTTTCATCAGGATGCCCGGCTTCGACAGCGGAATGACCTCGCTGACCGCCATCTGTCCGCAGCTCCACTTTGCCGTGCTATTGCCAGGCGCTTCCGGGTCTATGAGGGTGACCGCATAGCCATCGCGTTGCAGATAGAGCGCGCAACACACGCCGACAATGCCACCGCCAATCACCACTGCTTCTTCATGCACAGCAGGATGCGGCGTTCCGGCAATTCGTTCACGAGGCACGGCATTCACTTGACGAACTCCTGCAGACTGAATCCATGTGCGTAGGGCTGCGAGTCGTCGACATAATGTTCTCCACGACCCGTAATCCATGCGCGCCCTTCAATGCTCGGGTACACGGCGTCAAGACCGCTTTCGAGTCTGGTCGTCGCCTCGACGCGGCCGATGAAACGGCTGCCAATCAGGCTTTCATGCCTGAACGGCTGGCCTTCGGCCAGGAGACCGCGCGCAAACCGCTGCGCCACGCGCGCCGAACTGCCCGTTCCGCACGGCGACCGGTCGATGAGACTGTCACCTGCGATAACCACGGAGCGTCCATCGGCATCGTCGGCAAGCGGGCGGCCCGTCCACATGCAATGCTTCACTCCGCGAATGTGCGGATTGTCCGGGTGAACCACTTCGATAGTCTCGTTGACGAGCCGCTGCATGTCTCGCCCCCACTCGAGTAGTTGCTCAGGGGCAAAGTGTTCGCAGCCCGGATAGTTCGCCTGCATTTCAACAATCGGATAGAAGTTGCCGCCATAGGCAATGTCAACCGAAAGTTTCCCGAGTTGAGGCAACGTGACCTCGACGTCGCGATGGAGCAGGAAGCTGGCGACATTCGTAAAGCGAACCGACGAGACGCGCTCACCCGCCATTTCATAGCGTGCCGTCACCTGACCAGCCGGCACATCCACGACGACGGTCCCCGCTTGCTTCGGCGAGACAAGACCTGCTTGCAGCGCGAACGATATCGAGCCAATCGTCGCGTGACCGCACATGGGGAGGCACCCGGACGTTTCGATGAACAGCAGGCTGAAATCTGCGTTTGCGGTCAATGGCGGATAAAAAATCGTTCCGGACATGTGGGAATGACCACGCGGCTCCAGCATCAACGCGCGGCGAACCCAGTCGTAGTGCTCAACGAAATACTTGCGCCGGTCATTCATCGTCGCCCCCTGAAGTTCAGGGCCACCGTTGATGACCATACGGACCGGCATACCTTCGGTATGACCTTCGATGCAAGTAAAACTATGTCTGGACATTTGCTCGATCTCTTTGCAGAATCACCGCCCTCGAGCGAGGGCGGTGCGTGACGTGAATCAGCGCTGCGCCGCTTCGAACACCTTGCGGAATTCCGCCTTTTCCTCGTCGGTCAGTGGCTTGAGCGGCAAGCGTGCATTGCCGACATTGAAGCCCGCCAGTTCGCAACCGTACTTCACCTTCTGCACGAACTTGCCTGCTTCCATGATAGCCATCACCGGGAAGAGCGAGCGCATGACCGCCTGAGCGCCAAAAATGTCGCCGGCAGCGAACTTGTTGTAGATATCGACCGTCTGCTTTGCAAAGCAGTTAGCGGGTCCGCAGATCCAGCTTGTCGCCCCCCAGAGGAAGAAGTCGAGCGCCTGGTCATCGGAGCCGCAGGAAAGCTGATAGTCGTCCTTGTACTTCGAGCCGATTTCAATCGCGCGCAGCAGGTTGCCGCTGCTTTCCTTGATGCCGACAACGCGCGGGTGGTTCCTGAACGCTTCCAGGACGCCAAAGCCGACCTCGACGTTGGTGCGGACCGGATAGTTGTAAAGAACCAGATTGATGTCCGGTGCAGCTTCCAGGATAGCTTCATAGTGCCCGATGAGCTCTTCCTGCGACGGCAGAGCATAGTACGGCGGAGCGATGAGCAGATTCGTATAGCCTGCGTCACGCGTCTGCTTGACCTGTTCGATGACTTCACGCGTCGACGAACCATTCGCACCTGCAATCAGAATGCCACGCTCGCCCACCACTTCGCGGACCGTCTTCAGAACCGCACGGCGCTCGTCATTGTTCAGCGCATAGTATTCACCCGTCGACCCCAGCGGTACAAAGCCCTTGACGCCAGCTTTGAGTTGATACTCGATGATGTTCGCGAGCGTGTCGTGGTCGACAGCCCCCTTGCTGTCGAACGGCGTCACGAGGGCGGGCAGGATTCCTTTCATTTCCATGTGTATTCTCCAACTTTACAAGTGCTGGGGTTAGTAGGCAAAACGCCTGAGCAATCGCGTCTCAACCACGCCGACCAGACGCGTCAGCGGGAAAGCGACAAGGAAGTAAATCATCGCGACCGTGGTCAGAAACTCCACCGGTCGTGCTGTGCTGTTCGAAATGTTCTGACCAACGAACATCAGGTCGGCAACACCAACCGACGAGATGAGTGCGCTCTCCTTGAAAAGACTGACGATGTTGGACAGCAACGGCGGAATCGCTCGCAGCAGCGCCTGAGGAAAAATCACGTACAGAATCTTTGCCTGAGGCGAGAGACTCAACGCGGTGCACGCGTCATGTTGCTCGGCGGAAATCGATTTCAATGCCCCACGAAACGTCTCGCTGGTGATGGCCGCCATGTAGAGCGTCAGCGAAATAACGACCGAGAGATACGGTGGAATCGGCAGTCTGAAAACAACCGGAAAGCAGAAGAAGACCCAGAACAGTTGAATCAGCAGCGGTGTACCTCGAAAGAATTCGACGTAAAGAGTCGTCGCTGCCTTCATCCACCGCGACGGTGACATCCGCAGCAGGCTCAAGACGAATCCCGCGAGACTTCCAATGACTGCACAGCTGCTCGTAAATGCAATGGTGAGTCCGAGGCCTTTGAGCAAGACCATCCAGTAAGGCAATACAGACGAGAAATCCAGATGCATGGTGTTCTCCTCAGCGCTTGACTGCGAGGTCCTGACGACGCTCGATCACATGAACCAGTCTGGCAATCGGCAGCGAGAGCGCGAAGTAAATGAGCGCGACCACCGTGTAAGTTTCGAGCGGACGATATGCCTGCGTCGCGAGGCTCTTGCCGACATACATCAGGTCGGCAACCGCGACGATGGCAACTAGCGCGCTCTGCTGCAGGCTGCCGATGCCGTTGGTCATCAGCACCGGCATCGCACTGCGAAGCGCCTGGGGCAAAACCACATAGACGGTGCGTTGCCACGGCTTCAACCCAAGCGCTACGGATGCGTCGAGATGCTCTTTCGGGACTGCCTGGACACCCGCACGATAGGCTTCTGCGTTAAATGCCGTCAGATTCAGGCCGAGCGCCAGAACGCCCATCATGATGGGGTCGATGAAAACGTCGACCATCATCGGAATGCAGTAGAAGAACCAGACGATTTGCAGCAGCGCCGGCGTGCAGCGGAAAAATTCGATGAACAACTGCGCCGGCCAGCGAACGACTACCCAGCGGCTCATCGCCAGAAGACACAGCAGAAAGCCCAGCACCAGCCCCATGACGTTGGACGCAACCGCTAGCTCAACCGTGACCTTCAGCCCGTCGAGCAAGGAACCGAAGCTCCCGGCCAGGAAATTGAAATCAAAGTGGTAGTTCATGGCCGGCCTCAGTCGAGATGCAGAACCTTCTCGAGGAACTCGCGGGTGCGGGTTTCCTTCGGACACTTGAACATCTCGGTGGGCGCGCCCTGTTCCACGATTTTTCCGCTCGCGCAAAACACGACGCGTGTCGCGATGTCGCGGGCGAAATGCATGTCATGGGTCACGATAATCATCGCCATCTTCTGCTCGGCGAGCTGCAACATCACATTCTGCACCTCGATCACCATTTCAGGGTCGAGGGCCGAAGTGACTTCGTCGAACAGCATCAGCTTCGGTTCGAGCATCAGCGCACGGGCAATCGCAACGCGCTGCTTCTGGCCGCCGGAAAGCTGACTGGGATACGCGTGAAGTTTGCTTTCCAGACCCAGACGGGCGAGATACATGCGGGCCCGCCCCGTCGCTTCAGCCTTGGAGATGCCACCAACCTTGACTGGCGCAAGGATGAGGTTGCTCAGGACAGAGAGGTGGGGGAAAAGTGTGTAGTGCTGAAACACCATCCCGATCTGCTTCTGCAGTTTGGTGTCGATGCGTCTCGTTCGGCCTGAATCGGCGCCGTAGATGTACGGCTTGCCCTGGAACCCGATTTGACCGCCCTGGATGCCTTCCAATCCCATCATGACGCGCAGCAGCGAACTCTTGCCGCTTCCGCTCGGGCCGATGATGACGAGCCGGTCATCGGCGCGCATGTCGAGATTCATATGATCCATCACGACCAGGTTTTCGCCGTACGACTTGTAGACCTCGGTGAACTGCACGAAGTCGCCAGTCGTCGACGGCGAGAAATCCAGAACTGTCGACGGAATCGAAGATTGGGAAACCATGGTTTGCGTTGACAACATGAAATTTCTCCAGGGCAGCGCGCCTTGATGCACGCGATGTGTGATTCGAACGTGCGATTCGAACCCGGCTTTTCCCGATTGGCTGCTGCCCTTCTACCGGTCGGCCTCGACGAGCGGTCCAACGAGGCCGGTCGGCATAGAGACGCTCAGGCAGAGCGGCCTCGCTGGTTGCCGAGGGCAGCGTCTGGGATTGCGTCGAGACGGAGGGCGGGGGCGAACCCGGTCATGCGACCGGGCAGACGTTACTTGTTGGTGACGAGCATTGCCTGAACTGACGTCTTGATGAGTCGGTTGACTGCACCGGACTTCACCTGCTCATTCACATAGTTGTTGAGGACGGCGACATCGCTCGCGGGCGTCTCTTTCCTGAGGCCAAACGCAACTTCCTGTTGCGCGAGCGGAGGATTGGGCTGGATGGCCACTGCCCACTCCGGGTGCGCTTCGGTGAGCAGCATGTTGGTGATGTTTGCGTCGGCCAGCAGGTCTGCGCGTTTGGACATGAGCGCGAGGCGCGTTTCATCGTTGCCGGGCAGCCGCATGATCTGCGCCTGCTTGATGACGGCCGAGATTGCCTTGTCCTGCGCCGTGCCGGACATGACAGCAATGGTCACGCCCGGCTTGTCGATTTCCGCGACAGAGTGTGCGCTCTTCGGAATCTTGGGGTTGTTCTTGTTGTAGACGAACGAGACGTTGTAATCCGTGGCGGGTGCCGAGAAGCTTACCGCCTTCTCCCGCTCCGGCGTTTGATTGAGCGCCATCGACAAGTCCCATTTGTCCGATTGCAAGCCGGCGACGATGTTGTCCCAGGTGGTATCGACAAACTCGACCTTCACTTTCAGAACGTTTTGCCCGAAGTTACGGCAGAGTTCCGAGAAGAAGCCGCTGTACTCGCCGGTTTTCGGGTCACGCATCACATAGGGAGGCGCGACTGCAGCGCCACAACGAAGGACTCCAGCCTTCTTCACGCTCTCCCAGCCGGTGCCGTCGGCGCGCGAAGGCGCACTGGCCATGACGCAGCCAACCGCGAGAAAACACAGAAGAGCTTGACGGGTGAGACGAGACAGCCGAACCATGGTGACCTCTCCAATAAGGGTAATCCCGTATTAAACGCTCTACCACACAATCTTGTGTGCTTAATTGTGTGCAGCGTTGCATGCATATTAGGAAGCCAATATCTGGACTGTCAACTAGGCAATTGCCCCTGGTCGTAAAAAATGGTCGGGCAACCGGCATCGCTGGCGGGATTGAGAGGCAACGCAGCAAAGCTGAATCGGCGAACGCTCGATTTCGGCTCTGCTAATTCTGTCTATTGCGCGGGGACTCTCGACGAAGCGTTCCTCGCTGCGTGTCCCTGGAATAGGAGCGAGGTCGGTGCTCTGGGCAAGCAACCATGCGAGTACAAGTTGGGCGACTGTCGCGCCTTTGCTCTTCGGGGTTTTAGTGCGGGCGGTCGCTTCCTGGTCGAAGGCAGGATCGCCTACGGACCAGGCTATACCGCCGCCCTGGTCCATGGTCTTGATCGGGTTCATGTCTTCGTCGTCAATGGTGACCACGCTGCACCCTGACCGACGGTGAGTTGAGTCACGTGAAGGCGCTGCATCGCCATGCAGATTCGCCATCGCATTCGGATCGGCATCGCAGGACAGGTTTCGCAGATCCCGCTTCACGCCGCGCACTTCAATATCGCGCCCGCAGCGCTGCTGGAGCTGAAAGACCGCCACGGCGCGATCGAAGCGCAAATGGCCGGGCGCTTTACTATTGTTGATCGCCAACACCATACTGTCGTACCTGCTCGCATTGCGCATTTGAGGAGCCGATGATGATTGCCCAACTCACACGCGAATTCGCGTCCAAATTCGCCAATCTCGCGCTCGCCCACCTCACGCGCGAATATCCGAACAAGCTGACTCATTCGCTCGCCGGCCCGCAGGACGTGCAAAGCCCGCGCGCCCTGCATCCGATCTTCTACGGCAGCTACGACTGGCATTCGTGCGTGCACGGCTACTGGCTGATCCTGTATCTGCTCGACCGCTTTCCCGATCTGCCCGAGGCCGCACGCATCGTCGCAGTGGTCGACGAGCATTTCACCGACGCCAACGTGGCCGGCGAACTCGCCTATGTCAACCAGCCGCACAACCGCGGTTTCGAGCGGCCGTATGGCTGGGCCTGGCTGCTCACGCTCAGCGCGCAACTCGCATCGCTGAAGCTCGCGGACGCCGCGCGCTGGTCGAAGACTCTCGCACCGCTCACCAACACGTTCGTCGAACGCTTCGAGGAGTTTTTGCCGAAAGCGACCTATCCGCTGCGCGTGGGCACGCACTTCAACATGGCCTTCGCGCTCGCGCTTGCACTGGATTTCTCGCGACAGACTTCGCGCGAATCGCTGGAGGCGTTGCTCGTCAATACATCGGAGCGCTGGTTTCTCAACGACGTCGCGTGCCAGGCGTGGGAACCGGCCGGTGACGAATTCCTGTCGCCGTCGCTGATGGAAGCGGATTTGATGCGGCGCGTGTTGCCGCCCGGTCAATTCGTCGACTGGTTCGGGCGCTTTCTGCCGGACCTCGGCGCGAAAAAGCCCGAGACGCTGTTCGAACCCGTCATCGTCACCGATCGTAGCGACGGCAAGATCGCGCATCTGGACGGCCTCAATCTGAGCCGCGCGTGGTGCCAGCGGTCGCTCGCGCGTGCGCTGCCGGTGGGCGACATACGTCGGACGGTGCTGCTCGATGCGGCCGAGCGTCATTTGCACTGCGCGCTGCCACACGTGGCCGGTGACTATATGGGCGAGCACTGGTTGGCCACGTTTGCGACGCTGGCGTTGGATGCGTGATTCGATGCGTGATTCGATGCGTGATTCGATGCGTGATTCGATGCGTGATTCGATGCGTGATTCGATGCGTGATTCGATGCCTGATTCGAGGCCTGATTCGAGGCCCGATTTGAGGCCTGATTCTCAGGCCAAAAATTCAATATCCTCACTACCCGGATAGTCCGCGAGTAACGCGATAGCCGCGCCGTAAACACACCACGGTTTGCATCACACCCACCGTTGCGCACCACGTGCGCACACGTTCCGCTCGCCACCCCTCAACGCGCATGGCGGTAAAATCGCGCAAGGCGATCACGCCCGTTTAAAGGTGGAAGTTTGACTGAGCTTGAACAGGGTTTCATTTTGACCCGACATTGGCGGGACACGCCCGCCGGCACGGAAATCGATTTCTGGCTGGCGACAGACGGCGGGCCCCGGCACATCCGCCTGCGCCCTCAGCCGTCGGTCGCGTTCATTCCGACCGAACAACGCGAGCGCGCCGAAACCATCCTGCGCCGCGAAGCGCCGCTCGATCTGCGTGCGCTGGAGTTGTGCGACTTCCAGCATCGGCCGGTCATGGGGCTGTATTGCTCACAGTACCGGCAATTGACCGGCTTTGAAAAGCGCCTGAAGCAAGGCGGCGTCGACGTATACGAAGCCGACGTGTTCCCGCCCGAGCGCTACATGATGGAGCGCTTCATCACTGCGCCGGTATGGTTCGGTGGCGAGCCGCAAACTGGCGGCCCGTTGCTGAATGGCGAATTGAAGCCGGCCACCGGCTATCGTCCGCCGTTGCGGCCGGTCTCGCTCGACATCGAAACCAGCGCGCACGCCGAGCTCTATTCGATCGCGCTCGAAGGTTGCGGCGAGCGCCAGGTGTATATGCTGGGTCCGCCGAATGGCGCCGCGAGCGCGCTCGACTTCGATCTCGAATACTGTGAAACTCGCGCACAGTTGCTCGAAAAACTGAACGCGTGGATGGAGCTGCACGACCCCGACGCGATCATCGGCTGGAATCTCGTGCAGTTCGATCTGCGCGTGCTGCAGCAGCACGCCGAACAGTATCGCGTACCGCTGCGCCTCGGCCGCGGCGGTGCGGTGATGGAGTGGCGCGAGCACGGCCTCACGCGCAATCACTTCTTTGCCGGCGCTGCGGGGCGGCTGATCATCGACGGCATCGAGGCGCTGCGCTCGGCGACCTGGAGCTTCCCATCGTTCAGTCTCGAACACGTGGCGCGTGCGGTGTTGGGCGAAGGCAAGTCGATCGACAATCCGTATCAGCGCATGGATGAAATCCAGCGCCGCTTCGACGAGGACAAGCCCGCGCTCGCCCAATACAACCTGAAGGATTGCGAGCTGGTCACGCGCATCTTCGCGAAGACGGAGTTACTGCCGTTCCTGCTCGAACGCGCCAGCGTGACCGGCCTGCCCGCCGATCGCAGCGGCGGATCGGTCGCGGCGTTCACGCATCTGTATATGCCGCGCATGCATCGGCAAGGCTACGTCGCGCCTAATCTCGGCGAGGTGGCGGGCGCGGCGAGCCCCGGCGGCTTCGTGATGGACTCGCGCCCGGGCCTCTACGATTCCGTGCTGGTGCTCGACTACAAGAGCCTGTATCCGTCGATCATCCGCACCTTTCTGATCGACCCCGTCGGTCTGGTGGAAGGCATGCGCAATCCCACCGACGACCGCTCGGTGCCGGGCTTTCTCGGCGCGCGCTTCTCACGCACGCGCCATTGTCTGCCGTCGATCGTCGGGCAGGTCTGGCAGGGACGCGAGACGGCCAAACGCGAGCACAACAAGCCGCTTTCGCAGGCGTTGAAGATCATCATGAATGCCTTTTACGGCGTGCTCGGCTCGACCGGTTGCCGCTTCTTCGACCCGCGGCTCGCGTCGTCGATCACGATGCGCGGCCATGAAATCATGCACGCGACGCGTGAGCTGATAGAAGCTGAAGGCTACGAGGTGATCTACGGCGACACCGATTCGACGTTTGTCTGGCTGAAACACGCGCACGACGAAGCGCAAGCCGGCCGCATTGGCCGCGCGCTGGTCGAGCATATCAATGCATGGTGGCGCGCGAATCTGCAGACGCGGTTCGGGCTCGACAGCGCGCTCGAGCTGCAATTCGAGCGGCACTATCAGCGCTTCTTCATGCCGACGATTCGCGGCGCGGAGGAAGGCAGCAAGAAACGCTATGCCGGACTCACCGTGTTGCCGGACGGCAGCGAAGAGATCGTCTACAAAGGACTCGAAACGGTACGCACGGACTGGACGCCGCTCGCGCAGCAGTTTCAGCAGGAGCTTTACCGCCGCATTTTCAAGCAGCAGCCGTATCAGGACTACGTGCGCGACTATGTGCGCGATACGCTCGAAGGCAAGCTCGACGAACAGCTCGTGTATCGCAAGCGTCTGCGCAGACCGCTTGGCGACTACCAACGCAATGTACCGCCGCATGTGCGCGCGGCACGCGTCGCGGACGAGTTCAATCGTCGGCAGGGGCGCCCGCTGCAATACCAGAACGGCGGCTGGATCAGCTACGTGATGACGGTCGCCGGCCCCGAGCCGCTGGAGACGCTGCGCTCGGCGATCGACTACGAACACTATCTGACGCGGCAACTGCAACCCGTCGCCGATGCCATCCTGCCGCTGCTGCGCGACGACTTCACGACGCTGATGTCAGGGCAAAAGCAACTGTTCTGAGTGGGTTCCAACATCGGGCCGCTTGCAAATCGATGAAGCGGTTTCGTTCGGCGCGTGTCGCTATCGAGACTGCGACTGGCGCGCGGACGCCGCCATCACCTGCGACTTCATCGAACCGCGACGCGCCTGCGGCGATCCTCTCCACCATTGCCACCCCTGCCACCGCCAAACGACATCGGGCATGAACCGCACCACGAGCAACAACAGCGCGAACAGTGCAGGACACCAGCGCAAATCGGTCCGCACCGGTTCACGGTGAGCGAAGCGCGCGTCCAGCATCGCTTCGCCCAATGAGCTCGTGCTCACAAGGCGACGATAAGCGAGACCCGTTTGCCCGGCCACGGACTCCAGATACTGGCCTCGCAATTCGGAAAGCTCCTCATGCGTGACGACCGGCGCAGCGGAGCCCGGCGTAGGGGGAACCTGGATGACGTCCTCAGCCCGCCAGTATCCGATGCGATTGCCGTTGGCGTCGGTTTTCGGAATGGCCACGGGCTGGTCACCGCCCACACCGATCAACCAGCCTTTGATCCGCGCGGGGTTGATATCGCGCATCAGCGCTCGCGACGGCAGGACAGGCGGGGCCTCTTGCCCATCGGTGACGAACACGATGGCCGCGCCATGGCCGACGTCCTGCGCCACGCGCACCGCCGAGTAAACGCCGCCCTCGGCGATACGGCTCCAGTTGGTCCAACGCATGCGTCCGTCGATACCGTCAAGCGACACCAGCAGCGCGTCGTAGTTGCTGCACACCTCGACGGGCGACAGCAACAGCAAAGTCCGCTGCCCTGTAAACACACTCCAGCCGACCTTCGAGCCGCAAGGCAATTGTCCCAGCGCGTCGCGCATCGCAGCCTGCGCGAACTTCAACCGGCTCACCGGCGCGCCGTTCAGACCGACGTCCTCGACGTCCATGCTTTGCGTGATGTCGAATGTCACGATGTAGCTGAACGTATCGCGTGGCAGCGTCACCTCCGGCATGACGACGGCGGCGATCAACGCGAGGAACGCGACCGGCGTCATCCAATGGCGCATCCTGGAGAAGCCGCGTTCCCCGCTCCCCGCGCTCACGGCAAGTCCTTGCTTTGCGGGTCCCGCACTGTCACGTTGTGCTGCGACTTCACATTGGGCTCGACGGGCGCGCCATCTGTTTCTGGCGCGAGCCAAAGCGCTCGCTCGAGGTTATAGCGAGCGTCCCAATCGTCCGGCGCCGCGCGCAGCAGCCTGCGGTAGCCCGCTTTGGCCTCTCCGATCATATTGAGCGATTTGACGGTGCTCGCGGCGCCCTCTCCCGCGCCCTCGCGCAGATACATGTTGGCGAGATCGAACAGCGCTGTGCGGCCGAGATCGTCAAGACGGTCGTCATGGATCAAGCCAGCGTAGAGCCTGCCAGCCGCATCGTAGGCACCCGCTTTCGAGAGCGCCGTCGCGCGTGCGAGCCGGACCTGCGGCGCGTCGGCGGCGGCGGGGTCCTCGCCCGGCTTGCCGTTCGCGACGCTCGCAGCGCTCACGGCGGTCACAGCGGTCACAGCGGTCACAGCGGCAACGGCCTGATTGATCTGCCCGGCATCCTGAAGCTGTGTCCAGTCATACGCTGCCCAACCGGCGCAGCACAGCGCAATGGTCCCGAACATGCCATGCATGAGAGTGCGCGTCATGGCCAACTCCGTACCTGAAGCAAGCGCACCACGATCAGCATCACCACACCGAACAAAGCGATAGCGAAGCAATACGGACTCCAGTCCTGCCGAGGCAAATGCTCGACAAACGAGGTCAACGCGTTTTGCTGCCGGTTGATCTCGGTGACGGCCGCCATCATCGCCTTTGCGTCGCCCGCCTGGAAAAGCCGGTAAGGCGTCTTCAGCGTCAGAAAATAGCGATGCAATTCGGCTTCGGCCGAAGACTCGCCGGCGGAGGGCGCGGCATTCAGATCCGGGCTATAGATGCTGCTGCGCAAGTAAATGAAGTACAGCGCGATCTGGTTGCGCTGCAGCCCCTGCTGAATGCGTCGCTGCACGGCTTCGTCGAGCCTCGCGCCGCCATCGGAGACGAGCACGATGGCGCGGCGGCCCGACGAGGCGCGGCCATCGAACTGGTCGATCGCGGCCAGCATGCCCCGGTCGAGTTGCGTGTCCGGCATGCCGCGGCCGATTGCCGTGGCGGCGATCGTCTCTTCGATCACCCGATGGTTGTACGTGAACGGCATCGCCAGCAAGGCGCTGGTGCCGAACATCATGAACGCGAGCCGGTCGTTGGGCCGCTGCGTGACGAAGCTCGTCAACGAAGCGCGAGCCACCGTGTTCTTCGCCACGCCACGCGCCGACTCGACGCCCTTGCTGCCCATCGGCTCATCCATGCTCGCGCTGCGATCCATCAGGATCAGGATCTGTGCGCCGCTGCCCATGCGCACCACCTGCAGTTGCGCACGCCCCGGCCCGGCCAGTCCGACGATGATCGCCGCCATCGCCAGCACGCCGCTGCCGCGTGCGAGCCAGCCGGCCCACTGGCCGAAGCGATCGGCTGGCAGCCAGGCGACACTGGAAAACACCAGCGTATCGCCGCGCCGCGCCAGCAAGGGCAGCGCGGCCAGCGGCAACAAGGCCAGCAGCCACGGAGCGGCGAAATCGACAGGCGTGGTCATCGCTGCCGACCCCGTTCAGCCCGATACAGCGCACGGCACAGCGCCTTGAGCGGAAACTCGGTAGCGCTCGGCGCGGGCTCGAAGAAGCGCTCGGACGACGCCTGATAAAAGCGCTCGAGTTGCACGCGCAGCGGTTGCAGATGCGGAGCGCGCGTGAACAGACTGGACAGCGAACCTGAATGGACGACCTGGCCCGCGGTCTCGTTCAGCGCCTGATGCATCCAGAACCAGGCGTCGGTGGACGCAGCGGCTTGCTCACCTTGTAGCCGCTGCATCTGCCGCCATGCGCGCGCAAACGGCAACCGGACCGACTCGCGCCAGTTGCGCCACCGCCACCAGGCCGCCCACACCAGCAACGTAGCGATCAACAGACCGAGCGCCCACGCGATCTGGCGGCGCAGCCCGGCGGTGGCCAGCGCCGCAGCCTCGCGATCCGGCCGCAACGGCTGCAGGTCGCCCGCAGCAAAGGCATTCGGCGGGGTCAGCGGCCCGACGCTCGCCGGCCATTCGGGCACCTGCAATTGCACACCTGCGGCCGACGTCAAGGTCAGCGCAGGCAACGCGATTTTCGTGAGCGTCTGCGGCGCGTTGACGACCTGGTAGCCGATCACCATCCACCGACGACCTCGCGCATCGGTTTCGAACGACGCGGGCCGGCGTTCGAGCCAGACGCCGGTGCGGCCGACTGAAGGTGGCGTGATGCCGCTCACGTCGTTGTCGCCGGCCTGCAGAAGCACGCGTTGCGTGAGGACATCGCCGAGCACGTAGCCGAATGCGCGCGGCTGTTGAACGACCGCGGGCACGACCGTGGCAGCGTCGCTGCCAGCCGCGTGTGCCGCAGCGACCAGCAGCGACGCGATCAGCGCATGTCTGCGCAAACCATCGCGCGTGAAGCCAACCCGGAGCGCCGGCAGTCTCATACCGTCGTCTCCAGAAAGTAGCGCGACATGGCTTCCGGATCAAAGGCGCTTTCGACATGGAACGGCCGGATGCCACGCGCGCCGAAGACGCTGGCGAGCTCCGCGCGACGGTGTGCGACGCCCTCGCGCCAGCTCCGCCGGATGCCGCCGCGCAGCCACACCATGCGTTCTTCACCCGACTCGGCGTCGTTGACGGCCAGCAGCGGACCGTTGCGAGGCGGCGAAATTTCAGCCTCATCCCAAACGACTATCGGCACCACGCACGCGTGGACCAGCATGTCGAGCACGGCCGGCAGTTGCGCGAGCGGCCAGTGAAAGTCGGAGACGACGAAGACGAGCGCCTGCCGCCCGGCGAGGCGCGTCGCGCAGCGCCGCAGCCCTTCGATGCCGCCGCTTCCGCCCGAGCTGCTGACGCACTCGCGCAGCATGGTCGCCAGCAGATTGCCGGTGCCTCGGCCATTTCGCACCGGCATGAAGAGATCGTCGCGTTGGTCCGCATCGAATGCCAGCATGCCCAGCCGATCGCCGACGCGAAACGCACTGTAGCCTAGCGCCTCGACAAAGTCGGCGGCGACCTGCAGCTTCGTTTGACGCGTGCCGAAGTGCATGGACGCCGAGACGTCGACGATCGCCACCACCGGCACCGCCACGCGCTGCAGGTGAACCCGCACGAGCCATTCCGAGCGCGCCGCGCGCACACTCGCCCGCAGATCCAGACGACGCGGGTCCGGGTAGTCGAACAGGCGGCCGTGCATCGCAAACTGCTGGCCGGAGCCGAAACTGGAGCCAGGATGCGAACCCGGTCGAGCCCCGCCCGCGCGCATCGACAAACGGTAGTGAAATTCCGCTGTGCCGTTCATGATTCAGCGCGCCTCATGGCACGGCAACCCTCACCATGATCTGCGCGATCAGCGCCTCGGACAGCTCCTGGCGGCGCAGTTCATAGATCGGCGTGAAGAACACGCGATGACCGAGCGCGGGCATCAGCACGGCATGGATGTCCTCTGGAATCAGATGCGAGCGGCCCGCGAGCCAGGCGACCACGCGGGCGGCCCGCAACAGCGCACTCATGCCGCGGGG
Organism: Paraburkholderia ribeironis; assembly: GCF_900019265.1. Taxonomy (GTDB): domain Bacteria; phylum Pseudomonadota; class Gammaproteobacteria; order Burkholderiales; family Burkholderiaceae; genus Paraburkholderia; species Paraburkholderia ribeironis. Next base: position 111,469 of record NZ_CYGX02000015.1, read on the forward strand.
GCTCGCGCCCGCGAGTATCAGTTGCTGCATATCGACGCCGTCGAGCGCAATTCCAAAACGCTGCGGCGTTTCCGTTGCCTGCCAGATATCCAGCGCATAGCGCTGGATCGTTTCGCTCGCTTGCACGCCCTGCTGAATCGCCGCACCGACCCGGTTCAATTGCTCCCACGGCACCATGGCCGGCGTCAGTTGGGCGAGCAGTCTGTCGACGTCATGGAACGTCGTATCGAATACCAGCGTGCGCCGTATCTCCGCCTCGGTGGGCGTGGGCATGTTCAGCTCGAACAGGAAGCGGTCGCGCGCCGCCGATGCCAGCTCGAAGGTTTCTTCTTTCTCGACCTTGTTGCGATCGGCGAACACGGTCATATGCGGGAACCGGTATTCGCGGTCGAAACCCCACACCGAGCGCTCGGCCATCGCGCGCAGCAGCAACGACTGGACCTGTGGCCGGGCGCGATTGATTTCGTTGAAGAAGAAAGTGGTCAACTGCTCGCCGTGGCGCAGCAGCGGGCCGGGATCGATACGCGGCTTGCCGTCGGCATCGACATACGTGTGATAGACGAGGTCGCCGGGCATCAGGTCGATGGTGCCCTCGACACGCTCGAACTCTCCCCCGACCACGCGCGCAAACGCGCGCAAAACAGTCGTCTTGCCAACGCCGACCCCGCCTTCGAGCAACACGTGACCCCGGGCGAACAGTGCGACGTTGATGAGCCTTAGAGTCTGCTGCTGGCCTATGACGGCCTTGGCGACTTCCTTTTCGATTTCCAGTGCGCGAAAACGCCAGTCCTGAAGCTGTTCGCCAGAACTCATCGATGCGATCCCCTTCCTGTAGCCGGCCTGAAGCGGTGCCGTCAAAGCTTCATTCCGAAGCGGCGCCACGCGCGTGCTTTTTTGCTTGTACCGGCATGATCTTCGGCGTGAGCGCTTCTGCACCCGCCAGCATCTGTTCAAGCACGGTCTGTGCCGGTCACGCCGAACGAGCGTATCGGCCCACATCGCATCGGGCGCGTTGTCATCCCTTGTCATCCGTTGTCAGCCTGTCACGACATCGGGGTACACACTGTGTCATCGGTCGCGACGTACAACGCACGAATGCCGCGCGAGGACGTCTGCTTCATCTCACGTCCCGGCGTCGGCCGGAAAGCTCGTAAATGCCGCGTACTCGCGCTCCAGATGAGCCGCTGCATGTTCGAGCAGAAACTGGCGAAATATGACGCTGGTCGGCGATAGCTGCTTCGAGCGCAGATGCACGATCTGCCATGTGCGCTCGATCGGCGTGCCGTTCACGTCGAGCAACGCGATCTCTCCAGTGCGCAGTTCCAGCAGCAGCGTATGCAGCGAGATCAGGCTCACTCCCATGCCTGCCATCACCGCCTGCTTGATGGTTTCGTTGCTGCCGAGCGTAATGGTCTTGGCGGGCGTGAACAGATGCTGGCGGAACATCGTCTCGGCAGCCATGCGCGTGCCCGAGCCGGGTTCGCGCAACAGGAACGTATCGCCGCGCAGCTCCTGCAGATCGAAGCGGCGCGCGCCGCGCAGCGGATGATTCAACGGTGCGATCAGCACTTGAGGATGGCGCGCCAACGGCTCGGCCAATGTGTCGAGTTCGGGCGGCGGGCGTCCCATGATCGCAAGATCGATCGCGTTGTCCTGCAGGAGCCGCAGCAGCGCATCGCGATTGCCGACCGAAAAGTGCACATCCACCTTAGGGTACAGATGCGAGTAGAGCGCCAGCAGTTTGGGCGCGAAGTAGGTCGCGGAACTGACGATGCCCACGTCGATCGAGCCGCTGTCGGCCTGCTTGAGCGACATCATCGCATCTTCGGCATCCTTGATCTCACCGAGAATGCGGCTCGCGTGATGCGTCAGCATCTCGCCCGCTTCGGTCAGCGTGAGCCTGCGCGCGACGCGCTCGAACAGACGCAGGCCGACCGCATCTTCCAGCTGATGGATCTGCATCGAAACCGCCGGCTGGGTCAGATGCAGTTCCTCCGCCGCGCGTGCGAAACTCGTATAGCGGCTCGCCACGACGAAGATCTGCAACTGCCGCAGGGTCAATGAGCGGATGAAATTCAGGTTGACCCGATTCGTCGCGAAGCGCCCAGTCTGCATGTGAACTAACCGCTTTGCTGACCGAATGCATCGAGCGCGCGTGCCGAATAGACCAGCGCCGCGCCAGCGTTCAACGCAATCGCCACCGACAACGCCTCCGCCACCTCTTCCTGGCTCGCCCCAGCTTTTGCGGCGGCAGCGCTATGCAGCGCAATGCAACCGTCGCAACGGGTGGTGACGGCGACCGCGAGTGCGATCAGCTCACGCGTGCGCGCGTCCAGCTTGCCAGTGCGGGCAGCGGCGCCGTCTAGCGCCTGGAAACCCGCCAGCGTGGCCGGTGCGACGGCGCCCAGTTTGCCGATGGCCTCCAGCAGTTTCGGCGCGTAGTCTTGTGTGTCGATCAACATGCATGAACCCCATACGGAAGTTAAATGATGGCAGAACGAACGATCTGGATGCGCGCGGGCGGGCTGCGCCCGTCCAGCAGCGTGCGCTAACGGCTGGCCCTCGGCGCGTTGGACGGCTTCAGGGGCGCTTTGGCCGGTGGCGACAGTTTGCGCACGGCGGCCTGGAAGCTCAGCGTCTCCGAGTGCGCCGGATGCGCGAAGTCGTTGTTCGCGCCGGGCACGTCGGTGCGAATCAGCACGACCTGGCCCGGTACGTCATCGGCCAGCACAAAGGTGTAACGCTTGGCCGTGTATTGCGCGAAGCGCGCCGCATTCGGATCGTTCAGGTAAGGCTGCACGACGATACGCCGGGCGCTGACTGACTTGCCGCCGACCTCGCTCGCCACGGTCTCGATGCGCGGCCCGGCCGCGAGCGCGAGGCGCAGGCGCTGCTGAAAATAGCGGCGCTGCCCGCCCGTCAGACCCTGCATCTGCGTGATGTCGTGCTCCAGAAAATAGATGATCACCGGATTGCACTGCAGCCCGCCATTCGGCAACGGCACATTGCCGCTATGGTCCGACACCTGGGCGTCGCCTTTCGCGTTGTCCGCACTGACCACCAGCACCTTGACGAGGTCGGCGCTGTGCGACGGCTGTTCGGAGTTGAGCATCGCGTAGTCGAGCTCGGTTTGCGCCTCAACGCCGTGCAAATGGTCCGTCGTGAAGATGAGCTGTTCAGCCGGTGTGATCTCATCGCTCGCCGACGTTTGCGCCGAATGCGTGGCGAGCGGCACCACGCACATCGTCCACATCATCCATGCGCAAGCCGCGCGAAGCCAGGCGCTTCGTGCACCTCTCATGGCGATGTATCGCCGGGCTTGGGCGCCGGCAGGTCGACCGGTTTGAGCATCGGCACCTGGTAGGTGGTCAGGATACTGTCGATCTTGTCGTGGTTCGCGCCGATCCATTGATCCACCTTGTCTTTCCACGCCTTCTCGCCATAACGGACGCCCATCGAAATCGTATAGTCGAAGCGGATGCCGGGCCCTGCCGGAAACGGCACGAGCCTGACCGTATCGCCGGCGCGTTTGGCGAAGTAACCCGCGATCGGCCCCCACAGAAACACCACGTCGACGTTGCCCGCGTGCAGGTCCCGCTCGATCATCTGGCCTGGATATTCCTGTGGATCGCCGCTTTGCACCTTGTACGAGACCGCCTGATCGATCAGGCCGTGGCCGAGCAGCCAGTCCACCGCCGGGGTCTGCGAAAAGATGCCGAAGCGCAGTTTGTGCAACTGTTCGGGCGGCAGCTTGAGCAGGTCGTCAGGCGTTTTGATGCTGGCGAACTCGGGACGATTCGGTAACACCATCGCGTAGGTCGAGCGCAGATACGGCTGCGTCGTCGAGGTCATGTCATAACCTTTCGGCACCCCGATGATCAGGTCGCAGCGGAAGCGCTCGGTGCCTTCCTCTTTCTCACGCAACGTGTGGCGCACGAAGCCCATGCGTTGCGGGAAATAGGTGTACTCGAGCTTGTAGCCGAAATCTTTCGCCATCTGGCTGGCGATCTGGTTCTCGAACCCTTCGCCCTTGCTGTTGGACAACGGCATGTTGTTCGGATCCGCACACACTCTCAGTATGCCGTCCGCGCCGTCGTTATTGGGCAGCTCCGGGCCGTCCGCCCTGACCGCGGCGCTCGCGAGCGCCGCGCAGCACAGCGCGGCCGCGCTGAGCGCGGCGTGCGCGGACATGCCTCTTTTATGACGCATCGTCACTCCTTGGAAACAATAGCCGCGCCGGCCTTATTTAGCGTCGATGGCCTGCAGATCGCCTGGCTTGATCTGTCCATCAGAGCGCCCCTTCAGAAACGCATAGAGGTTTTCCCAATTCTTCTGCATCATCTGGCTCGAGCTGAAGTCGGGCATACCCTTCTCCACCCTTCCGCCGAACACGGTTCGATGAAACTCAGTCTTGTCCAGGGTCTTGAAGGCCTCGACCAGCGACGGTCCAACCATGCCCTGCTGCTGCGCTCCGTGGCAGCGCTCGCAAGCGAGCGCGCGCCATGTTTTCCACCCTTGCAGCGTATTGCTGTCGACCTTGTTACCGTCGACCACCTTGTATGCGACCTGCGCAACCGCGGGATTGGTCTGCGCGTATCCGACGGGGACCAGGACGAGCGCTGCGGGCAGCGCCGCGAGCAACAAGATTGATCGGCCTTTCATGCACGTGTCTCCTTCAATTTCGATGTGAGCCGCACCCCCGATACGCTTCACGAGCGCATCGGCAAAACGGGCGCCTGCGGATAATTCATCCAGTCAGACTGAGACGGCCGCCGCGCCCTCGTGCAACAGACGCGCCGGCCGTATGGTTCAGTCCTTCCCGGTCATTCAGCTTTTCTCGCCGGGAATCGCGAACACGAAGAGCGTGCCGCCGAGCGCGGTGTACTTCGCCAGTTCACGATAGCCGCCAACTGCGCCCAGACCCTCGGTCGACTTTTCGAGCCCAGCCGCCATGCCGATGCCGGCCCAGCCGCCAATACCCGAGTAGACGCCGATGTACTGCTTGCCGGCATGCTCGTACGTGAAGACGTTGCCGATAATGCCCGACGGCGTCTTGAAGCGCCACAGTTCCTTGCCGTCCTTGATCCGGACTGCCTTGATGTAGCCTTCGAGCGTGCCGTAGAACGCGACGCCGCCAGCGGTAGCAAGCGCACCCGACCAGACCGAGAACTTCTCCGGCTTCGACCAGACGATCTTGCCCTTGGACGCATCCCACGCGATGAAGTTACCCATCGAGTTGTTGTCGTTCGGCCCCGGGTACATCGACAGCGTGGCGCCGACATAAGGCTGTCCCGACACATAGTCGACATCGAACGGTTCGTAGTCCATACAGACGTGGTTGGTCGGCACGAGGAAGAGGTTCGAGTTCGGATCGAACGCCGCCGGTTGCTGGTCTTTCGAGCCGAGCGCCGCCGGGCAGATGCCCTTCACGTTGTGATCGGAGCCTGCTGCCTGGGTCGAGTACGCCGCGTTGCGGATCGGCAGGCCGCTCTTCATGTCGACGCGATCAGCCCAGTTCACCGCCGGGTCGAACTTCTGCGCGACGAGCAGTTGTCCGGTCTCACGATTGAGCGTGTAGCCGAAACCGTTACGATCGAAGTGAACGATCGAGGGCACCTTCTTGCCGTCGATGTTCAGGTCGGACAGGATCATTTCGTTGACGCCGTCATAATCCCATTCGTCGTGCGGCGTCATCTGGTAGACCCATTTCGCCACGCCGGTATTCAGGTCACGCGCGAAGATCGACAGCGACCACTTGTTGTCGCCCGGACGTTGCGTCGGGTTCCATGTACCCGGATTGCCGGTGCCGTAATAGACCAGGTTGAGTTTTGGATCCCACGCATACCAGCCCCACGTGGTCCCGCCGCCCAGCTTCCACTGATCGCCCTTCCACGACTTGAGCGACGAATCCGCGCCCACCGGCACCATCTTGCCGTCGGCATACGTCATCGTCTTCTCGGGGTCGAGCAGCATTTCTTTGTCAGGCCCCGTGCTGTAGGCCGTCCAGACCGGCTTGCCGGTCTTGATGTCATAGGCAATGACGCGCCCACGCACACCGAACTCACCGCCCGAGATACCGGTCAGCACCTTGTCGCCGAATACGTGCGGCGCGTTGGTGTTGGTTTCACCGGCTTTCGGATTGCCGTTCTGCGCGGTCCAGACCACATCGCCTGTCTTCGCGTTCAGTGCCACGAGCTTGGTGTCGGCCTGTTGCAGGAAGATCTTGCCGTCACCGTAAGCGAGACCGCGGTTGACGGTGTCGCAACACATCACGGAGACGACCTGGTCGTCCTGTTTCGGTTGATACTGCCAGAGGAACGTCTGATCCTTCAGGTTGACCGCGATAACCTTGTTAGGAAACGGCGAATGAATATACATCGTGTCGCCGATCACGAGCGGCGCGCCTTCATGGCCGCGCAGCACGCCGGTCGACATGGTCCATGCCACCTGCAACTTGCCAACGTTGTTTTCGTTAATCTGCTTGAGCGGGCTGTAGCGGTGATTCGCGTAATCGCCCGCCTGGGCCGCCCAGTTAGATGGATTTTTCATCAGGCCGTCGAGCTGCGAATCGGCCTGTGCCACGATAGAGCTAAAGGCTGCCGATGCGACGATCGCGAGCCCAAGAACCATAGTGCGTAAGTTCATGTCTCCTCCAGAATTGTCCTGCGGTTCAACTCACGAATGACCCACGCTACCTCGTCGCATCGTGCGCGCCTTCTCGAATGCAGGTAACGATCAACGCCCTATCCCGATCGTTGCCAGGCTTCGCGACGCATGAAGGGCCAACGCATATTCCATGCCGGGACGTAGCGGCGAGCGTCGGCATCGCTCACGCGCGCCCTTGCGCCGCTCGCTGCGCGCGCCGTACTGCGGCCGTGGACCCTTCACAATCGAAGTCACGGTGTGGCAACCTTGAAGCGCTGCGCGAGGCAACGCGGCACATACTGTGTCACCCGAGTGATACGAACCGTGTACTTTGCGATTCATGTCTCGCGCATCAACTGGCGCATCACTTGCGGCAATTGTTAGTTCGGCGGGCGGTTCCCGCATCCGAGGAGCAACAGTCATGGCAAAAGCAGAGCAGGTCTATTCCGACGACGAGATCCAGCAACGCCTCGTCGGTCCGCTGCAGCACTGGTATCTCGAAGATGGCTGGCTGCGGCGCAAGTACAGGACAGAAGGCTGGAAGGGCACGCTGATGGTGGTCAACACGGTGGGACATCTCGCGGAAGCCGCCTGGCATCACCCTGATCTGACGGTGTCCTACGCATTCGTGATCGTGAAGCTCAAGACGCATAGCGCAAAGGGCATCACCGACAAGGACTTCGCGCTCGCGACGAAAATGGAATCGGTGATCCAGTGGCAACCCGGCCTCGAAGACGGCCCGCTCGAAGGCACACCATCCGACGACCAGCGCTTTCGCTACATCAAGTACGACGCGCCGAAAACCGCCCAAGGCAGCTGAGCAGCTGAGGCCCGTGCCGCCCTGCCGCCGCGGTGCTTTGGCGGCTACCGGCTAAGGCTGCCCGAAGCCTCGGGCGAGGTGAAACGCCAAGTGAAACAGCGCGTGACACAGTGCGCCTTCGACGTCACACAGCGTCCATGCGCATGCGGGACACCGAGGCACCCGGCGCGTCTCGCGGCCACTTCATACCGCGGCGGCAAGCGTGATCGGCGTGCCTGGTACGGCTTCTGCTTGAAGACGCCCGGCGCACTGCCGCTATGGCCCGCGATGCATTGACGGGCGCCCTTCGGCCAAACCCTGCCCAGCGCACACACAAGGACACTTGCGATGCCGCTTCAGTTTCGCCGCCTCCCGCCGCATACGGCCGTCACGATCGATGCGCCCGCGCGCCTGCATCTGGGTTTTCTCGACCCGAACGCATCGCTCGGACGCGCGTTCGGCAGCCTGGGACTCGTCATCGACGCACACGGCACACGGCTCGAAGCGCGTGTCGCGCAGCGCGAAGAGATCGACGGCGCAGTGACCGATACGGAACGCGAGCGCATTGCGCTTTGTCTGGCAAAGTTGCAGGCAGCTTACGGACCGGTAACGGTTGCTATCCATGTCGCCCATGCGCCGCGTGCGCACACCGGCCTCGGCTCGGGCACGCAACTGGCGCTGGCCGTCGGCACGGCGTTCGTGCGGCTGCTCGGCCATACGGCGAGCAGCGCCGAGCTCGCCAGCCTGCTCGGACGCGGTGCCCGCTCCGGCGTCGGCATTCTCGGTTTCGATTGCGGCGGACTGCTGCTGGACGGCGGACCGGCCGGCGATCTGCGCCAGAGCGTGCCGCCGCTGCTCGCGCGCCAGGCGTTTCCGGATGAGTGGCGAGTGCTCCTCGTGAGCGACCACGCCCGCGAGGGTTTGCACGGCGCACAGGAACGCCGCGCCCTCGCTTCGCTCGCGCCGTTCCCGCAGCGACTCGCCGCGCACCTGTGCCATCTGGTGCTGATGCGGATCCTGCCGGGCGCCGCCGAGCACGACTTCGCGCCGTTCGCAGAAGGCCTCACCGAGATGCAGCAGATCATCGGCGAATACTTCGCCAGCGCGCAAGGCGGCGTATTCGCGAGCCCCGACGTCGAGCGCGTGCTGCGCGCGGTCGCGGCTGAACGAACCGCGGGCATCGGTCAGACCTCGTGGGGCCCGACGGGCTTTGCGATCGTCGCGAGTGCGCGCGAGGCCGACCGCGCGCTCGCCACGGCGCGTGAAGCGGCACGCGCGATGCCGCATATCGAATGCGCGATCGTCGCGGGACGAAATAACGGTGCGGCCATCCGCTGCGCCGAGTCACGCACGCGGCGCAGCGACGCCGCATGATGCAGCGCCGTTCGAACCGCTGCCGGCATCGCGTCCGGCACCCCCACAGTCACCCATCCCGGCGCATTGCCATGCGCCCTTGCCCTTCCCTTGCGCTGTCCACGAGAGCGCCACTGAAACGAGCCTGCCGCCATGTCCGAACCCATTGAAAGGCCCTATATCCTGCACATGTTCACGGCCACGCCGCAGATGAGTCCGTTCGACGTCAACATGGCGGCCGACGCCGGCTACCAGGTGATCGTGCCGTATTGCGGCGTCGAAGCCGGCATGGTCGCGAACCTGACTCAGGACGCGATTTTTTCCCGCGGTCCCAAAGGCGTGTCGCGCACCGGCATCTTCATCGGCGGACGCGACGTGATGCAGGCCGCCGACATGCTCGACATCGCGCGCAAAGCGATGGTCCCGCCATTCGAAGTCTCGGTGTTCGCCGATCCGAGCGGCTCGTATACGACGGCGGCCGCGCTCGTCGCGCTGGTCGAACGGCATCTGGGCAAACAGCACGGCATGGAATTGGGCGGCAAGCGCGTGCTGATTCTTGGCGGGACTGGCGCGGTCGGGCGCATCGCGGCCGCGATGGCCGCCTCGTGCGGCGCCGACGTGACCATTGCAAGTCATCACGACCGCGCTCGCGCGCTTGCCGTCGCGGCCGAAATCAACCAGCGCTTCGGGATCGTGACCAACGGCATCAGCACGGCGACACCGGGCGAGCTGCGTGGCGCGCTGGCCGATGCGGAGATCGTGCTCGCCACCGCCGTGGCTGGCGTTCAGGTCATCAGCAGCGAAGATCTGGCGTATGCCAGGCGTCTGCTGATCGCCGCGGACGTCAACGCCGTGCCGCCGGAAGGCATTGCCGGCGTCAACGTGATGAACGACGGCAAACCGATCGACGGCGTGCCGAATGCAGGCGCGATCGGCATCGGCGCGCTGGCGATCGGCAACGTCAAGTATCAGGTCGAACACCGGCTGTTCATGCAGATGCGCACGGGTGGCAAACCGGTCTACCTGGGCTTTCCGCAAGCGTTCGACGAAGCCCGCGCGGTCGCCGCCGGTCTTGGCTGAGCCAGCCGTCATGAGGTCGCGCCCGCCACTCTCGCACGCGCCGTTCGTGGCAGTGGCCGGACTGTCCGCGCGCCTGCTCGCGCAGTCCGCGGCGCACGCGGGCCTGCGCGTCGCGGCGCTCGACATCTTTGGCGACCGCGATACGCGCGAGACAGCCGAGCTGTGGTGCGATATCGGCGGCGGCGGCGGGCTGACGATCGACGGCGAACGGCTCACTCACGCGCTCGCCCGCGTCGCGCGCCTGCCGCATTTTCTTGGCTGGATCGGCGGCAGCGGGCTCGAGCCGTTGATGGCGCAACTATGCCGCGCGCCGGGTTTGCCCAGATTGATCGGCAACGATGCACAAGCGAGCGCTGCGGTACGCGAGCCACGGCGTTTCTTCGCACTGCTCGACGCGCTGCAGATCGCGCATCCGGCGGTGTCGTTCGCACGGCCCGCGACGCCCCAGGGCTGGCTGTTCAAACACGCCGACGGTTGCGGCGGCACGCACATCAAAGCGGCATCGGCGCTCGGCACAGAGCCATTGTCCGCGCAGGGCTATTTCCAGCGCATCAGCAACGGCCGTTCGCTTTCGGCGTTATTCATCGGCGCGCGAGGCCGCGCGCACCTGATCGGTTTCGCTGAGCAACTCACCTGCACAGCGGGCAATCTGGCGTTCGTGCATGCCGGCTCGATCGGTCCGATCGATCTGCCGCCAGCGGTCGCGGCGCGCGTGCAGGAAGCCCTCGATGCCCTGTGCGCGCGAACCGGTCTGGTCGGCATCAACAGTTGTGACTTCCTGCTCGACGGCGATGCGTTCGAAGTGCTCGAAATCAACGCGCGGCCGTCGTCCACGATGGCGCTTTACGAAACCGCGTCGCCCGATGCGTGGCCGAACGGACTGCTCGCGTGCCACCTCGATGCGTGCCGTTTTGGCCGCCTGCCATCAACCGCGAGCGCAGCCCCGTCCGTTCAGCCGCGCTGGTGCGCCGGACAGCGCGTGCTCTTCGCACCAAAGCCGTTCACCGTGTCAGCCGGCTTTTCCGATGCCTGCCTGCGCGATCCCCACTGCTGCGATGTGCCGATGCCCGGTACGCGCGTCGAGCCGGGGCAGCCTGTCTGCACGCTGCTCGTGCGCGCGGCGTCGGTGGACGCGGTGCGGCGCGCGCTCGACGCGCAGCGTGCGCTCGTTCTGCAACGAATCGAAACCTGTGACGAACCCGACTATGCCTTCATCCAATGCCACTCCTGAGGCTTCGCAACACCGCACCGCACCCAGCGTCAACGCGCTCGCCGAGCGCCCGGTCGCGCGGCTGATCGACGAGGCGGCGCGCCTCGGCGTCGCACTTACCCGCACGGCCAACGGGACGGTCATCGCCGACGCCGGCGTCGACGCACCCGGCAGCGTCGACGCCGGCGTGCTGATCGCGCGCATCTGCATGGGCGGACTCGGCCGCGTCGCGGTGCGCGCCAACTTCGACGCCGCGCCGCTCTGGCCCACCATGATCGAAGTGCACACATCGTCACCCGTGCTGGCCTGTCTCGGCAGCCAGTACGCTGGCTGGAGCCTCGCGGCGAGCAAGGAGCAGACCGGCGGCAAGAAGTTCTTTTCGCTGGGCTCCGGTCCCGCACGCGCACTGGCCGTCAAGGAGCCGCTGTTCGCCGAACTCGGCTATCGCGACCGTCACGATCGCGGGGTGCTGGTGCTCGAAGTGGACCGTCTGCCGCCACCGGTCATCATCGACAAGGTGTTGCAGGATTGCGGCCTCGCGCCCGACCGGCTCACGCTGATCGTCACGCCGACACACTCTGTCGCAGGAACGGTACAGGTCGTGGCGCGCGTGGTCGAAGTTGCATTGCACAAAGTGCACGTGCTCGGCGTGCCGTTGGACGAGGTCGTAGAAGGCGCAGGCTCGGCGCCGTTGCCGCCGCCCGCGCCAGACGGCATTCAGGCAATGGGCCGCACCAACGACGCGATCCTCTATGGCGGCCGCGTCCATCTGACCGTGAAGCACGACGAGGTCGCGAGGCGCCTCGCCGACACCTTGCCCGCCGCGAATTCGCGCGATTACGGCCGGCCGTTCGCGGACATCTTCACGTCGTTCAACTTCGACTTCTACCAGATCGATCCGGCGCTGTTCGCGCCTGCCGAGGTGTGGGTGAGCAGCCTCGAAAGCGGCGCAACCTATCATGGCGGCCGCCTCGAAGGCGCGTTGCTTCAGGATCAGTGGGGCGGCAAGTCCGTCGCGCCATGACGCTCGCTCGAACGCACCTGAGTCCGCACATGAGTTCGCACATGAGTTCGCACATGAATCCAGACACGAAACCGCAAGGACTTCGCAGCGCGACGTACGCGGGTGTGCGCATCGCGATCATGACCGATGAAACCGGCTGGCACACCGGACGTCTCAAGAAGGCGTTTCGCGCTCGCGGCGCCGAAGCGCGCTGCGTCGATCTCGCGGATTGCCGCATCGACACCACGTGGCAGCCCCACGGGCTGGTGGTGCCGGGCTTCGGCCACGCGCTGCCGGATGCGGTCTTCGTGCGCGGCATCGCCGGCGGCACGTTCGAGCAGGTGACGTTGCGCCTGGGCGTGCTGCACGCGCTGCGCGAATCGGGCGTGCCGGTGTACAACGATGCACGCGCGATCGAGCGCAGCGTCGACAAATCGATGACCAGCTTCCTGCTGCACCGCGCCGGCGTGCCGACACCGGCGACCTGGGCCGTCGAATCCGCGGCGTTCGCCCAACGCGTACTGATGCGCGAAGCGACCGCCGGCCGTCAGGTCGTGCTCAAGCCGCTATTTGGCTCGCAAGGCCACGGACTCAAACGGCTCGGCGCACGCCGCGGCGAGCTCGCGCCATTGCCGTCGCTGGCACGTTACCAGCAGGTCGCTTATCTGCAGCGCTATGTCGCCGGCGGGCGGCCCGGCTTCGACTGGCGCGTGCTGGTGATCGGCGGCCGTGCGGTTGCCGCGATGCGGCGCGTCGGCGGCAAGGGCTGGATTCACAACTTCGCGCAAGGCGCCGTCTGCGAGCCGGCCGAACTCGATCTGCCGCTCGCGCAAACCGCCGTGCAGGCCGCCGCCGCGCTCGGGCTCGACTATGCCGGCGTGGACCTGATCCCCAATCCGGACGATGCCGCGCGTCCGCTCGTGCTCGAAGTCAACGGCGTGGCCGCATGGCGCGGCTTGCAATCGGTCACGCCGGTCGACCTCGCGGCAGCGCTCGCCGACGACCTGCTCGAACGCAGGCTCGCGGCGCAGCGGCGCAGCCGCGAGCAGACTGGCGAACCTGCAGTCGTCGCGCTGCCCGGACGTCATGCGTGAGACCGCCGTAATCCCGCTCGAACAGGTTCGCGCGGCGTTCCTCAAAGCCTGTGCACTCGACGTCGTCACCCCCAAACCCGGCAACGTCAGCGCGCAAAGCCCCGGGCACGGAATGAGCGCGGCGCAGTTCCTCGTCAGCGCGAACGCCGCCATCGACGCACTGTTCGCGAGCGGCGCGTCGGTCGGCCAGCGCATTCTCGATGCCGTCACCCGCACGCACGAGGCGGTCGGCTGCAACACGAATCTCGGCATCGTGCTGCTCGTCGCACCGCTCGCCGCGGCCCTGGAGGAAACCGGGCCAGCGCCCTCGGCGCAAGCCTGGCGCGACGCTGCCTCACGCGTGCTGGCGGGTCTCGATGTCGAGGACGCGTGCCTTGCCTACCGCGCCATCGCACTCGCCAGCCCAGGCGGTCTCGGCGACGCTCCCGAGCAATCGGTCCACGCGCCGCCGACGGTCGGCTTGCGCGACGCGATGCAGCTCGCGAGCGAGCGCGACAGCATCGCCCGCCAATACGCGAACGGCTTCCAGGACATCTTCGACACCGGTCTCGCGGCGTGTCGCGAAGCGCCGGCCGATGCACCCGAAATGGCGATGCTCAACGTGTTTCTCGCCTTTCTCGGCGGCTGGCCCGACTCTCACATTGTGCGCAAGCACGGCATGACGCTGGCGCAGAGTGTCACGCTTGCGGCACGCGAACAGCACCTGCGATGGCAGCACATGCCGCTCCAGTTGCGACGCGCGCTGGCGACTCCCCGGCTCGATGCATGGGACGCCGAACTGAAGGCGCGCGGAATCAATCCCGGCACCAGTGCGGATCTGGCGGTGGCCACGCTGTTCGTCGCCGGCTGTCTCGAAACCGGCCGCTGAGCTCGCGCTTTACTACCCGCAGTGAGCACTGGCACGGAACATGTTAGTTAGTACCGCCGTACATCAAAACGCCGCTACGCAATGCAGGTTCAGGACGACCGCAGGCGGCTCGTCAGCAGACCGTACCCACTCATCGGAGGAACAGAATGGCCAAGATCAACCGCGTCATGATCGGAGAGTCGCTCGTCGGCGACGGCAACGAGGTCGCGCACATCGACTTGCTGATCGGACCGCGAGGTTCGGCCGCGGAAACCGCGTTCTGCAATGCGCTCACGAACAATAAGGATGGCTTCACATCTTTGCTGGCCGTCGTCGCGCCCAATCTACTCGCCAAGCCGAACACAATCCTGTTCAACAAGGTAACGATCAAAGGCGCAAAGCAGGCCGTCCAGATGTTCGGACCTGCCCAGCACGCGGTTGCTCTCGCGGTCGCCGACAGCGTTGAAGACGGCACCATCCCCAAGGAGGAGGCTGACGATCTGTTCCTGTGCGTCGGCGTCTTCATTCACTGGCAAGCGGAGGACGACAAGAAGATCCAGAGTTTCAACTACCAGGCGACGCGCGAGGCAATCAAACGCGCCGTCAATGGCGAACCGACTGCGGCGGAAGTGGTGGCGAAGAAGAGCAGTGTCGCCCACCCGTTCGCGCCTAACTGACAACACACGGGACGCAAGAAGACGCGGCGCCTTCGCACGGGCCCGCGTCTTCGCGCATCCAGTTCAGTCGTTGACAGCACACCGGTTCGTGAAGCAGGTTCATTGCTCTCACAGAGGCATCAAATGATCATCAGATGTCGCGCGCTTCTCGCATTCTTTCTCACATGCTTTCTCGCCTTCACCGGCATGGCGCTGGCAGGACCGCTCGCCTGGGCGGACGGCGCTGCGCCCAGGTCGTCCGCCCAGGCGGGAGGCTACGACTATCCGACCCAAGGCCGTGTCGAATACGTGCTGACCTGCATGGATGACAACGGTCACGATTTCGCCAACGTCTATAAGTGCTCGTGCGTGATAGACAAGATGGCCGCAGCACTGCCGTACGACGAGTTCGTCGACCAGTCGACCTCCTCGAAGTACGCGACGCTCGGCGGCGAAGGCGGCTCCGAGTTCCGCGTCGATCAGGCGAAATCGCAAACGAAGAAATTCCGCGCGCTGCAGAGCACTGCATATCAGGCGTGCGGACTGGGGCCACGGAAAACGCCCACTGCCGCGAAATGATGCGGCGCACGTGACGGTGACGCCGCGTGCCATGCGGCGCCCCGTTGTCGTGCTGCCGTGCTGCCGTGCGTGCTGCTCAGTTCGGCACCAGCCCTTCTCCGAGCGACGCATAGCTGACCAGGCCGGCGCCGTTTGCCGGCAGGTCGCCGCGCCGCCGTTCGATCTGCACGCCGACGGCTGCCACGTCGTCGAATTTGGCCGGCTTCGCGAGCGATACGCGCACCCAGTGAGCGCCGAAGTCGGCAATCAGCAGTTGCGCGACGGTCTCGGCAAGCGCCTCGAGCAGGCGGACGCGATGCGACGCGAACAGGGCAAGCAGCGCATTGCGAACCGCGGCATAGTTGACCGTGTCTTCGATCCGATCCGTCGTGCACGCGCGGATCGCAGGTACGCCGATCGCGAGGTTCATGCGCACGGGTTGCGGAACATGCAGCTCACTGGAGTCGATACCGATGACCGTCTGACCTGTGAAGTTTTCGATGAACACGATGTCCATGCGCTCAGGCAACGCGCTGGTATCGGCGCTGTTGTCGGCGCTGTTGTCGGCGCTGTTGTCGGAGTTGATGCTGGGAAAAGCGGCAAGGCGAACGGTATCGATACGATCCATGGTGTACTCCGCCGCGACGCGGCCAAATGTTAAAACAACAACAAATCCGGAACAGCTGAAGCGGCGAACTGCACACTCTGTGCCGAACCTGCAACACCCGCATCGCATGAGGTCAGTCAACGATGCAACGAACGGACCAAAGCAAATATCGGGCACGGCACGTAGGGATAACGCGACTTCTTATTGAACCAAAACGACATCGGGCGTAGAGTTTTGACTGGCCGCCGGATCACAAGGGTGGTCGCGCGGGGCATGCGAGCGCACGAATCCGCAGCGCCAGGGCAACACAGAATTGAAAAGCGGCATTCGTGGCATGCCTGATGGCATGTCTGAAATGGACGCAACGGAGACAAAACCCATGTCGTTGCTCGCTGACAGCAGTACGCACGTCCGAGAAGTATTGAACGTCGTCAATCATCAATTGACAACGCGACCAACGAGCGAATCCGTCGCCCAATCATGGGCGCGCTGCATCAACGAATTCAAGCTTGACCCCTCCCGTTTCGTCACTCCACCAGTCCTCACGCAGTACGAACTAAGCGCACGCCGCGAAGCGGTCGGCGATCTGATCGCCTGTTCGAAGCTCGAGATGACGACGCTCTATCAGCAACTGGCCGACCCCGAACTCGCGGTCGTGCTCGTCGATTCGGGCGGCGTGATCGTTCATCAGGTGTCCTCCGTACCGTTTGCCGAGGCGGTCGCCAACGACGGCTTCCGGGTCGGCGCGCTGTGGAGCGAGCGCGAGGCCGGCACCAACGGCATGGGCACCTGTCTTGCCGAGCGCGACTGCATCGCCGTCTGTCAGCACGAGCATTTTTATCCGCGCTATACGTCGCTCACCTGTTCGGCCGCGCCGATCTTCGACGATAGCGGCGAGATCGCCGGCGTGCTCGACGTCACGAGCCGCTCGAAGCTGCTGCAGCAGCACTCGCTGGTACTCGTCGGCATGTCGCGGCAGATGATCGAAAACCGTTTGCTGGATGCGCGTTACCGCCATGCGAACATGATTCACTTCCACAGCCGCCCGGAATTCGTCGGTACGCTCCATGGCGGCAAGCTCGCGGTCGCGGACGACAGCACCGTGCTCGCGGCGAATCGCAGCGCGCTGTTCCAGCTCGGCTTTCGCTCGCTCAGCGAACTGCGAGGCCGGCGCATCGACGAAGCCTTCAACGCTTCGCTCGAAGACATGATCGCGCGCAGCATTCGCGGATCGTTCCATCCAATCACCGTCTACAGTGCGAACGCGACGAACCGCTTCTTCCTCGTCGCGCAGACCCCGCAGAACAGCGCCGAGCGCGCCACGCGGGTGCTCGTGACCGATCAGCCCGCACGCAGCAGCGTGCCCGACAAACGCCCGCCGCCGCCGAAGCTCGACGAAATCGCGCACCTGGAGTTCGGCGACCCGCGCATGGCTTCGCAAATCCAGTTGGCCGCGCGTGTGATCCAACGCAAGATTCCGATCGTGCTGAGGGGGCAAACCGGCACGGGCAAGGAAGTCTTCGCACAGGCGCTGCATAGCATCAGCCCGCACTCTGACGGTCCGTTCGTCCCCGTCAACTGTGCGTCGCTGCCCGAGAACCTGATCGAAAGCGAACTGTTCGGCTATCGCGCTGGCGCGTTCACCGGCGCGCAACGCGAAGGACGGCGCGGCAAGATCGTGCAGGCGAATGGCGGAACACTCTTTCTCGACGAAATCGGCGACATGCCTCTCGCACTGCAGGCGCGCTTGCTGCGGGTCATCGAAGAACACGAGGTCACGCCGCTCGGCGCTGAAACCACCGTCAAGGTCGATTTCCAGCTGATCAGCGCGAGCCATCGCAACCTGCTCGAACTCGTGCATAGCGGGGAATTCCGCGAAGACCTGTATTACCGGCTCAAGGGTGTCGAACTGAATCTGCCGGCACTTCGCGAGCGGCTCGACAAGCTCCCGCTGATTCACCACCTGCTCGCGAACGAGACCGACGATCCGCCCGAACTGAGCCCGGAAGCCGAACATGCATTGCTGACTTACGAGTGGCCGGGCAATATCCGTCAACTGCGCCACGTGCTGCAAATGGCGCTCGCGCTGTCCGACGGCGAACCGATCCGTTGCGAGGACTTGCCACCCGAGATCACGCAACGCGCACCGGCGGTCGACATGCCGACCGCGCTGCGCCTCGCCAGCGCGGACGTGGACGCGCATCTGACCGACGACGCCGACATCTCCGCGCTCAACGCGATCCAGTTGAACGAGCGTGAAACCGTGCTGTCGCTGCTCGACGAGCACCGCTGGAACGTCAGCAACGTCGCCAAGGCGCTCGGCATCAGCCGCAACACGCTGTACCGGAAGATGCGCCGGCTGCATATCCGGCTATCGCATGAGGCCTCGTCCGACGGCATGCCGCTCGACCTCGACGCATGACCCCGGTGCCCGCACGCGACCTCGCCGACTTCAAGCCGGACGCGCGCTTCGCGTGGTGCGTGACCGGCTCCGGCCATCTGCTTGAAGAGAGCATCGCGCTGGCGCTGCAATTGCCGCGCGTGGACCTGTTCCTGTCCGCCGCCGCGGAGGAAGTGCTGCCGCTGTATGGCTGGCCGCTCGAGAAGCTGCGCGCACACTTTCGCGTGCGGCGCGACAACAGCGCGAGCGGCGTGCCGGTCGGGATGCTCTATCACGGCGTCTATCACACCGTCGTGATCGCGCCCGCCACCAGCAACACCGTTGCCAAATGCGCGTACGGCATCTCGGATACGCTGCCGACCAACATGTACGCGCAGGCCGGCAAGCAATGCATCCCAGGCATCGTCTTTGCGTGCGACACCGAACCGACCGTGATCACGCACAGCCCGGACCAATGGGTCGAACTGCGGCCGCGGACGATCGAACTCGACAACGTTGAGCGCCTGTCGCGCTTCGAATATACGACGCTCGTCCGCTCGCTCGACGAACTCAAAGCGGCGCTCGATCAACGCCTGTCGACCCTCGATCTCGCATGGACCACATCCTCTTCCTGACCGGCCGGCTTGCCGAACCGAGCCTGCTGCGCGTGCTCGACGGCATGGCGCCGACACCGTTCAGCTGGGAGGTCCGCGAAATCGGCCTGCAGGTCGCCGCATTGATGACGGCCGATCTGATTGTGCGCAGAGTGCCCGCCCCGCTGAACGCGCAGCGGGTAATCGTGCCCGGGCGCTGCCGCGGCGATCTCGACGCGCTCTCCGATCACTATGGCGTGCCGTTCGAGCGCGGTCCCGAAGAGGTCAAGGACCTGCCGCAATTTTTCGGCCGCAAGGCGCAGCCGTTCGACCTGAGCCGCTACGAGACGGAGATCTTCGCGGAAATCGTCGACGCACCGCGGCTCGAGCTGGACGCCATTGCCGCGCGGGCGCGCGAGTATGTTGCCCAGGGCGCCGACGTCATCGATATCGGCTGCCTGCCTGAAACACCGTTCCCCCATCTCGAAGACGCGGTCCGGCGGCTGAAGGCCGAAGGCTACCGTGTGAGCGTCGATTCGATGCGCACCGACGAACTGTTGCGCGGCGGCCGCGCGGGCGCCGACTACCTGATGAGCCTGAACCTCGATACGCTGTGGATCGCCGACGAGGTGCCAGCGACGCCGATCCTCGTCGCCCGCGAACCAGGCGACCCTGCCTCGCTCGACGCCGCGATCGACCTGCTATCGGCGCGCGGCCGTGCGTTCCTCGCCGACCCGATTCTCGATCCGATTCCGTTCGGGCTCGCCGCGTCGATTGCGCGCTATGTCCGGTTACGCGAGCGTTATCCCGACGTCGCCATCATGATGGGCATCGGCAACGTGACCGAGTTGACCGAAGCCGATACGAGCGGAATCAACGCGGTGCTGCTTGGGATGGCCGCCGAGCTGCGGATCGGCGCGGTGCTCACGACGTCGGTAAGCCTGCATGCGCGCCGCGCGCTGCGCGAAGCCGACGTCGCGCGCCGCGTCATGCATGCCGCGCGTAACGCCCAGGTGCTGCCGAAAGGAATCAGCAGCGATCTCGCGACCGTCCACGCGAAACGCCCGTTTCCGTATAGCGCCGACGAGATCGACGAGTTGGCCCGCGGCGTGCGCGATCCGAATTTTCGCGTGCAGGTCAGCGCCGACGGCATTCATGTCTATAACCGCGACGGACACCGGCGCGCCGACGATCCGTTCGCGCTCTATCCGCAATTGAACCTCGCGAGCGACGGCGGCCACGCGTTCTATATGGGCGTGCAACTTGCTCGCGCGGAGATCGCGTGGCGGCTCGGCAAGCGTTTCGATCAGGACCAGCCACTCGACTGGGGCTGCGCGGTCGACCGGCCCGAACAAGATCTGCTCGCCTGGCGGGCGCCCGGTGAGACGATGAAGAAAGGCTGACGGACACTGAATGGCCGGCGGGCCATCATTTCATCGCTGCAGTGCTGGCGCTTTCCTTCACCTTCACCGTATCCAGTTCGTCGCGCATCCGCCCGATCGCCTGCGCGCGATCGGCGGCACCGAACACGGCCGAACCGGCCACCAGCACATCAGCGCCCGCCGCGGCGATCTGCGCGATGTTCGATGCCTTCACACCGCCGTCCACTTCGATCAGTAGCGGCCGACCGGTACGCTGCATCGTCGCATCGACCCGTTCGCGCAACAGCCGCAGCTTGTCGAGCGTTTCCGGAATGAACGCCTGCCCGCCGAACCCAGGATTGACCGACATCAGCAGCACGAAGTCGAGCATGTCCATCACATGATCGAGCACTGCGAGCGGCGTGGCCGGGTTGAGCGCCAGGCCCGCTTGCGCTCCATGGGACTTGATCAGTTCGATGGTCCGGTGCACATGCAGCGACGCCTCCGGATGAAAGCTGATCGAGTTCGCGCCCGCCTCGGCAAAGGTGGCAACGAGCGGATCGACCGGCATGGTCATCAGATGCACATCGATCGGCACCGATGTATGCGGCCGGATCGCCGCGCACACCAGCGGTCCGACCGTGAGATTCGGCACGTAGTGGTTGTCCATCACATCCAGATGGATCCAGTCCGCGCCGGCCGCCGTCACATCGCGAATCTCGTCGGCGAGACGGGCAAAGTCCGCCGACAACAACGACGGGGCAAGCAGAAATTCGCGCATCGTCTTCTCCCTGCCTTTGACCTAGTGGTAACGGCGCGCCATCGCGTCGAGCGGCAGCGGCTTGATACGCGCCGCCTGGCCCGCGCAACCGAACGCCTCGAAGCGCTCGACGCAGATCGCGCTGGCGGCCGCCGTGGCAGCCTTGAGTGCCGCGCGTGGATCGAACTCGGAGCGCTCGTTCGCGAGCGACTTGCGGATCGCACCGCTCATCGCGAGCCGGATGTCGGTGTCGATGTTGACCTTGCGCACGCCATGCGCGATGCCGCGCCGGATCTCTTCGACCGGTACGCCGAACGTCGTCGGAATCTCGCCGCCATATTCGCGGATCACCGCGAGCCATTCCTGCGGCACCGACGACGAGCCATGCATCACCAGATGCGCGTTCGGAATCCGTTTGTGGATGTCGATGATGCGGTCGATCGCGAGAATGTCACCGGTCGGCTCGCGGCTGAACTTGTACGCGCCGTGCGAGGTGCCGATCGCGATCGCGAGCGCGTCGACGCCCGTCGCTTCGACGAAACGCTGCGCTTCATCCGGGTCGGTGAGCAAGTCCTCGTGCGCGAGCTTGCCTTGCGCGCCGACGCCATCCTCCTCGCCCGCCGTGCCGGTTTCGAGCGACCCGAGGCAGCCCAGTTCGCCCTCGACCGACACGCCGACCGCATGCGCGGCCTCCACCACGCGGCGGCTCACGTCGACGTTGTAGTCATAGGCCGCGGGCGTCTTCTGGTCCGGCAGCAGCGAGCCATCCATCATCACCGACGTGAAGCCCGAGCGGATCGCCTGCTGGCAAACCGCGGGGCTCGCGCCGTGATCCTGATGCAGCACCAGCGGAATATCGGGGTGTGCCTCGACTGCGGCGAGCACGAGATGGCGCAGGTAGGGCTCGCCGGCGTACTTGCGCGCACCGGCCGACGCCTGCAGGATCACCGGGCTGTCGGTGGCCTCGGCGGCGCGCATGATCGCGTGGATCTGCTCCATGTTGTTGACGTTGAACGCGGGCACGCCGTAGCCGTGTTCGGCCGCGTGATCCAGCAATTGCCGCAGTGTTATGAAGGCCATTGCACACTCCTCGAGATGGGAAAACGTTTGAAACGGATCGAACCGGCTCAGCGCACGACGTGCGCGACGTGCGTGACGCGGCGTGCCTCATCCACCAGCGCCTGCGTGGTCAGCTTGAAGTGCTCGAACAACGCCGCGGCCGGCGCTGATTCACCGAACGAATCGATGCCCACCACGCCACCGTCCAGCCCGACGTATTGCCGCCAGAATGCGCTCACGCCGGCCTCGATCGCGACGCGCGGCACGCCCGGTGGCAGCACCGCATCGCGCCACGCTGGCGCTTGCCGGTCGAACGCCGTCGTGGACGGCATCGACACGACGCGCGCCGCGATGCCGGCCGCCGCGAGCGGCGCGATAGCGGCGAGTGCGAGCGCGACCTCGGAGCCGGTTGCGATAAGCACGACGCGCACGACGCGCGCACCCGGCACCTGCGCCGATTCGGCCGGCCAGTCGCGCAACACATAGCCACCGCTGCGGATTGCGGCGATCTGCTCGGCGGTGCGCGTGGCGAACGGCAGGTTCTGCCGGCTCAGCAACAGGCATGTCGGCCCGTCCCGTTCGACGGCGCAGGCCCACGCCTGCGCGGTCTCGACCGTGTCGCACGGACGCCAGACGTCCAGCCCCGGAATCAGCCTGAGGCTCGCCGCATGTTCCACCGCCTGATGGGTCGGGCCGTCTTCGCCGAGCCCGATCGAATCGTGCGTGAAGACGAAGATCGCGCGTGTCTTCATCAGCGCGGCCATGCGCAGCGCGTTGCGCGAATAGTCGGAGAAGGTCAGGAACGTGCCGCCGAACGGCAGGTAGCCGCGATGCAGCGCGATGCCGTTCATCACCGCGCTCATGCCGAACTCGCGCACGCCGTAGTGCACATAGTTGCCGCCTTGCAGGCCGCTGTGGTCGGTGCGGACATCGACCGCGCCCTTCCAGTCCGTCAGGTTCGAGCCGGTCAGATCGGCCGAGCCGCCGAGCAGCTCCGGCAAGTTGCGCGCGAGCGCGGCGATTGCCTGCTGCGATGCCTTGCGCGTTGCAATCGATTCGCCCGCGCAGTCGGTATCTCGCACCATCGCGCGTGCCGCATCGTGCCAATGCGCGGGCAGCTTGCCCTGCATCCTTCGTTCGAACTCGGCGGCATCGAGCGGATAGTGCTTGCGATACGCGTTGAAACGCTCGCTCCAGTCGGCTTCGGCGGCATGGCCACGCGCGCTCGCGTCCCATCGCCCGCGGATCTCGGCCGGAATCTCGAATGGCGGATGCGGCCAGCCGAGCGCGCGACGCGTCTGTGCAATCTCGTCGGCGCCGAGCGGCGCGCCGTGCACGTCGTGGGTCCCGGCCTTCGACGGCGAACCCTGGCCGATCACCGTCTTGCAGCAGATCAGCGTCGGCCGGCCCGCGGTGTGCGCGGCCTGCAACGCGCGATCAACCGCATCGACGTCGTGTCCGTCCACTTCGCGCACCACGTGCCAGCCATACGCCGCGAAGCGCGCCGGCGTATCGTCGGCGAACCACTGCTGGACGTGACCGTCGATCGAAATGCCGTTGTCGTCGTAGAGCACGGTCAGCTTGTCGAGCTTGAGCGTGCCCGCGAGTGAAGCGGCCTCGTGCGAGATCCCTTCCATCAGGCAGCCATCGCCAGCGAACACATACGTGCGATGATCGACGATCCGATGCCCCGGCCGATTGAATTCACGCGCGAGCAGCGCCTCGGCGAGCGCCATGCCGACGCCGTTCGCCAGACCCTGGCCGAGCGGCCCGGTGGTCGTCTCCACGCCCGGTGTGACGCCCACTTCGGGATGCCCAGGCGTTCTGCTATGCATCTGGCGAAAGCGCTTCAGTTCGTCGATCGGCAGATCGTAGCCGGTGAGATGCAGCAGTCCATACAGCAGCATCGAGCCGTGTCCGTTGGACAGGATGAAACGGTCGCGGTCCGGCCACGCCGGGTTGCGCGGATTGTGCTTCAGATGCCGGTCCCACAACGCGACGGCAATCTCGGCCATCCCTAACGGCATGCCCGGATGCCCGGACTTCGCCGCTTCCACCGCGTCGATCGCGAGCATGCGCAGCGCGTCGGCCATCGAGCGGGTGACGGATGCGGTCACAGATTCTGCAACAGCGCTCATTGGAAGTCTCCTTGCAAGATGAACCCGGGCATCGTCGGCCGGTGTCCGGCGCGCGTCAGGCGCGCGAGCGCCGGTCGACCAGTTGAAGAACCATCGGCGTGAAGATCAGCTGCATCGCGAGCCCCATCTTGCCGCCCGGCACGACGATCACGTTCGGGCGCGACATGAACGAGTCGTGCAGCATCGTCAGCAGATACTGGAAGTCGATACCCTTCGGCCGCGCGAAGCGGATCACCACGAAGCTCTCGTCCGGCTGCGGAATTTCGCGGGCAGTGAACGGATTCGAGGTGTCCACGGTCGGCACGCGCTGAAAATTCACATGGGTGCGCGAGAACTGCGGGCAGATGTAATTGACGTAGTCGGGCATGCGCCGCAAGATCGTGTCGACCACTGCCTCATGCGAGTACCCGCGCATCGTCTGATCGCGGTGCAGCTTCTGGATCCATTCGAGGTTGATGATCGGCACGACACCGATCAGCAGATCCGCGTGCCGCGCAATGTCGACCTTGTCGGTCACGGCCGCGCCATGCAGTCCCTCGTAGAACATCAGATCGCTGCCGGGCGCGAGGTCCTCCCACGGCGTGAAGGTCCCGCTGTCCTGTTTGTAGAGCTGCGCCTCGCCTGCGTCGTGCACATAGTGGCGCAACTGGCCGGTACCGCTTTCGCCGTAGCTCGTGAAGAGCGTCTCGAGCTCTTCGAGCAGATTCGCCTCCGGGCCGAAGTGACTGAAGTTGGGGGCGCCGTCGCGTTCATGCTCCTTCATGGCCGCACGCATGCCCATGCGGTCGTAGCGATGGAACGCATCGCCTTCGACGATCTGCGCGCTGATGTGCTCGCGTCTGAAAATATGGGTGAAGCTCTTCATGACGGTCGTGGTGCCCGCGCCGCTCGAGCCGGTCACCGCGATGATCGGGTGTTTGACTGACATGCGTGTGTCTCCGGATAACTATGTTCTGGTCAGCTTTGCGACGGGCCGTCTGCCCGGCCCGTCGGCCGCGCGTCAAGCCGAGAAGTCCGGCAGGAACAGCGAGCGCGGGCTGAAAAGCGGCGACGTGTAAGGCTTGTCCTCGCCGCGATCGTATTCGCCGTGATAGCGCGCGATGCGTTCGACCTCGTTCTTCGAGCCGAGAATCACCGGCACACGTCCATGCAGCGCGTGTGGACGGACATCGAGAATGCGCTCGCGCCCGGTCGTCGCGAGGCCGCCCGCCTGCTCGACCAGAAAGCTCATCGGGTTCGCCTCGTACAGGAGACGCAGGCGCCCTTCCATGGCGGGCGTTTTCGAATCGCGCGGATACATGAAGACGCCGCCGCGCATCAGGATGCGATGCACTTCCGCGACCATCGATGCGATCCAGCGCATGTTGAAGTCCTGCTCCCGGCAGCCGGTGCGCCCGTCCTTGCACTCCTGAACGTAGCGGCGCACGGGCGGCTCCCAGAAACGCTCGTTGGAAGCATTGATCGCAAATTCGACGGTATCTTCAGGAATCCGGATATTCGAATGCGTGAGCACGAAATTGCCGATGTCGCGCTCGAGCGTGAAGCCATGCGTGCCGTTGCCGACCGACAGCACGAGCATCGTCGACGGCCCGTAGACCGCGTAGCCGGCCGCGACCTGCTCGTAGCCCGGCCGCAGAAACGCGGCCTCGCCCACCGCGTCCTGCGCCTCGCCCTGCGGCGTGCGCAGCACCGAGAAAATCGAGCCCACTACGCCATTGATGTCGATGTTCGACGAGCCGTCGAGCGGGTCGAAGGCAAGCAGATAGTCGCCGCGCGGATAGTCCGACGGAATCGCGTAGACGTCCTCCATTTCCTCGGACACCATCGCCGCCAGCAGGCCGTCCCACTCGCATTGCTGCACGAAGACCTCGTTGGTCGCGACGTCGAGCTTCTTCTGTTCTTCGCCATGCGTGTTGATGGTCTGCGCGGACCCGTAGTTGCCGCCCAGCGAGCCTTTCGTGAGCATCGCCGAGATCGACTTGATCGCGGCGGCCACATCGATCAGCAGTGCCGAGAGTCCCGCCGTCGCCGCTGCATTCCCGGAAGACGGCTGGCGGTCGAGTGTGTCGATCAGGAACTTCGAAAGTGTCGTACGTCCGTCTTGCATGGCGTTCTCCCTGGAGGATGTCGAATGTCGTGACTCAGCCCGATGACGCCGTGACGGCGCGCGATGTAGGTGGGGACGGCGGCTCGTCGAACACGCGGCTCGCGCGGACGTCGATGGCCTCGATCAGCGTGAGCGCAGCCGCGTCGAGCGGCACGCCGCCTTGCAGTGCGGTCGCAAACAGCCGGTTGGCCTGGCGCAGCCGCGCACGGTCGAGCGCATTGCGCACCGAGCGGGCATTGGCGAAATTCGGCTGACGGATGCGCCGCGCCAGATAGTCGGCGAAGGCATGCCGCGAGGCGGCGTCGAAGCGGTAATGCATGGTCCCGAGCATCCGCTCGGCAATGTCGAGCAGTTCCGTTTCGGCGTAATCGGGAAACGTGATGTGATGCGCGATGCGCGAACGGAAACCCGGATTGCTTTCGAAGAAGACTTCCATCCGCGACGCGTAGCCGGCCAGAATCACCACCAGATCGCTGCGCTGGTTCTCCATGGTCTGCAACAAAATTTCGATTGCTTCCTGTCCATAGTCGCGCTCGTTTTCCGGGCGATACAGGTAGTACGCTTCATCGATGAACAGCACGCCGCCCATCGCCCGCTTCAGCACGTCGCGCGTTTTCGGTGCGGTATGGCCGATGTACTGCCCGACCAGATCGTCGCGCGTCACCGAGACCAGATGATTGCGGCGAATGTAGCCAAGCCGGTGCAGCACCTCGGCCATGCGCAGCGCGACGGTCGTCTTGCCGGTGCCGGGATTGCCGGAGAAGCACATGTGCAAGGTCGGCGCGCCGCCGGCAAGGCCGAGCGAATCGCGGGCGCGCTCGACCAGCAGATGCGCGGCGACCTCGCGGATGCGGGTCTTCACCGGCGCGAGCCCGACCAGGTCGCGATCGAGTTCGGCCAGTACATCGCCGATGCCGGAGTCGCGATACAGCGCCCCGAGATCGACCTGGCTGGCTTCGCGGCGCGCATCCTGGCCGTCAGTGGTGGCGTTGGACGACGGGTTCGCATCCACGATCGCAGTGTCGGCTGTCATTGCTCCTCCTTGCAGCGGTTCTTCGAAGCTCACCTGGCGTTGCGGGCCGCGCGGGTATCAGCGCGGCGGCTCATAGCGCTCGCCGGCTGGCCGGTCGGCCGCATAGCTCGACATGCCGTAGCGCTGCATCCGCCCGTGCACTTCCTGACGTTCGAGACGGAAGCCCGGTTCGTGATCCGGCCGGTTGACGATGAACGACAGCCGCATGGTCTCGAAGGTGCGCTCCGAATCGAACGCGTTGACCTTGATGTAGTGTTGCGGCCGTGCCGCCCGGCATGCTTTCACTTCCTGCAGCACACCGGCCGCATCGCGCAGATCGAACATCGGCAATCCCCACATTTCCCAGTAGGTGTTGCGCGGATGCGGGTCATCGGTGAATTCGACCGAACATGCCCAGCCCTGACGCAATGCGTAGTCGATCTGCAAGCTGATCTCCTCATCGGTCAGCTCGGGCAGGAAGGAAAACGTTCCTTGTGTAATGCGCATGACGAACCTCGTTGTTTGATGTCACGTTCAGAACGGCGCCAGCAGTCTCCCGCGCGGTGCCACGGCACCGCCTTGCGGACCAGCCTGTGAACCGGCAACCGGCGCTGATTGACTGCTTGGGCCACCGCTTAGGCCACCGCTTACGCCACCTGCACCATCTACACCGCTGTCGGCGTGGCAGCGAAATCGGGCGTGTCGGTCGACGCGTAGTTGAAGGTCACGTCGCGCCACGTGTCGAGCGCCTGCTTGAGCGGCGTGCACCAGCGAGCGGCGGCTTCGAGCACCTCCGGTCCCTCGTTCAGAATGTCGCGGCCCTCGTTGCGCGCCTTCACCATGGCTTCGAGCGCCACGCGGTTCGCCACCGCGCCGGCCTGAATCCCGGCCGGATGGCCGATCGTGCCGCCGCCGAACTGCAGGATCGCGTCGTCGCCGAACAGGTCGAGCAACTGGTGCATCTGGCCCGCGTGAATCCCGCCCGACGCCACCGGCATGATCTTGCGCAAACCGGCCCATGGCTGATCGAAGAAGATGCCGCGCGACAGATCGACGGCATTGTGGGCGTCGCGGCATACGTTGTAGTAGCCCTGCACCGACAGCGGATCGCCTTCGAGCTTGCCGACCGCCGTACCCGCGTGCGCGTGATCGACGCCCGCCATGCGCAGCCATTTCGCGATCACGCGAAACGAGATGCCGTGGTTGCGTTGCCGCGTGTAAGTGCTGTGACCGGCGCGATGCAGATGCAGGATCATGTCGTTCTTGCGGGCCCAGCGCGACATCGACTGAATCGCGGTCCAGCCGATCACGAGGTCGATCATCACGATGCACGAGCCGAGTTCCTTCGCGAATTCGGCACGCTCATACATGTCCTCCATCGTGCCGGCCGTTACGTTCAGATAGTGACCCTTGACCTCGCCCGTTTCCGCTTGCGCGCGGTTCACCGCGTCCATCGAAAACAGAAAGCGGTCGCGCCAGTGCATGAACGCCTGCGAGTTGATGTTCTCGTCGTCCTTCAGGAAGTCCAGTCCACCGCGCAGGCCTTCGTACACCACCCGTCCATAGTTCTTGCCCGACAGACCCAGCTTCGGCTTGACCGTTGCGCCGAGCAGAGGGCGTCCATATTTGTCGAGCCGCTCGCGCTCGACGACGATGCCGGTCGGCGGCCCCTGAAAAGTCTTCAGGTAAGCAACAGGTATGCGCATGTCTTCGAGACGCAGCGCCTTGAGCGGCTTGAAGCCGAACACGTTGCCGATGATCGATGCGGTGAGGTTCGCCACTGAGCCCTCTTCGAACAGATCGAGCTCATAGGCGATATACGCGAAGTACTGCGGCTCGGCGGAGGACGAGGCCGGCACCGGCTCGACGCGATAGGCCTTGGCGCGATACATGTCGCAGGCGGTCAGCCGGTCGGTCCACACCACGGTCCACGTCGCCGTCGACGATTCGCCGGCCACGGCGGCCGCCGCTTCCTCCGGGTCGACGCCGGGTTGCGGCGTGATGCGAAACAGTGCGATGACATCGGTTTCTTTCGGCTGGTAGTCCGGCTGCCAGTAACCCATTTCGCGGTATTTCATGACACCTGCTGCATACCGCTCGCGTGGGTTGCGCGGATTATTTTCCGGATCGATCACCGGTCGACTGAAATCGTTCATGACGTGTCCTCGATTGTGGCCAGCGCGTTGCCGGAAGAACGAAGCGCTTGAGTTGCACTGTAGGCATGAACGTCGCTGAGAGGAATTCACGATTTTATTTGGCAGAGTTAACTGATCCGTTATCGATTGCATATCGCGAAGCGCAATATCAGGAGCCGCACGAAAATTCGGTGCAGAATGTCTCGTGCGGCGATGCGCACGACGACGTGACAGCGCGATGGAATCCATCACACCGCGATGGCACACTTTGCTTCGTTTTCGCCACACCGCGCGGCGACCTTGCCAGGCAGGCTGCGTGGCCGTCGTACCGACGCAATTCGGCGAACGCTGTAATGCCGGTCCGGTGTACGCCGGTTCTCCTTGCAGCATGACGCTTGGGCATAAAGCTTGCGTCGTGCCGGATGCCGATCGAGTCCGGCATCACGCCGGGCTGACGGCGCAACGCTGTGTCAACCCATGGAGGAAGCACGTATGCAATGGACGACTCCGAGCTACACCGATGTGCGTCTCGGCTTTGAAATCGTGATGTATGTCGCTACGCGTTAAGCCCGCAGAAGGGCCGCACATCGCGGCCCTTCTACGGCTCGTGTTTTTGATGAGCTAACCGGCCGGCCTTCCGGCGTTGTCTGGACACGCGTTCCCATCCATGATCCACGAAACGATCGTCACCACGGCAGCGTGCGATGGCCGTCCTCACATCGCCCCGATGGGGGTCCGGTACGAGGGTGACCGGATCATCCTTTCCCCTTTTCGTCCGTCCACGACGCTCGACAATATCGTCGCGTCGCGTGCGGCAGTTCTCAACTTCACCACGGACGTGCGGGTCTTCGCGGGCTGTGTCACACACTGCGCAACCGATTGGCCGACCGTCAGCGCGAGCCGCGTTGCCAGTGTGCGTCTCGCGCAATCGCTCGCGCACGCCGAACTCGAACTCGACGAATTGCGCGACGACGCGCAGCGTCCCGTGCTGTTGATGAAATGCGTCCACCGCGAAAACCACGCGCCGTTTGCGGGCTTCAACCGCGCGCAGTCGGCCGTGATCGAAGGCGCGATTCTGGTGAGCCGGCTCTTCATGCTGCCGGCCGACAAGGTCGACCACGAGATGGCGTACCTGCAGATCGCAATCGACAAGACTGCCGGCGACAACGAGCGTACGGCATGGGGCTGGCTCGTCGCCGCGGTTGCGCGGCATCGGGCGACCCTCGAATTTGCCGGTGGCCAGAGCACCGCTACCGTACGCCACTAATTTCCCCGGAGAAGACCGATGACCGCATTGCTCGCGAGCGTCCGCTCGGATGACGAAGCATTCGACGCCGCTCGCGCCGGCGCCGAACTGATCGACCTGAAGGAGCCGAATGCCGGCGCGCTCGGCGGTCTGGCGATCAGCGAGATCACGCGCATCGCCAGCCTGCTGCGCGCCCGCTATCCGGTCAGGCCGATCAGTGCGGCCATCGGCGACGTGCCGGCCGACGCGCTCGATGAGATCGCCACACGCGTGATCGAAGTCAGCGACGCCGGCATCGATTATGTGAAAGTCGGCGTGGCGGGTGGACCGGCCGCGCGACGCTGCATCGACCAGCTGGCTGGTCTGCCGGCCACCGTGGTGCCGGTGCTGCTATGCGACAGCGGTATCGACGACGAACTGGTTAGCCACACCGCCGCGCTTGGATTCGCCGGCGTGATGTTCGATACCGCCAGCAAGGACGGCAGCACGCTGTTCGATCACGTGGATGTCGAAACGCTCGGCCGCTGGCTGCGGCTCACGCGTGAGCGCGGCGCGATGGGCGGCATCGCCGGCGCGCTCGGTTGGGCGCAGCTGGAGCAGATTCGCGCGCTCGCGCCGGACGTGGCGGGTTTTCGCACCGCGTTGTGCAGCGACGGGCGCCGCTCCAGACTTGATCCGCAACGCGTCGCGCAATGGGCCGACGCATTGCACCGTGGCAGTGGCCGCGCGAGCGCCGGCGCTGCCGCCTCTGTGCCGGGAACCGCGAACGCAGCGCACCGCCTGTAGCGACTGTAGCGCCATTCAGCAGGGCGGGACGCGAGCGACGCGTCCCCGTTCACAAGACGAATGAACCGTGATTCAGGTGACCGGGATGTTGAGCAGCCGGTCGCGCATCAACGCAACATTGTTCTTGTCGAACAGTTCGACCACGTAGTTCGCGTCATGCACGTATTCGACGAAACGGCGGTCGACCACACCCGCTGCGGCCAGCGTCTCGAGCTGGGCATCCGCGGCGATCGGGCAGGATTTCACCACGATCAGCCGCTCCGCGTTGAGCATCGTCGAGAGCCAGGCGGCGAGGCTGTCCGAGGTCGTGTCCCAGTTGCTCATCGGATCGGGCGTGTCGCGCATCAACGCGGTCGGCACCCACACCGCCACATGCCCATCGCGCAAGGTGCGGCGAATCTTGGCCTCGCTCGACGCCAGCACGAGTTCGGGCAACACACCTTGCATCAGCAGCGCGTATTGCGTCATCGCGAGCAGACACATATTGTGCGCGGCGAGATCGTCGAAACACCACTCGCTCTGGTATTGCCGCACCTTGTCCGCGAAATCGCCGCCACCCGGCACGATGACGACGCGTCCGCCCCCAACTTCGCATAACTCCGTGAGCCAGTGGCGCAGCGTCGGCTCGTGACTCAGACTGCCTCCGATCTTGACCACCCACATGACTATCGTCCTCGCTTCCGTTGAGTGCCCGTTGGTGTTCCGTCATGTTTCAAACCACGCTCATCACTACGCTCAGTGCTACCCTCATCACTACCCTTTGCAGCCTGTACGCCACATCGCCAGACGGCGCTTCGCGCCGCCGTTTTCACATCACACATCACGCAGCGCGCGACACCCCATGACACCCGGATTGCTGGCGGCTTGACGGATCGCCAAGCGCGAGCAGCGCAACCGCCACACTCGGCGCGCAAGTCGCCGCCCACGCCGAGCAGCGCTCCGGCACGCCGGCAATCGCGCCGAAGTCGAGATAGCCGCGCACCGCTTCGCACGCCAATGCGGCGACAAGAAACCGGCCGCACCCTGCGCCCACCAGCGGCGCGGCGTCCAGCTCCGGATGCGCCGCGATCACACGCGCCAGATTCACACCGATTTCGCGCAACTGCAGCGCGCGCCAACGCTGCGCAAAGCGGCGCCATTCGACAGCGTCCGCCTCGTGTGCATCGCGCCCGATCATGCGCGCGAGCCGCGCCCGGCTCGCCGCTTCCGTCTTCGGCCCCTGGTCGGCGCTCGGATGCACGTCGTGGAGCAGGTCCAGTTCACCGGTCAGCCGATAGATGTCAGCGGTGGTCGCAAACCATTCGTTCATCACGTTGACCGTGACGCCGGCGAATTCGATGCGATGCGCGACCCCGCACAACGGCGTGCGTACGACACCCTGATAGACGAGTTCGCCGGTGGCGAGCCGGCCGGCATCGGTCGTGGCGCACGCAACCACCCGGCCGCCGACGATCGGAATGATGTCGGTGGTCGTGCTGCCGATATCGATAAGCACGGCATTCGCCACGCGGGTCGAAACCCAGCGCGCGGTGGCGAGCCAGTTCGCCGACGCGACATGGCGCCAGCCAGCCGCGCAGGCATGAGGAGCGAGCCAGCCGGCGTCGCCGGCGTAAAAGCGCAGCCGCGCGCCGAGCCGGTACGCGAGGGTGGCCACGATCATGCGCACGCCTTCGGCGCGGTCTGCGAACAGGTCGACCATCTCACCCGTCATCGTCACCGCGTGCTGCGCGGCGGCCATGCGTGCGTGCGGCCAGCGCTCGAAAACGAGGTCGATGGTGCGCTCCAGATGGTCGAGTCCCTGCCACAACGGACAGGCCCATTGGGCGACATCGAGCACGGCGCCGCTGCTATCGGCCATCGACACCTTGACATGCGCGCCGCCGACATCCCAGCCGAACACCGCCGCGCCCGCCGCCGCATCTTTTGTATAAGGCGCGTTCAAGGCCGCACCCCGAGAGATGACTCCGATGGGGTCGTGCGTGCCGCCATGGATCTCCCGATGCGCGCCCCATGCGCCGTCAGCAAAGCGCGCGCAAGGTTGGAGCCGCGTGCCGCGGACAGCCCCGCATAGGCAACCGTGAGACGCGGATTCACCTCGATCACGACCGGTCCGCGCTGCGGATGCCATACCACGTCGATGCCGACAAAGCCGCGCAAGCCGGGCAGCGCCCGCGCGACGCGTTGCGCGAGCGCGTCGAGCGCGCGACCGTCGTCGCTGAGACGATCGATCTGATCGACCAGCACGCCGTCGAATTCGACGATCCGCGCATGCTGGCCATGCGCGTCGCCGCCGCTCAAACCGATCTGCTGGCGGTTGATGCTGACCAGCTCGGCGTCCTTGTCGCGGCAGATCAGCGACAGGCTCAACGGTTCGCCGTCGACCCATGCCTGCAGCACCGGATTGCGCGCCGCAGCCGCGCGCCCATCGTATTCGGCACAGGCATCGGCGAAGCGATCGAAGACGACGGTGTCGAGGCCACCGGCACCATCGTCCGGTTTGACAACCCAACGGCCTTCCCTATGTTCGCCCGCATTGCCGGGTTCGAGGGCGGGCGTCGTGGCGATGCCATGCGCGGCCAGACAGGTCGCGGTCGCGCTCTTGCTCGAGGCCACGCGGATCGCTTCCTTGGCGCAGCCCAGCCAGCGGGCCGAACCGACCGCATCGTACATGCGCAGGAGCAGCCCGTCGCATTCCGGTGCGATGATCCACGCGTAGTCGTGTTCGCGCGCCGCACGCGCGACAAATGCCGTCATCGATTCGCCGTGCACGGCCATACAATGACTCTGCCCTAGGTCGACCGATTCGAAGCGCGAAGTCGCGAACGTGACGCGCACACCGTCGAGTTCGCGCAGATCGGCAACCAGCGCGTCACGCATCACACGCCCTTCGACGATCAGCGCACTCAGGTCGGCAAGGCTGCCTTCACCGGCCAGCGCCGGATCGATGCCGCCGCCGGTAAGATACTCATAGACAAAGATCTTGGTCAAAGGAACACGCCCCTATGCAGGTGATACCGGTTCTCGATCTGCTCGACGGCCATGTCGTGCGCGCAGTGCGCGGCGAGCGGACAGCCTATCGGCCCATCCAGTCCCGCCTCGCCGCCGCCAGCGAGCCGCTTACCATCGCCCGCGCGCTGCTCGCCGCAAGCGGCGCGCGCACGCTCTATATCGCCGACCTCGGCGCCATCCTGCAACGCGGCGCGCATGCATCGACGCTCGCCGCGTTACGTGCCGCGCTGCCCGGCATCGACCTCTGGCTCGATGCGGGCTATACGGACTACGCGTCGATGCTCGAGCTGTTCAACCACATCGACGCCATCGACCAACGCAACGGCGATACTGCTCAACACAAGCTCGCGACCCTCGTGCCGGTGTTCGGCACCGAGTCGCTGCGCGACCGCCACGCTCTGCACTCGGCAGAGACCGCTGGCCTCGCGCCGATCCTCTCGCTCGATCATCGGGCGGGCCAGTTACTGACGGCCGTCGAACTCGAGCGCACATCCGCATGGTGGCCGTCGCGCGTGATCGCGATGACGCTCGATCAAGTGGGCAGTTATGCGGGACCCGACCTGACCACGTTCGAACGCATTCGCGCCAGCGCCGCGGCGCATACCACGGTGATCGGCGCAGGCGGCGTCCGCAATCGCGCCGATATGACGGCTGCGGCCAGCACTGGCGCGACAGCATGGCTGGTAGCCTCCGCACTTCACGACCGACAGATCGGCGCCATGCAAGCCGAATCCTTGTAGGCTTTCCATACAATTTCCATGCCACGCGGGAAGCAAGCCGCGAATGTAAGCGAACGGCAAGCCAGGGCGGCTTTGCGTGACACTCTGCTCCAGTGCGGCACACAACCTGTGCGCCGCACTCGCGCTTGAACCTGTCCACTGCGTCACGATTCATGCGGTGCTGCTAAACGCGTATCCACCCTGCCGGCCCCTCTGAACACTGAGCGGCACGATCGTGCGCGTCATACGGTTGGCGGTCGCGCCATCATGTCGTCATATCAATCGGCATAGAGCTTGCTAAAAGTGGGCCATGCACCTCTCGCCCACCGATCCATTGAGCAACAGCACGCACGCATCGGGCGCACCCGGCGCGTGCCCTCCGGCAATCACACGCGACTGGACATGCCCGTTCTGCCCATTGCTGTGTGACGACCTCGTCGTCAACGCATACAGCGACGGCACCCTCAATGTGCCGGACACCGAATGTCCGCGGCTGAGCCAGGCACTCACGCAGTACGGTGCTGCCAACGCGCAATGTCGCAGCGTGGTCGACGGAAACGATGCGGATCTCGATACCGCGTTGACGCGCGCCGCGCAGATGCTCGCGAACGCGCGCCGTCCGTTGTTTGGCGCGCTCGCCACCGACGTCGCCGGCGCCCGCGCGCTCTACACGCTCGCGGCCAGTTGCGGAGCGATCCTCGACCATCTGCACGGTGACGCGCTGACTCCGGCGACCCTCGCATTGCAGGATCGCGGTTCGTTCTTCACGACGCTTTCCGAAGTGCGATCACGCGCTGACTTGCTGGTGTTCTTCGGCTGCCAGCCGTCACGGCGTTATCCGCGATTTTTCACGCGAACACTGGCGGGCACGGAGATCGCGCGTGAGCTGATATTCGTCGGCTGTGCAGTGGACCCGGCCGCGGCCGGCCTCGCGCATACGCAAACGCAAACACTGCTGCCCCACGCCGATCCCTTCGACACCCTCGCGCTGTGGTCCGCGCTTGGCGAAGGTCGCGCACCGGGCGCGTTGCACAACGACACCAGCAACGCCGCCGACACCAGCACGGCAGCAACGCTCGCGTCGCTGCAGGAGCGGATCGCCGCGGCGCGCTACGCGGTGATCGTCTATGAGCCCGGCGCGTTGCCCAGCCCGCATGCGGCGCTGCTCATCGAAGCGCTGAACCGGATCGTCAAGACTGCGAACCGCACGACCCGTGCCGCGTGCCTCGCGCTCGGCGGCGACGACGGCGCGCTGAGCGTCAACCAGACGGTGACCTGGCTGTCCGGCATGCCGCTGCGTACGCGCCTGTCGACGCCTGCGCGAATCGCCGGCACCGCGCCGCTCGATCACGACCCGTACCGCTATCGCACCAGCAGGCTGCTCGCCAGCGGCGAAGTGGATGCGCTGCTGTGGACCACAAGCTTCGCGCCGCATGCGTGGCCGGCGTCGTTGGATCGCGCGGCCCCTTTGATCGTGCTCGGCCATCCGGCGCTCGCGGACGCGGCGAAGGCGCGCGGCGCGAACACGGTGTTCATTCCCGTCGCGACACCGGGTATCGACTCCGGCGGGCATCTGTTTCGCGTCGACAGCTCGGTCGTGATGCCGCTTGCCGCAGCGCGCGGCGACGCGCTCGCCTCGGTGGCGTCGATTGCCGCGCAGTTGACGGAGCGCCTGAATGCACGGTTGATGGTGCGGTTAACTGAGCGGTCAACTGAGCAGCTCAATGCGCAGTCGAGCGCGCGCCTGCACGAGCAGCGCACCGGTGAGGAGCAGCGATGAGCCTCGTCCGACTGAAAGGCGGCACGATCTACGACCCGACTCACGGCGTGAACGGCGAGCGCCGCGACCTGACCTTCCGCGACGGACGCATCGTCGATGTTCCGGCCAATCTGCCGGCCGATCACGAATACGACGCCACCGGCATGATCGTGATGGCGGGCGGCATCGACATGCATTCGCATATTGGTGGCGGCAAGACCAACCTGTCGCGGCTGCTGCTCCCGGAGGACCATCGCGCCGATCCGATCCGGGACGCCGCGTACGAATCGGTACAGGACGGCGCGGGCCGCTATCTGCGTCTGCCGTCATGCGGCGTCTGCACGCCGGGGACGCTCGCGACCGGCTACCGCTACGCCGAAATGGGCTACACCGCTGCGTTCGAGCCGGCGATGATGCGGTCCAACGCGCGCCACACGCACCTCGAAATGGGCGACACGCCGATCATCGACCACGGCGCCTACGTGATGCTCGGCAACGACGAACTGTTCCTGCAGTTGCTCGCGGCACGCGACGACTTCGCGCGCCTGCGCGATTACGTCGGCTGGACGATTCACGCGAGCAAGGCGCTCGGCGTCAAAGTGGTCAACCCGGGCGGCATCTCCGCATTCAAGTTCAACCAGCGTTCGCTCAACGTCGACGAACCGCACACGCACTACGGCATCACGCCGCGCGAAGTGCTGCACACGCTGTCACGCGCGTTGACCGAGCTGCGCGTGCCGCATCCTCTGCATGTGCACGCGAGCAATCTCGGCGTGCCCGGCAACATCGATTCGACGATCGCGACCATGGATGCCGCCGACGGCCTGCCGATCCATCTCACGCATATCCAGTTCCACAGCTATGGCGTCGAAGGGCCGCAAAAGTTTTCGTCGGGCGCGCGACATATCGCCGAGGCGGTGAACGCGCGGCCGAATGTCTCGATCGATGTCGGCCAGATCATCTTTGGACAGACCGTCACGGCCTCGGGTGACACGATGATGCAGTTCCGCAACACACCGCTCGCGCGGCCGCACAAGTGGGTGGTCGGCGACATCGAATGCGATGCGGGCTGTGGCGTCGTGCCGTTCCGCTATCGCGAGCAAAGCTATGTGAACGCGCTGCAATGGATCATCGGTCTGGAAATTTTCCTGCTGGTCAACGATCCCTGGCGCGTCGCGATGACCACCGATCATCCGAACGGCGGCCCGTTCACCAGCTATCCGCATCTGATCCGCCTGCTGATGGACAAGTCGTTTCGCGACGAGCAGCTCGCGAAGCTCAATCCCGACGCGCAGATCGCCAGCGCATTGCCGCAGTTGCAGCGCGAGTTCTCGCTGTACGAGATCGCCATCATCACGCGCGCCGGTCCGGCGCGGCTGCTGGGTCTGCGCGACCGTGGCCATCTCGGCGCAGGCGCGGCGGCGGACATCGCTGTCTATCGCGACGAGCCGGACCGCGAGCGGATGTTCACGTCGCCGGCCTATGTGTTCAAGGACGGCGAGCTGGTCGCACGCGACGGCACACTCGTCGCCACGCCGACGGGCGGCATCCATTTCGTATCGCCGGAGTTCGATCGCGGCATCGAGAAGACGCTGCGCGCCTATAGCGATGCCAGGCTCGCGAACAACTTCGCGCATGCCGCGATCAGCGACGACGAAGTCTGCAACTGCTGCCGGGGCGGGCGCCTGTTGCCCGTCGAATGTCTGGCTAACCGCTGATCCAGGCTGATCGAGCCCAACGACTGCAGACCGATACCAAGCGAACCGCACACGATGAACGCCGAGGCCACGCTCGAAATCAACGGCACCACAATCGACCCGACCTTCGCGGAAGCGTTTCCGATGAAGGCGACCCGGCTCATCATCACCGCCCATACGCCCACTTGGGCGATGAACGCGGCGAATTCGCTGGCGGGGTTCGCCACGTCGGTGATCGGCTGCGGCTGCGAGGCCGGCGTCGAGCGCATGCTGACGCCCGACGAAACGCCGGATGGCCGCCCTGGCGTCGCGGTGTTGCTGTTCGCGGTGTCGTCGAAGGAGCTGGTCAAACAGATCGGGCGGCGCGTCGGACAATGCGTGCTGACCTGCCCCACGACTGCCGTGTTCAGCGGCATCGATCCCGCCACGAGCCGCGCGCCGCTGTCGGACCGCGCAGCGCTCGGCAGCGGATTGCGCTATTTCGGCGACGGCTGGCAGATCTCGAAGATGATCGGCACGACCCGTTACTGGCGTGTGCCGGTGATGGACGGCGAGTTCGTCTGCGAAGACACGGCGGCGACGGTCAAAGCCGTCGGCGGCGGCAACCTGCTGTTTCTCGCACGCGACATGGATGCCGCGCTCGCCGCCGCCGAAGCCGCCGTCGCGGCCATGCGCCGGCTGCCGAACGTGATCATGCCGTTTCCCGGCGGCGTGGTCCGCTCGGGCTCGAAAGTCGGTTCCAGATACCAGGGCGCGAGCGCCTCCACCAACGACGCGTTCTGCCCAAGCCTCATCGGTCTGTCGGCGCGCAGCGAACTGAGCGCGGAAGTCGGTAGTGTGCTGGAGATCGTGATCGACGGTCTCACCGATGCCGATGTCGGCGCGGCGATGACAGCCGGCATCGCCGCGGCCACCGGGCTCGGCCGCGCGGCCGGCGTGCTGCGGATCTCGGCGGGCAACTACGGCGGCAAGCTCGGCCCGTACCACTTCCATCTGCATGAGCTTGCGGCAGGTCTGAACGGGAGCCGCGCATGAGCACGACGACTTTGCGCGTGACAACGCCGCCCGGGTTTCGCGTGGATGCCGCGGCGCTGCGACCGGCATCGCTGGCGGGCATGAGCGTGGCCGAGATCGAGCGCATCGTTCTCGCGTCGGGCAACGATCGCTGTGTCGTCGGTGACCTGTTCCAGGTGTTGCGAAATGGAGCAGCTGGAACACCGGCAGGCGTCGCCCGGGACGATACGGCCGCGCTGGTCATCGACGGCGCCGCACCATGGCTCGACCGGCTCGGCGCGCAGATGGACGGCGGACGCCTCGTCGTGCATGGGTCGGTGGGCGACTACAGCGGCTTTCAGATGACGGGCGGCGTGCTGTATATCGACGGCAACGCCGGGCACTTCACCGCATGCGAAATGCGCGGCGGCCAGCTGACGGTGAGCGGCGACAGCGGCGACTTCGCCGCCGGCGCGCTGACAGGCGACATGGAAGGCATGACCGGCGGCACGCTGACGATCCACGGCAATGCCGGCGCGCGACTGGCCGACCGGATGCGCCGCGGCCTGGTGCTGGTCGGTGGCAATGCGGGCGAGTTTGCGGCTTCACGGCTGGTGGCCGGAACCGTGGGCGTCGCGGGTCAAGTAGGCCCGCATTATGCCTATGGTATGAGACGCGGCACGCTGCTGCTCGCGCAGCGGCCCACGCATCTGCCGCCGACATTCAGCGGCGGCGGCCGCGGTTTCAACGTATTCTGGTCGTTGCTCGTGCGCAGTCTGGCCGATCAGATCGCGCCGTTTTCGCAGTGGCGCGCTGACTGCTTGCCGGCCCGCTATACGGGCGATCTCGCGGTCGACGGTAGAGGCGAAATACTGATCGCCGGATGATCGCCGGATGATCGCGAGGCAATCGCGGGGTAATCGCCGAATGAAGCCGCGCGGCCGTCGATCAGACTGAATCAGACTGAAACGGTGTCCAACAGGAGACAAGGAAGGAGACAGGCATGACGACAGCACCTTCGCCGCACGCGAAGCCGGGTCTCGACACGGGCGCCGACGCCCGCGCGCCGCGCTATGCCGGCTTGCTGATCGCGCTGCATTGGCTGATCGCATTCGGCATCATCGGCCTGCTTGCCGTCGGACTCTATATGGTCGGATTGCCGAAGGGATTGCCTGTCAAAGCGGCACTGATCAACGTGCACAAGTCGCTCGGACTCACGGTTTTCCTGCTGGTGCTTTTACGTATCGTGGCGCGGGCGGTGCTTCACCGGCCGCCCCTGCCACCGATGCGACCGTGGCAACGCGCCGCCGCGCGCACTACGCAGGGTTTTTTATACGTCTGCATGGTCGTGATGCCGCTGGCCGGCTATCTCGGCTCGTCGTTCAATCGCTACGGCATACGCTTCTGGGGCATCCCGCTGCCCAGATGGGGCTGGGACGATGCGCATTTGCGCGAGCTTTTCTACGGCGTTCACCAGGCCGTGGGATACCTGCTGATCGCACTGATCGTGCTGCATGTAGCGGGCGCGCTCAAGCATCAATGGCTCGATCGCGACAACCTGCTCGCGAGGATGCTGCCATGACGATCCGCACCTCGCCGCGCGCTGCACGGCAAGCATGGCCGCCGCTCGAAGTCGATACATTGCGCACGCGCGACGGTCATCGCGTGTCGTTCGCGGTGGCCGGCGCGCTCGACGGGGTGCCGGTGGCCGTGCTGCATGGCGGCCCCGGCAGCGGCAGCCAGCCGGGCGCGCTGCGCCTGTTCGATCTGCAGCGCTTCCGGGTCGTGCTGATCGATCAACGCGGCACCGGTGCATCCACGCCGCACGGCAGCGTGCGCCACAACCGCACCGACTATCTGATCGCCGATCTCGAAGCGATCCGCGTGCGGCTCGGCTTCGAGCGCTGGGGCGTGCTCGGCGGATCGTGGGGCGCGGCGCTCGCGCTCGCCTACGCCGGGCAGTGTCCGCAAGCGGTCACGGGCGTCGTGATGCGCGGGCTATTTCTCACGTCCGGGCGGGAGGTTCGCGGTTTGTTCATGACGTCGCGAAGACGTGCGCCGCGCGCATGGGCCAGGCTGCGCGACGCGGCCCGGTGCGAACGGCCTGCCGGGTTGGCAAGCGGGTTTGTAGCGCGCTGCGCGGCCAGTCTGCAATCCGGTGCGGACCCAGCGCGGCAACGCGCGCTCGCGCTGGCATGGCGCGGCTATGAAGACGCGGTGCTGGCGAGCGCCACCGCACGCCGCGCCGCGCCGCCACGCGCCAGAGACTCGCGACGCCACGCTCGCAAGCTGATCGGCAAATACCGGATCCAGGCGCACTACCTCGCACATCGCTGCTGGCTCGGCGAAACCCGTCTGCTGGCGCTCGCGCGCCGCGCGGCATCGGCCGGCGTGCCACTTGCCGCGGTGCATGGCTCGCGTGATCCAGTCTGTCCGCCCGGCAATCTGCGGCGCCTGGTGCGCGCGGCCCCTGGGGCACATGTCGAGTGCGTTCGCGCCGGTCATCTG
This sequence comes from Paraburkholderia ribeironis, assembly GCF_900019265.1. GTDB lineage: Bacteria > Pseudomonadota > Gammaproteobacteria > Burkholderiales > Burkholderiaceae > Paraburkholderia > Paraburkholderia ribeironis. Next base: position 153,583 of record NZ_CYGX02000015.1, read on the forward strand.
GCGAGCGACCCGGCGCTTCATGAACGCGTCGCGCACGCGCTCGCCGCGATGTTCATCTCAACCGCTCAGGAGGGGTGCAGCATGCGCCACGCGGCATGAAGATCAAGGTACTCGGTTCATCGGCTGGCGGTGGCTTTCCGCAGTGGAACTGCAACTGCCGCAATTGCGACGGCGTGCGCCGTGGCACGCTGAAAGCGACGCGTCGCACGCAGTCGTCGATCGCGGTGAGCGCGAACGGCGAGGACTGGTTGCTCGTCAATGCATCGCCCGACCTGCTCACGCAGATCGCGGCGAATCCCGAGCTTCAGCCCGCTCGCCGTGCACGCGATAGCGGCATTGCCGCCGTGCTCGTAATCGACGCGCAGATCGACCATGTCACCGGCCTGCTGATGCTGCGCGAGCGCGACACACCGCTGCCGCTCTACGCCACCGATGCCGTGTGGCAAGACCTCCGCGCCGGCTTTCCGATCGCGCCGATCCTTTCGCACTATTGTGGCGTCGAGCATCATCGCATCGCGCTCGACGGCGCGCCGCTCGTGGTCGATGGCTTGAACGGCTTGCGGATCGACGCACTGCCGCTGTCGAGCAAGGCGCCACCCTACTCGCCGCACCGCGACGCGCCCGAGCGGGGCGACAACATCGGACTCCTATTGACGGACCTGCAATCGGGCAAGCGCGTGTTCTACGCGCCGGGGCTCGGCGTGATCGAAGAACATGTGCTGGCGGCCATGCGCGAGGCCGATCTGCTGCTGGTGGACGGCACGTTGTGGACCGGCGATGAAATGATTCGCCTCGGCCTGTCGAAAAAGACCTCCGCCGACATGGGACATCTGCCGCAGACAGGTTCGGGCGGCATGATCGAAACGCTGGACTCGCTCGATGTGGATCGCACCGGCAACGCAGGCCGTGTCCGCAAGGTGCTGATCCATATCAACAACACTAACCCGATCCTGGTCGAGGATGGCCCCGAACGGCGCGTGCTCGCTGAGCATGGGATCGAAGTGGCATACGATGGGATGGCATTCGAACTGTGAACATTGAACGTTGAATGTCGAACTGCAGTGACGAGGCGCGCGGCTGTGATGGATAAAAAAACGGAGACGGTATGAACGCAACAGATACCTATGGCACGGCGCCGGTGCGCGACGCGCGTGCCCGAACGTCAGGGACACCAGGAGCCTCGGACGCCGATCAACCCGCCTGGAGCCGCGACGAATTCGAAGCACAGTTGCGCGCCAAAGGCACCGCCTATCACATCCATCACCCCTTCAACGTGAAGATGAATAGCGGCGGCTGCTCGCGCGAACAGATTCGCGGCTGGGTCGCGAACCGCTTCTACTATCAGATCAACATTCCGCTGAAGGACGCGGCGGTACTGTCGAACTGTCCGGATCGCGAGACGCGCCGCCGCTGGGTGCAGCGCATTCTTGACCACGATGGCTACGATGGCGCGGAAGGCGGCATCGAAACATGGGCGCGTCTCGCCAATGCGGTCGGCCTGTCGCGCGACGAACTCTGGTCGCTCGAACACGTGACGCCGGGCGTGCGCTTCGCGGTCGATGCCTACGTGAATTTCGCGCGCCGCGCGCCGTGGCAGGAATCGGTCTGCTCGTCGCTGACCGAGATGTTCGCGCCGCAGGTGCATCGCGACCGGCTTGCGAGCTGGCCGGAACATTATCCGTGGATCGACCCTGCGGGCCTCGCTTATTTCCGCTCGCGCATTTCGCTCGCACAGCGCGACGTGGAGCACGGACTCGAAGTGACACTGGCGTATTTCACGCGGCGCGATCAGCAGGAACGGGCGCTCGAGATCCTGCAGTTCAAGCTCGACATTCTGTGGACCATGCTGGACTCGATCGAAAAGGCCTTCCCGCAATGAACGTTCTGACACGCGCCGGCGGCGCCACACAACCCGCCACCCGACTGACGATCGCCAGGCCGTTTCGCCTGCAGTGGGAACCCGCGCAGAACGCACATGTGCTGCTCTACCCCGAGGGGATGGTGAAGCTCAATCAAAGCGCGGGAGAAATTCTCAAGCGTTGCGATGGCACACGCGACATCGACACGCTGATCGCCGAACTGGAACAGGCGTTCAACACCACCGAGCTCGGCACCGAGGTGCGGGCCTTCATTGCCGAAGCGCACACGCGCGGCTGGCTGGAGTAGCGCGATGACCGATCTCTCGCAACCCGCTGCCGGCGCGCAGTCCGAGGACCCGAGCGCCGGCGTGCCGCCGCCGCTCTGGCTGCTCGCGGAGCTGACCTATCGCTGTCCGCTGCACTGCGCGTTCTGCTACAACCCACTCGACTATACCGATCTCAGCCGCGAACTGACTACCGAGCAATGGATCGGAGTACTACGCGAAGCGCGTGCGCTCGGCGCGGTGCAGCTCGGCTTTTCGGGCGGCGAGCCGCTGGTGCGCGACGACGTCGAAGTGCTGGTGGAGGAGGCGCACAAACTCGGCTTCTACACGAATCTGATCACCTCCGGCGTTGGCCTGACCGACAAGCGGCTCGGCGACCTGAAGGCCGCAGGCCTCGACCACATCCAGTTGTCGTTTCAGGACTCGACGCAGGAGTTGAACGACTTCCTGAGCAGCACGCGTACCTTCGATCTGAAACAGCGCGTCGCGACTTCGATCAAACGGCACGGCTTTCCGATGGTGCTCAACTGCGTGCTGCATCGCTATAACCTGCCGCACGTCGACAAGATCATCGAGATGGCGCTCGCGATGGGCGCCGAATACCTCGAACTCGCCAACACACAGTATTACGGCTGGGCACACGTGAACGAGGCGCAGTTGATGCCGACGCGCGAGCAGCTCGTCGAAGCCGAAGCGGTCGTCGAGCGCTACCGCCGCACGCACGGCGAGCGCTGCAAGATTTTCTTCGTCGTGCCCGATTACTTCGAAAGCCGCCCAAAACGCTGCATGAACGGCTGGGGCGCGGTCTTTCTCGGCGTCGCGCCAGACGGCGCCGCGCTGCCCTGTCACGCGGCGCGCGGCCTGCCGGGCCTGACGTTGCCGAACGTGAAAGAGACGCCGTTGCGCGAGATCTGGTACGACAGCGATGCGTTCAATCGTTTTCGCGGTCTGCACTGGCTCAAGGAACCGTGCCGGAGTTGCGACGAAAAGGAACGCGACCTGGGTGGTTGCCGCTGCCAGGCGTATCTGCTCACGGGCGACGCGGCCAACGCCGACCCCGTCTGCGACAAGTCGCCGTTTCACGACACCGTGGTCAAGGTGGTGCAACGCGCGGCTTCGACATCGACAGCGGCAAACGTGGCGCGCGAGCAGCCCATCGTGTTCCGTAACGACGCCAATTCGCGCAAGCTCGCGGCCGCCGCCCGCGAGCCGGACCTCACCGGCGGCAGTGGAGCATTGCCATGACTGGGGGAACCATCTCCGTGCTGCTCGTCGACGACCACGCGGTCGTGCGCGAAGGCTACCGGCGTCTGCTCGAACTGAATTCCGACGTAACGGTGTGCGGCGAAGCCGGCGATGCCGCCCAGGCCTACCAGCGCTTTTGCGCGCTACGGCCCGATGTGGTCGTGATGGATGTGTCGCTGCCGGGGGCGAGCGGCATCGAAGCGATGCGGCGCATGCTCGCGCGAGAGCCTGATGCGCGCGTGCTGATCTTCAGCGTCCATGAGGAATCGATTTTTGTGCGCCGTGCGCTCGATGCCGGCGCACTCGGTTATGTCACCAAGGCCAGCGCGCCCGATGTGCTGGTGGAAGCGGTGCGCTCCATCGCGCGGCGCGCCGGCTATCTGAGTCCGGACGTCTCGCAGGCGCTCGCGATGCGCACGGCCTTCAACGAAGGACCGCCCGGGCGTCAGTTGTCGGCCCGCGAGTTCGAGGTGCTGCGTCTGCTCGTGCAGGGTTATACGCTGCCGAGCATCGCCGAGAAGCTCGGACTGAGTCAGAAGACTGTGGCCAACCATCAATCCGTGATCCGGCAGAAGTTCGGCGCCGACAACGGCGTGCAGCTTGCGCAAATGGCAAGCCGGCTCGGACTTCAGTTCACGGGTTCGGCAAGCCCCGCATGAGCAGGCACGCGTGCGCAGAACAGAAAGCCGCCCTGCGGTGTGCTTGCAACGTGAAATTCGCCGCCGAGGGCCTCGACGCGCTCGCGCATGCCGATCAACCCGAGTCCTTTGCGCGGCTTCGTGAGATCCGTGCCGGGGCCGTCGTCGGCCATGGTCACGACGATTTCATCGATAGGCGCGCCGGCCGCGTCCGCGCTTTGCGTCTCGCGCGGCGCGCGCACCATGAACACTTCCACGCGCGAGTGGCGGGCGAACTTCGACACGTTGGTCAGCCCTTCCTGCACGAGACGGTAGAGCGTGATGGTCAGCGTATCGCTCAGGCCGCTGAAATCCCCTTCAATCGTCAAGGAAAACGAAGCATCGGGCAGCCGCTCGCGCCAGCCGTCGACGCAATGTTCAAGCGCACTCGGCAAGCCGAACTCGTCCAGACCAATCGGCCGCAACCGACGGATCATGTCGCCGATCTCCCGGTAGACGTGGCTCGCACTCTGGATCAGACCGAGCGCTATTCGATGAATCTCCGGCTCGCGCTGGCTGGATAGATCGCGGATGCGTGCGGCGTCGAGCGCAATGGCGTTCAGGTACTGGCCCAGTTCATCGTGCAGTTCGCGCGCCAGATGACGGCGTTCGAGTTCCTGCGCCTGCAGCGCCTGGTTGGCGAGGCGCCGGTTGTCGGCGAGCAGTCGTTCGGCCTGCTCCTCCAGCATGCGGCGATGGCTCAACTCGCGGCGCGCGTCGCGGTAGCGGCGCCACGCGAACCACACGAGACCGATCGAAAGCACGAACAGCGTGCCCGGCAATTCGTCGAGCTGGAAGCGTTCCATGCCACGCGTGAACCGGTACGCGCGTTCGCTGAGATCGAACGTGGCGCTGAGCAGCGCCGCCAGCGCGGTCACGGCGAACACCCACGCGAGATCGCGCCATATCGTCGGATGTGGCGGCGGGCGGCCAGCGGGGGATGAGTGCATCGGGTCGCTTGACATGACATTTGCATTCTACCCAGCACAGTCGCGCGCAGCGGACTTTTGCAACGCTTTTGGGAACGCCTCCCTGACAGATCGGGAAAAGCTCCCGCGCGGCTTACAGCCACGTATGCGAAGCTTGCGCACACCTCGAAGAATGCGCCAGGCGCGAAGGCGTCGAGCGGCAGGAGACAAACATTGAGCATGCGACGACCAACACGCCGCAGACTGCGCCTTCAGCGGCGAGCCGGCATCACACTCTGTTTCGGCAGCACCCTCGCGAGCCTGTGCGCGGCCGCATGGGCGCAGACCGAACCGCCTGTTGCGGCGTCGGCGCCCGCATCCGCGTCCGCACCCGTGGTGCCGGATACCGGCGCCGCTAACGCGAGCCCGGTCACGACGCTCGCGCCGATCGTCGTGGTGGGCACCACACCGCTGCTCGGGATCGGCACACCGCTTTCGCAGGTGCCGGCCAACGTCCAGACGGTCCACGCACACGATATCGAACAGCAGCATCGCAGCACGCTGACCGACTACCTGGCGAAGAATTTGCCGAGCGTCGATATCGCCGACGCGCAGGGCAACCCGTATCAGATGAACCTCAATTATCGCGGCTTCACTGCGTCGCCGTTGCTGGGCACGCCGCAGGGCCTGTCCGTGTTCGTCGACGGCGTGCGGGTGAACGAACCGTTCGGCGACGTGGTGAATTGGGACCTGCTGCCGCAGCAGGCCTTCGACACGATCCAGCTGATTCCCGGCTCCAATCCGACCTATGGACTGAACACGCTCGGCGGCGCCATCTCGATCACCACCAAGAACGGCAAGACCAGCCCCGGCGGCGAAGCCGAGGTGAGCCTCGGATCGTGGGGCCGCAAGACCGCGCAGGTCGAACAGGGCGGCACCATCGGCCACAACCTCGACTACTACTTCACCGCCAACGCCGCGAACGACAATGGCTGGGCCGAGCAGAACTCGAGCCGCGTACGGCAGGCGTTCGGCAAACTGCGCTATACCGACGCCGATACCACGCTGTCGTTGTCCGCGGGCGGTGCGGACAACGATCTGCACGGCACACAAACCATTCCGCGCTCGTTCCTCGACAACCCCAGGCAGCCCTACACATATCCGGACCAGAATCAGAACAGCGTCGGCTACGTGACGCTCTCGGGCGATCACTACTTCAACGATCATGTCGAACTGAGCGGCAACGCCTATTACCGGCACTTCCTCAACACCAACACCAGCAGTAACGTCAATAACAATTTCGGCTCGGTAGACGCGAACGGCAATATCGACACATTGCAGGCGACCAACCAGAGATCGATCGTGATGACCGACAGCTATGGTGCGAGCCTGCAACTGACGCTGCTCGGCAAACTCGGTGGCATGGAAAACCAGTTGATTGCGGGCATGTCCGCCGATCTCGCCAATTCGCACTACACCCAGTCGTTGCAGGACGCGGCTTTCACCGATTCGCGCGCAACGGTCGGCCTCGGCGATTTCGAACAGCAGACCGCGGCCAGAACGCACAGCGGCAACTATGGGCTCTATCTCGCGGACACGCTGTCGCTGACGCCTCACTGGTCTTTGACGCTCGCGGGGCGCTACAACTGGGCCGAGGCGACGATCGGCGATTCGAGCGGCCTGCAGCCGCAGCTCGACGGCCACCATACGTTTTCGCGTTTCAATCCGGCCGTTGGCATCAACTGGAATCCGACGCCGGCTCTCACGGCCTACGCCACCTACAACGAAGGCATGCGTTCACCGACCGCGATCGAACTGGCCTGTGCCGATCCGGCCGCGCCGTGTTCGCTGCCAAACGAATTCATCTCCGACCCGGCCCTCAAGCCGGTGATCTCGAAGACCTACGAAATAGGCGCGCGTGGCCGGATCGGCGCGGCCACGACCTGGAGCGCCGCCGCGTACAGCACGACACTCGACGACGATATTCAGTTCATCAGCAGCAATGGCGCGGGAAGCTCGCAAGGATTTTTCCAGAACGTCGGCCGCACGCGCCGGCAAGGCGTCGAACTGGCCGGCCAAAGCAAGTTCGGTCCGCTCGCCGTGAGCGCGAGCTACAGCTACGTGGATGCGACCTACCAGTCCACCTGGACCGAAAGCAGCCCCAGCAATTCCAGCGCCGACGCCAACGGCAATATCACCGTCAAGCCGGGCAATCATATTCCGGGGATTCCGGCGACTACCGTGAAGCTGCGGCTCGACTATTCGGCGACGTCGAAATGGAACATCGGCACGAACCTCACGTGGCGCGGCAGCATCTACGCTCAGGGCGACGAAAACAACCAGGATGTGAACGGCAAGATCGCCGGTTATCTGCTGATCGATCTGGACACGACTTACCAGGTGACGAAGCAGTTGCAGGTCTTCGCCTCCGTGACGAACCTGCTCGACAAGCAGTACGCCAGCTTCGGCGCACTCGGCCAGAACTTCTTCACCGGACCGAACCGCACGTTCGACGGCGCGAACCCGGTCAGCGAGCAATTCGTCGGGCCGGGTGCGCCGAGGGGCGTGTGGGTCGGCTTGCGCTATGCGTGGAAATAACGCCGTCGCGCAAGACACGCGCGGCTCAGTGCGATTCGATCGAGCCGTCGCTGCGTGGATACGTGACGATGCCCCATGCGAGCGGTAACTCGCCGATCTGCTTGATCGGCTGGTAGCTCTTCGCGTCCAGCACATAGACCGAATCGGAGCGCCCGCACGCCACCATCAGCTTCGCGCCATCCGGCGTGAAGCTGAAGTGCCAGCAACGCTGCCCGACGGGCACGTCGGCAACATGTTCATAGCTGTGGCCGTCGAACACCTGCACCGTCTTGTCGCGCGCCGCGGCAACGAAAAGCCGCTGCCCGTCGGGACCGAACGCAATGCCGTATGGTCCGAGTTTGGTATCGACGGTCTTGACCACGTCGAAACTGTGCGCGTCGAGCACGACGAACTTGCTGAGCGACTCCAGCGTGACCACATAGTGCTTGCCATCGGGCGACAGGCGGATGCCGCGCGGCCGGCCGCCGGCAGCGAGCTTCACCGTCCTGATGGGCGCACCGGTGCGCGCGTGATAGATCGATATCGTATCGTCGCCTTCATTGGCGACGAGCATCGTCTGGCCGTCGCGCGAGAATTCGATACCTTCCGTTTCGTGACCGCTCGTCACCGAGCGAATCACGCGCCACGTATTCATATCGACGATCGCGATTTCCGCCGGCGGCTTGTTGGCGTCGTCGTCATCCGCGCCGGGTTTGCCATCCGGTTTGCCGCCCGGCTTGGCCCCCGGCGGCCCGCTGACGTCGCCGGGTTCGTACGTCACATAGGCGTAGCCGTTGTGCACCCGCACATACTCGGGGTTCTTGCCGATCTTCACGCGCTGGACGACCTCGCCCGACGCCGTGTCGATCACTGCCAGATCGCCCGTGTTCTTGTTGGCGACCAGGAGGCGTGTGCCATCCGCGTTCAGGCCCAAGCCACGCGGGCCGTCCGCGCCTACCGGGAATGTTTTGGCGAGCGTCATCTGATCGAGATCGATCACGCCGACACCGGCCTTCTCGCTCGTCACATAGGCGAGCGGCGCGGCGGCTGCATGCGCCGCGCACGCGGCCACGACGAGCGCGGCCGCCAGCGCGATGGAGCGGCGTGGTCTTCGGTTGGGAATGCGTGTCTCCAGCATTGTTGTACTCCGTTGTGAAATCGCTGCGCCGCGATGGTTCGCGTCATTGGTTCAAAGTATCCCACTGGGCGATTGTTTGACAACGAACATCGGACGGGAGAATTTCCCGAATTGACCCACGGCGCGAGCCGCTGGTTCTAAAACCCTGGGTGCGGGAGGACAATGAACGTGGAGGTGGCCGTCGGTTGCGAACCAAACGGATGCCGCGAATAGTGCTGGCGATTGATGCTGGCGATTAGTGCTGGCTAATGATGCTGGCGATTAGTGCCGGCTAATGATGCTGGCAAATGACGCCGGCGAATGACGCCGGCAAATGAGCCCAAGCCTGGCCGCGATATCGATGCTGCAAGTTGCCATAGCGAACCCCGCAAACCCTATGATCTCCGCGACGCGGTATCGTCGGGTTCTGCTCGTGCTGGGCGCCGTGATCGGCGCGCATCTGGCTTTGCTGGTCGTGACGCTCGCGACACGCGACAGAACTGTCGAGCGGCCAGTCGAACCGCCCACGATCACCGCCGTGCTGCTGAGCCCGGAACCCCAACCGCCGATACCCGCCGCGCCTGCTGCGGTGGTCCCACCAACGCCGCCTGCCGCCGCGCATCCTGTGGTTCGCGCCAGACCCGTGCCGCAGCCGCAGCCGAGCCCACACGTAACGCACAGCGTGCAAACGCCAGCACAAACACCCGCGCAAATAGCACCAACGGCACCGGTAGCGCCAGCCCAGCATGTCGCGCCGTCTCCCACCGCGCAGCCGGCCCCCGTCGCAGCGCCACCCATGCCCGCAGCGCCCGCCACCGCTTCCGCGCCCGCTGTCGAACGCACGGTGCCCGCATCGACTGCGCCGAAGAACGTCTCGCATGTCGATTGCACGATCCCGAAGCCGGACTATCCCGACATATCCAGGCGCCGTGGCGAGAACGGCACCACCGTCGTGCGATTCGTCGTGGGCCTCACGGGCCGTATCGAAACGGTGCAACTGCAAACGAGCAGCGGCTCTCAGCGCCTGGACGATGCCGCGCTCGCCGCGGTCCACGGGGGCGTCTGCCAGCCCTATAGCGAAAACGGCGCCGCGATTCGCGCCGCATGCTCGCAGTCGTTCGTCTTCGGAATGAGCGACTAACTCCGCCAACGAGTCGAAGGACTAAGGAAACCACCATGCAACATTACGGACTCGCGAACGTCTGGGAAACCGGAGATGTCGTCACGCGCTGCATTCTGAGCGTGTTGCTGATCATGTCGGTCATGTCGTGGACGGTGATCATCGTCAAGCTATTGCAGCTGATGCTGCTCAGACGCGTGACCCGCCAGAGCGACGCGCGCTTCTGGAACGCGGACCGGTTCGAGGACGGGTTGAGCAGTCTCGGTCACCCCCGCTCCACTGCGCGCGACAATCCGCTGCTCGCACTCGCGCTTGCGGGCCACGAAGCCGCGACGCACCATCGGCAAACCCAGCAGCATCTGCGCGACCGGATCGACGTATCGGACTGGATCACGCGGCGCCTGCAGGACACGATGGACGATACGATCGCGCGCCTGCAAAGCGGGCTGGCGGCCCTCGCGTCGATCGGCAGCACGGCGCCCTTCGTGGGGTTGTTCGGCACCGTCTGGGGTATCTACCATGCGCTGATCGTGATCGGCGAGACTGGCCAGACGTCCATCGACCACGTGGCCGGCCCGGTTGGCGAGTCGCTGATCATGACCGCCTTCGGGCTCTTCGTGGCGATTCCCGCCGTGCTCGGCTACAACGGCCTGACTCGCGCAAACCGCACGATCGTCGCCCGCCTGAAGCGCTTTGCGCATGGACTGCACGCGTACTTCGTGACCGGCTCGCAATTGCCTTCGAGTGCCGGTCCGGAGTTGCACGCCGTGCCGCGCAGCGAGAGCGCAACCCGTGACGGAGCCTTCAGATGGCAATGAGCCCATTCTCCGACGACGACGAAGGCGGCCTGATGAACGAGATCAACATGACGCCGCTGGTGGACGTCATGCTGGTCTTGCTGATCATTTTTCTCGTCACGATTCCCGCCATGCAACACGCGGTCAGGATCGATCTGCCGCGGGCGAGCAGTCAACCGGAAGCCGTCAAACCCGCGCACGTGGACCTCGCCGTGCAGGCGGACGGTTCGATTCTGTGGGACGGTCATGCGGTGACCGACGACGCCTTGCGCACGCGCATCGCACAGGCAGCGCACACCACGCCTCAACCGGAACTGCATGTGCGGGCCGACCGGAAAGTGCCGTATGAACGGGTTGCCGATGTGATGTCGGCCGCCCAGGCAGGCGGTCTGACGAAGCTCGGCTTCGTGACCGACCCGCGGCCTGGTAAATAGCGCAGCGCCTCGCACGCTCGAATCGGCGTGGACACCTAAGGAGTGGCTTATCGGAGGCGAAAGAATCTCTGAATTCAAATCGGCCTGTGGCTCCGCTATCGTGGTGCGTGTCTGAACGGCATATCACCCTGACGAGGACCGGACGATGCAAGCCCTTATCTTCGACGTCGATGGCACGCTAGCCGATACCGAGACCGCTCATCGGCATGCCTTCAACGCCGCTTTCGCGGAGGTGGGTCTCGACTGGTTCTGGGACGAGGCGCTCTATGCACGCCTTCTCAAGGTGGCCGGCGGCAAGGAACGCCTGCTGCATTACTGGCGCATGGTCGAGGGCGAAGAAGCCGACGGTGCGAAGGCGCTGGAAGTCGTCGCGGCGATCCATGCGATCAAGACCCGCCACTACACCGAGCGGGTGCGTGGCAACGGCTTGCCGCTGCGCCCCGGCATTGCGCGTCTGATGGCGGAGGCGCAAGAGGCCGGCATGCGTGTGGCGATCGCGACGACCACGACACCCGCCAATCTGGACGCACTGCTGCAGGTCCATTTCGGCGCAGCCTGGCGTACGCGCTTCGCGGCGATTGGCGATGCCGGCACCACGCGTGCGAAAAAGCCCGCCCCCGACGTCTACCACCATGTGCTCGACCAGCTCGGTCTGCAAGCCGCGGCCTGCCTTGCCTTCGAGGACTCCCGCAACGGTTTGCTTGCGGCACGCGCGGCGGGTGTCCCGACCGTCGTTACGCCGACCGGGTACACCTCGCAGGACCGCTTCGATGGCGCGCTGGCCGTGCTGCCTCACCTCGGCGATCCGCAGACGCCGATCCTCCAGCCGGTGGATGGCGAACAGCATCGCTGGGTGGATCTGCCGACCCTGCGCCGCTGGCATCACGACGCCGCGTCGCCCCTTGATCCGACTCCGTTCGTAGTGCCAGGCATAGATCAATCACGCACGAGCTCACCATGGTAGCAAGCAATCACTGCAACGCAGTACTGATCGACCTGGACGGCACGATGGTCGACACGGCGCCGGACATCGCGGCCGCGGTCACCTGCATGCTCGCGGACTTCGGAGTAGCGCCGCTGTCGTTCGACAGGGTGACTGGATTTATCGGCAATGGGGTCCCCAACCTCGTGCGACGCTCGCTGGAAGCAGCCGGCATCGAGAAGCGCGTCGCCATCGAGCGAGCCCTGCTGGTGTTTGAACAGCACTATGCGAATACAAACGGACGCGTGGGCCGGGTGTTTCCCGGTGTCATGGACGGACTGCGCGAATTGCGAAAGAGAGGTTACCGGAGCGCCTGCGTGACCAACAAACCTCATGCGCTGGCTGCGCCGCTACTGACCAACACAGGCCTCGCCGCGTATCTGGACGTGCTGGTCGCGGGCGACACGATAGCCAGCATGAAGCCCTCCCCCGAGCCGCTCTGGCACGCCTGCCGCCTGCTCGATGCCGACCCCGGACGCTGCGCGCTGGTCGGCGATTCGCCCGTCGATGTCGCAGCGGCACGCGCGGCCGGCCTGCCTGTCTTCATCGTCAAGTATGGCTATGCCGGACAAGGCGGCGCCGACGCATTGCACTGCGATGGACTGATCGACTCGTTCGAAGCCCTGCCGGCGATTCTCGCGGCGCGCGGGCTCATGACTCACGCGTAGTGACGGCCGGGTTGCAACGCGGTGTCGCGACTAGCCGGCAGACAGCAGGCTCGCCACCCGAGCCGATTTGGTCTGGACGGCGATATCTTTTGCCGTCATGCCGCGGTTGTCCTTCAACGACGGATTGGCGCCGCGTGCGAGCAGCAGTTGAGCGGTATCCGCGCGATCGTATCCCGCGGCCCACATCAGCGCAGTGAGATCGTTCTTGTAGGTGCGATTCACGTCGATTCCGGCATCGAGCAACTGACTCACCACTCTCGATTGCCCCTGGCCTGCCGCGTACTCCATCGCGGTCTTGCCGACGCGATCCGTAGCTAGAGGATCCGCACCGTGCGCCAGCAGGAGTGCAACGATCTCATCGAAGCCGCCGTATGCCGCGGCCATCAATGGCGTGACGCCGGGCGCACTCGCGTGCTGGACGTTCGCGCCGTGTTCGATCAGCGTGCGCGCCATGGCCACATCGCCTTTTTTGCATGCGGTGATCAGCGCCGTGTCGCCGATGCGGTTCATTGCGTCGACGGCTCCGCCGCGCTGCAGTGCTGCGAGAAGCGACTGTTGGTCACCGTCTTTTGCGGCTACCAGCACTTGCCGGTTGGTTTCTCCGTCGCCCTGCGCGGACGCGGGCTGGCACGCACCGAATGCACCGGCAAGCAGGATGGCAGTTGCGAGGTAGCGGGTGAGCTCTTTCATGGTGTCTCCGGTGTCGACCAGAGTTGGCGCTTTAGCGCGTTACTCTGGTCCCATGCAAACCACTAACTCCGGTCCCACGCAATTCAATTGCGCTACTACTGCAGATTATTGACATACGCGGCCAGATTCCGGATATCGTCGTCGGTCAGATTGCGCGTCACACTGGCCATGTTGCCCGCATCGTTGGTCCGCGTGTGCGAACGGAAGTCCTGCAATTGCTTGACGATATACGGATACAACTGACCGGCGACGCGCGGAATCTCGTTCTGGCCGGAAAAACCACCCAGGTGGCACATCGTGCATAGCACTTCGGCGGATTTCTTCCTTCCCGCTTCGATCCTCGCGCCATCCGGTTTGATCGTAACGGGCACGAGCTTTTGCGCGGCAAAGTAGTCGGCAAGATCCTGCATGTCCTCGCGCGACAGGTTGTCCACCATTGGCGACATAGGCGGGTGGTTGCGGCGTCCTTCCTTGAAGTCCCGCAGTTGCAGGTAGATGTAGCGCGCGGTTTGACCGGCCAGAATCGGATAGTCCGGCGTGGTCGAGTTGCCCATCGGCCCATGACAGGCCACACACACTTGCGCTTTCGCCTTGCCCGCCTCTGCATCGGCTCGCGCATTGGACGGCAGCCATGCGGCGGCGAACCAGCCGCACAGCAGGGCTGCCCATGCGCGGTCCATCGAACGAGGCGCTCCCCGCAACGTCGGCATCGTCATGGCAACGCGAAGACGAGCACGGTGTTGCCGCGCTTCATGTCGATCTGCGTATTGCCGCCCGCCGCAACCGCGACGTACTGCTTGCCGTTCAACGTGTACGACACCGCGGGCGCATTGACGCCGGCGCCGCACTGGTACTCCCAAAGCTTCTTGCCGGTGGAGGCGTCGAACGCACGGAACAGGCCGTTGCCCTCGCCGTTGAACACGAGGCCTCCCGCCGTCGCGAGCACGCCGCCGATGAGCGGCTGGTCGGTCTTGTAGCCCCACGCGACCTTACCGGTATCGACGTTCACGGCGGCCAGCTTGCCCCATTGCTGCTCGGACGGAATCACCTTGAACGCCCCGCCCAGCCACAGCTTGCTGCCGCCCGGATAGGCCGCTTCCTCGACCTGATAAGTCATCGGTTGATGCAGATTGGCCGCATAGACGAGGCGCGTTTGCGGATCGAACGCGATCGGCGACCACTCGACTCCGCCGTTCGCGCCCGGCAACATGCGCGCGCCATCGGCGGTCGGCAACGTCCACATGTTCTCTTGCGGAATCATCGCCTCCGAATAGCGGATCAGCCGTCCCGTGGCGCGATCGTGAACGTACACGTGGCCGGTCTCGCCGGCATGCACGATGCCGGGAATCATCTTGCCATTGTTGTCGCGCACGTCGATCAGAACCGGCGGACTCACTGCATCCAGGTCCCACACGTCATGCGGCACGTACTGGTAGTGCCATTTGTACTTGCCGGTGTCCAGATCGATCGCGACGAGCGAGTCGGTATAGAGATTGTCTCCCGGCCGGATCGCGCCATACAGGTCCGGCGACGGATTGCCCACCACGAAATACACCGTATGCGTTTGCCGATCGATTGCAGGCGTCATCCAGACTCCGCCGCCGAGTGTCTTGTAGAAGTCGCCGCCCTTGTCCGCCAGCTGCTTTTTCTCCGCAGCGATGTCGCGCTTCTCGTCGCGGCCGGTCGCGTCTTTGGTGGCCCACACGCCTTCCTGACCGGTGTCCGGAATCGTGTAGAACGTCCAGAGCAATTGGCCGGAATTTGCATCGAACGCTTTCACGAAACCGCGAATACCGTATTCGCCGCCGTTCGTGCCGATCAGCACCTTGCCGTCGACGACCGCCGGCGCCATCGTTTCCGAGTAGCCCTGATCGGGATCGGCGATCTGGCTTTGCCACAACACGCCGCCGGTTTTCGCGTCGAGCGCGACGAGCTTCGAATCGAGGGTGCCCATATAGAGCCGGTCACCTGCTATGGCCACGCCGCGATTGTTCGGCCCGCAACAGAACGTCGTGACCGGACCCATCTTGTGCTTGTAATGCCAGAACTCCTTGCCGGTTGCCGCATCGAGCGCGTATACATGGTTGAACGACGTGGTAATGAACATCACACCGTTCGATACGATCGGCGCCGTTTCCATCGACTCGTTGACGGCCGTCTGGAATATAAACGCCGGTCTGAGCTTCGACACGTTCGTCTTGTTGATTTGCGCACCGGGGTAGTAGCGCGTCTGCGCATACGAGCCGTTCGAATGCAGCCAGGCGGTCGTCGTGGTGGCGGCCCTGTCGAGTTGCTCCTGGCTCACGGGTTGAAGCGTCGAGGGCACGGGTGCGGACGTCGTCGTTGCACTGTTCTGGACTTCTTCCGCGGCATAAGCGGCTGGCAAGCCGAATGCGATGGCAAGCAGAGGCAGGCCGAAGGCACCTGAAAGTCGGTTGATTGGCATGAGTGTCTCCTTGGCTTTTTATTGTTCAAGATTTTCAGCGCAGGAGTGCGGCATTCCTCCACACGGCCGACGACGTGGAAAAGCAGGATGGCGCAACCCTCTCAAACAACAAAAGCGTACGATTTTGAACCGTTGATTGCTTTGTCAGGATGGGTCGGCTGCGCATTGGGAAAGCGGTGATACAGAGGTCCCCAAAAGGCCGGCTCGCTTAAGCGTAGGCCATGCGCTTCTGATTTTCTAGACTCGCAGCACGTTTCATGAGGCGCGGCCCCATACGTAAGACGAATTTGCGGCGCTGGATTTTGCCGCTCGGGCCGGACGATTGCGCGCAATGAGAATGACGACGCGGATTATCGTTTGGCATGACTGCTCGCTGGTTAAGGCCTGAAGCATGGGCTGCAGCCAGTTGCGCGATTGTGCTTGTGCTTGCGCTCGCAGTCCGTCGCGCCTTGTGAACGGCTCCGGGCTTTGACGTAGCGGGTGTCGACCCATTGCGTTCGCTCCGGCGCGCATGCGCGATCACCGTCCTATGTCACCGGCTCCCCTCTATCTGCGGCGTTTCTTTCATGTCCTTTGCGTCCCGCGTATCCGCTATATAGACATGCTATGGTGCACTCCGACTTGAAAAATGCGTCTTTGAAACTGATAAAAATAACGATGGAGCAGTTCTTTATGCGGCGCGCCAGCGCCGTGATTTTTTTGCTCAATCGCCGTCACGCGTGGCGTGAAAAGATCACGGCCATATCGTGCGGCAACGTTGAATGGGAAACGCGGGAAATCGAGTCGATTGAGCGACTGGTACTCGACGTCCGCGCGGGCCGCGTTCATACATTCGAATTGGCTCATCCAGCAACCGTTGTAATCGTCACAGACTAAGGCCCAGTTCGCCTCCAGTTATTTTCAACGCTTTAGCCCCATCCAGTTGTGCTGCCGAACTTGCGTGCTTACCTCCGGTGGCATGCCCGCCGTTTTCGCGTCTCGCGCAAACGGGCCCAGGCTGTGCTGACGACTACTGGCCGCCGCAAGATGCGAGACCCTGCGTGCACGGTCGGCCAGTTGCAGACACCTATCAGGCGGATGGTCCACACTGCGTTGAGCAGTGTGGAGCCGCATTAGAACCGATACCCGACAGAAACATACGAAATGATCGGATCAAGCTTGAGCTTCGTGCTACTGGTCACGGTTCCGAGCTTGGACTGAGTCGTCAGCGTGGCCTTCGTCGACAGCCACATATACGACAGCGAGACATCGACCGACCAATGCTTGTCGATGTTATAGGCAAACCCGGCATTGATGACCGGCGCAAACGAGCTGCTCAACTTCGCGGTGGTCGTCCCCTCCAGTGCGGTGCCATATGTCTGCGAATACAAGAAGCTGCCACTCGATACCGCCGGGCTCAATTTCACTCCGCTATACCAGACGTATGAGCCGCCCGCGCCAAGGTACGGACGGAAGCGACTCTGTGCTTCGTTGAAGTAGTACTTCAGAAGCAGCGTCGGGCTCCATTCGTACGCGGAGCCGATCTCCCCGAGCGCCGCGAGCGACCCGGTGCCGGTCAAATGAAACTTCGGCGGCACGCCGAATACTGCAGTCGTGGCGATGTGGTCGGTAAAGAAATAGGTAGCCGTAAAGCCGAACGTATCCGAATCGCTCACTGTTGCGCCCGTGCCGGTCTCCGTTACGCTCGTGCCGACTGCATTGACAGTGAGCGGTTTGCTCGAGTCCTGCGGCGAGAGATGAAACCAGCCCAAACTCGCGACGACATCGCCAGCGCTTTGCGCCTGAGCGGCCGTACTCACTAATAACGCAGCGGCTATGCCGAGTCCCCGTATCTTCATTGTTGTCTCCTCTGTTTTGACGTCCTGGTGATCGGTCAGGGACGATTCTATGTGCACGATCGTTCGATTTGCCGTCCGATCCGCCGAGTGTTAGCTCTGGAATTCGGTAAGGATTGAGCGACCGTGATGCGACGGGTCCGCATCTGTCCTTCGGCACTCAAGGCGACACGGGTTCGCAGTGTTTCAGGAGCCGGGTTTTGCAGGAAAGGGAGGAACGCCTGTCTCCTTGCAGTGCATTGGCATGCCAAAGTAGCGGCAGGCGGATTCGCGCAAGTTCGCAAACGAATGGGCGTAGAAGACTGAACGCATAACGAGAAGGGGCAGACGAAAGCCAAAAGCCCGCTGGTTAGAGCGGGCTTCCGGTTGCCTTTTTGGAAAGAGAGTACCGCTGCGTCATCGCATTGCAAGCAATGCGATGACGCGGCTTTATTTAACCGTAACCGAAACCGCGCACGCAAGGACTGTGGCGATGATGTTCATGTCGATTGCCTTCTCTTTCCTTACGCGTTTGCCGCCGTGAGGCAGAGCAGATCGTCCAGGCTACCGGGAGATCTTCTCCAGTTCAATACCCTTTGTGCGCGGCCCCAGCAAACCAATCGCCAGCATGACGATGAACATTGCGCCGGCGATGAACACGAACACGCCGGTGGTGCCGAAGTGCTTCAAGACCCACGCGATCAGAAAGGCCGTGAAAATCGCCGAAAACCGGCTCCATGAGTAAACAAAGCCCACCGCTCGCGCACGAATGCTAGTGGGAAAAAGTTCGGTCTGGTACGCATGGTAGCTGTACGAAATGATGTTGCCTGCGAGCGTCAGACACACCCCGAGGCTCACCAGCAGCACCGCGCCCGACGCCTGACTGAACCACAACCCGCAGACGACATTCACACCAGCCATCGACACGATCACCGTCTTGCGCTCGAAGCGGTCGCCAATGAAAAGGCCGATGATCGGACCAAGCGGCGCCGCCAATGCGATCACGCTCGAGTACATCAGGCTCGTGGTGATCGTTATGCCCTGCTTGATCAACAGGGTTGGCACCCAGTTCGCAAAACCGTAGAAGCCCACCGTCTGGAAGATGTTGAAGATCGTCATCATCAGCGCGCGGCTGCGATACGGCGGCACCCACATATCACGGAAGCCGCCGCGTGGCGCGACCGGCACCGGCGGTGCGGGCGGCGGCAGTTCGCGGCCGTACTCGCTGCGCACCTTGGCTTCGAGTGCGCTCATCACGCGCCCGGCTTCCGTCAGACGTCCTTGCTGTGCCAGCCAACGCGGGCTTTCCGGCAACGCGCGACGGATCCACCAGACAAACAGCGCACCATGCGCGCCGATCAACACGACCCAGCGCCAGCCGTCCAGGCCGAGCAGCGTGCGCGGCACCAGCAGAAACGATAGAAATGCCACCACCGGCACCGCCGTAAAGCCAACCGCCTGCTCGCACGCAAAAGCGCGGCCGCGAATCTGCTTGGGTACCAGCTCGGAGATGTACGTGCCGATGGTCACCAGTTCGACGCCGATGCCGATGCCCGCCACGAAGCGCCAGATATTCAAACCGGTCGCCGTTTCCTGAAACGCCATCACGACATTGGCCGCCGTGTACCACAGCAGCGAATAGGTGAATACGGCACGGCGTCCGAAGCGATCCGCGAGGAACCCGCACGCGAGCGTGCCGACAAAGAGCCCGCTGAACAATGCGGCGATGAAACTCGCGACGCCCGTCGAGCCGAACAGGCCGTGCGTCGTCGCGCTCAAAAGCCCGCTCTTGACGAGACCCGGCGCGACATAGCCCGAATACAGCAGATCGTAGAGTTCGAAAAAGAAGCCGAGGCTCAGCAGCACCACCAGCTTCCAGATGGAACGCGTGGCGGGCAACCGGTCCAGACGCGCCGAAATGCTGCCGGCGTCGAGCGACGCGGCGCGGGTCGCGTCGGCGGTCGCGCTGGCGCGAGACGCCGCGTGGCCGTCGCTGCGCGCGACGTACGCGCCGTGATCGGGAGATGCCATGTTGTCTGTCTCCTAGTGATGCGGGCGAAAAATGACGCTCGCTGGAACGGCTCTAGTGCCGGCCTGTTGTTATTTCATGCGGCGCACGCACCACGCTGCCGGCCCCGCAAGCCGGCCAGCATTCTAGCCGCGCTCGTGCTTCAATTGCTCGAAGGTGGTGATTTTTCCGGCCAGCGCGCTCGCCGCAACCGTGTAAGGACTCGCGAGCCACACATCGCCCGGGCCCGAACGGCCCGGAAAATTACGGTTGATCGCGCTGATCGTCACCTGATGCGCGTCGGCCGATTGACCCGGTCCGCAGTTCGCGCACGACCCGCAGCCCGGCATCACGAGCGTCACGCCCGCGCGTTCGAACACGGGCAGATAGCCTTGCTGCTCGCAATACGCGCGCACTGCCATGGTGCCGAATTGCAGGTAGAGCCGCGTGCTCTGCGGCACGCGCAGGCCATGTTCGACGCCCCAATGCAGCACCTCGTGATAGAAATCGAAGTCCTCGCGCTTGCCTGCGGTACACGAGCCGCCGTACGCGATATCGATCGACACGTCCTGCTCCAGTTGCGCCGCCGCCATGCCATTGCCGGGATCGCCGGGGCGCGCGAGCATCGGCTCGATCGCACTCGCGTCGATGCGGATGATGTCGCGATAGCTCGCGCCCGGGTCGCTTTTCATCCAGTTTTCAAGCATGAAATCGACGCCGCGCCGCTCCTTCAGAAACGCCACCGTACGTTCGTCCGGCTCGACGATGCCGGTGAAGCCGCCCAACTCCGCGACCATGTTGGTCAAGGTCGCGCGCTCGTCGATCGACATCGCGCGCACCGCCGCACCGCCGTATTCGAATACGAGGCCGATCGCACCGCCCGAGCGGATCGCGTCCGTGCGCAGCAGATGCAGCACGACGTCCTTCGCGGTCACGCCGTCGCGCAGGCCGCCGTCGATCTCGATGCGCAGCGTCTCGGGTACCTTGCAGCGCACGTAGCCCGTCACCCAGCTATTGGCGATTTCCGTCGCGCCCGCACCGAACGCGAGGCAGCCGAGCGCGCCCGAATGCGGTGTGTGCGAATCCGTGCCGCACGCCACCTCGCCCGGCAACGCATATTGCTCGGCCAGCAGCGCATGACAGATGCCTTCGGAGCCCGGCAGCGTATCGAGCGCGCCGTGCGAGCGCACCGGATAGTCGCGCGAAAACGCTGTGTGGCCTTCCATCAGATTGGCGACGCCGGGCAGCAAACCGTCGCGCACATGAGGAATGCTCTGTGCCGCAAGCACCAGATGATCCTGAAACGCGATGATGTGATCCGGCGCATGTAGCGGCGCGGGCTTGCCGAACGCGCGATGCATCAGATGCGCGCACATGCCGGTGAAGTAGTCGTGGCTGAAGCGCCAGTCGGCGGCGATGAACACGCCGTCGCCACGCTGCGCGCTCGCGATGCCAGGGTGCAGATGACGCTCGATGATCTTCTCGACCAGCGTCTTCGGTTCGATGCATGGCGTGGCTGCCGTTGCATTCGCCGCCTCGTCGCGCACGCGCGGTGCGGGCCAGTCCGCGAACCTGCTGTACGCGAGCAGACCGCCGCTGCGGATGATCTGCTGCGTAAGCGCGTCGCGGCCTTTGAGGAACTCGTCGATCGGCACCGCTTCGCCCGCGATCAGACGATCGAGCACGGAGAAATCGGTGGTGGTGAGAATGCCGATGTTGTCGCAGTTCTGCTGATAGATCCGCTCGAAGCTCTCCGCGACGATCAGCCGGATGCCCGCCGACAGTTCCGCCAGCGGACTCGATTCACGCGACGAGCCTTTGCCGTAGCGCTTGCCCGCCACCGTGACCTGGAAGCCGCCGTGCTTCACCGCGTTGCGGCCGATCGGCATGCGCTCGCCCGCCTTGAAACCGACATACGGATACTGGCCGAGGCGTTCGTCGTAAGTGAGCATCACGGTGACCGGCGTGATTTCGTCGGTAGACACGTTCTCGCGTAACGGCCCCGCCGTGGCGCGCGTGAAATTTTCGCCGGCAAGTTGCGCGTCGATCACCGCGGGGTCCTGGGACAGGTACAGCACGCGGCCATCGAGGCGGATCGTGTCGCTCATCGATGCATTCTCCTTGCGCTCACTATACGGCGCGCAAAGCCGATGCCGAAGTGCCGGTGCGGCAACGCAGCCGTCTCGGTTGGCGAGTGCTGGAGCGTGTGGCGCACTGCGGGGTTCGTCGCGGTTGTGCTCGCTGGCGTTGCGTTGGTCGCGGGTTGCGTTGGTCGGGGTTGCGGTGGTCGGGTTGCGGTGGTCGGGTTGCGTTGGTCGGCGCTGCGTTCGCCGTTGCTTCGCGCGTGCTAGGGCTGGTTGCCAAGAAACCCGACCAGCGCCGCCGCGCTCGCGCTCAACTGCTCACGCGCCCTGAAGATCATCATCAGGCGGCGCACGGCCCACGCATCGCTCAGCGACAACAGGCGCACGTCGAGCGTATTGACGTACAGCAGCCCGACCTGCTCGGGCACGATCGCGATGCCGAGCCCCGCGTGCACCATCCGGCACAGCGCGTCGAGACTGCTGACGCGTATCCGCACGTCGAGCTGCCGCCCCGCCTCGCCCGCCTGCTGCGCGAGCAGGTGCGTCAGCGCGCTCTCGCTGCGCAGGCCGACGAAGCTCTCGTCGAACAGATCGTCGAACACCACGCGCGACGCGTCGGCGAGACGGTGGTCGCCCGGCACCAGCACCGCCAGCCGGTCTTGCCGGTACGGCACCTGCTCGAACGCTTCGCTGCCGGCGACCGGGTTGCAGATGCCGAAGTCGGCGCCGTGCTCGTCGACGATACGCAGCACGTCGGCGCTGTTCTCCTCTTCCAGTTCGATCGACACGTCGGGGAATACGCGCCCGAACGCGGCGATATCCTCCGGCAGAGACTGGACGATCGACGAAAGATTCGCGACCACCCGCACGCGTCCTTTCGCGCCCGACGAAAAGCGCGACAACTCCGCGCTCATCTGCTCGATGTTGCCGATGATCGCCAGCGCGTAGCGCAGCACGGTCTCGCCGACCGGCGTTACCGTGATGCCGCGCGACTGCCGCTGGATCACCGGCAGGCCGATCACCGCCTCGATCTCGGCGATGCGCCGGCTCACCGCCGACGACGCGATGAACTCGCGCTCGGCCGCTCGCGCGATGTTGCGCTCCTGGCAGACGGCAACGAACAGGCGCAGCGAAGTGAGGTCGAGTCTCTTGAGAAGGTTTTCCATGGCGTCATTCGGCGGTCAGTCCTCCGATTGTGACGCAGGCCGCGCAATTCGCCAAAGTCTGCGGCGCGCGCCGCAGCACACCATGTTGTCGCGTTCACAACGCGTCGTGGAAAATAATGCCCAGCGTATGCCGCTGACCCGAGCGCAACCGGCTGACCCCGTGACGCAGCCTGACGCGATACGGGCCGCGCGTGCCCTGCACCGGCCGGCTATTCACCGTGAACACCACCGCATCGCCCTTGGCGAGCGGCACCACTTCCGCGCGTGACTGCATCCGCGGACGCTGCTCCGTCATGACGAACTCGCCGCCGGTAAAATCGCGCCCCGGCGCCGACAGCAGAATCGCGACCTGAAGCGGAAATACATGCTCGCCGTAAAGATCCTGGTGAAGACAGTTGTAGTCGCCCGCACCGTATTGCAGGATCAACAGCGTCGGACGGACCTGCCCCGCGTGATGGCAACGCCGGATGAAGTCCGCGTGCTTCGCCGGATAGCGGACGCCGATATGCATGACTTCGTTCCAGCGGTTCGCCAGCGGTACCAGATGCGGATAGATCGCCGTGCGCAGTGCACCGATCAGCTCCGGTAACGGATAGTCGAAGTACTTGTATTCGCCACTGCCGAAGCCGTGGCGAGCCATGACGACGCGGCTTCGATAGAGGTCGTCGTGAGAATAAAGCGCTGCCAGCGCGTCACATTCCTGCAATGTGGCGAGTCCGGGCACGACCGCGCATCCGTACAGGTCGAGGTCCTGTTCGATGCGGGGCCAGTCGAGCGCGTCGACCCGCTGATGAATCGTCGCTGTCGATGGCATGACGTTGGATTGTGCGATGCATGAGCTCATCATTGAATAGCGGCGGTACGGATCGCCATCTCCGTCGAATTGGATTGATAGCGTCAGTGTACGAGTGCGGCGGCAGGAAAACACTCCGGGTCTTGCTGTGCAATTCGGCAGACCTGGCGGCCAGGCAAACAGGTCGCGAGAGGTCGCGAGAGGCCACGACACACCTGCGCTCCTGCACGAGTTCGCAATTCAGGCTACGCTGTTTGCAGCTGTCGCGCTCGCGCCAGGTCGACCGCGCAACCCGTCATTCCAGTAAGGACCGCAATGAAACAAACGCTCACCATCGATTTTGTCTCCGACATCGCCTGCCCCTGGTGCGCGATCGGCTTATCGTCGCTTCAGCTGGCACTATCTCGCCTCGGCGAAGCGGTGCAGGCGCAGATCACCGTGCATCCGTTCGAATTGAATCCGCAGATGGGACCGGAAGGCGAGGACATCGTCGACTATCTCGGCAAGAAATACGGACGCACGCCGGCGCAAATCGCCGACACACAAGCCATGATCCGCGAGCGCGGTGCGAGCGTCGGCTTTGTGTTCGGCCCGCGCACGCGGGTCTATAACACCTTCGACGCGCATCGCCTGCTGCATTGGGCCGGCATCGAAGGCAGGCAGTTGGCGCTCAAGCAGGCGCTGCTGCGCGCCTACCATGGCGACGGCAAAGATCCGAGCAACCACGACGTGCTGGTCGAAGCAGCACAATCCATCGGACTCGATGCCGCAAAGGCGCGTGAAGTTCTGTCGAACGGAACCTATGCCGATGAGGTTCGCGCCGAAGAACGGAATAACCACGAGATGGGCATTCAGTCCGTGCCGGCCATTATCTTCAACGGTCGATATCTGGTGACGGGCGGTCAACCGGCGGACGAATTCGTGCGGATCATCAAGGAGATTCTGGCCAAGGCGTAGGCGCATGACAGGGTCGTTTGAAATGGCGCGGCGGGCAGTTCGCGGCCAGCTCGGGCGATACACCGACGCCGCCCGGCCCAGCCGCGAACGCCCTGTTCATCCTGTCTTCGCAGCCTATAATCGGTTCGGACGGCGGTACACCCGTCTCGAGGCGGCATCGCTCTTGCTGCCTCTGCCCCGCTGGCACTACGCGGCTCGAACGGCAGTTCTGGACAAACCGGCAAAGGAGCACAAATGAAAACAAACGGCGCGAGCAGAATAATCGGCGCGATGACGTCTGTGGTCATTGCGATTTGCGCGAACTCCGCCCACGCGCAGACATCCGGCGGCACACCAACCGAGGCGGCCGCGCAAAATCCGTCTGTCGGTGCGCGTTCGTCCTCAAACAACCGGTCGGATAGCACGATTGTTCGTGACGTGCGCCGCGCGTTCACGCGTACGACAGGGTTGAACTCCGCGAATATTCACGTGCAGGCACGCCACGGCGTGGTGACGTTGACCGGCACCGTGCCGCAGCGCTCACAGATCCAGCGGGCCGGAAATGCAGCAAGGTCGGTGCGGGGCGTCAGATCGGTATCGAACCGGCTGACGGTGCGAACATGGCGCGGCGGCGGACATTAGACCAACACGTCGCGCGGCCGATCCGCGACGCGGCGACCTGTCTGTCAATGCGTTACCGCCATACGCGATAGTTCATCACCGGTGCCCGATACGCGTACACGCGCGGCGCGCCCCAATAGACCGGCGGCCGGTAGACCTGATACGCGACGGGCGGAGCTAGAGGCTGGACCACGGTTTCGACCACGGGCATCTCCTCGTACTGCGGTTGCGCGTAGACCGGGACATACTGGATCTGAGGCGGCGGAGCATATTCCTGCCGCACATACACGGGCTGACTCTCTGCATAGACCGGCTGCGGCGGCGCCTGCGCATACTCCGGCGCCGGCTGATATTGCATCGGCATGGGCGGAGCGTACTGCTGATCCTGGTAGGCCTGCCTGTATTGCGGCGGCGGTGGCGGTTGCGGCACCTGACGCGGTTGCGCGGCCTGGCGCTGCTGCGCGTACTGACGAGGTTGCGGCGGAATGGTGGTGTACTTCGAGTTGTCGTCTTCCGGTACGCCGGCCGGCAACGGCGGCACGTCCACGCGGGCCACCTGTGTGTTGGTGGGTTGCCGCTGACCGTGGTTGTGCGAATCGATCATCGCGTTGTAATCGGCCTGATCCTGCTTGCCGCGATTGATATAGCCATTGCGATAAGCGCGAGCCACGTCCGACATCTTCGCTTTCGGATCTTCCTTCATGCCGTCCGCGTTGACCTGATACTCGTTCGGACTGAGCGAGCCGGCCGGCGCCTCGTCGGCGGCATAGGCGGCTTCGGGGCCGTCGGCCCATGCAAGGCTGCACTGTAGCGTGAGCGCTGAAGCCATTGTCGTCACCCCAAGCCCCAACACCGTTCTTATTCTCATGATCCACCTCGCGGCCGATTAAGAATTTTGAAAGCGCAAGTTATTTGCCCCGTGTGCCTTTTGGCAGTGCCCCGTGCGTTGTAGATTTCTAGCACATTCTTGTGTCGGCTACATAGTTTTTTGTCGGGATATGAGGGGTTTGGCGCATTCGAGTCGAAGTGCCCGTTGCGCGGATGAAGTGCCGGGACAGGGCGGGGGGAATTGAAGCGTGCTGGCGGGTTGCTGGGGGCGGCTTGGCGGTTTGGCGGTTTG
>NZ_CYGX02000161.1 GCF_900019265.1 Paraburkholderia ribeironis
TCGAGATCGGTCGGCCGATGGGCAGATGATTGCCGGAATTCGTTTCTGACACTTCATACGTGGTAGAAAAGGTCGTGCTCTCGGTGGGACCATAGCAGTGGATGAGTTTTTCCGGTCCCCTATGCTTTAGCAATGCTCCAAAAATCTCATGTTTTTCCTGTTCTCCCCCACAGAGCAAAAATCGCAGTCGAGCAAAGGTTGATCCAATTTCGGGAACAAATTGGTTGAATAAAGCGGTTGTGATGAACAGCGCGGTGACTTTGCCTCGGCTAATGATTTCAGCCAGGCCTCGAGCATCAAGGACTTGATGGCGATCGACAATAATCACTGTGCCACCGTTGAGCAGTGGTCCCCATACTTCAAAAGTGCTGGCATCGAAGGCGGGATTTGCCGTAAAGGCGACCCTATCATCTAGTCCGATCTTGGCATAGCTGTTGTTCATGACCAGCCGGGCGACCGCTCGATGAGGCACGAGCACCCCCTTGGGGGTACCGGTCGAGCCCGATGTATACATTACATAGGCCGTATCGAGGGCTGCTCCTCTTAGAGCGGGACTTGGCTGAGCGACACCCGAATCGGTTGGCGGCAATACTGCGACTGGGAGGGGTACCTCGGGAACATTCGTGATCAGCAGGCGAGCTGAACAATCGTCAAGGATCCAGGCGTGTCGTTCAGCGGGGCCTTGCGGATCGAGTGGTACGTAGGCGGCGCCAGCTTTCAGGATGGCCAATTGAGCCACGATCAGATCGATTGAACGTTCCAGTAGGGTGGCAACATAATCGCCTGCTCCCACACCGGACACGATCAGACGGTGTGCCAGACGATCAGCTTTCTCATTCAACTCAGCATATTTCAACTGCTGGTTTTCGTGGATCAATGCGATTGCTTCGGGCGTTCGCTCGG
>NZ_CYGX02000031.1:0-12347 GCF_900019265.1 Paraburkholderia ribeironis
TCGTTGAGGAGCATAACGAGTTGCTCGCGACGCTCCTCGATGATTTTCTCGTAGTCAACGTCACAGTTTTGGCTGTTGATGTGGTGCGCCCACGTCTTTTCGAGCTCACGAAGGTTGCCACCTTCAAGCGCCGCGAGCAACTCGTTATGCTCCTCAACGATGGTCGTTAAATTGGTCATGTGGGTCGTCAAACCCAGGACGATGACCAGCTGCCGCGCAATCCCTTCCCAAAGATTCGAAACGACATCGTTTCCGCCAATCTCGGCGACCTCACGATGGAATGCCACGTCTGCGAGTGCGAGTCCATAGTAGTCCTGACGCAATACCATCAGTTCAATTTCATCCACTCGTCGGCGAAGACGATGCTGGGTATCCGGTGAAGCGTTCCGCTTCAACGCCACTACCCGCTTCACCGCCATCATCTCGAGCGCAAGACGCGCCTCGAGAAGGTTGAGAACGCGTTCACGAGTGACAGGTACCAGCCGGATGCCCTTGTTCGGCACGCTGGTCACGATTCCCTGGCTTTCGAGCATCCGCAGCGCCTCCCGCACGGGCACCCGGCTCACGCCAAGCTTTTCCGCAATCTCAGCTTCCACGATGCGGTCGCCCGGGAGGATAAGTCCCCGGGATGCGCCACTCACGATCGCGTCAACGGCTGAATCGACCATGGTTCGAGCGCGAACGGGCTCCCACGCTGGGTTCAAAAGACTGTTCATTGTCTGCTCACTCTGAAGACTGTTCGTCGCCAGAATTCTCCGTGTTAACACTAAGGTATGCAATACGTTCTTGCCATTTGTATATTGCAGTGATTGTATACACGTATGCCGTCGCATGGGCAACTGAAGTTCAAACAGTTCTTTTGCGTCGCAGCAAGGATTCAGCACCTTTATCGACCAGCCGAGCCGTCTCGGCCGTCGCAACCAACGGAGCAAGAATGGCCTACGAACTCAACATTCCCTTAACGGATGCGCAACGCCCCGGCGTGGACTTTGACACCGAGGAAATCTGGCAGATGCGGGTTGATCTCGCGGCAGTCTTCCGGATGAGCGCGCACTATGGTTTCAACGAGGGCGTCGACAATCACTACTCCGCCCTGCTGCCTGGACGGAATGACCTCTTCCTGATTAACCCTTATGGGTTTTCCTTCTCTGAACTCACCGCATCGTCGCTTCTGATCTGTGACTTCAACGGCAACGTGCTCAGCGGGCGCGGCAAGCCCGAAGCGAGCGCATTCTGGATTCACGCGCGGGTTCACAAGATGAAGCCGAACATTCGTGTACTCCTGCATTCGCACATGCCGAACGCGACGGCGCTGTGCGCCATCGATCGCGACCCGTTCGACTGGTCTATCCAGTCGTCGCTGCGGTTCTACGGCATCGTCGCCGTTGACAAGGAATACAACGGGCTTGCTTTGGACCAGAGCGAAGGCGACCGGATCGCCGCATCACTCGGTGACGCAAAAGTGGTCTTCATGCGTAACCACGGGATCAGCGTCGGTGCAGCGACCATCGCTGAGGCCTGGGACGATCTCTACTACGTCGAACGTGCCGCTGAAGTCCAGGTGAAGGCATGGAGCACCGGCGCAAAAATGGCTCCGGTTTCGCACGAGATCGCGTCGGCTGTTGCGAAGGGCGAACGCGATTCGCACCCGGCGAGCGCACGTCTGCACCTCGAGAGCGTCAAGCGTTTCCTGAACCACGCCGCGCCTGGCTACGCGTCATGAACTGGATGGCGCCGCACCTACTTATCTACCTAAAGGGGAAGACCATGAATCAACGGCTCACTTTCGCAAGCGTCATCGCATCTCTGCTTCTGCCGGTTGCGCTTCACTCAGGAACCGCTAACGCCGCCGGCGACGCACCGTTTTATGAGTCGAAGCCCATGTTCGCAAACTGCGGAGATCCGTCCTACGAAAATGCCAGGAAGGATGGCGTGGTACTCGGTTTCTCCGAGCTTCCGCCGGAGAGCTGGCTGGATCAGAAGACCAATCAGCCCGCTGGTATCGACTGGGAGATTCAAAAAGAAGCCCTCGCCTGGATGGGCGTGAAGATCAAGCGGATCGAATGGATGCCGTGGGACAGCACGGTGCCGTCGCTGATCTCCAAGCGCATCGACGTGATCGCGAGCGACATTCACCACACGCCGGAGCGGGACAAGGTCATCAGCTTCACTGGTCCTGCGTTCTGGTATGGCCCCGCGATTCTGGTCAAGAAAGGTTCGAGCGTCAGCGTCAAGTCTTACGCTGACCTGAAGGGCAAAACCGTCGGCGTCACGGCCGGTGAGGCAGCCGATTCCTATCTCAAGGGCATCGGCGTAGTGACACAGCCCTTCAAGGACGATCTGACGAAGTTCCAGAGCCTCGCGCAGGGCCGCCTCGAAGCGGCGATGACGGACCAGCTGCTCTGGCTGAAGTTCAAGACCGAGAATCCAAACACCAACCTCGAGGCACTGAACAACGTTGTCACACCTCGCACCATGATCGACGGCGGCGGTTTCGGTAGTGCCCGCTACGCCGTTCGCAAGGAAGACTGTTCCCTGCGCGCAGCGTACACGCAGGCCCTGGCAGAAATGACCGCCAACGGCACGACTTCCGCGATCCTTCGCAAGTTCGGTCTGACAGACAAAAATCTGGTCGCATTCGACCTCCGTCCCTGATGTGTAGAAACACGGGTGAACTGAGGCGGCAAGTATTTAGGAGAGCACGGAAATGATGAACTTTCAGTTTCATGTGGCTGCGGACAGTATCGGGCTGCTTCTTCACGGTCTGCTGCTGACCGTTGAGCTCACACTTATTGTCATGGCGTTGAGCCTTGTCTTCGGGCTTGTAGTAGCGCTTGCGGGTCGCTCGCGATTCGCCGTGCTCCGCTGGATCGTGAAGGCATACATCGAGGTGATCCGTGGGACACCGCTGCTGCTGCAGCTGATCTACATTTACTTCGTTCTCCCCGAATTCGGCGTCACGCTCAATTCGTTCGTGGCGGCAGTCATCGCCCTTACGCTGAACTACTCGGCTTTCATCTCCGAGGTCTACCGTGGAGCGATCCAGGCGGTGGCCCGTGGCCAGTTCGACGCGGCGGCTGCTCTCGGCATGACCCCGGGGCTCGCCATGCGCCGGGTCGTCGTGCCGCAGGCAGTGCGCATGGTCATCCCGTCCCTCGGCAACTACTTCATCTCGTTGTTCAAGGACACGGCCCTCTGCTCGGTCATCAGCATGCAGGAGATCATGTTCAAGGCACAGATGACGGCAGCACAAAACTTCCAGTACTTCACGTTGTATACGATGGTCGCGATCATGTACTTCGCAGTGAGCTTTCCCGCCGCTCGTCTGGTTGAACATGTCGACCGTATTTCGCGTCGCGCATTCACCCGGAGGACCCACTAATGAGCACACCCGCGCAACCCAAATCCGCGCAGCCGATGGTATCACTGATCGGGCTGTGTAAATCGTATGGTCCGCACGACGTACTGAAGGGCATCGATCTGACCGTGAACAAGGGTGAGGTAGTGTGCATCATCGGCCCGTCAGGCAGCGGTAAGTCAACGCTTCTGCGCTGCATTAACCATCTTGAACATCCTGAGAAAGGCGTCGTTCGCATCGATGGTCAAACGGTTTTCCGGGATGAAGTAGATGGAAAATTCCGGAACCATACACATAAGCAGATCGCCGCGGTCCGGGCACACGTCGGGATGGTATTCCAGCACTTCAACCTGTTTCCGCACCAGACCGCCATCCAGAATGTCATGGAAGCCCAGATCCATGTACTGGGTCGCTCGAAACAGGAGGCACGTGAAGTAGCCGAGAAGATGCTTGGCACGGTCGGCATGTCTGCCAAGGCGGATCAGTACCCGATTGAGCTTTCGGGTGGACAGCAGCAACGGGTTGCTATCGCGCGTGCGCTGGCGATGGACCCCAAGGTCATGCTGTTTGACGAAGCAACGAGCGCGCTCGATCCGGAACTTGTGGGCGAGGTGCTTCAGGTCATGCGCAAGCTTGCAGAACAAGGCATGACGATGATTCTCGTCACTCACGAGATGCAGTTTGCAAGGCAGGTGGGAACGCATATCGTCTTTGTAGATGGCGGCGTTATCGTCGAGGAAGGCCCCCCAGCCGAACTTTTTGGCCGCCCTACTCGCGACCGCACGAAAGCGTTCCTGCAGAACATGACGCATGACGTCGGTCACGCGCGAGAGATTGCCGCCTGAACCGGCGGCACGCTTCGCCCGGAGGCGTTGCAGCATATCCGGGCACCCTCGACTTCAGTCTGCCCGAAGGAAATCGGTATTGCTTCCTGCAGTACCTGGAAGACGCGAGCTGCAGTTTCGCGGTGACCGATGTGATGAACCTTGTTGAACCCCTATCCCACATCAGTAGATCGAACTGAGAACGTCCCTCGGTGATCATGCGGAGGCGCCGACATGTGATTGTCCGCGCGGACGCGTTGCAGCCCACCGGCCAACTGACTGTTGTTGCACTCCCAAGACGGGCCGGCGACCGACCGAGGTTTCCGGTCGGTTGCACGTCGGTCGCGCAGTAACAACCACCTCTCGAAAACCCCTATCGGAATCCACTTTTCGCTCGTTGACATATGACGTCTCACCTATTATCTTTAGTTCATCTGCTGCCGCGGCTGGATCCGAAATCACACGAAGCGCTCGGGTCGATTTCAAACTGAAAAAAAAGACCGATCGGGCCGATCGGTCGAGCCTTTGACCGCATCCAACCTATTCCAAGATTGCTGAGGTATCTCATGAAGACCCTGCGTTCGTTCAAATCTTTGGCGCTGACCCTCTCGCTGATCGCCGCAGCAGTTCTTTCAAGTCCGGGAGCCGCTTATGCGGACGATGTGACTATCGGCCTCGCATCAGGCCTCACGGGACCCTCTGCACATTACGGCCAGGACATCAAGCGCGGCGCCGAACTTGCGATCGAGGACGCTAACGCCCAAAAGCTGACCATCGGCGGAAAGCCGGTGCATTTCGTTCTGCAGGTCGAGGACGACCAGGGCGATCCTCGCGTCGGCGCCCAGGTGGCGCAAAAACTCGTGGACGCGCACGTTGTTGGCATTGTCGGGCACTTCAATTCGGGGACCAGCATTCCGGCTTCGCGGATCTATCACGACGCGCATATTCCGATGGTTTCGCCGGCGGCGACCAACCCAACCCTCACATCGCAAGGATTTGCAAACGTCTTCCGTCTGGTCAATTCCGACGCGCAGATGGGTGAGCTGGCTGGTCGCTCCGCTGTTGAATCGCTGAAAGGCAAGAGCATTGCAGTGATCGACGACCGGACGGCCTTCGGCCAAGGCATCGCTGACGAGTTTGTGAAGGGTGTCGAGAAAGCCGGCGGCAAGATTGCCATGCGCGAATACACGACTGACAAGGCCGTCGACTTCCGGGCACAACTTACCCACCTCAAATCGGCCAATCCGGATGTGATTTTCTGGGCCGGCCTCGATCAGCAGGCCGCCACAGTTGCAAAGCAAATGCGCTCGCTTGGCATGAAAGCGGTCCTGCTCGGTGGCGGTAGCTTCGAGAACGACACATTCCTGCAGGTGGCCGGCCCTCAGGCTGCCGACGGTGCAATGTCGTGGGGATATGGCGCGCCTGTGGGGACCAGCAAGACCGCGCAGCAGTTCGACGAAAGAATGAAGTCGAAGTTTGGTGAGGGCGTGGTAGCGTTCGCGCCCAATGCATATGACGCCACCTGGGTGCTGATCCGCGCAATGCAGAAGGCGAACTCGATCAATCCTACGGTCTATGTCAAAGACATCAAGTCGGTCAGTTTCACCGGTATCACGGGAGATGTCTCGTTCCAGTCGAATGGGGACCTGAAAGCACCAGGGGCGACGCTCTATAAGGTCCAGCAAGGCAAATGGGTGCCGATTGCCACCACCAACGGCGACAAGATCGAACCCTTGAAGACCAACTAAAAGACGATCGACCGGCGGACAGAACATCACGATAGAACAGCAGGCGGCGGGGCGATTCGCCTCTGCCTGCATCGCTATCACAGGCACCTGGGCAACACTGCGATTCAGCCAGCTATCCCGGCACTCCAGAAGCTACCCCCAAAAGAATCACATGGAAGATGTCATTGTCATCGGAGCAGGCGTGATTGGATGTTCCGCCGCTCTCAATCTCGCAAAGCTCGGCTTGCAGGTTCAGATCATCGATAGTGAGCCGCCTGGATCAGGATGTTCCTTCGGAAACGCCGGCATCATCGCCGTCGACCACGTGGCACCACTTGCGAGCCCGCAGACTGTCGCGGGCATTCCGAGGATGTTGCTGGAGCAGGACGGGCCGTTGCGTGTCAACAAGCTTGGTGTCCCGCGGATGACACCGTGGATGCTACGGTTCGTCGCCCAATCAACGCCCTCTAATTACCGGCGCAACACGGAAGCGCTTGCAAGTCTGGTGACCGTTGCCGCGCAAGCCTGGAAGCGACTGATTGAATCTGCAGTCATACCGCGCGAGCTGTATCGTGACATTGGCGCCTTGTATGTATTCGAGCGCCCCGAAAAGGCGGAGGATCAGCGACGCAATCTTGAAGTACTCGACCGCTTCCATGTCGAATATAAACACCTTACGGCCAGCCAGGTGCGAGACGACTATTTGCCCGCACTCACGCGAGACATCAGCCATGCGCGGTTTATGCCGGGCATGTCTTCGGTGGCAAACCCTCAACGTATAGTTCAAAGCCTCTTCGAGGCCGCTCGCGCAGCCGGCACGACCTACACCCAGGCGCGCGTCACGAATCTAAGTGTGTCACCTGATGGAAGCGTACAGGTGTACGCAGGCGAGACCACGCTGACTGCGCGAAAGCTTCTGATCGCGGCGGGGGCCCGTAGCGATCAACTGACGGCGCGACTCGGACTGAGGATTCCACTGACCAACGAACGAGGCTATCACGTCGAGCTACGTGAACCTTCAGTCGAACATTTACGTGTGCCCGTCAGCTTTGTCGAACGGGGCTTCACATGCAACCCGATGGAAAATGGCATACGCCTCCCTGGTACGGTCGAGCTGGGGGCCGGAGAAAATCCCGACTGGCGACGGGCGGACATACTGCTCGCTCAATTCGCGAGACTTTTTCCCGACCTTGCCGCACCCAGGGAATCTAGCCGCTGGTATGGCGATCGGCCAACCCTGCCGGACTATCTACCGATGATCGACGCACTGCCGAGCGCACGAAATGTCTTCGTCGCGTCGGGACACCAACACCTGGGGCTGACCCTTGGGCCGCTGACCGGCGAGCTGGTTTCACAGCTGATGACAGACAGGGCCACAGCGGTGAACTTTAAACCGTTCAGCGCGAGTCGTTTCCACTGATAGCGCCGCGACAAGAATTGATAAGGAGAGCAAGACAATGGACAGTCGTTCAGTTTATGGCAGCCTCGCCACCGCACAACTTTTGGGTTTCGGTGCACTCGTTGATGCGCTGGCCATCGCTAGCCGGGAATTGGACACAGGACTAGTTCATTGCCCCGTCCGCGTTGGGGTGCCGCTGAGCCGGGAAGGAGTCATCCAGTCCATGCCCGCTAGCGCGGGCGATCTGGCGATTCACAAACTTGTCAGTGTGAACCCCGCCAACCTCACAAAGGGTTTGCCGACCATTTTTGGCCTGGTTACGGCCTGTGACGGGGAGACTGGTGAGCCACTGTTTGTTCTCGACGGACCGACTCTTACCGGCCGACGCACGGCAGCCTTGTCGATGCTTGGCGTACGTCTGTTCCACCCATCTGAACCGGAGAAGTTTCTCGTAATCGGCACCGGCGCGCAGGCTCGATACCACGCCGCAGCCATACATGACCTCTATCCTCACGCACGGATTTGCGTCAAGGGTATCAACTCATCAGCAGAAGCGGACTTCTGTAACCTGATGAGCGGGGACGGGATCCAGGTGGTCAAGGCTGAAGGCAGCATCCCGCCTGACGTCGATACCGTCATCACAGTAACCACGAGCAAAACGGCTGTCTACGACGAAGAAGCAAGAGCAGACCGGCTCATCGTTGGAGCTGGTTCGGCTACCCCCGACGCCGCGGAACTTTCGCCCAGGACGATCCATGGAAGCCTGCTCTTCGTCGACGACCTGAAAGGGACTCGTGCTGAAGCCGGCGACCTTCTGCAAGCCGATGTCGACTGGGCGAAAGTCACGTCAATTGGTTCGATTGATCCGGTACGGTTACCTAAAGACAAACCGATTGTCTTCAAGGCCGTCGGTTGCGGCGCATGGGACCTGGCCGCGTGTCGTGTTGCACGTGCAGCATTGAAGTCAAGAGATTCCAATCTGGATTAAGGCTGGTCTTCGCACACAAGCACCGGCGCGCTGGAGCTTACGTGCCCTTTTCCTCAAGCATGCTTGCGGAACTCTCGACGCAAACCCACTACCCGGAGGCCCGCACTGGAATTGCCTTCTTCGAGCAACCCGTTCAGCCGCCGGCACCGCCGCAGGGCAGCGTCAAAGCTGTAGCACTCACGAAAGAGAGTCTTCTGCAGAGATCGAGGCAGTGTCCCCAATGCAGACGCAGTCTCATGAAGCTTCCATGGATAGTACGGAGTCTGGAACATGCTTCGCGCCAGCGCCAGACCGAAGCCACGTGCGTGGTGATATACACGTCCGAGCTCATCCCAGTCAGGGTCTGGGCGCGGCGTCATCGGACCAAAATCGATGGTCAGATGTGTCGTTACTCCGCCGGAAGTATCCGGCGTCATGAAAATGTCGATCAGTTGCTCGGCCCTGACCCGCGCCTCTGAGTGTAGCGACAACCCAGCATTGCTCGCTGTCGACAATCTTTGTGTCCCTCTCACCGCACGCCAGTGAGACGGAAACGGAAAACGAAGATCATTTAGCTGGACGCTGCGCGTCGCGCTCAGTTGATACTCCAGTTCAAAACTGTTTCGAGCTTGCATGGATCGCGTTCCTGGAAACGTCCCGGGATTGCCATATCATTCTCTGGCGATGCGTGAAAGCAATGTGGTCCGCGCATCGCCCAGCTATGCCGCATCACGAACGATAGCCGCCCCCATCACGATCCAGCAGTCGCAGCAAAGCCGTCCATTCACGGTCCAGATGGACAGTGTCCAGATAGGCATAGTCATCGTGCTGCTTCGCTGCGTGCTCACAGACCTCGGGCGAAGGAATGGTTACCTTCTGGCCGGCCGACAACGTTGCAACCTGGATCTCACAGGCCTTGTTCAGGTAATACATACGCGTGAATGCCTCCGCGACCGAACGCCCCGTTGTGAGCAAGCCGTGGTTACGCAGAATGAGGTATTCCTTCTTACCGATCGATTTCACGATGCGTTCGCGCTCGTCCAACTCCAGCGAGATTCCTTCGTATTCGTGATACGCGACGCGGTTGTAGAACTGCATGCTGATCTGGTTCAGCGGGAGAAGCCCGCACTCCATCGCGGCAACGGCCATGCCGTAGGTCGTATGCAGGTGCACGACGCACTCGACGTCGTGACGTGCCTGATGCAATGCACTGTGGATGGTGAATCCGGCCGCGTTGACCTCGAACCGGTCATCTCCGATCGGATTGCCGTTCACGTCGATCTTTACCAGCGACGAGGCTGTGATCTCGTCGAAAAACCATCCGTGCGGGTTGATCAGGAACTGATCGGTGGTCCCTGGCACGCGTGCCGAAATGTGGGTGTAAATCAGATCTGTCAGTTCGAACTTGGCGGCCAGTCGATAAGCTGCAGCAAGCTGGACGCGTGCGTCCCACTCGGCCTGGGGGATGTTTCTGGGTTTACGATTGATGTGCGGGTCGGTAGTGGAAATCATGCTGAAATCTCTCTGCGTTGAGTATGAACAGTGGTCGGGCTGACAAATGAGAATGGGAGAATGGCTAATGCAGTTCTGCAAGCATTGCGGGGACTGCTTCAAAAAGATCGCCAACAAGGCCATAATCGGCAACGCTGAAGATCGGCGCTTCTTCGTCCTTGTTGATCGCGACAATGACCTTCGAGTCTTTCATACCGGCAAGGTGCTGGATCGCGCCTGAGATGCCGACCGCGATGTACAGTTGCGGTGCGACGATCTTGCCCGTCTGGCCGACCTGGTAGTCGTTCGGCACAAAGCCAGCATCGACGGCTGCGCGCGATGCACCCATCGCTGCGCCGAGCTTGTCTGCGAGCGGTTCGAGCACCTTCTTGTAGTTCTCGCCGCTACCCAACCCGCGTCCGCCCGACACGATGACTTTCGCCGATGTCAGCTCCGGACGGTCAAGCTTTGTCACTTCGCGGCTCACGAACTGCGAGATGCCTGCATCGACTGCCGCTTCGATTTTCTCGATGGGTGCGCTGCCGCCGTCCGCCGCAACCGGTTCGAAGCCAGTCGAACGAACAGTGATCACCTTGATGAAATCCTGCGATTCGACCAGAGCAATCGCATTACCGGCGTATATAGGACGTACAAACGTATTGGCGGAGTCGACTGCGGTGATGTCGCTGATCTGAGCGACGTCGAGCTTTGCCGCGATACGCGGTGCGATGTTCTTGCCGTAGGCCGTTGCCGGCGCGAGGATGTGCGAATAGTCCTTCGCGATGTTCAGTACGGTCGCCTCGACGTTTTCCGCAAGACCTTCCACCAGTTGCGGCGCGTCTGCCAGCAACACCTTCGCGACGCCCGCCATCTTTGCAGCGGCATCAGCCGCGCCTTGCGCGTTGTGACCCGCGACCAGCACATGAATTTCGCCGCCGACGAATTTGCGAACTGCGTGCGCGGCAGCCACAGTGTTTAGCGTCGCGGCCTTGATCGACGCGTTGCCCCCCAAGGGGGCTTCCTTCGGGGCGTCCCCCAAGGGGACTTCCTTCGGGGCGTCGTGTTCAGCAATTACCAGAATCGTCATTTCTTTCGTCTCCGCGTTCCGTAGATCAAAGCACGCTGGCTTCGGTCTTCAGTTTTTCGACCAGCGTCTTCACGTCCGGCACCTTCACACCAGCAGAACGCTTCGGCGGCTCGCTGACCTTCAGTGTCTTCAGACGCGGCGTCACGTCAACGCCCAGATCTTCGGGTTTCACGGTTTCGAGCGGCTTTTTTTTCGCCTTCATGATGTTCGGCAGCGTCACGTAGCGCGGCTCGTTCAGGCGCAGATCGGTCGTCACGACTGCGGGCAATGTCAGCGACAGCGTTTCCGCGCCGCCATCCACTTCACGCGAGACGGTTGCCTTGCCGTCAGCAACGGTGACCTTCGAAGCAAAGGTTGCCTGCGGCAATCCAGCCAAAGCCGCCAGCATCTGGCCGGTCTGGTTCGAATCGTCGTCGATCGCCTGCTTGCCCAGGATGACGAGCGAAGGCTGTTCCTTGTCGACCAGTGCCTTCAGCATCTTGGCCACCGCCAGCGGCTGCAACTCTTCATTCGATTCGACCAGGATCGCGCGGTCCGCGCCGATCGCTAGCGCCGTACGCAGCGTTTCCTGACATTGCGCAACGCCCGCCGACACGGCGATCACTTCCGTCGCCACGCCTGTTTCCTTGAGGCGAACGGCCTCTTCGACAGCGATTTCGTCGAACGGATTCATCGACATCTTCACATTCGCGATGTCCACACCGGTATTGTCCGACCTCACGCGGACCTTCACGTTATAGTCAACGACCCTCTTTACCGCCACCAGAATTTTCATGGCTTATCCTTTCGCAACTCTATTGTTTCGTACTACTTTATATGATGGTATGACACTGATCACACTTTTATTCACCCAGCTCATTCGCCAAGCTCATTCACCCAGATAAGCCGCCCGCACCTTTGGATCATCGAGCATCTGCTTCGCGTCACCCGACATCGTCACCAGACCCGAGTCCATCACGTAGCCGCGATTCGCCGCCTGCAGCGCCAGCCGCGCGTTCTGCTCGACCAGCAGCACGGTCATGCCTTCTGCCGAAATCGACCGCACCACTTCGAAGATCTTCTCGACCATGATCGGCGACAGACCCATCGACGGTTCGTCCAGCAGCAGCAGCTTGGGTCGCGAGATGATTGCACGCGCCATCGCCAGCATCTGCTGTTCGCCGCCCGAGAGTGTGCCCGCGTATTGCGACGCGCGTTCCTTCAGGCGCGGGAAGAAACCGAACATGCGATCCACGTCCGCCTTGATGCCGTCCGTGTCGTTACGCAGATACGCGCCCATCTGCATGTTCTCGACGATCGACATGCGCGCGAAGATGCCACGCCCTTCCGGCACCATCGCCAGACCGCGCTTCAACAGTTCGTGCGCCGGGATGCCCTTGATCGACTGGCCCATGTACTCGATGTCGCCCGCCGAGTACGGTTTCAGACCCGTGATCGCCTTCATCGTCGTGGTCTTGCCTG
This sequence comes from Paraburkholderia ribeironis, assembly GCF_900019265.1. GTDB lineage: Bacteria > Pseudomonadota > Gammaproteobacteria > Burkholderiales > Burkholderiaceae > Paraburkholderia > Paraburkholderia ribeironis. The sequence continues at coordinate 12,315 of NZ_CYGX02000031.1, forward strand.
CGCCGTTCGCGCCAATCAGCGTGACCAGTTCGC
>NZ_CYGX02000031.1:12357-14382 GCF_900019265.1 Paraburkholderia ribeironis
TCGGATCCGTTGCCAACGCGCGTGCGATCTCCAGACGACGCTGGTGACCGTACGACAGATTGCGCGACGTGTAGTCCGCGTACTGCACGATGCCGACATACTCCAGCAGTTCGATCGCGCGTTCCTTGATTTCGCGCTCTTCCTTGCGTTCGGGCGGCGTCTGGAACACCGCGCCGAGCAGGCCGTGTTTGGTGCGCACATGCCGGCCGACCATCACGTTTTCGAGCGCGGTCATGCCGCCGAACAGGCGAATGTTCTGGAACGTACGGGCGATGCCCGCCTTCGCCACCTGATAGACGGCCGTCGGCGTGTACTCCATGCCGTCGAGCTTGAATTCGCCTGAATCCGGTGTGTACAGACCGGTGATCACGTTGAAGAAGGTCGTCTTGCCGGCGCCGTTCGGGCCGATCAGACCGTAAATCTCGCCCGCGCGGATTTGCAGGCCAACCTCGGACAGTGCCTGCAGGCCGCCGAAGCGCTTGTTGACGCCTTTCACCGACAGGCGGATCTGATCGCTACCCGCGCCGTTGCCCATGGTGTTGCTTACGTTGTCGCTCATGTCTTTTTCTCCTGTCGACCAGAGTTAGCGCTTTAGCTGTCGACCAGAGTTGGCGCTTCAGCTGTCGACCAGAGTTGGCGCTTCAGCGCTTACTCTGGTCCCATGCAAAGCTCTTACTCTGGTCCCATGCAAAGCACTTACTCTGGTCCATGCCTTCAGGCACGCACCGGCTTCTTGCCGCTGCGCTTCGCCAGTTTCGCAATCTTGTCTTCGTGCTTCGGCGATGGCCACAGGCCTTCCGAGCGGTACAGCATGATCAGCACCATCGCGAGTGCATACACGAGCTGACGGATCACCTCCGTGTCGACGATTTCGTGGCCAAAAATCGCGTGCTGCAGGGGGCCTATCGTCGTTCGGAGCACTTCAGGAAGGACCGCCAGCATGACAGCGCCGAGAATGACACCCGGAATATGACCGAGGCCGCCGAGCACAACGCATGCAAGTACCACGATCGATTCGGGCAGCGTGAACGACTCCGGCGACACAAAACCCTGGAACGCGCCGAACATCGCGCCGGACAAGCCGCCAAACGATGCGCCCATGGCAAACGCCAGCAGCTTCACGTCACGCGTATTGATGCCCATCGCCTTCGCGGCGATTTCGTCTTCGCGGATCGCGGCCCACGCCCGGCCGATACGCGAGTGCTGCAGGCGTGTACAGACCCAGATCACGAACAATGCGCACAGGACGAACGCGTAGTAATAGAGATAAACGGAAGGGAATTCGACACCCAGGAAGTTGTGTGACTGTGCAAGACTGAAATTGCCGACGTGAACTGGATCGATGTCCGTGATCCCCTTGGGGCCGTTTGTGATGTTCACCGGGCGGTCGAGGTTGTTCATGAAAATCCGCACGATTTCGCCGAAGCCCAACGTCACGATCGCCAGGTAGTCACCACGCAGACGAAGCGTCGGCGCACCGAGCAGCACCCCAAAAAACGCGGCGAGCGCCATCGCGATCGGAGCGATGATCAGGAACGGGACATGCAGGCCGCCAGGAGCGAGATGCGCGAGCCATTCGAACTGTGTCGACAGGTGCGGCGAGCTCAACAGCGCGGCCGTATAAGCACCCACTGCATAGAAGGCGATATAGCCGAGATCCAGCAGACCGGCAAAACCGACCACCACATTCAGGCCCAGCGCGAGCATCACGTACAGCATTGCGAAGTCGAGCACGCGAACCCAGTAGTTGCCCCCAGCAGCCCCGATGAGCATCGGAGCGGCGACGACAAGTACTGCAGTCATTACACCCACAATCAGCCTGCTTGCGGGACTCTTCTGAGCCTCAAAGGTCGTTGAAGATTCGATTCGTTGGATAGAAGTCATTCGGGTGTCTCCTCTTTTGCGTTCAAGCCCGATCTGCCACACGTTCGCCAAGCAGCCCGGACGGACGGAACACCAGCACGATGATCAGCACGATGAATGCGAACACATCCTGGTAGTTGCTACCGAACACACCGCCTGTGA
>NZ_CYGX02000031.1:14392-38666 GCF_900019265.1 Paraburkholderia ribeironis
CGACGATGATCACGATTTCGGTCATTGAGATCACGGCGCCCGGCGTCGTGTCGGTGGCCTTGATCACGTTGATCGGGTCGGTGGGCAACAGCTGCGGGAACGGCAGCGGGTTGCGCGACCAGATCATCATCGCGAGCGTCTGCAGCAGGATCGACACACCGATGGCCGTGATCAGCGGCGCGAGACGCGGCGCTTTGCGCAACGGCCGGTAGGCCACGCGCTCGATCGTGTAGCCGACCACCGAGCAGACCGCCGCTGCGATGATCAACGCGATGACCAGCGTCGGCACGTTGCCGAGGCCGGGGAAGTGGTTCTGCAGCACACCTATGGCGGAGAGCGCGACCATTGCGCCCACCATCAACACGTCGCCGTGAGCGAAGTTGATGATGCCCAGAATGCCGTAAACCATCGTGTAGCCCAGTGCGATGATGGCATAAACGCTGCCAAGCACCAGTCCGTTGAGAATCTGCTGAATAAAGATATCCACCCATACCTCGCGATGCCCCACGGGAGCAATGTGGCCGAACGGGCCGGCGCTCACTCGCCGACGCGACGACAAAAAACAGAAACAGTGCGCCGCAAACAACTCACGACCCACCCACCGGAACCCGCCCTCAATCTCCTCCAAAAAAACTGAAAACTAGGTTTTCCGAAACTTTCCGCCTATAGGTACTGTTACTGATACCAGCCCGTTCCCGACGCTCACCCTCGCCATCAACAACGCTTAAATTCTTTTAAAAACAGCCATTTACATTTTTGAGATGCCGAATGAAAATTACCCCGGAGTGCAAAATTTTTTTGTTCATGTTGACAGCACTGTAAGACGTCACTCATCATATGTCAACGGGCGAAAAATAACGGCTTGGACGGCCGTCAAGCCAGGAGGAGATGGGTCGGGTGGCAAGGCGCAAGGTATCGGCTACGCGCTCCCTCCGATCGCCGTCGACAGGAACTTTCGCCGGGCTTCCCGCCCGGCGCATGTCACAGGTCTTAAACAGGAGAGTCATGGTGGCCAGTCACGACAAGGCGCGGGTTGGTGTGGATATTGGTGGGACGTTCACCGACGTCGCGCTTGAACTCGGTGGAGAGCTCTTTTCCACCAAGGTCCTTACGGACTACACGGCGCCCGAGCGCGCCATCATCAAGGGCATCGGCATCGTTGCCGACAAGGCCGGCATTGCGCTGAAGGACATCGGCGTCATCATTCACGGCACGACACTGGCCACCAACGCTCTCATCGAACGACGCGGTGCGAAGACCGCCTTCATCACGACGCAGGGGTTCCGCGACACGATCGAGATGCGCACCGAGAACCGGTTCGAACAGTACGATCTGAACATCAAGCTCCCGCCTCCGCTGGTCGAACGCTGCGACCGTTTTACGCTCGGCGAACGGATCGACGCGCAAGGCGGCGTCCTGCTCGCCCCTACCGAGGCCGAGATCGATGCCATCGTCGCTCGCATCGAAAGAGGCGGCTATGAAAGCGTCGCCGTCGGCTTCATTCACGCGTACGTCAATGGCATGCACGAACGCCAGATGCGCGATGCAATCGAAAAGCGTCTGCCCCACGTCTCGGTGTCTATTTCGAGCGAAGTGTCGCCGCAGATCCGTGAATTCGAACGCTTCAACACCGTTTGCGCCAACGCTTATGTCCGACCGATCATGAAGTCCTACCTGGACCGGCTGCTCGGCAAGGTCCGTGAGGCGGGCGCCATTTGTCCGATCTTCATCATTCACTCGGGCGGCGGCATCGTGTCGATCGAAAGCGCATCCGAGTTTCCGGTGCGCCTGGTCGAGTCGGGACCGGCGGGCGGTGCGATCTTCGCCGCGCACATCGCGGCGCGCTACGATCTGAATACCGTTCTCTCATTCGACATGGGTGGCACGACTGCCAAGATCTGCCTCATCGACGAGCTCACGCCCAAGACGGCCAACACCTTCGAAGTCGCCCGCACCTATCGCTTCAAGAAAGGCAGCGGCATGCCGATCTCCATTCCCGTTGTCGAAATGGTCGAAATTGGCGCTGGCGGTGGTTCGATTGCCTCGCTCGATGTGATGCGCCAGATCCGTGTCGGTCCGCACAGCGCGGCCTCCGAGCCCGGTCCCGCCTGTTACCAGCGCGGCGGCACGCAGCCGACCGTGACCGATGCCGATCTGTTGCTCGGGCGACTCGACCCCGCGAACTTCGCAGGCGGCTCGATCCAGTTATCCGTCGACAACGCGGCGACGGCAATGGTCAACGAAGTAGGCGGCGCGATCAGTCTCAGCGCTGATGAAACGGCGTACGGTGTGGCCGAAGTCGTGGACGAGAACATGAGCAACGCCGCACGCGTTCATGCTGTCGAAAGCGGCAAGGACATCAGCGACTACACGATGATCACCTTCGGCGGCGCCGGTCCCCTTCACGCTGCGCGTCTCTGTGAAAAAAGCGGCATCAGGAAATTCATCGTGCCGCCAGGCGCGGGGGTCGGCTCGGCTATCGGCTTTCTGCGCGCGCCGTTCGGTTATGAGAGCGTGCGCAGCGCGAGCATGCGGTTCAATGAATTCGACGCGAGCGCGCTCAATGAGATCGTCGATCAGTTGAGCACTGAGGCGGTGCACTTCGCGCGTCAGGGCTCGGGCGACGCGGAGCCGCTCGTCGAAATCAAGGCTTTCATGCGCTACGTCGGTCAGGGATGGGAGATTCCCGTCATGATTGCGCACCGCCGGTTTACTGCCGAGGATCGCGCGAGCTTCACCGAATCGTTCACCAAGGCCTACACCCAGTTCTTCGGCCGCCCGATCGAAGGCCTCGATATCGAAATCGTCAGCTGGGCCGTCAAGGCAAGCTCGCCGCTTCCGCCTGTCGAGCGCTTGCAACTGGTAACGTCCCGCGACACCGTGGCCCCGCCGAAGACCCGCAAGATCTTCGACGCGGCCCTGCATCGCTTCGTCGACGCGGCGATTGTCGAACGTGGCTCCCTGAAGGTGGGAGAAACGGTGACGGGTCCGGCCATTATTGTCGAGCCAGAAACGTCGACCCTTGTCACCTCCTCCTTCGACGCGACGGTCCAGCCGGATGGCTGTCTGCTTGTGGTCGCTAAAGAACTCAACGCCGCCCGGTAATCAGGAGTACCAACATGTCTATCAGTAATCTCGACACGATTCACATGCAGGTGATGTGGAACCGCCTGATCTCTGTCGTTGAAGAGCAGGCCATGGCCTTGATCCGTACGGCGTTCAGTACCAGCGTGCGTGAGGCGGGCGATCTGTCAGCCGGCATTTTCGACAAACGCGGCCGGATGCTGGCGCAAGCTGTCACGGGCACGCCGGGCCACGTGAACACGATGGCCGAAGCCGTCGAGCACTTCATGAACGCCATCGGGCTCGACCGGATGTACGAAGGCGATGTCTACCTGACCAACGACCCGTGGAAGGGCACGGGGCACCTGCATGACTTCACGGTCGTCTCGCCTTCGTTCCATAAGGGCGAGCTGATCGGCTTCTTTGCCAGCACCGCACACGTCGTCGATATTGGCGGGCGTGGCTTCGGCCCTGATTCGCGGGAAATCTACGAGGAAGGTCTGTTCGTGCCGATCATGAAGCTGATCGAACGCGGGGAAGTCAATCGCGACCTCATCAATATCCTGCGCAACAACGTGCGCGAAGCCGATAAGGTCGTCGGCGACCTTTACGCACTTGCATCGTGCAACGAAACAGGTCACAAGCGCCTGCTCGACATGCTGAAGGAGTTCGATCTGAATGACGTCGAGGGGATCGGCGAGTTCATTCTGGCGCGCAGCCGCGAAGCGACGCTCGAGCGCATCGCCGCACTGCCGAAGGGCACCCAGACGAACGAGATGACGCTCGACGGCTATGACACGCCCGTCAAGCTCAATGTGACGCTCACCGTCGGCGAAGATCATCTGCTGGCCGATTTCGCCGGATCTTCGCCCGCCAGTCCGTACGGCATCAACGTACCGCTGCTGTATGCGAAGGCATACGCCTGTTACGGCCTGAAGTGCATCATCGCGCCGGAAGTGCCGAACAACGCGGCATCGCTGGAACCGTTCCGCGTTCAGGCGCCGGCAGGCTGCATTCTCAACGCGCAACGGCCCAGCCCGGTCGCGGTTCGCCACGTGCTCGGTCATTTTGTGCCCGACCTGGTGCTCGGCGCGCTGCACAAGACCCTGCCCGATCGCGTGCCCGCCGAAGGCTCCGGCGCACTGTGGAACCTGCATGTCAGCGCGCGCCCGGTACGTGAGGATTCGGGTCTGAAGGGCAGCGAAATCCTGATGTTCAACAGCGGCGGCACGGGTGCGCGGGCGGAACTCGATGGCCTGTCGGCCACAGCCTTCCCGAGTGGCGTGCACGCCATGTCGGTCGAAGCGACGGAACAGGTCGGGCCCATCGTCGTGTGGCGCAAGGAAATGCGTTCCGGTTCAGGTGGCGCAGGCAAGCTGCGTGGCGGTCTGGGCCAGATCGTTGAAATCGGACCGCGCGCCGGCTATCACTTCCGCTTCAACGCGATGTTCGACCGCATCGATCATCCGGCACGCGGACAATCGGGTGGCAAGTCTGGCGCGCCGGGTCAGGTCACACTGTCGGATGGCACGAAAATGAAGGGCAAAGGAACACAGGCCGTCGCCGAGCATCAGCGGGTTGTCCTGTCACTGCCGGGCGGTGGCGGCGTAGGCGCACCGAGCCAGCGGGATAAGCAAGCACTGCTACGCGATATCCGCAACGAGTACATCTCCGAAGCGCAGTTGCGCGACGACTATGGCGTCACGCCAGATGCGCTGAACGCTTCGACCAACCAGTAAAGGAGCGACACATGACCGATATTTCCAAGCCGCCGTTCAAGAACATCCTGATCACAGGCGCTGGCGGAGCGCTGGGCTCCGTGCTGCGCGAATCGATCCGTCCGTACGCGGAAACGCTCAGTTTGCATGGCCGCCAGCCGTTGGATGAAGTGCGCGAGAACGAAAAACATTTCATCTGCGATCTCGCAGACCGGGATGCAGTATTCGAAATGCTCAAGGGCGTCGACATGGTGATCCATATGGGTGGCGCACCGCGCGAAAACACGTTCCAGGTGATTCTGGATTCGAACATCGTGGGCAGCTACAACATCTATGAAGGCGCGCGCCAGGCGGGTGTGAAGCGCGTCATCTACGCCAGCTCGGTGCATGCGATCGGCTTTTACGAATGCACGCAGACCATCGATGCAAACGCGCCGCAGCGACCCGACAGCCTGTATGGCGTCAGCAAAACGTTTGTGGAGAACCTCTCGCGCTACTACTTCGACAAGTTCGGCATCGAGTCGGTCTGTCTGCGCATTGGCTCGTGCTTTCCGAAGCCGACAGACCGCCGCATGCTCGCGACGTGGCTTTCCTATGATGACTTCTCGCACCTGTGCATCCAGTCGATCATGACGCCGAGCGTCGGTCATATGATCGTCTACGGCAACTCGAACAACAGCGCGAACTTCTGGGACAACACGCAGGTCGCCTATCTCGGCTACCGCCCGAAGGACTCCGCCGATGCGTATCGCGCTGAGGTGTATGCGAGCACGCCCGTTGGCGATCCTCGACATCCGGCCGTTCGCTTCCAGGGCGGTCAGTTCGCCGCCGATGGACACTTCGAAGATCCGAAGACCAAGTGAGCGCCTCTATCCGACCGACCTTTTGGAAGCATTGAGATGGCACAGCAAGCATCAAAGGCACACTACGATGTCGTCATCGTCGGCGGCGCTGTCGTTGGAAGCGCGACCGCTTATTTTCTGGCGAAGAATCCGGACTTCAACGGTTCGGTTCTCGTCGTCGAACGCGACTGGACCTATGCGCAGTCTGCCACCGCCCTGTCGAGCGCGTCGATCCGACATCAGTTCTCAAATCCGCTGAACATCAAGATCTCCCAGTTCGGCACGGAGTTTATTCGCAACTTCCACGAGCTGGTCGCGGTCGAGGGCGATGCGCCCGAACTCGGGTTCAAGGAAAACGGCTATCTGTACCTGGGCGACGTCAAGGGTGCGCCGATGTTCGAGCGTAACTACGCAACCCAGAAAGAGAACGGCGCCGACGTCGTCCTGCTCGATCAGGAACAACTGCAGATCCGCTTCCCCTGGCTCAACACAGATGGACTTGTGAACGGCGTCTATGGACAAAGCGGCGAAGGCTGGTTCGACAGTTACGGCCTGCTGCAGGGTATGCGCAAAAAGGCACGTGCGCTCGGGATCGAATACATCGAAAATGAAGTGGTCGAGGTGATTCGCGAAGGCGCGAAGATCACGGGCGTCAGGCTCAAAAGCGGCGAAACGATCGGTTGCGGTCTCATGGTCAACGCAGCGGGCACTCGAGGCCCCGCGGTGGCACGTCTCGCCGGCCTCGATATTCCCGTTGAGCCGAGAAAACGCTGCCTGTTCGTCTTCGACTGCCGCACGCCGTTGCAGGGCACGGTGCCGCTCACGATCGATACGACGGGGATCTTCTTCCGTCCGGAGGGGCAGTATTACCTGACGGGCTGCTATCCGGACCCAGACCCGCTAGCCGACGTCAACGATTTCGATGTCATCCACGCCGAGTTTGAAGAGATCATCTGGCCTGCACTTGCTGAACGCATCCCCGCGTTCGAGGCAATCAAGGTCGTCAACTCGTGGGCAGGCCACTACGACTTTTGCATGCTGGATCACAACGCGATAGTCGGGCCACACCCGGAAGTCACCAACTTCCTGTTCGCCAATGGCTTCAGCGGTCACGGTCTTCAGCAGGCACCTGCTGTCGGTCGAGGTCTGAGTGAACTGATCACCTATGAAAAATATCGATCGCTCGATCTTTCGCCTCTCGGTTATGAGCGCGTGGTCAGGAACGAACCGTTCCTCGAAGAAGGTGTGATCTGAGTTTTGTCGCCAATCTATTTCGAGGCAAGAACATGACTTCCCATTCCTATCAGACCGCGCTGGTCACAGGTGCGTCCAGCGGTATCGGACGTGCGATTGCACAGCGGCTCGCCAACGACGGGCTACAGGTCTACGCGCTCGGCCGCGACGCCAAAGCACTCGATGCGCTCGCAAGCGAATGCAACGTCATGCCGATCGTTGTCGATCTGCAAGACACCACGCCACTGCGCGAGCTGTTCGAGCGTGTCGAAATCGACATCGTGGTCAACAACGCGGGGCTTCTTCCGGCGCTTGCAAAATTCGGCGAGAGCGACCTCATTGATATCGACCGCATGATCGATATCAATCTGCGTGCGCCGCTGCGCCTCGCACATATGGCCCTCGACGGCATGATCAAACGCGGGCGCGGACATCTGTTCTTTGTGGGCTCGAGCGCCGGCCGCTTTCCGCATCCGAACACGGCGGTCTACGGTGCGACCAAGGCTGCGATCAGCATGTTCTGCGATTCGCTGCGTTGCGATCTGCTCGGCACCAAAGTCCGCGTCACCGAGATCGCGCCTGGCCGCGTGCAGACGAGCCTCTATCGCACCGCACTCGGCACTGACGGCGCAAACGAAAAGCTCTACGACGCCTATCGTTCGATCCAGCCAGAGAACATCGCAGAACTAATTGCTATGGCCATCGCGCTGCCCGATGCCGTCGACGTGTCGCGCATGGAAGTCTTCCCCACCGATCAGGCTGCAGGTGGCTCGCAGATCGTCTCGGTCAAGTAATCAACGTACCTTGAAACAGGACACATTCGAATCATGAAGAATCAACGAGTTGTTATCGTCGGTGGCGCCTCCGGCCTTGGTCTGTCCGTTGCAAAGCTGATGCTCTCGGAGGGCGCAGAAAGCATTGCGCTGATCGACAAGAACGCACCGCTTCTTGAAGAGACCGTGAGCGCGCTGAAGGAACAAGGCCACCAGGTTTTCGGCGCGGTAGGCGACATTACGCGCAAGGACTCCGCGCAGGAAGTTTTCCGCAAAGCGCTCGAAGCGCTGGGCCGCGTCGATTGCCTGATCAACAGCGCAGCAATCTATCCGCGCCGGCCGATTCTCGAGATCTCCGATGACGAGTGGGACCTCGAGAACGCGGTCAATATCAAGGGCACCTATCACATGATGGTTGCCGCGATCGAACATATGCGCAACCGTCCGAAGGTCGAAGCGCATATTGCGGGCCGCATCGTGAATATCACTTCCGTCGACGCGTTCAAGGCCCATCCGCAAAACGCGCACTATGCGGCGACCAAGGCCGCCGTAGTGAGTCTGACCAGGTCATTCGCCGAGGAAGTCGCAAAGGACGGCATCCTCGTGAATTCCGTCGCACCTGCGGGGTTCGCGACCGACAAGGCGAAGAAAGCAGGCTTCCTTGGTGAACTCGCCGCCGCCAATCCGCTGGGCCGCGCGGCCGAGCCCGAAGAAATCGCGCAGTGGGTCGTGATGCTGGCCAGCGCCCGCAACACCTACGCGACCGGCGAAAACGTCATCGTCAGCGGCGGCTACATCTACGCTTGATCGGCATCAATGGCTCGCCTCACGCGCGCCGTGGGGCGGGCGACGAGGCATTCATCAATGTGGTAAAGTCGTAATATGTCACACGCCGCAGGTCAGACACATTTCACCCATGCCGGCGCGGTACGCCTGCAGCCGAGATTGCAGCGCACTCCTGATCCGGTGCGGAGCAAACGGAATGAATCTGGACGCTGAAACCTTACTGAAGAATGCGGCAAGCTCTGGAAAGCGCCGCAGCCTGACCGAACTGGTCATCCAGGCACTGAACGACAAGATTGACCGGGGCGAATATGCGCCAGGCGCGAAGCTGCCGACCGAGCCCGAACTCTGCAATGAGTTCGGTGTAAGCCGGACGGTAGTACGTGAAGCCGTTGCGTCGCTCAAGCTCGGCCGTCGGCTCATTGCCCGCCATGGAGTTGGCGTGTTCGTTGCCGAGCGGCCCACTCAGTCCGGCGAAACGAACTTCATCGACTCGACCACGCTGAACAATTCGATGTATGTGCTGGAACTGCGTATCGGTGTAGAAACCGAGTGCGCAGCCCACGCGGCAATGCGCCGATCAGAACATCATCTCAAGGCGCTCAAGGAAGTTTACGCCCGCATGGAGATCGCCGCGGTGGACGACGACGCCGCATGCGCGCGCGCGGATTTCGAGTTCCACCTGGCTGTCGCGACCTGTTCGGAAAATCCGCACTTCACGTCGATTCTCCGCACCCTGGGTCAGGAGATCATTATCGATTTGCGTCTCAAGCACGCGAAAGCGGACGTGAAGGAACGCAAAACGTACATCAGACGTATCCAGCGCGAGCACGGTGACATCCTTGAGGCTATCGAACGGCAAGACGAAGGAGCGGCGCGGCGTGCCATGCGACGGCATCTGAACGAGAGCCTTGAGCGCTACCACCATCTTTCGAGTACTCGCGCTGAATAGCGTGGGAATGTCGCCAGTGCCAAACGGGCGCGTTATCGCTCTGGTCATATAGCAATCTGCGAGCGGCGTAAGCAAGCCTTATTTGCCGGATCTGGATTCCGTTAGGAACGCGAAATGCCCATCATCCCTGATGGGCATTTTGTTTTTTTGGCTATGCTCCCGTACTTCGTTGTCAATTTCCATACACGACAAAAGCCGGGCGACGGTACGAGGCGTGACGCTTCGCTCGACCGTCGTCCGAGCCGATCTGCGTTGCCGTCAGTTCTGCATTGGCTCAACCTTGTCGCCATAGGCAACCGCCTGCGGAACCCACTTCCCACCGATCACCTTATAGAACGTCGCGGCGGGATCCTTCATGTCGCCGTTCTGCACGAATGCGATATTTCCGGAAACGCCCTCGAATGAAACGGACTTGATCATCGGACCGTATACCTTGGGGTCCGTAGAGTTTGCTTTCTGCATCGCGTTGATCAGCACCCACGTCGCGTCGTAGGCCGAAGGTGAGTAGGCCACCACGCCTTCGTTGTACTTCGCCTTCATCTTGTTGTCGAATTCCTTGCCCGCCTTCAGCTTCGACAAGGGCACACCGTAGTCCCATGAAACGGCCCCTTCCGCGCTGTCGCCCGCGACTTTCAGGAAAGTATCGTTTTCAAAACTACCGCCACCCAGCAGCGTCGCCTTCATGCCGAGTTGACGCATCTGTTTGATCAGCATTCCCGCCTGCTGATCGAGTCCCCCCCAGAAAATGACATCCGGATTGAAGGACTTCATGTGTGTCAACTGAGCCTTGAAGTCGACGGCCTTGTCGGCGGTGAATTCACGATCGACAATTTTCCCGCCAGCCGCTTCTACCCCCTTGACGAACTCGTCTGCCATGCCCTGCCCGAAAGCCGTCCGATCGTCGATGACGGCAATGCTCTTGCCCTTCAATGTTTGAACCGCCGAATGGCCGGCAAGCTGCCCCATCTGCGCGTCGGAATTGGTGACACGGAAAACCGTCTTGAAACCCTGTGATGTCAGCGTAGGATTGGTCGCCGTTGGCGACACCATGGGAATGCCCGCGTTGTAGTAGATGCGCGAAGCCGGAATGCTCGTTCCCGAATTGAAATGACCAACGATGCCCGCGACTTTCTCGTCGACGAGCTTCTGCGCGACCTGCGAGCCCATCCGCGGATCACCCTGATCGTCCTCCGCGTCGATTGCGAAGTGCACAGGCTGACCGGCGATCACGAGCTTTTTTGCGTTGGCATCGTCAATGGCAAGCTCGACGCCGCGCTTCAGATCGACTCCGTAGTGTGCGGACGCGCCCGTCAGTGGAGCAGCAAAGCCGATCGTTACATCCGCGGCGTGTGCGGCTGAACTAGCCAGGAATGCTCCAGCGGCCATACAACAGGCCACCACGATAGTTTTGGGTTGGTGCGAGATGTTCATCTAATTCCTCTGCGGGTTCGACAGGTTGAAAAACGTTGTCGGGTCCGGGATGACGCTATCTCAAGCCGTATTGCTGCTTTGCAGAAGACCATGGCGGCTTTGTCGGACACGATACGCACAAGGTATTAGGTAAGACGTCATATGTCAACGAATCAAAAAGGCCGGATGAACCAGGGTTTTCGAGGGGTATCAAGGACAAGCGCCGATCTCTGGGGTACGAGTCGGGGTGTCAAACTGGACACCCCGCATGGCCTGCAGAGCCAGCACCACTGGATAGAACCGCCAGGAGATCAGCGCTTCGAACCACGAAGTAAGCGGCGCACCGCGAGTGAATGCGCAGCGTCGCTACTGTGTCATGCGCAACCATAAGTTGCTGCTGCCACGGCGGATCTTGCACCGATGCTCAGGATTCCGAACCGACAGCGTGCCCGTACATAATGATCGTAATGAAGCGGATCGGCAGTTTGATCAAGCGCTCTGGCCCATGCGGAACCGATCCGCGAAACGTGAATGCGTCGCCGGGCTGCAGCAGGTAGCTGCGATTGCCGTGCCGATACTCGATCTTGCCCTGCAGCATGTAGATGAATTCAGTGCCCGGATGCTCGAACGTCGGGAAGATCTCGGACTCGTCATCCATCGTGATGAGGAACGGCTCGAACAGCTTGGCCGGCCCCTGATCGTAGGCGAGCAGATGATAGGTGTGGCCCCTGGTCGTGCCACGCCGGACCACCTCCATGCCCTTGCCAGCCTTCACGTGCTGCGCATTGCCCTCCTGACCTTCGAAATTGCGGAACAACGTGGACATCGAGATGCCGAGCGCACGAGAGAGGCTCACCATCGATTCGAGGCTGGTCGACACCTGGCCGTTCTCGATCTTGGACACCATGCTGCGCGAAAGCCCGCTCTGCTCGGCAAGCTCGGCGATCGTGAGACCTTGATTCGTGCGGTTCTCGCGCACGACCTTGCCGATGAAGTGCTCGATCGACATTGAGTGATCGGGCGCTTCCCCTGCCACCGGTGGCGCATCCCCTTTGTGCTGCTCAGCCCGCTTCGTCATCTGCCTGTCCCTGTTGATTTGGCGTGCCCGGCGCGCGGCCTGTGCCCGCGGCTTCGCCCGCCGCGAGGGCACTGTCGAGCATGTCGAGCGCGCCTGAGAATTCGCCCTGCGCGAGCGCCCAGCCGACCTGTGCAGTAGCACAGAATTCGTGACCCTCGACGCGCAACGGACGGCCGACGATATCGCGCAAGCCTTCCGCGAGGATATCGAACGCCGCCGTGCTGTTGTCGGGCATCAGCGCCGCGACCTGCTCCGCGCACTCGCACTCGCACCACGCGAGCGCCGACGCCGAAAAGCCGGTGAGCATGATCGCAAAATCCTGCTTGTCGAGCAATGTCGCGCAATTGAGGTCGCTTTGGATCGTCTCCAGGCGCCGGCCCAGTTCCACCAGCACGCGGTCCGCATACTCCGTACCGAAACGTCCCATCACCTTCTCGAAGTCGGCCACGCGAACCGCAAACACCGCGCACGGCTGGCCATTGCGGCGCGCGAACGCTACCGCAAAGCTCAGCCGATCCATGAACATGGCGGAATTGGTGAGGCCCGTCGAGCGGTCGAACACGAGCCTGCGCCGCGCGCTCTCTTCGGCGAGCTGGCGCCGCGTCACTTCGATGATGAAGCCTTCCAGGCCCAGCAGCTCGTTGCGCGCGGAAAAGATGCCGCGCCCCTGGTCCCACACCCATTTGGTCTGGCCCGAGCGATCGACGATGCGGTACGTCACCTCGTAGGGCTCGCCCATCGCCACGCGCGCCTGGATCTCGTTCCAGACGAACTCGCGATCCTCGGGATGAATGAGCGAAACGAACTTCATCACCGATTCGTCGAGCAGCTCGTTCGCTTCGTAGCCGGTCAACTCGAAGCAGCCCTCGCTCACGAACTCCATCGACCAGTGGCGATTGTTCTGCCCGCGATAAATCATCGCGCGGACGTTCGCGAGCAGCATGCTGCAGACTGCGGCGGCTCGCGTGCAGCGCCTCCTCGTTACGGCGGCTGTTCGAGACGTCGAGCGCGAGACCGACCGCGCCGATCAGTTGCCCCTCCTCGTCCGCCACGGCGTGGCAGCGCAATTCGACATGGAACATGGTTTCGTCGGCGCGGATCATGCGCACGACCGTGATCAGCTCGCTGATGTGGCCGTCGAGCAGCGTTGTGAGCCGCGCGCCCAGCGTTGCGCGGTCCTCGGGATGCACGAAGCCAGCGAGCGGCGGAACTTCGCCACCGCCACCGACGATGCGCAGCATGCTGCGCCATGCGGGATTCACGAAGATCAGATTCTGCTCGCGGTCGATGCGAAAGAGCGCCTGCGGCAACTGCGCGACCACCTCCTGGCAGTGCTGCTGGATCTGCGCAACGCTACGCTGCGCCTCGGCGCTCGCGTAAGGCGCCGGGAACTGCAGCAGCGTGAGCCGCGAGCCTCCGCCGCGCAGCGCGGTGACGGGATGGCGCCTGAACGTGCCGTCGCCGTATGCGAGGCGCAATGAGCCGGAAGTGCGCTCGTCTTCGCCGCCAGCCTGCGTGAGCAGCTTCGTCAGATCCAGCAGCGACTGCGGATGCACGAGATAGCCGAACGGCATGCCGACGATCTCGTCGACGTGGTGCTCCCAGCGGGCATGCTTCAGAAATGCGTCGTTGACGAACACCACTGCGTCGTTGTCGAGCAGCACCGCGGGCGTGGACAGATTCTCGGCGAACGCGCTGAGCTCGGGCGCCGCGGAGCTGCGCATGCCGCGCCGCACCGCCCGTTTCGCGCCGAACGTGAAGGCGAGCCCGAGCAGCCCGCTTGCCAGCGCGAGTGCGAAGGCGATGGCGACATAGAGAAGCACGTCGACGCCCTGCCCCGGTCCGAGCCGCGGCAGCACCAGCCCCATGACCAGCACCAGTAGCGTGGTGGAAAACAGATACACTGTCATCATGCGTTGGCCTCGCGAATCCGCAACCGGGCGTGGCAGTCAGAGCCCGTCAGTACCCTCTTCGCTACTCGTGCTACTCGTCTCCAGATGAATGCCGTCGACCGTGCCTGGCTGCGCCGTTATCCGCTCTATGCGAAAACCTGCATCGTCCTCGCTTGCCTCGTCGCATTGATCGCGCTGCTGTTCGTCTGCACGCGCGTTCAGCTGGACAACAAGGCCATCTACGAGCAGGCGGCCATCACGGTGGGCGATACCGCCAGGTTGCGCCGCATCGCCAAGAGCATCGCTGCCGTTACTCCCAATACCGCCGCCGGACTGAACACCCAGGCCACAGAGCTCGTACGCAACGATACTTTGTTGACGCACTGGCGGCAACGTGGCGCGCCCACGTCACTCATCGCCGCGCAGCTGGCCGCGCTCGACGCCTCGCACGCGACCCCGGAGATGCTCGATGCGCTCAAGATCGAAATCGATCGCCAGGGCGACGCGCTGGAGGCCATCATCACGCTGCTCGAGGCCTGCACCGCCGCGCTGTTGTTCGCGGGCATCTTCGCGCTCGCTTGGGGCGCGCGGCGCGCGTTCGTCTTGCGCCCGGCGCTGCCCCTGCACATGCTCGCCCAGGTCGGTCACGCGGTGCCCGCGGGACGCGACGAGATCGACCGGCTGCTCACGGTGCTCAATGGGCTCGTGGCGCGGCTACGCAGCGAGCAGGACGAATCGGCCCAGCTCAAGCGCATCGTCGAGGACCACATCGCGTTCGCGGACCAGTCGCTCGATCTGCTGCATTATATCTGCGCCCAACTCGCCGAAGACGCCCCCACCGGCGGCACGCTCGAAGCGCTGCTGCAACGGCTCGTCGGCATCCTGCGCGTGCAGCGCATCGCGCTCGTGCTCTCCGAGACCTCGGCGCAATTGCTCGGCGTGGACGCCATCGTGGCGCCAGCGGACCTCGCGCCGCATATCGTGCGCGAGCGCGTCGTGAGCGAGCTGATGCCGCTCTCCGGCGTGCGCTCGCTGCCGCACAGCCAGTCGAACGAGCTCCTGACGGTCCTCGCGGCGCCGGTGCGCGTGCCTTCTGGCACGTATGGCGTGCTGATCGGCGAAGGCGAAGCCGACACGCGCTACGAGCAGCGTCATCTGCATCTGCTGGAGACGATCGCGAGCGTGCTCGCACACGCCATCTCCAACCTGAGCCGCGACGTGCGAGACCGGCGCATGACGCTGCTCGAGGAGCGCAACGCGATCGCACGCGAGCTCCACGATTCGCTGGCGCAATCGCTCTCGTACATGAAGATCCAGCTCGCGCGGCTGCAGGCCGTGCTGCCCGACGAGCTCTCGCAAAGCGACACCGGCCAGATCGCACGTGCGATCCGCGAAGGGATCGACAGCGCCTATCGCCAGTTGCGCGAACTGCTCACCACGTTCCGTACGTCGGTGCATGCGCGCGGCCTCGCGGCAACGCTCGAGGAAGTCGCCGAAGAGCTGTCCTCGCGCAGCGAGGTGCAGATCTCGGTCGACAACCGCATCCGCCGCGTGCGGCTCACGGTCAACGAGGAGTTGCACATCGGGCAGATCGTGCGCGAGGCGCTCACCAACGTCGTGCGCCACGCGCGGGCGTCGAGCGCGCTCGTGACGCTCTCGTCGAACGAGCGCGAGGTGACCGTCACGATCGGGGATGATGGCCGTGGCATCGCCACCGAATCGGGCGGCGAGCATCACTACGGACTCTCGATCATGCGCGAGCGCTCGCGCAGTCTCGGAGGGCGGCTCGACATCCGCTCGAACGAGCCGAGCTCGCGCATCGTGGTCACGTTCGTGCCGGCCTCCTTCGCGCAACATGCGCGCATTGGAACGAGCGGCACCGTGCGGTGAATGCCTTTGCATCTCTCGCCGCGAAACCGATACACGCGGCCAACGCTGCTCAGCTATGGAACGAGAGTGGAAAAGGCTCACGCAATGTGACGCGCGAGCCTTGTGAAAAGCGGCGTCGCTGCCGCTACGGATAAGCGTGCTCGATAGCGGGCAATTCGCCTGGCGCTTCGGCATCGGCCTGCACGCCCATGAACGCGGCGAGCCGCCGCGAGAAGTGATCGCGCACGAGCAACTGTCTGCCGCAACCGGCGCAGGGCGCCACGTTGGTCGTGACGGCTTCGTTCATCGTGCGGCAGTGGATGCAGTACACGCGCCGCTGCAGGCTCCCGCTATGCTGCACCCTCACCGCCTCGGGCGCGATGCCGCAACGCTCCGCTATCTGCCACACTGACCAGATGAACGGCTCCGTGCCGAGCGCGTAGAGACGGATACCCACACGCGCGCCGAGCAGCGCCTCGCCGAGCGCGCCGAGCAGCTCGCTCTCGCCGTCGAAGCGGCGCGCCACGGCGTCGCGCAGCGCGCAGGCGGCGCCCGCGTGCGCCAGGTCCTCGTCGACCGACCAGATTTCGAGTGACGCCGGGCCCAGCGCGCTCAGGACCTTCAACGCACGCACGCGGTCCGCCTCAGTCGCGCCGGAGGCCACGAGCCAGTGCTGCGTGCCCTGCGGATCGGCTTCGAGCGGCGTGTACACCGGGCGGCTTTTGTTAAGCGACATCATCATCGTGCGCGCCCTCCTGGGATGCGGGTATCAGTAGATCGCGAGACTATGGGTCACTGCGATTACAGCAATGCCGGCCGCAACGGTCAGATAAGGCAGAATCCCGGCGCGTTTCACGACGCTGCCACTGCCGGCCAGCTCCATGTCCTCTTTCATCGTTTCGGGGAAATGCCCCTTGTCGGTGATGTAGTGGCGAAACAGAAACACCGGGATGATCAGCGCGGCAAAGAACAGACCCGACTTGAGCGTGCCCGCGCCCCACGTGTCTGCGCCCATGCCGAGCAGCGCGAGATTGACGAAGGAGAATAGCGTGCCGAGCACGATCAGCCAGTTGGGCGCGCGGAACGGCCGGTGCCAGTCCGCACGGTCGAGCCGGTGAATCCACGCGGCATTCAGGTTCAGGAAGTTGAAGATGATGTAGCCGACGTTGGACATCGCGAGCACGAACACGTAGTCCGACATCATCAGCAGGATCAGGTTGAAGCACAGGTCGGTCCACATCGCACGCGTGGGTGCGCCGTGCTCGTTCACGTGTGAGAGATACTTCGGCAGCCAGCCGTCCACGGAAGCCTGATACAGCGTGCGTGACGAGCCCGCCATCGATGTCATGATCGCGAGCACCAGCGCGAGCACCAGCATCACCACGAGCACACGCTCGACCAGCAGGCCGCCCTGGATCATCGGCGCCATCGCCTTGGCCACGCCCATGCCGCTGTAGATGTCCGGCGAGAGCATGCCGCTATAGACGGCGGGCGTCACCACATTACCGGCGGCATCCTTCACCTCGGGCGTGACGAGGTGGCCGAGGCCGAGCACGCCTTGAAACGAGAGCGGCACCACCGTGAACACGAAAATGCACAGGAGACCTGAGTAGAGGATTGCCTTGAACGTATCGACCTTCGGGTCACGGAATTCACGCGTGTAGCAGACGGCGGTTTCGAACCCGTAGGTCGACCATGCGGCGACGAACAGCCCCCCGGCCATCAGCGTGACGCCCGCGCGCCCCCACGTGCCGTCGATGATCTGCCCTGCGCCGTCCTTTGCAAACGGCACGAGCGGAAACAGGTTATGCCAGGGCACCTCGCCGGTGAAGAGCGGCACCGTGCCCACGAGAATCAGCGGAATCAGCGCCGCGACGCCGAGTATGGTCTGGATTCGCGCGGCGTTCATGATGCCGCGGTGCTGGATCGCGAACGTGATCAGAAGGATCGCGGCGCCGAGTATGAAGGTCGCGTTAATGCGCAGGCTCAGGCCCGAGCGCAGCCAGTCGAGGCTCACGAGCGTGATCTGCCAGGTGTTGATGGCCGAGTCCGCTGGAAAGAGAATCGAGAGCAGGTAACCCGCCGCGAGCCCCGAGCCGATCGCGAGCACCGGCGACCACGCGAACCAGTTGCACCACACCGAGAGCGGCGCGAACAGCTTCGAATAGCGCACCCACGCGATGGCACCGTAGACCGACGCCCCGCCAGACTTGTGCGGAAAGAGCCCGGCGATCTCCGCATACGAGAACGACTGGATGAAGCCGAGGCCGATCGAGATGATCCAGACGGCCCACGAGAGCTTGCCGACGGTCGCCGCAATCGAGCCGATCGAGAACAGCACCAGCGCCGGCACGCCGCTTGCCACCCAGAACGCGCCGGTCCAGCTGATTTTGCGCTGCAACGAACCCTCCGGTTCGCCGGCGAAGTCTTCGGGAATCGCATTCATATGTGTCTTCCTTTCTCTGGTGTGGGACCGCTGGGCGGTGGCCGGAATACGAAATGCAGGGATGCGCCCGTCGCCCTGTCGCGCGCCGTATGCCAGCGCCGCGTGAAAGGCGGCGCTGGCACGGCACGCGGCATGGCCACGAATGACTCAGGAACAGGCAAAACTTGGCCGCACGTGGGACTTGCTGAGCGAATCGCTCAAGCGGTCGACCTCGGACTGGGTGCCGAGCGTGGTCGGCGCACCGTCGTCGAACTGCGCGAGCCATTGCCGCGCGGTCTCGCGATAGCGGACCAGCCCCTTGTATTCGGCAAGCTCCTGCGGCAGCGTGTTCAGCACGCGGTGCAGGCGCTTACCCCATTTCGGCACGCGCACGAGCTCGTCGAGGCCGATCAGATAGCAGCGCACGCAAAACAGGATGGCGTTGCTGCGCGGCAGCCTGAACAGCGTCTGCAGCTCGACGCGCAGATACAGCTTGCGGCCGATGTTCTCCGGCGTGATGCTCGCGCGGTCGGGGCCCCACTCCGGGTAATGCTCGGGCGAGGTGTCGAGGCGCGGGTTGACCGTCATCGTCCAGTTCAGCCGCCGCACCGGCGCGCCTGGTTGCAGGCGTAACAAGAATTTCAGCGCGCGCTCGAAAATGCCGGCCTGATGCGCGAGCGGCACCGGTCCGTGCCACTCGGTGAAGCTCATGCCGAGATCGAAGTCGAGCGACCAGTCCGCCTGGGTCGTCACCGTGCCGCCGTCCATGAACAGGTTGTCCTCACGCTGATCGAGCAGGCAGAAGTCGCCCTGCGCCTGGCGCGTGATGTATTCGAACGGCGGGCACGGCAGCGTGGCGGCGTCGCCGAACACGAACGATTGCGTCAGGCGCAGCGGGCGGTTCGTCCAGGTCCAGCGCTCGCCATGCTCACCATTGCGCTCGAGCTGGAAATACTCCGGGTAATCGCGTGCGAGGCTTTCCATGATGAGCTCGAGCGTGTCCCACTGGGCGGCGTCCATGTGTTCCAGCACCTGACAGCGCAGCGGATCGCACTCGAGCGTGAACGCGCGATCGCGGCATTCGGCGATGTAGTGCTCGTCGACGTCGAACGCGGCCCGGAACACCGTGCCGGGCTCGCCGCTCGCATGCGGCTCGATGTTCACCGAATACATGTACTTGTCTTCCGGAAACGGAAACGGAAAACGCAGGATCGCTTCGTCGCTGTTGCGATACGTATAGATGTCGCGAAACGACTCATCGGGCTTGAAGGCTATGGACATGGCGTTGGGCTTCCTCGTATTCATCATCAGATGTTCAGCACGAGACGCTCGCTGCGCGCACGCGACACGCAGGGCAGCACGTTGCAGTTCGTCGCGCGTTCGGCGGCGCTCTGGAAGAAGTCGCGATGTTCGGGTTCGCCTTCCAGCACTTCCAGCGTGCAGGTTCCGCAGGCGCCCCCGCGGCACATGTACGGCACGTCGATGCCGGCCGCTTCGAGCGCTTCGAGCAGGCTCTGGTGGGCGCCCACGGCCACCTCGCAGCCGCTCTTCGCCAGCACCGCGACGAACGGCTCGCCGTGCGACGCGCCGCCGAAGCTCTCCTGGTGAAAGTGGCTGTCGGGCCAGCCGAGCGAGCGCGCGACCTGAGCGAGCCCTTCCATCAAACCGGACGGGCCGCAGGTATAGAGATGGGTTCCGGGCGGCTGTGCGGCGAGCATCGAGCCGAAGCGCGTTTCGGCATCCTGAAGATCGGTGTACACGGTCACGTTGCCCGCGATGCGCTCGTCGATCAATGCCTGCAGTGCCTCGGCATCCTCGGGGCGGCAGCACAGATGCATCTCCACGCACGCGCGGCTCGCGGCCAGCTCCGGCAGCATCGAGAGGAACGGTGTGATGCCGATGCCGCCTGCAACGATCACGTGCTTCGCCGCGCGTCTTGCGAGCGGAAAGAAGTTCGAAGGCATCGATATTTCGAGCTGGGTGCCCTCGTGCACCTGCGTGTGCATGAAGGCCGAACCGCCGCGCGAAGCGGCCACGCGGCGCACCATGATCTGGTATGCGTCACGCGCGCCCGCAGGCTTCGTCAGCGAGTAGGCATTGCGCCAGGTGCGTGCGTCGCCGTGCATGGTCACGACGACGTGGCTGCCTGCGGAATAGGCCGGCAAGGAGCCTCCTCCATCCGCCGACACGAGTGTGAAGCGCCTGATATCAGCCGTGATGCTCTCCACTCGTTCGACACGTACTGGTATCGCCTTTGGTCCATTCATGCCCATTGATCCTCACGTCAGGGTGAGCGCGTGGCCGGCAAAAGCCGCGTGAGCGTCCGGAAGAAACTGCACCGATGCTCAGGGAAGACCCTGAACCGGACACGCGCATGCATGGCTGCGAATCTGTAGAAACAGAATCGGCGAGCAAAAAAGGGAGATCAATGATTCATTGGGGGTAGCCCCCGCGCTACGCCCGCGAGGGTGCATGCGAGCGCTGGCCATGCAGCGCAATGCCCATGTGACGGGCGTGCAGCGCGCATTTGTGCACATGCACGGCGACGCGATACAACGTGTTGCGGCGCATTTGAAAGCTTCGCGCGGCGCAACGAAGTAGCGGGCCTACCCACTTCGAGGTAGCGCCTCGGGGCGATTGTGATGCCGAATTTAACGACCCAGACTGATTGCCATCCAGCGACTCTCCAGCGGCCCTCGTCGAGGCCAACCGGCCCAGACGCGTCGGTCTTCACTCATGCAAGTCACGCAAGGCTCTCAACCTCGGGAAAACGCTATGACAAGGCAATCAATTCTGAATATCCGCCATCGCGAACTGGGCTCGAAGCTGGACGGCGATATGTGGAACGACATGCCGCTGCCCTGGTACTACCACAGCGACCCGAACGACGAAGTGGTCGCGGTGCGTTCCACTGCGGGCCTCTACGATATCAGCGCGCTGAACATCCTGCGCGTGAGCGGTCCCGATGCCTGCGCCGTGATCGACAGCATTTGCGCCATCGACGTCACGAAGATGAAGCCCGGCACCGCACGGCTCGCCGCCGAAGTCGACGAGCGCGCCGTGATCTGCGACGACCTGATGGTGATCTACGACGCGCCGAATCAATACCGCATCTCGCACGGCGGCGGCATCACCCAGGCGCAGTTGCGCCGCGCCGCGCAAGGCCGCGACGTCGAATGGCAGCAGGACTTCGACGTGCATATGCTGTCGCTGCAAGGCCCGCGCTCGGCGGCCATCCTGCAGCCGCACATCGGCATCGACATCGCAAAGCTGCCGTATTTTGCGCACGTCGAAACGAAGCTGTTCGATCGCAAGATCATCATCTCCCGCGGTGGCTATTCCGGCGAGCAGGGCTTCGAAGTCTCGTGCAGCGCGAACGACGCCATTGCGCTGTGGGACGCCATTCTCAAGGCGGGCAAGCCGCACGGCATCGTGCCGGCCTCGTGGACTTCGCTCGAGCTCGCGCGCATCGAGGCCGCGCTGCTCTTCTACCCCTTCGACATGCCCGAAGGCGACGTCACGCCGTGGGAGCTGAACCTCGACTGGATGATCGACGTCGACAAGCCCGGCGACTACGTCGGCAAGGCAGCGCTCCTTGCCGCTCGCGGCAAGGAGCGCTTCAGGCAGGCCGGCGTGCTCGTGAAGCACGACGGCGCGGTCGCTGCGGGCGCGAAGATCTTCATCGGCAAGGAGCAGGTGGGCGTCGTCACGAGCGCGACGTTCAGCCGGTATCTGATGCAGTCGCTCGCCATGGTGCACCTGAAACCCTCGCATGCGGCGCTCGGCACCAAGGTGGAGATTCGCGACGCCGCGGGCACCTTCACCGGCGCCGTCACCCGCACACCCTTCTACGACCCGCAACGCCTGCGCACCCGCGTCGCGGCCTGAGCATCGACTCATGCAGCCACTCATGCAGCCACCACGTAGCCGAAAAACACACCAGGAGACACGTTTCCATGCCCCGCGATCCCCGCTATGACGTGCTGTTCGAGCCCCTCAAGATCGGCCCGAAGACGTTGCGCAACCGTTTCTATCAAGTCCCGCACTGCATCGGCGCGGGCAGCAACCTGCCCGGCTTCCAGGCCGCGCACCGCTCGATGAAGGCCGAAGGCGGCTGGGCGGCGATGAACACCGAATATTGCTCGATCCATCCGGAATCGGACGACACGCACCGCCTCTCAGCACGCATCTGGGACGAGGGCGACGTGCGCAACCTGCGCGCGATGACCCAGGAAGTGCACAAGTACGGCGCGCTCGCCGGCATCGAAATGTGGTACGGCGGCTCACACGCGCCCTGCATGGAAAGCCGCGCGACGCCGCGCGGTCCAAGCCAGTATGCTTCGGAGTTCGAAACGCTCACGTACTGCAAGGAGATGGATCTCGACGATATCCGCGACGTCCAGCACTTCTACGTCGAGGCGGCGCTGCGCGCGCGCGACGCCGGCTTCGATATCGTCTATGTGTACGGCGCGCACTCGTATCTGCCGCTGCAGTTCCTCTCGCCCTATTACAACAAGCGCACCGACGGCTACGGCGGCTCGCTCGAAAACCGCGCTCGCTTCTGGCTCGAAACGCTCGAGAAGGTGCGCCGCGCCGTGGGCAGCGACTGCGCCATCGCCACGCGCTTCGCCGTGGACACGCTCTACGGCAGCGGCGGCGTCGAAGTCGAGAAAGACGGCATGAAGTTCGTCGAAATGGCCGATCCGCTCGTCGACCTGTGGGACGTCGACGTGGGCGACATCGCCGAGTGGGGCGAGGATGCTGGCCCGTCGCGCTTCTACCTGCAGGGCCATCAGGTCCCGTGGACCAGATTCATCAAGCAGGTCTCGAAGAAGCCGGTGCTCGGCGTGGGCCGCTTCACCGATCCGGAAAAGATGACCGAAATCGTCACGAAGGGCTATGCCGACATCATCGGCGCAGCGCGTCCTTCGATCGCCGATCCGTTCCTGCCGAAAAAGATCGAGGAAGGCCGCGTCGACGACGTTCGCGTGTGCATCGGCTGCAACGTCTGCATCTCGCGCTGGGAAATCGGCGGGCCGCCCATGATCTGCACGCAGAACGCAACCGCTGGCGAAGAGTACCGCCGCGGCTGGCACCCGGAGAAGTTCGAGGAGTCCAAGTCCGACGATTCGGTGCTCGTAGTGGGCGCGGGTCCGTCGGGTTCGGAGTGCGCGCGTGTGCTGATGCAGCGCGGCTACACGGTCCACCTCGTGGATAGTGCGGAGAAGATCGGCGGCCATCTGAACAGCGTGGTCACGCTGCCCGGCCTCGGCGAATGGGGCTATCACCGCGACTACCGCGAGACGCAGATCACCAGGCTCCTGAAGAAGAACCGGCAGAGCCAGCTCGCGCTCGGCGTGAAGCCGCTCAGTGCCGCCGACGTGCTCGACTACGGTGCGGAGAAGGTCGTGATCGCCACGGGCGCGCATTGGGTCGGCGACGGCACCAATTGCCTCACACACGATCCGATCCCCGGCGCGGATGCTTCGCAGTGCGATCAATTGACGCCCGAGCAGGTGGTGGCGGGCAAGAAACCGATCGGCAAGCGCGTCGTGATCCTCAACGCGGACACCTACTTCATGGCGCCCAGCCTCGCCGAAAAGCTCGCGGCGGCCGGTCATGAAGTCACGATCGTGAGCGGCGTGCATCTCGCGAACTACATGCACTTCACGCTCGAGTATCCGAACATGATGCGCCGGCTGCACGAATTGCACGTGACGGAGCTGGGCGACCACTTCGCAAGCCGCATCGAGAAGGGCCACATCGAGATCTACAACATCTGGGGCGACGGCTCGCGGCGCACCTACAAGGGCGCGGGCCAGCTGCCGCGCGAGGCCAACAGGACGCACCGCTGGCTCGAATTCGATTCGCTCGTGCTCGTCACCGGCCGCCGCTCGAACGACACGCTGTACCGCGAGATCAAGGCCAAGCAAGACCAGTGGGAGAGCAAGGGCGTCAAGGCGGTGTATCTGATCGGCGATGCTGAAGCGCCGCGCCTGATCGCCGATGCGACCTTCACGGGCCACCGCCTCGCACGCGAGATCGAGGAGGCGAACGCGCAGTACCCGCTGCCGTACAAGCGCGAAGTGGCCGTCTGGGGCACGCCGCATATGCCTGAAGGCACTTACCAGATCATCTACAAGAAGTAGCGTTGCGTGGGGCCGGAGCGCTTTGCGTGGGACCGGAGTAAGTGCTGAAGCACAACTCAGGATCGATGCTCTGCATGGGACCGGAGT
>NZ_CYGX02000031.1:38676-166596 GCF_900019265.1 Paraburkholderia ribeironis
GCGAGGCGTGCCCGTACCCTCCAATTCTTTAAACGGACGAGCCATGCAGACCCCAGCGACTTTCGACCCCGCGGCCATCACGCGCATCCTGTTCGAGGGCTTCCCGTCGTTTGCGATCGCGCTGTTCTATCTCATCGGCCTCACCGCCGTCGGCGCGTTCGCGTGGGGCGTCTACGTGCAGATCCGCAAGTACCGACGCGGCCAGCCGTTATCGAAGTCGTTCGGCAAGATCGACTTGCGCGCACGCTTGACCGATATGGTGCGTGTCGTGCTGAGCCACCGCACGGTCGCGCGCCGTGACCCCGCCGCGGGCCGCGCGCACCGGATGATCTTCTATGGCTTCGCGGTGCTGTTTCTCGGCACGGCCACTGTCACCGTCGATTACGACATCACCGCGCGCTTTCTCGGCTTTCACTTCTGGAACGGCGACTTCTATCTGCTGTTCAAGCTCGCGATGAATCTGGCAGGCTTTTCGATGCTCGCCGGGCTCGTCTACATGATGATGCGCCGCGGCTGGATCAAGCCGCCCAAGCTCGACTACCAGCGCCCCGACCGCCAGGCCGGCGACCCCGACTATGACCGCAGCGACTATCGGCGCGAAGACTGGGCGTTCCTCTGGTCGCTCGTGCTGATCGGCATCACGGGTTTCGTGCTGAGCGCGCTGCGCCTCGTCTGGCTGCAGGACCGCGCAGTGGTGTGGGACACGCGCTGGTGGTCGCCGGTGGCCGCCCTGCTCGCCGGGATCATCAAGGGCGCGGGCGTGAGCGCCTCGGCCGCCTACGTGCTGCGCACTGGCCTCTGGTGGTTCCATGGCCTGCTCGCGCTCACCTTCATCGCGCTGATTCCGTACACGAAGGTCAAGCACATTTTCACGGCCTCGGGCTCGCTGATGATGCGCGACCCGCTCGCGGCGCAGCGCCTGCCGCGCGTGGAGCCCGACAGCGAGCGCGTCGGCTACAAGACCATCACCGACTTCACCTGGAAGCACCTGCTCAACCTCGACGCCTGCACGAAGTGCGGCCGCTGCCACGAGGCCTGCCCCGCGAATGCCGTGGGCGCGCCGCTCTCGCCGCGCGACGTGATCCTCTCGCTGCGCGAGTTCGCCAACGATGCGCTGCAGAAGAACACCTTGCCCGACGAGGTGAAGCTCGACGTGCACGGCAAGGACATCGGCCAGGTGTTCATGGAGACCATCTGGTCGTGCCGCACCTGCATGGCTTGCGTGGAGATCTGCCCGGTCGCGATCGAGCACGTGCCGATCATCGTGCAGATGCGCCGCAAGCTGGTCGAGGACGGCGAGATGGAGCCGCAGGTGCAAAAGACGCTGCAGGCCATCCACAAGAATGGCAATTCGTTCAACGAATCGAAGCGCAAGCGCGCCGCGTGGACGAAGGCGCTGCCCTTCCAGATCAAGGACGCGCGCAAGGAGCCAGTGGAGCTGCTGTGGTTCGTCGGCGACTATGCCTCGTTCGATCCGCGCAACCAGCGCGTCACTCAGGCCTTTGCCACGCTGCTCAATCACGCAGGCGTCGATTTCGGCCTGCTCTACGAGGGCGAATCGAACGCGGGCAACGACGTGCGCCGCGTGGGCGAGGAAGGACTCTACGAGCTGCTCGCGGAGAACAACATCGCGCTGCTCGGACAGGCGAACTTCCGGCGCATCGTCACGACCGATCCGCACTCGTACAACACGATCCGCAACGAGTACCCCGATTTCGGCGGCAAGTTCGAAATCGAGCACTACACGAGCCTCGTCGCACGCATGTTCGCCGAGGGCGTCCTGAAGCCGCAACGCAAGCTCGGCTATCGCGTGACGTTCCACGATCCGTGCCACCTCGGGCGCTTCAACAAGGGTTATGACGCGCCCCGGCAAATTCTTGCCGCGCTCGGCTGCGAGCTCGTGGACATGCCCCGCTCGCGCGACAACTCCTTTTGCTGCGGCGCGGGCGGCGGCCGCATCTGGATGAGCGATCCGGTGGGCAAGGAAAAGCCCGCGCAGAACCGCATGCACGAGGCCGCGCGCATCGACGGGCTGGAGGTGTTCGTGGTCTGCTGCCCCAAGGACCTGACGATGTTCGAGGACGCGCTGAAGACGAGCGGCTACGAAGGCAAGTTCGTCGTGCGCGAGCTGATCGAGCTGATCGCCGAGAGCCTGGCGGAGCCGGCCGGAGACGATGCGGGTCCCTCTGCCGGCCTGCGCGCCATCGCCGCTGCCTGAGCCTCGGCGAGGATTGCCCGAGATGACGCCCAGTTCCGTCACCACACCACGCCAAGCGTGCGCGATGCACGAAAGGCATCAGATGCACCAGACGCACCAAACGCACCAGATGCACGGAAAGCACGAGAAGCGCGCAAAGCACGGCGCGCCCGTGCAGCGCCGTGCGCGCACACCGACGATGCGCCGGCGCTGGCGCGAGCTGGTCGAGCTCGCGCTGGCCGCCGCCGACGTGTACGCGGCCGCCGCGCTCTATGCGCACGCGAACGACGCGGACCGCAAGCGGCTCGGCGCGCGGCTCTTCGATACGCGGCGCGACTGCCTCGCGCTGGCGGCCTGCACGTTCGCCCACGGCGCGGTGCTCACCGAGCTCGCGCGACTCGCGGCGGCAAACCGGGACGAGACGCTGAAAATCCGCCTCGCGAGAAACCCCGCCACGCCCGGCCACGCGCTCGCGCTTTTCGCCAACGATCACGAAGCGCCGGCCCAGCGCCTCGCCTGTCTGCTCGCGCGGCACGCGCAAGCGCCCCATGCGCTGCTTGCCGCGCTCGCGGCGCAGAGCGAGAACATCGACGTGCTGCGCGCGCTGTGCGAGAACGTGGGCGTACCCTCTGACCTGCTCGCGCTCGTCGGGCAGCGCGGCATCGCCGTGCTGCAGCGGCTGCTCGCGATCCATCTCGCGACCGATCCACAGACGCTGCTGCAGCTCTGGAAAAACACGCGCACGAGTGCGGTGCGCGCCCAGGTGCTGCGTCATCCGTGCTGCCCCGACGCGCTGCTGCACACACTGCCCTCGTCGCCGGACGAACGGCGCAGTCTCGCGCTCCAGGCACGCGCGCCCGCTGCGATCCTCGCGCAGCTCGCCCGCGACGAAGACCCCCGCGTGCGCCGCGCCGCCGCGCTCAATGCGAACACGCCCGCCGGCGCCTTGATCGGGCTGTGCTTCGATGCGCAGGCTCTCGTGCGCCGCGTGGTGGCCACGCGTCACGATCTGCCGCTCAAGGTCGTCGAGTGGCTGATCGGCAATGACGATCCGTGGGTGCGCCGCACGCTCGGGCGCCACCCGGCCTGCCCGCCCGAGTGGCTCGAGCGGCTCGTGAACGACAGCGAACCGGAAGTGCGCCGCGCGGTGGCACGCCACCCGCGCTGCCCGGCGCGGCTCGCGGCCCAGCTTGCCGCCGACCCGGTGCCGTGGGTGCGCGCGGGCGTCGCGTTGCGCGAGGACCTGCCGGGCGCGCTGCTGCGCCGCCTCGCCGCCGACGAAGACATCGACGTGCTCTCGGGCATCGCGCGCCATCCCGCGACCCCGCAGGCGCAGCTCGCGCGGCTCGCCGCACACGCCGTGGCGGACGTGCGTCGCAGCGTAATACTGAATCCCCATGCATCGCGGCGCGTACTGCTGCAGTTGCGCCGCGAGCCCTATCCGCTGCACCGCGTGCTGGTGTTCGAGCACCCGAATCTCACGGACGCCGATCGCTGGCGCATGCGCTTCGACCCGGATCGCGAGGCCCGCGCACGCCTGTTCGACCATTTCGGGCGCGTACTCGGTCCGCTCGGCCCGCTCGGCCCGTCCGTCGCGTGTGCGCCGATGCTCGCGGCACAGCACGCGCCGCAGCCCCTTGCCGTTTCCCCGCATCCGCTGGATGACGATGCAATGCAGCCCGAGCAACACGAGGAACACGAGGAACACTCGCAACATGTTTCGCCCTGTCCGACGAACACGATGGAGCCAAGATGATAAAGATACTGGTCGCAATCAAGCAGGTCGCCTCGCTCGATGAAGACTTCGAGCTGAGCGACGACGGCCGCGACGTCAGCGCCGACTTTCACGTCTTCGACCTGAACGAGTGGGACCACTACGCGCTGGAAGAAGCGATGCGCCTGAAGGAAGGCGCGCACGGCGACATCGAGATCGTGGTGGCCACGGTCGGCCCCGAGAGCGCCGACGACGAACTGCGCAAGTGCCTCGCGAAAGGCGCGGACCGCGCGGTGCGCATCTGGAGCGACGCCCTCGCAGACGCCGACCCGGTCGCCATCGCCCGCGTGCTGGCCGCCCTCGCGCGCAAGGAAGTGCCCGACATGATCTTCGCGGGCGTGCAGGCCTCCGATCATGCCTACGGCGTGACCGGCATGGCGCTCGCGGGCCTCATCGACTGGCCGCACGCGGCCGTGGTGGCGGGGCTCGATTACGCCCCCGGCGCGAAGACCGCCACCGCGCGCCGCGAGCTGGAGGGCGGTGCGTATGCGACGGTCGAGGTGCAGTGCCCCGCCGTGCTGACCATCCAGCTCGGCATCAACACGCCGCGCTATGCGTCGCTGCGCGGCATCAAGCAGGCCGCGCAGCGGCCCATCGAAACGCTCACGCCGCACGAGCTCGGTCTCGCCGCTGGCGAGACCGGCGCGGCGGGATCGCTCTCGCGCATCCGGCGCGTCTATGTGCCGGCCGCGGGCCGCGCGCAAATGATCGAGGGCACGCCCGCCGAGCAGGCGGCATGCCTGGCAGAACTGATCAAGGAATTCAGGGGGGAAGCGAAATGAGCGGCATTCTGGTGCTGGTGGAACACCGTCAAGGGCAACTGCGCCCGGTCAGCCTCGAAGTGCTCGGCGCGGCCGCGCAGGCGAAACAAGCGTGCGGCGAAGCCGTCACGGCCGTCGTGCTGGGCGCGCAGCCAGACGCATACGTGGAGAGCCTCAAGCTCGCGGGCGTCGACGAAATCGTCACCGTGCAGACGAGCGCCGACGCCTTCGATCCCGAAACTTACGAACACGTTGCGCGCGCACTGATCGAGGCACGCAAGCCCTCGCTCGTGCTGCTGCCGCACACGATCGACACGCTCGGCTATGCCGCGCCGCTCGCGGCCAAGGGAAACTACGGCTTCACGACCGACGCGTTCGCGCTCGCACGCGACGGCGCGCTCTGGCTCGCGACGCGCTCGGGCTACGGGCAGAAGGTCAACATGGAGATCGAGTTCCCGGGCAAGGAGACGTCGATCGTGACCCTGCGCCCCGGCGCCTTCAAGGCGCCTGACAACACTTCCAACCCCACGGTGAGCCCCTTCGCGGCGCCGGCGCTCACGCCGCGCAGCACGCACGTCGCGTTCGAAGAGCCAGCGGCGAGCAGCGACGTCGACATCCCGGGCGCCGAATTCATCCTCTCGATCGGCAGAGGCATCGGCGAAGAGACGCACGTCGATCAATTTCGCGAGCTCGCGGAGACCGTGGGCGCCACGCTCGGCTGCTCGCGCCCGATCGCCGACTCGGGCTGGCTGCCGAAGGCGCATCAGGTGGGCCAGTCCGGCAAGACCGCTGCGGCCTGCAAGATGTACATTGCGATGGGCATCTCGGGCTCGGTGCAGCACATGGCCGGCATGAAGCACGTGGAGAACATCGTCGCCGTCAACACCGACCCCGAAGCGTCGATCTTCACGATCGCCCGCTACGGCATCGTCGGTGACATTTTCGACATCGCCGAAGAATTGCGCAGTCATTTCTAGGCGATACCAGCGCACTGCGGGGGTTGTGAGAAGAGATTCGGGCTGGCTTGATATGGGCCGGCCCGCTTTTTTTCTAATCTTTAAATTTTGTTCATTGGAGATCCACGCGCAGACATGATCCCATAATCAGGAAAATATCCGCTGCCAGCGAGCGGCGTGCACGCAAGAGAACGCACGCACGCGCTGCAAGACGGATAGCACGCCGTTCCAGTAGAGACAGGTAGTCTGGTTAACGCGCCAAGGAAGCTCCATGCACCCTCATACCGTTCTGCTCATCGACGACCACGCACTCTTTCGCAAGGGCGTCGCGCAGCTCATCCAGATGAGCCCGCTGTTCTCGATCGCAGGCGAAGCCGCTTCAGGTCGCGAAGGCGTCGAGATGGCTGTGCGCCTGAAGCCCGAGGTCGTACTGATGGACCTGAACATGCCGGAAGTGAGCGGCATCGAGACCCTGCAACTGATGCGCGACGCCGGCGTGAACGCGCGCTTCATCATGCTGACCGTCTCGGACCACGAACGCGACGTGGTCGCCGCCGTGCTCAGCGACGCGGTCACCGGCAGCCTCGTGCACGCTCTCTCGGGCGGCCAGCGCATGCCGCCCGCGCAATCGGACCTCACTGCGCGCGAGGTCGAGGTACTCGACTACCTCGTCGAGGGTATGTGCAACAAGGTCATTGCGCGCAAGCTCGGCATCAGCGTGGGCACCGTCAAGGTCCATGTGAAGCACGTGCTGCGCAAGCTCGACCTGCATTCGCGGCTCGAAGCGGTGGTGTGGCGCCACGAGCACGGCTCGCGCGAACGCTGAGGCATCGCTGCGCCAGGGCGCCTGCGCCTCGAAGACACAGTGTGGAAAGCAGTTCTTTCCGCTCGCTGAGGTGCCGCCGCACTAGCGCGCCGGCACCTGCCAGAACGGCTGCGCCGGATGAAACGCCTCGCCCTGCGCGAACCGCTCCGCCGAACGCAACGTGTTCTCGATCAGCATCGTGACGGTCATCGGCCCCACGCCGCCGGGCACCGGCGTAATCCACAAGGCGCGCTCGCGCACCGCCTCGAAGTCGACGTCACCCACAATGCGCCCGTTCGCAAGCCGGTTGATCCCCACGTCGATCACGATCGCGCCTTCCTTCACCATCTCGGCCTTGATGAGCCCGGGCTTGCCCGCCGCCACCACCAGAATGTCGGCGTGGATCGTGTGATGCGCGAGGTCGCGCGTTTTCGCGTGGCAGATAGTCACCGTCGCTTCCTTTTGCAGCAGCATCAGCGCCATGGGCTTGCCGACGATATTGCTTGCACCCACGACGACCACGTTCTTGCCCGCGACGTCGATGCCCGTGGTCTCCAGCAGCAGTTGCACGCCATAGGGCGTACAGGGCGGAAAGATCGAATTGCCGACCACCAGCGCCCCAACGTTGTACAGATGAAAACCATCGACGTCCTTGTCGACGACGATGCTCTCCAGCACGCGCCGCACGTCCACCTGCGGCGGCAAGGGCAGTTGCACGAGAATGCCGTGCGTGGCCGGATCCAGATTCAGCTCGCCGATGCACTCGAGCAGCTCCGTTTCCGTGCAGGTGGCGGGGAACCGGTGCATGAACGAGCGCACGCCGCTCTCCTCGCAGGCCTTCACCTTGTTGGCGACATATACCTGCGACGCGGGGTTGTCGCCCACCAGCACCACGGCGAGCCCCGGCACAACGCCGCGCATCGAGAGCGCGGCGACGCGCTCGCGAAAGCGCGTGCGCAGGTGCCGCGAGAGATGCTTCCCATCGATGATCTGCGCCGTCATCTCGAGTCAGGCCACGCCCGGAATCCAGTGGGTGCCTGCGAGCGGCACACGCGCCATCGCCGCGGCTTCCACCGTGAGCGCGACGAGGTCCTCGGGCTCGAGGTGATGGACGTTCTGCTTGCCGCATGCGCGAGCGATCGTGGTCAACTCCATGTTCAGCGTCTTCAGGTAGTTGCGCAGACGTTTCGCGCCCACATCGGGCTGCAGGCGCTCCTGCAATACCGCATCCTGCGTGGTAATGCCGACGGGGCACTTGCCGGTGTGGCAGTGGTGGCAGTATCCCGGGGCCGTGCCCAGATTCGCGTAATCATCGAGCGCCTGCACGTGCTGGCCGTTCTCGATGTACGAGGCGCTGTTGCAGCCCAGCGAAACCAGCACGCCCTGGCCGATCGCCACGGCGTCCGCACCCATCGCCAGCGCCTTCGCGACGTCCGCGCCGCTGCGGATACCGCCCGAGATGATCAGTTGCACCGTGCCCTTCATGTTGAGGTCTTCGAGCGCATCCACCGCCTGTCGCAACGCCGCTAGCGTGGGAATCCCGACGTTCTCGATGAAGCAGGTCTGAGTGGCGGCCGTGCCCCCCTGCATGCCGTCCACGACGATCACGTCCGCGCCCGCGTGAACGGCGAGCTTCACGTCGTTGAAGGTGCGCGTCGCCCCCACCTTCACATAGATCGGTTTCTCCCAGTCGGTGATCTCGCGCAGTTCCTGAATCTTGATGAGCAGATCGTCGGGGCCGGTCCAGTCGGGGTGGCGGCACGCCGAGCGCTGGTCGATGCCTTCGGGCAGCGTGCGCATCTTCGCGACACGCGGTGAGATCTTCTGGCCGAGCAGCATCCCACCGCCCCCAGGCTTCGCGCCCTGGCCGATCACCACTTCGATCGCATCGGCCTTGCGCAGGTCGTCGGGATTGAAGCCGTAGCGCGACGGCAGGCATTGATAGACGAGCGTTTTCGAGGAGCGTCGCTCCTCCTGGGTCATGCCGCCGTCGCCAGTCGTGGTGGAGGTGCCCATTTCGGTGGCCGCGCGGCCGAGCGCCTCTTTCACGTTTGCGGAGAGCGCACCGAAACTCATGCCGGCAACGGTGATCGGGATCGCAAGCTCGATGGGCTTTTTCGCAAAGCGCGTGCCGAGCACGGTCTTCGTCGTGCACTTCTCGCGATAGCCTTCGAGCGGATACCGCGAGAGCGACGCGCCGAGGAACAGCAGGTCGTCGAAGTGCGGCACATGACGCTTCGCGCCAAGGCCGCGGATCTCGTACAGCCCGTGCGCCGCGGCGTTCTGAATGTAATTGATCGTCTTGCGGTCGAAGCCCCAGGATTCTTCGGTGGCCAGTTGCTTCATGTGGATGGGCTTGATTTCCATGGTCGGGATCCTTGGGTCAATATTCCTGGTTCGCGTCGGCGTTCCAGTGATAGAGCGAGCGGGCCGAGGCAATGCGACGGAACTCCTTGGCCTCGAAGCCCGCGAACGCGGGCCCCGCATGGCGCAGTAGCTGTGCCACCGCTTCGATGTCGGCGGGGGTCATGGGCTCCTCACGCGCGTCCGCGCCCAGCGACTTGATAGCGCCGCGCACGTACAGCACCGCTTCGTAAAGCGAATCGCCTAGCGCGTCGCCCGCGTCGCCGCAGATCACGAGGCGCCCCGCCTGCGCCATGAACGCCGAGAAGCTGCCTACCGACCCCTTCACGACGATATCGGCGCCCTTGAGCGAGATGCCGCAGCGCAGGCCCGCGTCGCCCTCGATCACGAGCAGGCCACCTTGCGCCGACGCGCCCGCCGCGTTCGATGCGAAGCCCTTCACGTGCACGCGCCCGCTCATCATGTTTTCCGCGACGCCAGTGCTCGCGCTGCCCGCGATGGTCACCTTCGCCTCCTTGTTCATGCCGGCCGCGTAGTAGCCGGCATGACCGTCGATCTCGACCTCGATCGGCAGATCGAGTCCGACCGCGATGTTGTGCGCGCCATCCGGGTTCGCGATGTGCACCGCCTTGACACCCTTGCCGGCCGCATCCTTGTGCAGGAACCGGTTGACTTCGGTCACCGACGTGCTTGCCAGGTCAAAGTTCACACTTTCCATACGTACATCTCCTCGGGAGCCGGTTCGAACACGCTTGCATGCT
The DNA here is from genome assembly GCF_900019265.1 of Paraburkholderia ribeironis. Classification (GTDB taxonomy): domain Bacteria; phylum Pseudomonadota; class Gammaproteobacteria; order Burkholderiales; family Burkholderiaceae; genus Paraburkholderia; species Paraburkholderia ribeironis. The sequence goes on from NZ_CYGX02000031.1 coordinate 48,295, forward strand.
TGATGTCGGGCAGATGCGCGAGCGAGCGAAACTCGGACGCGATCGCCACGTAATCATCGGTCTCGGCCACGACGGCCGGCTTGCACGCGAACGGATCGCGAATCAGCGCGAGCTTGTCGGGCGTGCCCATGAGGAACGTATAGAAGCCGTCGAGCTGCTCGAAGCCCTTTTGCAGCGCCACTTCGAGGTCGTCCCCCTCGCGCAGCCGGTATTCGAGGAAGCGGCAGGCCGCCTCCGTGTCGTTGTCGGTATCGAAGTGGATGCCGTGCGGCTCGAGCATGCGGCGTACGCCAAAGGGATTCGAGAGCGAGCCGTTGTGCACGAGGCAAAAGTCTTCGCCCGCGGTGAACGGGTGAGCGCGGTCGGGCGTCACCGCCGACTCGGTCGCCATGCGCGTGTGGCCGACGAGATGCGTGCCCGAGAGGTTCTGGAACGCATAGCGGTCGGACACTTCCTTTGGCGTGCCGATATCCTTGTACAGGTCAATCGCGCGTCCCACGGAAAGAATGTGCAAGTGCGGATGCTGCTCGGCGATCCAGTGCTTCGCCGTCTCCGGCGCGATAGTCACGCTCAGCACCGCGTGATTGCCCTTCGCATGAACCGAGGCGCCGGCGCCCAGATGCGTGTTCATCTCGTGCGCGAGCCCCTGCCAGTTGAAGTCTTCGCCCTCTTTTGTGAGGCCGCAATACAGGCTGATCTTGCGGACATCCCCGCCCACCGGCTCCGTGAACACGGCGAGTCCCGCCGAATCGGGGCCGCGCTCCGTCATGCCGAGCAACATGGGCACCATCAGCTCGCCCAGCTGCTCACGCAGCGATGGCTGTTTGATAAGCAATCCTACAATTCCACACATGAGTTCTCTCCTGCATATATTTCCTGCGTTCCATGGACGGCTGGCGTACCGGCGCCCGCATGATGCCGCGCCGCCGCGCCACCGCACGTAAGCCAGCTCAGAAAAACTCGAGGTAAGTCTTCTGCTCCCAGTCGGACACATGGCGCATGTACTCGATCCATTCCATGTGCTTCAGGCGCACGAACTCACTGCCCGCCGGGCCGAGCGCTTCCATCATGAGTTCGTCGCGCTCCAGCTCGTGCAGCGCATCCTGGAGGTTTTGCGGCAAGATACTGATCTTGTGTTGCTGCAGCTCCTGCGGTGACATCTCGTAGAGGTTCAGGTTGCATGGCTCGCCGGGTTCGAGCTTGTTGTTTACGCCGTCGAGCCCGGCGGCGATCACGGCGGCAGTCGCCAGGTACGCGTTGCATGCGGCATCGGGCAGTCGCAGCTCGATGCGGCCGCCCGGAATACGGACCATCGACGAGCGGTTGTTGTCGCCGTAGCTCACATAGGCCGGCGCCCACGTCGCGCCGGTCAGCGAGCGGCCCACCACGAGGCGCTTGTACGAATTGACCGTGGGCGCGCAGATTGCCGCGAGCGCCGCCGCATGCTTGAGCAGGCCCGCCGTCCAGTGATACGCGAGCTTCGAGAGGCCGAGGCCGCGCTCGTCGTGATTGTCGGCGAAGAGGTTGCGCTCCCCGTCCGAGATTGACATGTGCATATGCATGCCATTGCCCGGCCGGTTCGAGAACGGCTTGGGCATGAACGAGCAGATGAGGCCGAGATCGTTCGCGATCTCCGAAGCCGCCATCTTGAAGAACACGTATGAGTCTGCGGATTTCAGGCAGTCCGAATAGGTATAGTTGATTTCGAACTGGCCGTTGGCGTCCTCGTGATCGATCTGATAGACGTCGATGCCAGCCTTGATCAGCGACTCGGTGAGGCGTTCGAGGAATTCGCGCGAGCGCGAGAGCCCCTTGTAGTCGTAGCAGGGCTTGAGCAGCGCGTCCGACTCGTCGCACGGCACGATGCGGCCGTCTTCGGCGTGCCGCAGCAGCGAGAACTCGGGCTCGAGGCCGGTGTTCAGGATCCAGCCGTGTTCCTGCAGGCGGGCGATCTGCTTCTTCAGTGTCACGCGGCTCTCGAACTGCCACGGCTGTTTTTTGACGTAACCATCGCAGGCGATGCGGGCGTAGCCCGGCTGCCACGGCACGAGCGTGAGCGTGTCGAGATCGCCCACCGCCATGAAGTCCGGGCCCTGCGGATCGATGCCGAGGCCCCACACCGCGAAGCCGGCAAAACCCGCGCCTTCTGTCAGGATGAGATCGAGATGCGCGGCGGGCACGGACTTCGTCTTCGCGACGCCGTGAATGTCGACGAATTGCGCGAGTATGTACCTCACATCGTTATCTGCGAGGAATTGCTTGGCTTCTGCAGGTGTCATGTCGATTGTCCTCAAGCGTCGTGAATGCGGTTTCGTGGAAGCGCCCAGCGCGTGCGCCGGACACCTCCGCCCAGTTGCCTGATGCGCCTAACTTGCCTGGTCTGCTTCGTCGATCGCGGCGAGACCGACCGGCCCGCCTCCCAGTTCGGCAACGATGCCGGCAAGGGTTTCCCACAAGTACACGCCGTACGTGCCGTCGGCCCACAGACGGTAGTACGGCCGGCCCAACCGCTCGCCCGGCAGGACGGTGACGGCGACACCCGCCATCGAAGTCAGCATGACGGGTCGGGTTGCCAGCTCCAGCGCGCGGAAGTTCACATTGCAGGTCTGCAGCAGAAGCTCGTTGATCGCTTCGCCACACAGTACGAGCGCCAGATCCTGGCGCAGCACCGGATAGACCCGCAAAGCCGGCTCGCGATGGGCCAGCCTGGCCGAGGCGCGGCCGCTGATGCTGTCCTCGATCAGATACTCGGTGAGCCCGAGACGCGCGACGAGTCCGCCGCTCGCGAGCGGCGCCCACGTGTTGGGCTGCGACGGCACGGGCAGGCCCTGCTCGGCGAGCCAGGCGGCAACCCCCTGGCCCTTGAACCCCACGCGGTACAGGTGCGAGACGTCGGCAATGCCGGCGCTGCGCGCGTGTGCCTCGTCGTTCGCGCCGAAGCGCTCGGCGATCTGCATGTTTTCGACCACGCTCCAGCTGGGTTCGGCGGCATGCGTCACATGGCGCGCGGGGCTCGCGCGCAACGCCAGGCTGACGGCCCTGTCGACCACGTTCAATGCGCTCATGCGGTCTCCTCCCTCGGTGCGGTGGCGTGCGCGCTCGCCGCGTCTTTCTGGCGCAGATTGTCGGGATCGTAAAATGGCGTGGGTACCACCGTGGCGCTGACCATGGTGCCGTCGCTCAGACGAAAGCGGATGCGCGTGCCAGGCTTGGCCATCGCAGGGCGCACGAACGCGAGGCCAATCGTCTTTTGCACCGATTCGCTCCACGAGACGCTCGTCACGCGGCCGGCAATCTCGGTGCCCTCGATCGCGAGGTGGCATTCGCGCAAGGCGTCGTTCTTCACCCCGTCGTCCAGCGCGAAACCCACGAGGCGCTGCTGCTGTGTTTGCCGGTCGATTGCCTGCAGGCTGCGCTGGCCGACGAAGAACGGCTTGTCCATCTTGACCGCCCACTCCATGGCGGCGTCGCGCGGCGTCGTCAGACCGTCCGTATCCTGGCTCACGATCACGTGCCCCTTCTCGAGGCGCAACAGCCGCTGAGCCTCCACGCCGAATGGCCGGATGCCAAATTCCTTGCCTGCTTCGTCGAGCGCATTCCACAAAGCCGCGCCGTACTCGGCGGGAATGTGAATCTCGTAGCCCCACTCCCCGACGAAACCCACGCGCATCAGCCGGGCCGGCACAGCGTTCGCGCCAAGCGCGATGTCCGCTACCCGAATGCCGAGATACGGAAATGCTTCGGAGGACAGATCAATATCGACCAGCTTCGCGAGCACGGCGCGCGAGTGTGGGCCGGCGAGGTTGATGGCGGCATAGGCGCCCGTCACATTGACGATCCCGCAGTCGAGACCCCAGATCGTATTCAGCCGTGACAGCTCACGGTAGATGGTTGCCGCGCCCGAGGTCGTGGTCGTGAAGTAGAAGTGATCGTCGGCGAGGCGCGCGATTACGCCATCGTCGATCACCACGCCGGTTTCGTCGCACATGAGCGCATAGCGCGTCATGCCGGACTTCAAGCCCGCGTACTTCGATACGTAGATGCGCTCGAGAAACTGCGCCGCCTGCGGCCCTCGCGCTTCGAGCTTGCCGAGCGTCCCCACGTCGATCATGCCCACTCCTGTGCGCACCGCCCGCACCTCTTCCTGGATGCAGCGCTCACGGTCCTTGCCAGCCACCGCGTAATACTCGGGCCGCTGCCACACCCCCGCCGGCATCCACTTCGCGCCGCGCTGCACGTGCTGCGTGTGCATCGGCGTGCGGCGCTCGGGATTGAAGCCGCGGCCGGCGAGCAGCGCCATCGGCACCGGATGGAAGAACGGACGCGCCGTAGTCGTCCCCACTTCCTGCGGCACCTTGCCGGTCAGGCGCGCGAGGATGCGCAGGCCGTTCATGTTCGAGTGCTTGCCCTGGCTCGGGCCCATGCCGTTGGTCGAGAAGCGCTTGAGCAACTCGATGTTGTCGAAACCTTCCTGCACCGCGTTTTCGAAATCTTTCAGCTGCAAGTCTTCGTCGAAGTCGACGAAGTTCTTGCCTGCCGGATGCGGCACGATAGGCCATGGGTGCGACGGCGACTCGAGCTCGGCGGCAATCGAAAAGAACGACTTGACATTGGACGCCGCCGCAATGCCCGCATGCGCCGCCGCCGCGGCGCCGGCGCGGCGCCCATCCTGGAGCTTGCTCTCGAACGTATACACGCCGTTGACGCGGCCGCACGCGAACACGCCCTCGGGGAGCCGGTCCGGTACGAACTGCTCGACGCTCCTGTCGTAGCGCATCGCCGTGCCTGCCTGGTAGAGCAGATTGGCGGCCGGCGCCCAGCCTACGCTCATCAGCAGCGTGTCGCATTCGATCTGCCGGGTGTAATCATGCGAGGCGCTCACGCCCGCGGGCGGCGTCGGGCCCACGCGCACCGCCGCGAGCCGGGTGCCGTCCGTATCGGGCACCGCCTCGATCACGCAGCTCGAGCCGAGAACCTCCACGCCGCACGCTTCCAGCTCGCGGGCGAGTTCGCCGAAGCGATGCGTCGCGCGCAGGTCGATCAGCGCCTTCACCTTGATGCCGCGCTCCAGCATGTCGAGCGCCGTGCGATAGCCGTCGGCGTTCGCGGCCAGCACCACCACGCGCTGGCCCGGCGCCACGCCGTAGCGCCACGCGAGCCGCTGTGCCGCCGAAGCGAGCATCACGCCCGGCAAGTCGTTGTTGCGGAACACGGCGGGCTGCTCGAAGGCGCCGCTGGCGACCACCACCGCTTTCGCACGCATCTTCGTGATGCGCCCGGTCTCGACGAGCGGCACCCAGTGGTCCGCGTAGTAAGCCGCGGCAAGCGTGCGGTTGAGCATGCGCACGCGTGGATGCGTACGCACCTGAGCTTCGAGCTCGCGAACCGCTTCGAGACGGTCCAGCTTGCCGCCCGCCTGATAGGTGCCGCTGCCGCCCGAGCGGGCGTTCTCGTCGACGATCACCACGTCCGCACCCTGCTGCGCCGCCTCCAGCGCCGCCGCAAGGCCCGACGGTCCCGCGCCGATCACCAGCACGTCGCAGAACCCATAGCGCTTGGGCGTACGCACGTGCGGCGCGCTGAGATCGACCTCGCCGAGCCCCGCCATCTTGCGGAACATGCGTTCCCAGTGCGGAAACCAGCGCTTGCTGTAGAACGCCTTGTAATAAAAGCCGACCGGCAGAAACGGCGCGAGCTTGCCCATCCAGCGGCCCCGGTCGGCAGCCACGCCGCCCGACGTATTGACCGCATGCCAATTCGCGCCCGCAATCAGCTCGGTCACGTCGGCGCGGACGTTCAGGCGCGTGCCTTCCTGAAACATCGCGTTCACGTCGTGGTTCGCGAGCGAGAGCACGCCGCGCGGCCGGTGATACTTGAAGCTGCGCCCGAGCACCGAGACCTGCGAGGCCCACAGGGCGCTCGTGATCGTGTCGCCGGCAAAGCCCTCGTAACGCTGCCCCTCGAAGCCGAATACGATCTGCTTGCTGCGATCGATCCATTCGCCTGCATGCGGTGCCAGACGCATTTACGCCTCCTCGTGGTTCAGATACGTGCGGATCACACGATCCTTCGCAGTGTCACGCTCGGCGATGAACCAGGTGTTGCTCGGCGTGTGGCACCACCATTCTTTTTTCACGCCAGCGGCGCCGTTGCGGCAAAACACGTAGTCGGCCCATACGTCGTCGGTCGATGTCGCCGGGTCCGGCATCTCGCGCAGTTCGCCCCAGTAGACGAATTCGGAAACGGGGCGCGCGCCGTTCACGGGACAGGTCATGATCTTCATCGTCGTGTGCTCCGCTCAGTGGCCGACCGACGCCGCGCCCTTCTCGCCAGTGAGCGCGTAGTGGCGGAAGCGGTCGAGCGTGAAGCCCTTGATCAGGTCATGGTTCGTGTCGTTCGCGACGGTGTACGACATCGTCTTGCCGCACACCGGCGTGGCCTTGAAGCCCCACGTGCCCCAGCCGGAGTCCAGATAAAAGCCTTCCACCGGCGTCTTGCCCATGATGGGCGCGAAGTCCGGCGTCATGTCGGCCATCCCGGCCCACTGACGCATGACTTTCGCATTCGAGAGAAACGGGAACATCTCGAGCATGTGCGCGCTAAGGCCTTCCACGAAATCGAGCGTCGAGCGCGTGGCATGCAGCTCGTAGGGATCGAGCGAGGCGCCCATCACCAGCTCGCCGCGCGCCGACTGACTGATGTACACGTGCAGGCTCCCCGACACCAGAATCGGATCGAGCCAAGGCTTGAGCGGCTCGCTCACCATCGCCTGGAGCGGATGGATGAAGATGGGCGTGCGCAGCCCGACCATGTCGGTAATGCGCGGCGTGGAGCCCGCCACCGCGCACAGTACCTTGTTGGTCGAGATATAGCCGCGCGAGGTCTTCACGCCCTTCACCTTGCCGCCCACCACGTCTATGCCGAGCACTTCGGTTTGCTGATGAATCTCGACGCCGCGCTGGTCCGCGCCGCGCTCATAGCCCCATGCCACGGCATCGTGGCGCGCGATCGAGCCCGGTGCGTGATAGAGCGCACCCAGAATGGGCGCTACGCCACCGCACGAGAGGTCGATCATCGGCGCGGCCTGCTTGACCGCTTTCGGGCCGACCACTTCCGAATCCACACCGAAGTGCTTGTTCACCTCCGCGCGCCAGCGCATCGTGCGCATCGCCGAATCGGTATGCGCCAGCGTGTAGTGGCCGCGCGTGGAGTAGAACAGATTCAGGTCGAAGTCCTGCGAGAGGTCCTCCCACAGCTTGACCGACGCATCGTAGAACTGCACGCCCTCGGGGGTCAGGTAGTTGGAGCGGATGATCGTGGTGTTGCGGCCAGTATTGCCGCCGCCGATATAGCCCTTCTCCAGCACCGCCACGTTCCTGATACCGTGCTCGCGGGCGAGATAGTAAGCGCTCGCGAGCCCGTGGCCACCCGCGCCGATGATCACGACGTCATAAGAACTGCGAAATTTGTCATGCCGGGTGAACATCCTCGGCTCGGGGTGCTTCTTCGACATGGCAAAACGCACGAGACGCCACGGCATGGCTCACTCCTTGTTGTCGCCGGCGCGCTCAGGCGCGCGGGCAAACCGGGTTGGACAGCAGGGCTGCTTCAGCGCAGGACGATCGTCTTGTTGCCGTGTATCAGCACGCGGTCTTCCAGGTGATAACGCAAGCCTCGGGCGAGGACAGCCTTCTCGATGTCGCGGCCGAGGCGCACGAGATCGTCGGGTCGGTCCGAATGACGCACGCGGATCACGTCCTGCTCGATGATCGGCCCTTCATCCAGGTCTTCCGTCACGTAGTGGCAGGTCGCGCCCGTGAGCTTGACGCCCCTCGTATACGCCTGGTGATACGGCTTCGCGCCGACGAAGCTCGGCAGGAACGAGTGGTGGATATTGATGATGCGCCCGGGGTACGCCGCGCACAGCTTTGGCGAAAGCACTTGCATGTAGCGCGCGAGCACCATGGTGTCGGCGTGCGCGTCCTCGAAAAGGCGCTGCACTTCGTCATAGGCCTGCGCTTTGGTATCCGGCGTGACCGGCACGTAATGAAACGGAATGCCGTGCCATTCGACGAAGCTGCGCCACATTTCGTGGTTCGAAATCACGCACGGAATATCGATGTCGAGCTCGCCGGCCTTCCAGCGCGCGAGCAAGTCGTACAGGCAATGCTCGAGCTTCGAGACGAGGATCACCACACGCTTTTTCTTTGAATGGTCGGTCACCTTCCAGTCCATCGAGAACTCGCGGCCGATGCGCGCGAAGCGCTCGCAAAAGACCTCGCAGCTGACCGACAGCGAGTCGGTCGCAATCTCGTGGCGCATGTAAAAGCGCTTCTCTATCTCGTCAGCGTGGTGAGTCGCCTCGATGATCCAACCGTGATGCTCGGCGATGAACGCACTGACTGCGGCGACAATGCCGACCCGGTCGGGACATGACAAGGTCAGTGTAAAACGGCGCGTTTCTGGCATGAGGACCACCTGATGCTCGACTGGGAAGAACGTGAATCAGAAAGTAGCCAGCGGAATTTCGCTTGTCAACAAGAATAAACTTTTTTTCCTGTCAGGAACTTAATGAGCCGTATCGCTCCCGGAGTAGGCACTACCTCCTTGTAGGTAGCGAAACCATCCGGCCCGCTACGCGCCACCTGTGCGCGCGCCTTGCCTGAAGCGCTCCCAGCGGTATCGCGCGATCCCGTAAGCATCGAGCACGGCGACCGCATAGACGAAGATGCCGCCGGCATGACGGCCGACGAACGATCGCTCGGGCGCGGCGAGCCGCAGCGTCAGAAAGCCCAGCGATAGCATGAAGAACACCATGACCAGCGCACGCGTCGGCATCCGGTTGAGGACCTGCCCCGCGCCCGGCAGAATCGCCGCAGCAGCCAGCACGAAGAACGGATGCAAGGGGCGGCGTATGAGCGGCTGCGGCGCACGCTCTGGGGCTGCATCGACCGCTTCTGCCGGCGCACCGGCTTCACGCGTTTGCATGTTCGCTTGCTCGCAGCAGATCCGCGCATACGACCGTCGCCCGCTCGAGCAGCGACTCGAGCAGCGCGACGCTCACGTGCGCGCCGCGAAACGTCGCGCGACGCAGCACCATGTACTCACTGCGGTCCGCCCCCTGAACCTGGTAGACGATGCGCACGCCGCGCGGCATCACGGCCAGCTCTTTCGAACGCGGGTCGGCGAAGAGCGCCCGGACGTGCGGATCAAGTACGCCCAGCGGCAATTCAGCGGCCTCGCGGTCCGATCTGAGCGAGGTATGGTCCGGCCACTCATGAGGTAATTTCACACGCAGTGGCAGTGCCTCCGCCTGCGAATAGAATTCGACGTTTGCCCTGCGCGCGAGCAGGTCGAACGTTCCGGCAATGGGCAAGTCTTGCCTCACGGACACGACCAGCCAGAGCGATGGCACTTGCCGGAACACGACCGGGTCCACGATGGGTTCGATCCGGACGCGGCGGTCGCGGTACGAGCCGGTGAGCACGGGAAATGCCACGTCGTCCTGGGTCAGGGTGGCATGGTCGAAAAGTGACTGGCACCCGTCGAACAATTTCCGCCGCTGCGCCCTGGACGCATCGCGCTCACGCCGGTAAAGGATGGCGAGCGCTACGGCAAACCCCGCGACGAGTGCAATGCCAGCGACTGACATGACGAGACTCTCCTTTCGCGAATGCGGCGCGGGCGGTATGACCCGCCCGCGCCGTTGGCGATGCCGATCTCAATGCGCTGGCATCAGTAATCCTTAGGCCGTGGCCAGTTCATCGTGAACTGATCCCCGCGTTTGACGTATTTGTAGCGATGCAATGCGAACCAGATCGATGCAACGATATAGAACGCCATGATCGACAGCAGCGAGGTACCATAGCCGAGGTAAGTGGCGAAATAGGTCGCAGCGCACAGGCAGGCCAGCACGATTGCCGGTAACGGATGAAACGGGTGCACGTAGCCCCGATTGATGCTGCCGAGCGGCCATTTGCGGCGAAACTTCACGACGTTGATCGACATGAACGTGTAGCCGAGCAGCCCGGACAGAATGGAGAACGTGATCACCTGATCCAGCAGACCCGTGAACGCAAACGAAATCGCGATCGGCACGAGAAAGATGATGGCGCGGTACGGCGTGCGATAGCGCGGATGCACCGCGCCGAACCACATCGGCATGTAGCGGTCGCGCGACATCGAAAACCATGCGCGCGAGGCATCGTTGATGCAGCCGTTGGCCGATGCGACCGCCGAGAACAGCGTGCCCACGAACAGCAGCGCCTGCAGCCCCTTGTTGCCCGTGAGACGCGCGGCGTCGTAGAGCGGCGTCACGGCCTGGCCGAGATACTCCCACGGCATGAGCCCGGTGGCCACGTACCAGGTCAGCGAGGCGGCGATCAGGAGCGTCATCATTCCACTCATGGTCCCGAGCGGGATCGAGCGGCCCGCCGAACGCACCTCTTCGGCGGCCTGGCAGGTGCCTTCGATGCCCAGGTAGTACCACATGCCGAACTGCAGCGCGGCGACCACGCCGAGCCAGCCATACGGCAATTGCGTCAGCAGTTGATGATGGAGCAGGATGTGTCCGGGGTTCCACGGCTGCACGCCGAAGAACAGCACGACAATGGCAAGAAACGCGATCGCGGTGATCACGAAGTTGACGGTGAGCGTGACGAACACGCCGCGAAAATTGAGCCACGCGAGAAAGGCGATCGTGACGAGCGCGAACGGGCGCGAGTCGAGGTTCGCATACCCGGAGTCGGCCGCCACGGCCTTGATCAGGTCACCGACCACGAGCGCATCGGCCGCTTCGAGCATCGTATAGGCCATCACGAGATAGAGGCCCACGTTGAACGCCATGAGCGGCCCAATGATGTGCTTCGCCTGCGTATACTGGCCGCCGGCCGCAGCCACCGTCGACGTTACTTCGGAATCGATCATGGCGACGCAGGTATAGAGCAGGCCGACGATCCAGCAGGCAATGAGCGAACCGTATGCGCCGCCTTTCGCCACCGAAAAATTCCACCCCATGAACTCGCCCACGAGCACGATGCCCACGCCGAGCGCCCAAACGTGAATCGGTCCGAGTACTTTCAGTAGTGCGATCCGCTCACCCGACTGCCCCGACATTGCTGAATCGCTCATGCACCGCTCCTGTACAGGTTCGCTATCTGGAAGGATCAAGGCGTGGCCGCCATCATGGCCGCCGTGACGCTTATTCGCTGCCTTCGGTGGAGCTCATCAGGAAATCGTCGTCGTATGCGCGGGAGACCCGCCACGCATCGACGATGATCCACGCGAACAGCAAGATCGACAGCGCCCATGCGGCATCACTCAGTAATAGCCAGAAGTTCATCGCGTCTCTCCCCGAATTTCTCGGCGATCACCTGCCGATACTGCCTTTCCGATACGCGCAGCACGAAAACGAAATAGCCGACGATCACGAGCACCGTGACGATCAACGAGGCTGGATCGACGGCGTAGTCGAACTTGGTGGTGATGATGGGCTTCGCCTGCGCGGCGTCGTAGCCGAGTTTCTGCCACTGCGCCCGCATCGTGGGATTCTGGCCGAGCGTTTGCCACGACACTTGCGCCGCGGCTTGAGCCTGGTCCGGCTGTTTGTCCGGCGCCTTGAGCAGCAGCGGCGCGAGCAGGCTGCAATACACGAGCACGAGCAAAAACAGGCTGTCCACCAGTTGCCCAAAACCCTTCTGCACAGGAGGAACGTATTCGGATGCCATGTCGAGCTTCCTTTTCAGTCGGCATTGCGTTGAACGGTTCAGCGTCGAGGGGGCTGCAGGCCACGGGAAACCTCGCGGCCGGGCTAGGCAAGTGCTTCTTCTTCCTCGCTGTCGTCCAGTGCCGCCTTGCGTATGCGGTTCTCGTCGAGATGGTGAATATCCAGACCGTAGATGTGATCCTTGTCTTCCTTGTAGTGCCGCACCATCGCCGTAACTGACGCGGTATTGAACACGACTACCCCCATGGCGCCGATCGTCAGCGCGATGCGAACCGCCGGATCCTCCACCGACATGCTCACCGCAAAGTAGACATAGCCCAGCGTGATCCATAGCGCCAACAATGTGACGCCCGCCATCAAACGGTCTCGGGCAAACATGCTGTCGATGCGCTTTTGCCTTCGGTCACTCATGCTCAATTCCTCCATAGTGAGGCGACGCGATTGGGGTCTTCAATGCAGCTTTCTTTTGAGTTTCTCTTTCAGCAACAAAGTTTCACCGTGGTATTTAATGTGGATTCCTTGACGTGTGTCAATACTGTTTTTGTGGGTAGATAGAGACCCTGGGTGTCCTTACATTCACCCAGGGTTGGGAACACACGGATTTCGCAAAGCGACAGCTCGGCGGGGGCATGCGGCACGCATGCCTGATTTGTCAACGATGAGCGCCGATGCGGCAAAGCAGCATCGGAGAAGGTGCGCGCTACGCCGTATTGCGCAGCGCCTGTGCAGACCGCGTGAAATGCCGCATCAGCGTGGCCGCGACGTCGGCGTCATAGCCGAGCATCGCAATGGCCTTGCGCATGCAGATCAGCCACGCTTCGACCTCCGCATGCCTGATCTCGATGTGCGCGTGCATGGTCCGCAAATTCGCATGCCCCATGCGCTCGAGGTAGTACTGCGGGCCGCCGAAAAAGCCCGAGAGAAACTCGAATTGGGCCTGCCTCACGTGCGCAAGGCCGAAGCCCTTCAAATGCAGCGCATGAATGCTCGCGCCGTCGGGATCGGTTTCGATGATGTCGTAGAAGGTCTCGACGAGGCGTGCAAGCGCAGCCTCGCCGCCTATCATCTGGTGCACCGTTTGCGCCGTTTGCGCCGTTTGCGCCGTTTGCGCCGTTTGCGCCGTTTGCGCCGTTTGCGCCGATAGGTGTCTTGTCTCCACTATTTCCTCAGGTGTCCGTATTGTCCGATGCACCGGATGAGTCGTCTACCCTGCAGGCACAAATGCGGCTACGGGCCTCCAGCGCCTCGGCAACCATGCGCTCGATCACCTCGGCTGCCGACGTCCGCGCGTTCACGAGCGCGGACGACTCGCCCGCGAAGAGCGCCATGCGCTCCAGGTCGCCGGTCGTGCTGCGCAAGGGCGAGTCGGTGCTGAACAGGTAGAGCGGCCGCCCATCGTCGTGCCCGATTACTTCGCGCGGCAGCTTGTCCGGGTGATAGCCAAAGAGCTGTCCGTGCGCCTCGTCGGTCACGCTATTGGCCAGCACGCGCACCGGCGAATTCGGCGGCCAGTTGATGGCGAAGAGGTCGGTGTAGACGGTCTCGCCCGCACGCGCCTCGCAAATGCGTTGCTTGTGATAATCGTGCGCAAACGACTCGTGCGTCGCGAGGAACGCAGTGCCGCAATGCACGCCCGCAGCACCCAGCGCGAGGGCCGCGACCAGGCCGCCACCGGTCGCGATTCCACCCGACGCGACCACCGGCACGCGCAGGCGCTGCGCCACCTCGGGCAGCAGCGTGAGAATACCGCTGCGCCCACGCACATGGCCACCCGCTTCGATGCCCTGCACGATCACGGCGTCCGCGCCGGCCTGCTCGGCGGACAACGCATCCTGCAGCGAGCCAACCTGATAGAGCACGATGGCGCCGGCATCCTTCGCACGCTTCACGGCCTCGGGCACGACGTCCCAGAAGAAGCACAGCGCCGGCACGCGTGCCGCGAGGCATACGCCAAGCTCCGCTGCAAACAGGGCGGGCTCGGTCGACGACGGAATCAGGTTGACGCCGAATGGACGCGCAGTTGCTGCGCGCACGGCGGCGATCTCCCGCTCGATCAGTTCGGGCGACTCGCGCACCATCCCTAGCAGGCCGAATCCGCCGGCTGCGCAAACGGCAGCGGCGAGTTCGGACCGGGCCGGTCCTCCCATGCCGGCCGAGATGATCGGGTAGCGACAGCCCAGTAGACGGGTCAAGCTGGTGTGCAAGAAGTCATGTTCCGTATTCACGTTCATTCGGCGCACTCCGTTAGCAATGGGGATATGGCAATGATCGCCCAAACCGATACGGAGCGCGCGCCATTTGGGTTGACGTGCCTGCCCACAGCATAGGCGACGGTGCGCGACAGCGGCATCTCTCCTAAGAGGTAGAGGCTCAATACCCCAATGCCGCCACGCGGCAAATGTGGAGCCCCCAGTGGCCTGGCATGCGCTCCGTCATGCACACCCACGTCGCTGCCTACCCTATGAGGATTACCTACTACGAATCATTGATGACGCACTTTTGGTCGCTGATGCTCGCCGCATTGATTGATTCGCTGTTTCGCTCCGCGTCCATGAATACTCGCCGCTTCGACGATTTCGCTGCCGGACGCTCACTCACCATGCGTGACTTGCGCTCCCGGATCAAGGCCGGGGATCGCAGCGAACCCGCGAACGAGCAAAGCACGCGTTTGACCGCGCGTCTTCGATCATGCGGACGATCCGCGTCCGTCAAACAAGGAGTAAAGACCGCCTCATGAATAAACACCTTCCCTGTGCCGCGCTCGCGGCACTCTTTGCCACCGGCCATGCTCATGCACAGAGCAGCGTCACGCTATATGGCGTGATCGACAATGGCTTGAACTTCACGTCGAACGCACGCGGCCATAGCACCTACACGATGGTGAGTGGCGACGCCAGCGCATCGAATTTCGGACTGAAAGGAGCGGAGGATCTCGGCGGCGGCCTCTCCGCCATCTTCACTCTGGAAAACGGCTTCAATGTGAACAACGGCGCGTTGAGCATGGACGGGAAGATCTTTAGCCGCCAGGCATTCGTCGGGCTCAGCTCCGCCACCTATGGCACGCTCACGTTCGGGCGCCAGTACGACGCGACCGTCGACATGTGGAGCCCCTTCACGGCCGCGGGTAACACCATCGGCGACCTCGCGGCGCATCCGTTCGACAACGACAACGCGGACCAGGACTTCCGCTTCAACAACGCGGTCAAGTACGTGAGCCCGACATTCCTCGGGTTCCAGGCCGAGGGTGTCTACGGCTTTAGCAACGCCACCAACTTCGCCGCCAACCGGGCGTACAGCGCGGGCATCAGTTACGGCGCCGGCCCATTCTCGGCCGCGGTTGCCTACCTGCGGCAGTCCAACGGCAACCTGACCAGTACGGGCGCCGTGGGTGGCGACGGCGTATTTACCGCCGCGCGGCAGCAGAACATCGGCGCAGGCGTGAAATGGACCTTCGGCGACGGTTCGAACGTGGGCCTCGCCTACTCGCACGTCGATGTCTATCAACCGACCGGCAACGCCTATGCCCCCGACATCGGTACCCAGGCCTGGTCCTCCTGGAAGTTCGACAACGTCGAAATCAACGGCCAGTACTTCATCGATCCCGTGCTCTCCCTCGCCGCCGCGTACACCTTCACGCACGGCAATTTCAAGGAAGCGGCGGGCCGATCGAGTCCGAACTGGCATCAGGTCGCACTCATGCTGAACTACTCGCTGAGCAAGCGGACTTCGGTCTACGCACAAGGCGCTTACCAGCACACGAACGGCAAGACAGGCACCGACCTCGATTTGGCCCACATCGTCGGCGCTGCGGATCTTTCTTCGAACGGGATCCAGGCCGTTGTCCGCATTGGCATTCTGCACCACTTCTAGAGCACGGATGTGGTGCAAATGATCGCTCCAGCCGAGGCGCTTTCAGTAAATAAGGATACCTTATGAATTGAACCAGACTGCATTCCAGACGGCAGGCGCAGCGGTGTCACTGAGCCAAAGCGTGGAGAGGTCGATCAGTTCCGCAACCAGATAAACGAAACACCGGATGCGCCGCGACGCTTCACTTCGCACGGGACCAGCGACCGCTTCGCAAAAACCCAAGGCTGCGCCTTGTGGGTAGTGTTGCACCACTTTCCAACGGCCTTTCCTTTCAATGGCTGACAATGCCCTTAATCGTTAATCATTGTCATTGCGCATAAATAACCGTTCCCGGAAACGCGGGAGCGGCTATTCTTGTTCGGATCGCGCTCGCGAAACAATTATAGTTTTTTGCGTGAGGAAGCAGCCGGCCAGCTTCAGCTGTTCGAATCCGTTGCTCAAGTCATCGACGATCGGCGATGTTGTCGCACACATGCTTCGCCAGTTCTGGTGACTGGCACTTGAGATCATGAGAGATGCCGATCAAAAGTCCGTGCCCGAAACGGACTTACTGTTGAGAGAACGGGTCGCGTCTGATCTGATCGAGATCACGTTCAAATTCGCGACGCCAGCAGTGGTGCTCGCCACACTCTTTGCGGTCATTCTTACGTTTACGATCCGTAGCTTTGGCTACCTTAATCCAGCGACCGGGTTATGTTGGGTAGCTTACATTGCCTCCTGTGCCTGCGTGCATATCCTGCTTGGTTATACTTACAAACGCGCGAAACTTCGTTGCGATCGATGGCGCTATTGGGCTATCGGTTCTGGCATCGTTTGCTTTCTTGAGGGTCTCGGATGGGGCTGGGCATCTATCGGGCTAGCGAGTGGTCGCAACTTCGAAAGTTCGTCCCTTCTGCTTCTGAGCGTCGCTGGTGTTTCGGCGTGTAGCGTCCTTATTTTTTGTTCGCACTTGCCGTCACTATTTGCATTGATAATGCCAGCAACAATCCCATGTGTGATCGTAAATTTTGGCTCAGGTAACAAGGTAGAACAGGCGTTTGCCTTATACGTGCTCATTTTCGTCGGCGTATTAGCTGGCGTTGGTTCGCTAGCGAATCTTGCGGTCAAACACGGAATCCGGCTTCGTCTCAAAACAGATGAAATGGCTGTCAGCCTCAGACAGCAAAAGGAAATTGCCGAACAAGCAAGGATGGCCGCGGAAGAAGCCAGTCTCGCCAAGTCACGCTTTCTCGCCGCCGCCAGCCACGATCTACGCCAGCCAGTCCACGCGCTGAGTCTTTTCGTTGGTGCGCTCAGCGGCGTTCCCATGCATCCGCGCGGCGAACGTCTCGTTCAGCACCTCGACGCCTCCATTAATACGCTGGACAGGCTGTTCGCCGCGCTGCTGGACATCTCCAAGCTCGACGCCGGCGTCGTCGAGGTACGGCGGCAGCCGTTCTCAATCGAAGCGGTGATCGCCCGCGCCTGTGATGACTACCTCGGTGAAGCGGAGGCCAAAGGGCTGTCGTTTTCGCAGGTCCGCTGTCGGGCGATCGTCTATTCCGATCCGATGCTCGTCGAGCGCATTGTCCGCAATCTGGTTTCCAACGCGGTGCGCTACACCGATGCCGGAAAAATTGTCGTGGGATGCCGACGGCAAGGTGATCATATCGCCCTGCAAGTATGGGACACAGGTCGGGGTATTCCTCTCGATCAACGGGAGCTCGTGTTCCAGGAATACTATCAGGCCGGCAACCCCGAGCGTGATCGGGAAAAAGGGCTCGGCCTGGGGCTGGCTATTGTCAGTCGGTTGGCGCGCCTCCTGGGATGCAGCCTGGACCTGCGTTCGGAGCCAAAGCGGGGGTCGTGTTTCGAGATTTTGCTCCCCCAGGCGAGCGAGCCCCCGAAACCGTTGAACGCTACCCACGATGACGTGTACGAGACGTGTCCGACAGGGCTGGTGGTCGTGATCGACGACGAACGGGAGATCCGCGCCGGGATGTCGGATCTGTTGTCCGGCTGGGGCCACACGGTTCTGGCGGTGAGCTCAGCGGATGAGGCAATCCGGCTTCTCAGTATTCATTCGATACGGCCTGCGTTGCTGATCTGCGACCTACGTCTGCGCGATGGCGACAACGGCATCGAGGCAATCGAAAAGCTCCGTACCGAATACAATGAGACCATCCCGGCGATGCTGATCACCGGCGACACCGCTGCTAAACGTTTGATTAAGGCACAGGCCAGCGAATTGCTCGTGCTGCACAAGCCGGTATCCAACCGCAAACTGAAAGCGGCCATCTCTCACTTGATTGCTACCGGACCGGAAACACCAACACTGTAGCTACTGCGTCATCAATACGCCAACGTGACCGTGCCCTGGCCGGGATGTTCCGGGCATAGGGCGCGTCCGACCATTACACGCCTCGCTGAACCGGAATGACTTATGGGCTTCCCAAGACATGGCCGTTCACCGTTCGTCCGTACATCGAGTTGGCAGAGTCGTGATATTTGGCACGCGTAGCTTCGACTGAGCCGGAGAAGCGTGGGTCCTGGGGGCGTTCATGGCTATCCATGAAGAGCGCGACATCCCACGCTTCCTGGTCACTCAACGTGCCGCCCAGGCCGAGGGGCATGTTTGCCTTGATAAACCCCGCTGCGTTTTGCAACTCATGCATCCCTGCGCCCCAATTGAACGATTGGTTACCCCAAAGCGGTGGAAAGACAGTTTTCCCGTCCGACGACTGGCCTTGACCATCGGCGCCGTGACATAGGGCGCAATGTTGTGCATAGACCTGGCTGCCCCTGGTGTAGTCGGCTTTCAGCGCCGGCGGTGGGAGCTTCGGGTAGCCCCGGCCGGCAATTGGCTTGCCGACCGGCGCGCCTTTCGCGAGCCAGTAGGCGTAGGCCTCCAGCGACACCAGAACCGGGTCGCCGAGCGGCGGCGCCTTGCCATTCATACTGTATCGGAAGCAGCCCTGCAGACGTTCGGCGAACGTGTTGACGTGTCCATTCTTGCTTCTGTACGCAGGGTAAGACACATACGCGGCCCAGAGCGGACTTGAGTTCGGCCGTCGCCCAGCGTCAAGATGGCAACTCGCGCAGTTCAGCGAATTGCCAACGTATTTGCCTGCATTTTCCTTGGTGTGATTGAAGATTTGCTCGCCCATCCTGACCGCCTTACCGAAATCATCCATTGGCATGGATGCTTCGTTCGGTGGCGAGAAGGCCTTCAAGGCATCAGGTGTGACTTCCCTGTTTGCCACGGGTTCAGCGGCGCAAGCGAGGCACATCACGAACGCGCCGACGATGCCGGACGCAAGCAAGCTAACATCCCTGAGCAGATGTGTATATTCACGGACGCTCATTGTTTGGTCTCCCTGACGCTCTTCACGTTGCCCGCAAGGGGCTCACCAGCGTAGTAATCCGATACGGCTGTGATGTCCGCTTCTGAGAGTTTGCTCGCAATGACCGGCATGAGTGCCAGAGGGCCGGGTGGACGCAGCCCCTTCTGCCATGCATGCAACTGGCCGGAAAGGTACGCTGCAGGCTGGCCCGCCAATGGCGGGAAGGCCGCTCCTACTCCCGAGCCAGCAGGCCCATGGCACTGCCCACAGGCAGGCAACCCTTGTCCCCAGCGGCCGCGCGTCGCAAGCCACACCCCTGTGTTAGAAGGTGCTGGGGAGTCGTTGGCTGCCGGGTGAGCATCTGGCGGCGAGGGAAGCCGGCTAAAGTACTTCGCAACAGCCGCGCGACCCTCGGATGCCATGATTTTTGCGAACGGCTGCATGATAGTGCTTTGCCGCTGTCCGTCGGCAAAGGCTTCCAGTTGAGCTGTGAGATAGGTGGCGCTTGTTCCCGCGAGCCTTGGAAATCCAGCTGCGGCGTTTCCTTCGCCTTTGGAGCCGTGACAGCTAATGCACGCGGGGATACCTTTGGCGGTTCCCTTTGTTGCAATTGTGGCGCCCAACGGCGACTCCTGCGCGTGCACAATGCAAGATACAGCCAGAGCGCATGCTACAAGTGTGCTCGCGGGTCGCCAGTGCAACCGGCCAGACCGTGCCGTTCGACTGGATTCCATGTCTCCTCCATCGTTGTTTTATGCAGACTCGCTTCGGCGAGCGAATATTCGCTGGCTCGTCTGTCGTGAATTGTCAATCTGATTGCGCTGGGTCGGCACCAACGCAAGGTCAGCTTGTTGTGTCTGTGTCGCCGCCTGGCCAAGTTGGAAGACTCAGGTCGTGAACGAGTCGACGCGGCACAACGTTCTTATCAGAGTGCGTTTAAGGGAATCTTCAGGTAGCTGATGTCGTTTTCCTCTGCAGGTGGAAAATCGCCGGCCCGTATATTTACCTGCACGGATGGCAGGATGAGAACGGGCATCGCAAGCGTTGCATCACGCGCTTCGCGCAGGCTGACGAACCGCTCTTCCGTTACACCGTCATGCACATGGATGTTATGCGCACGCTGCGCGGACACTGTGGTTTCCCATTCGGGTTTGCGGCCCTCGGGTGGATAGTCGTGGCACATGAAGAGCCGGGTCTCGCCCGGCAGGTCCAGTAGCTTTCGAATCGACCTGTACAGCCAGTGGGCATCGCCGCCGGGGAAGTCACAGCGTGCGGTGCCCACATCCGGCATGAACAGCGTGTCTCCTACGAACACCACATCTCCAACCTGGTAGGCTGTGTCGGCCGGTGTATGACCCGGCACGTAAAGCGCATGCGCGGTCAGGCCGCCTATGGAAAATTCCTCGTCCTCCTGGAAAAGATGGTCGAACTGCGAGCCGTCAACATGGAAACCGGGCTCGAGATTGAAAAGCCGCTTGAAAACACCTTGGACGGTGCGAATGTGCTCGCCAATCGCAATCCGGCCGCCAAGCTCAAGTCGTAAGTAATGCGCCGCAGACAGATGGTCTGCGTGCGCGTGTGTTTCCAGAATCCACTGCACCTGCAGACCCTGCCAGCGAACGAATTCGATAACCTTGTCGGCATTCTTTGTCGACGTGCGCCCCGCTTTGGGGTCGTAGTCAAGGACGGGGTCAATGATGGCGCAGTCGTGACCTCCGCACGGGTAGACGACGTAGGTGACGGTGCCTGTTACGGAGTCGAAAAACGGTTGAATGTTGGGCTGCATCATGACCTCGTTGCACTTTGCTTTTCATTCTATTCACAAACAATATATTATTCAATATAATATTGGTGTGCAGATCATGGAACGATGAGATGAGGAAGAAGTCATCCCCAATCGACCTCTCGGTGATGCAGGCCTCGGCAGAGAAGGCCTGTGCGCTACTGAAGGTGCTGGCAAATCCTGACCGGTTGCTTCTGATGTGTCAGTTATCACAGGGCGAGTTGTGTGTGAGCGACCTGGAAGAACAGTTGGGGATACGTCAGCCCACACTCTCCCAGCAGCTCGGCGTACTTCGCGATAACGCGCTGGTCGAGACACGCCGGGAAGGGAAAAGTATCTTTTATTCCGTCGCGAGCAAGGAAGCGATTGCGGTTATGACCGTGCTGTACGACCAGTTTTGCGCCCAATGACGATAAGGAGGGGTCATGTCGATTGATTTCGCGAGTTTCACACCGGGTTTGTCACTGACTGGCGGCCTGGTGATTGGCGCCGCGGCTGCCGTGCTTGTTTTCTTCAACGGACGTATCGCTGGCATCAGCGGCATTCTCGGTGGCCTGCTGGGCACGCCGCAGAAAGATGCGGGATGGCGTGTCGCTTTTCTTGCGGGGCTTGTCGGGGCACCTGTGCTGGCAGGCTTGCTGGGTAACCCTATAGCGCCTGATATCCAGGCTGGGTGGGGCGAAATACTCGTCGCTGGTTTTCTGGTTGGCATCGGCACGCGTTACGCAAGCGGTTGCACGAGCGGCCATGGTGTATGTGGCATCTCGCGCGGCTCGATCCGTTCGCTTGTCGCGACGGCAACATTCATGGCAGGCGGTTTTCTGACCGTATTCGTATCCAGACATCTGCTGGGAGGCTGAGATGGGTTTGTTCGCTGCTTTACTTTCCGGGCTTCTGTTTGGCGTCGGCCTGATGGTGTCCGGCATGGCCAATCCGGCGAAGGTGCTGGGATTTCTCGACATCGCGGGGCGCTGGGACCCGTCTCTTGCGTTGGTGATGGTCGGCGCGATAGCCATCGGCTCTATCGCGTTCCTGTTTGCAAAACGCCGCAAGAAATCCCTGCTGGGTCTGCCCATGCAGATTCCGGCCAGCACCAACGTGACGTTGAGACTTGTGCTGGGCAGCGCGGTGTTCAGTGTGGGCTGGGGGCTTGCAGGATTCTGCCCGGGGCCCGCACTGGTCGCACTGGGCGCTGGCTTTCCGAAGGCGTGGGGTTTTGTGGCCGCGATGCTCGGCGGCATGGCTGTGTTTGAGTTGCTCGAGCGCGCGAAGCTGAGTCGGCAACAGGCCTGAGCCGCTGCGCACTCATTTTGTTCTTCGCCCAAATGTGGCCGAGGTGTCGTCACTTCACGTATGGCTCGATGCGCAGCTCTCGGACCACGGTGCTGACGCGATGGTTGGGCATATGCATCACCATGCGGGCATGATGCCGCCCTGAGTTGAGCACGATGGTGCTTTATCGGGGATGGGATTGCGTAGCAGAAACCGGCAAGGCAATCCGAACGCGTTGATATTCAGGTCGAGAACTCGGCAAACGCTCTCAGTGCGTGAGTGGCATACATCATTGATGGGCCGCCTCCCATATAGACTGCAGTGCCGAGCACATCTTCCAGCTCGGCTCTTGTAGTGCCCAGCTTCACCAGCGTCTGGACGTGAAAGCCGATGCAGTCGTCGCAACGACAGGCAATCGCAATTCCTAATGCCACCAGCTCCCGCGTCTTTCGATTCAGCGCCCCGTCTTTTGTGCCGGCCGCAGCGAGTTGGCCGAATGCCGTCATCAACTCGGGTTGTGACTCGCGCATCGCTCGCATCTGAACCGATACTGCGCGGGTGAGGTCTTTGTAGTCGGAATTGCTGCTCATGTTCGCTCCTGTAGTTGACGAGCTTCCAAGGCTGGGAAGTCGTCGGTAGTCGATTTTTCAGCATGTCTACTGTGTACCGGCAGACGGTGGCCCCAGCCTGCATTGTTTTTATTTGCTCCTGAAGCTGGGCGAGATTCCTGTCGAATTCAGCAGCACCCGCGGGCAGCCCTCGTCTACTACAAGGCTATGTGTCAGCGCCGACCTTCCCTTGACGCTCGTCAACGAAGCAGTTGGAATCGATCGCATTTTAGTCGCGGTGGATTTGTCACCCGCCTCACTGCGAGCAGCGGAGTTCGTCCGAAACATCGCCCCAACTAATGCGCACATCCGGCTCGTGAGCGTCGCCGACAATCCTCGCTCGCTTAGTTCCCTGCCTCCGAAGGCGAGTGCCGAACTGTATGCCGCACGCGCGGAACTTCTGCGTGACGCGGCAGACGCGCTCGTTCAGGCAAAGCACGTCTTCTCGGGTCGTGACCTTCCCCTCGAAGAGGATTTAATCGATCTTTCGAAGCGAGGTAGCGACATCGCCACCGCATTGATCGATGCCGCCGACGACTGGTGCGCCGATCTGCTGATCGTCGGCGCACGGCAGCATCATGGGCTACTGCGCTGGGTCGAGGGCACGGTGTCCCGGCCACTGACAATACATTCCCGATGCTCGCTACTGATCGTGCCACCTTCCCACGAGGAAAAGCTGGCGTGCCCCCGGAAACGGGTCCTGTTCGCGATCGACGGAAGCACTCCGTCGCTTGAGGCTTTGAAATACGGCATGCAATTTGCGAAACCGGAAGTCCACCTGGGCAGCGTCGCGGGCCGTGTCGCGCATATTACGCAGACGCCGTTGCTACTTGTACATGCGAAGGATTCCTCCTGACACGACGTGTCAACGCGGCACCGCGATGAATGAACATGCTGGCCGGCTCCAACGAAGCGTGCGACGTCGCGAGAGTTTATGGCGAATTGGCGGACCGGGTGGCTGGAATCTGGATTTCGACACCCAACCGTCGGCCGTCAATGCCCGATGTGACCAAATGCCGAAACTGGCCTCCGTTCCGCACGCCGCTGCTCACGGTCTTGTCCGGGACATGCTGTCGCGAGTAGCGAATCCTTGCCACCAGCAGATCAGTTTTTCGCACCCTGCCAATAATGGAACGGCTTCAGGTGCCTGCATGAAGCATGCGAAGATTGGAGCGGCGTACAAATCGGCCAGTGTCACGCTATTGCCGATCAGGAACCCACAGTCATCGGATAGCCGGGTCAATTCAGATAAACATACGGCGGCACGCGGCAGCGCAGCGGCGATTTTCTCTTCATTCGCTTGCCGGCCTTCGCGAGCTGAAACCACGCGCTCAACGTATATGTCCCAAACGAGCGTTCGGTATCCGTAGGCGTCCAGTATCCCAACGATCTGATTTACCCTGGCACGAGCTTTCGGATCTGTCGCCTGTAGTTTGCATCCGGGGAAAGCATCGTCGATGTAGCGAACAATCGCGCCTGTTTCGTAAAGACGGAAATCGCCATGCTCGAAGGCGGGAATGCGGCCGAACGGGTGACGCGTCAAATGTTCTTGCGGAACGCCGGTCTTTGCGAATACATCTACCTCGACCAAATCATATTTCACCTGCTTCTCTTCCAACGCAAGCCGGACGATCCGCACATATACGCTCCATGCGGCTCCGTATAGTTTCACTACTTCAGTTGTTGGCACAGCATCGCCCCAGTCGCGCATGAGAGGCGCGGACACGACAGTTGATCTTGACGAAGCTTACGACCACCAATGCAGCACTGCCAATCGGTATTCACACACAGCAGAATAGTCTGCCGATCCATGTGCCGAGGTCGAGTGTCCCTTCCTGGCCCGAACCCGGAAGTGCGCTGCAAGCTGATCTGCGGCGCGCCCCGCCGCGTTTGCCATCTCTGACGCAATGCACAAAGTCCGCGCCGGATTTGCAGGCGGTTCGCCGATGCGGCGATGTCTATCGAGACGATATGCAGCGGGCCGCCTATGATAGATGCAGGCAATCGCAAATAACCGTGTGTCGAATTATCGGGTGGAAACCAGATAGCCAGGACAGCCAGAAACGCCATAGCGATAGTGACGCCGACGGTTCGCGGCCGTTCCCGGATGCATCCTTGATAACCATTCTTCTGTAAGCAGTTCTGATAAATCACATCCGCAGGTTCAATAAATTTGTGCCGGCCACAACATTGTAGAGCGAGCGATGAACGAGGCGACAAACGCAAGACTTCAAGGTGAGTTCGCGGCCTGGTATGCGGTGACCGCGGAGGAGACCGCACAGAAGCTAGGCGTGAATCCGCAATCGGGCCTGGGTATTCCGGAAGCGGATGAGCGACTTCAAAGGTACGGTCCAAACCGCTTGCCGGAAGCCGGTAAGCAGAGCCTCTTGATGAAGTTTCTGGGCCAGTTCAACAATATTCTGGTTTATGTCCTGCTAGGCGCCGGCTTTGTCAAACTGATGCTCGGATTGTGGATCGATGCGTCGATCATTCTGGGCGTCGTCGTCATCAATGCGTTGCTTGGTTTTATCCAGGAAGGCAAAGCCGAGAAGGCGCTGGATTCGATTCGCAATATGTTGTCCGCCGAGGCGAGAACCCTGCGCGCGAGCGAGACCCGGATGATCGCATCGGACCAGCTCGTGCCGGGCGACGTCGTCCTTCTGGAGTCAGGCGACAAGGTACCCGCCGACCTTCGGTTAACCGACGTCAAGAACCTGCGCATGGAGGAGGCAGCGCTAACCGGAGAATCGGTACCGAGCGACAAGTCCGTCACCCCCGTCGCTGCCAATGCGACGGTCGGGGATCGCCATAGCATGGCCTACTCCGGAACGCTGGTCGTGTCGGGACGTGGCACAGGGCTCGTCGTTGCGACAGGAAGCGAAACCGAGCTCGGGCGCATCAATCAGATGCTGGCGGCAGTCAGCTCGCTCGAGACGCCGCTGCTGCGGCAGATCAAGAAATTCGGCTACGCCATTACCGCCGTCATTTTCGTGATCGGCGCGCTAGTGTTTGCATACGGCCGATGGGTCGAGGGATTGCCGTTCGTCGAAATCTTTCAGGCTGTTGTCGGCATTGCGGTATCGCTCATTCCTGAGGGATTGCCTGCCATCATCACGATTACGCTCGCCATCGGCGTTCAGCGTATGGCGCAGCGCAACGCGATCATCCGCCGGCTCCCAGCGGTGGAAACGCTGGGTTCCGTTTCGCGGATCTGCTCGGACAAGACCGGTACCCTGACGCTGATGGAAATGATGGTCGTGTCCGCTGTCACCGCCGAGACCACCTATCAGGTCGAAGGCGATGGATATGCACCCGATGGGCAAGTTCTGCGGGATGGCGCACCTGCGCCTCAAGACCCGGTCCTCGACCTGATGGGGCGCGTTTCGATGCTCTGCAACGACGCCGAGCTGCGCGAGGAGGAAGGCCTCTGGAAGGTCGAAGGCGATCCGACGGAAGGAGCGCTGTATCCGTTCGCAACCAAGATCGGTCTCGAACGGCAGGCACAGCAGACGGCTTATCGTCGCGTCGACGCGATTCCCTTCGAGTCCGAACACCGCTTTATGGCGACGCTGAACGAAGCGGCCGACGGCAGCCAGTTTCTGCTCGTCAAGGGGGCGCCCGAAGTCATCCTCGAGCATTGCGACCGGCAGCAGACCAGCAACGGCCCGCAGCCAATCGATCTCGCCCATTTCCTGAAGGCCTCGGACCAGTTGGCGGCGCAAGGCGAGCGCGTGCTGGCGCTTGCGTGGCTCGAACATCCGGGTCTGGCGGATAGAAACCTGTCGCCTGCGGATCTCCCGAAGACGCTCGTTCTGCTGGGGCTGGTCGGTCTGCTCGATCCGCCGCGCAAGGAAGCCATCGAGGCGGTGAAGGAATGCCACGCGGGCGGTATCCGCGTCACGATGATCACGGGCGACCACAGGATCACCGCCGCTGCGATTGCGAAGATGCTGGGCATCGGCGACGGCAAGACGGCGCTGACCGGCGTCGAGGTCGAGGCAATGGACAACGCGACGCTGCAGGAGGCGGTCCAGAAGGTCGACGTGTTTGCGCGCGCCAGCCCGGAACACAAGCTTCGGCTCGTCAAGGCGATCCAGGCGAACAAGCAGGTCGTGGCAATGACGGGCGACGGGGTGAACGATGCGCCGGCCCTCAAGAAGGCCGACATCGGCGTGGCGATGGGCATCAAGGGCACGGAGGTCACCAAGGAAGCCGCCGAGATGGTGCTTGCCGACGACAACTTCGCGTCGATCACCGCCGCGGTCCGCGAGGGGCGAACGGTCTACAACAACATCGAGAAAGCGATTCTCTTCATGCTGCCGACCAACGTCGCGCAGGCGGCCGTCATCATGGTGGCGATCCTGGCGGGCTTCACCATGCCGATCACGGCGCCTCAGGTGCTATGGGTCAACATGGTGACATCGGTCGCGCTGGGTCTTGTGATTTCCTTCGAGCCACACGAACTGGACGTCATGCGCCGTCCACCGGGCGTGGCCGGTCGTCCCATCCTGACCGGGTTTGGGATCTGGCGGGTGATTTTCGTCGGCTTGAGTCTGCTGGCATTGACGCTGTGGTCGTTCTTCTGGATGAAGGCGCAAGATGCGCCGGACGAGCTTGCGCGCACGGTTGCGGTCAACACGCTGACGATCGGCCAGATTTTCTATCTGCTCAATACCCGTTATCTGGTCGATTCCTCGCTGTCGATCACGGCACATCTCGGCAATCGATATC
Source organism: Paraburkholderia ribeironis (assembly GCF_900019265.1). Classification (GTDB taxonomy): domain Bacteria; phylum Pseudomonadota; class Gammaproteobacteria; order Burkholderiales; family Burkholderiaceae; genus Paraburkholderia; species Paraburkholderia ribeironis. The sequence goes on from NZ_CYGX02000031.1 coordinate 75,607, forward strand.
TGCCGATGGGGATCGTTGCAGTCGTCGTCCTCCAGCTGTTGTTTACCTATGCTTTGCCGCTTCAGGATCTGTTCGGCACGATGGCCATTCCCCAGCAGATCTGGCCATGGCTGTTCCTCGGCGGCCTGGTGTTCTTCCTCGTCGTCGAGGCCGAGAAATGGGTGATCCGCAGGTGGCGTGCAGCGAAACCGGCTCTCGCGACGACGTGACCGATGCCGCGTGCAGCGGTCTGACGTTCAGGGCGGGATACCGGAAGGAACAGCAGCCGCCCGGCGAGGTTGCTGTTCAGGAGTGCGCGCCATGACACGAGGCAGAGCAAGATGACTCCTTATTCCGAGGGACTGGACGCCAGCAGCCTGAATCTGGTCCAGATGTTCGGGCTGTTGATCGGCGGCCTCGCGCTGTTCCTTCTCGGTCTGGAATTCATGACGGGCGGCCTGAAGGCCATCGCCGGATCGAGACTGCAGGCGCTGCTCGGCATGCTGACCTCGAACCGGTTTCGCGGGGTGCTGGCCGGTGCCGTCGTCACCGCGCTGCTGAATTCATCGACCATCACCACGGTGCTGATGGTCGGCTTCGTTTCCGCCGGCTTGATGACCCTGGCGCAGTCGGTGCCCATGATCATGGGCGCGAATATCGGCTCGACGGTCACCGCGCAGATCATCGCCTTCGACGTTTCGAGGCTGACGCCCTTCATGCTGGCCCTCGGCTTTCTGCTGCACGCGTTCGGGCGACGCGACCTGCTGCGCCAGCTCGGCGCGGTGATTCTCGGGCTGGGCCTGCTGTTCATGGGCATCCAGTTGATGGGCGACGCGACGCGTCCGCTGCGGACCTTCCAGCCATTCATCGACGCGATGCAGGACATGGAGAACCCGCTGCTGGGCATCGTGGTGGGCGCCATCTTCACCGCGGTGGTTCAAAGTTCCGCGGCAACGCTGGCAATCGTGATCGCACTGGGAGCGCAGGGACTGATGCCGCTCGAAGCCGGCATCGCCCTGATTCTGGGCGCAAACGTAGGCACGTGCGGAACGGCGCTGCTCGCCGCGATCGGCAAATCGGCGGAGGCGCTGCAGGTCGGCGTGGTGCATCTCATCTTCAATGTCGTGGGTGTGCTGTTCTGGGTGTTCTTCATTCCGCAGATGGCGGACCTGGTCCGGCATATTTCGCCGTCTTACCCTGAACTGCAAGGGCTGGCGAGACTGGCGGCCGAAACGCCGCGCCAGGTCGCCAACACCCACACGATATTCAGCGTGGCCAGCACACTGATTCTGATCTGGTTCACCGGTCCGATCGCGCGGCTTGCCCAGCTCATCGTGCCGAAGCGGGCACAGGAAGCCAAACGGGCAGGCGATCCAATCTATCTGGACGAATCGTCCCTGACAGCGCCCTCGCTTGGGCTGCAGCGGGTACGACTCGAGCTGACGCGGCTGGGTCAACTGGTTCTGGAGGTCGTTCGCAGCGGCTCGAACATGGTCTCTACCGGAACGATCGAGCAGATCAACTTTCTGCTAGATCAGGACAAGGAAACTGACCGGCTAGCCGCCGAGATTCTCCACTATATCGGCCTGTTGTCGCAGGTAGAGCACTCCGAGGAGGAAGGCCAGCAGATGGTCCGGTTCACGCAGATCGCGTCCAACCTGGAAAGCATCAGCGGCGTGGTCGGAACCAATCTGGTGTCGGTCAGCCAGCAAAGGCTGACGCACCAGCTCGACCTCGCGCGATTGCGCGATGAGGCGACGGTGCAGTTCGTGGATACCGTGATCCGGAATCTCGAACAGGCCATCGGAACCATCGCCGATCCCGAGGCGAGCGAAGCGGCTCAGGTCATCGCGTCGAAGGCGCAGATCGAAAACCTGGCGGCGACGGCGCGCCAGGTCGTGCTGGCGAAACTGCAACTGGCGGACAAATCCGACGTGCTGAGTTTCCGGCTGGCCATGGACCTGATCGAACAGTGCAGGCAGATTGCGCAATTTGCGAGAGCGATAGCGAAGACCGCGGAAGATTTCCGCTAGTACCTTCAGTCGATGGTGAAATCATGGGCCAGAAAAAAGACACGAAGTCCAGCCGGCGCGAAATTCCACGGTCGGCGGCAAAGACAAAGCTCTCGCGGCAGGAGTATGAAGCGAAAATGGCCGAGCTCCATGTTGAGCTGGTGAATCTGCAGTTCTGGGTGAAGCATACGGGCGCGCGGGTCATCGTGATCTTCGAAGGGCGGGACGCGGCTGGCTGGCAAGGGCGGCGTGATCAAGCGGCTCACTGAGCGCGTCAGTCCGCGCGTGTTCCGTGTCGTCGCACTGCCGGCGCCGTCGGAACGGGAGCGCACGCAGATCTATTTTCAGCGCTACTTCGAGCATTTGCCTGCGGGCGGGGAGATCGTGATTTTCGACCGAAGCTGGTACAACCGCGCGGGAGTCGAGAAGGTCATGGGCTTTTGCACGGACGACCAGTATTACCGCTTCCTCAAACTCTGTCCGGCATGGGAAAAGGACATCATCGATGCCGGCGTCACCCTGATCAAATACTGGTTCGAAGTCAGCAAGGAAGAGCAGACCCGCCGGTTCTCGCAGCGCATTATCGACGGTCGCAAAACCTGGAAGCTGAGTCCTATGGATCTGGAGTCGCACAGGCGCTGGTACGACTACTCGCGTGCGCGTGATGCGATGTTCGCGGCCACCGACACGAAAACATCGCCATGGTACGTGGTCGAAGCGAACGACAAGCGGCGCGCACGATTGAACTGCATCGCGCATTTTCTGAGCCTCATCCCTTATGAACACATAGAACGCCCCAAAATCGATCTTCCCCCGAGGCAAAAGGCGAAAGGGTACCGGGAGCCCAATTACCCCTATAACCGGATTCCGGAAAAGTACTGACCGGTCGGGGTTGAGCGATATTTCCGGACCCAGCTCGGCGTGCGTGGTTTCGACGATGCGACGTCACGAGGCATGGCCGCGCCCACCCCTCAGAACTTCGTCTGGATACCCAAACGTCCCACGAACTGATGATTGCTGCTGGACGGCCCGAACGTCCCGCAGATGGCCGCGTTCGCCCCCTCGTTCGCAATCTGGTACGAGGTTTCCGCGTAGACCAACGTGCGCTTCGACAGGCTGTACTGCGCCACGGCGTTCACCTGGTGCGCGTGGTTGTTGTCGACGCCCGCATTGCCCCACATGTACATATAGTTCGCACCCAGCGCGAAAGCGGGTGTCATGCGATACGTACTGCCCGCCTCCACCATGTTGACGGCTGCACCGTTGTGAGTGTTGCGCGTGTTGGTATAGAGCAAGGTCAACAGCGCGTTGCCAAGCGCGTAGCGCGCGCCTGCGCCCCAGTTCCGGATGCTGTCGCCTTCCAGCACTGCGTATTTGACATTCGTATACGCCGCGCCTACGGCCAGCGGCCCCTTCGCGTAGCTGATGCCGTAGCTCGTTGCGCTGTTCTGGCTAAAGTTGCCTGCAGTCCCGCCGAAAGCGTACAGCCCGCCGAACTTGAAACCGCTGTAGTCGGCCGAAGTGTACTTCACCGAATTCGCTAGCGACTCGGAGCCGTTCATATGGTCGAAATCGTATGCCTCGTTCGGTGGCGAATCGGGCAAAGCCAGACCGGCGAACGGACCATCCCGGAAATTGTAGAGCCCGCCCACGTAGAGCGCGGAGTCCGCGCCCACGTCGGCGAGCAGCGTGTCGACCATGAAGTCCTGCTGACGACCCATCGTCACACTGCCATAGCGTTCGCTGGAAAGGCCCATCCATGCCTCGCGTGCGAACAAGCCGCCGCTCGTCACAGAACTGTTGCTGGGCGAGGAGATGATCGAACCGTTCCCAAGCGAGAACTGGTTGACGAGGCGGAATGTCGCCTTCAATCCGCCACCCAGGTCCTCCGTACCCTTGAACCCAAAAATGTTCGGCACGGCAATGCCGTCTGCCATCTGCCAGTTCGACTTGCCACCCTGATTGCTGATGTACGACACACCCGCATCCAGCAAGCCGAAAATCTCGACGCTGCTCTGCGCGTGCGCGACCGGCACTGCGAAGCCAATAGCTACAGCGAGCGCACATTTGTTCTTCATTGACAATCTCCGCTGTACGATCATGATTCGTTCTACGAATTACTTATTGCGCGGTTGCCCATTGGCAACACAATGAGGTGCACCCGCGCTCCGATATGAAGCGCGGTGGACCGCCTACTCCTGCACCAGCGCGAGAACGCGCAGCGGGCTGCCCGAACCGGCCTGGATCTTTAGCGGCGCCGCCACGATGACCGCTCCCGTAGCGGGCAACTGCTCCAGATTCTTCAGGCACTGCAGGCCATAGCGGTTCGATCCGTGCATCAGCGTGTGGCACGGATACGGCACGGGCCACGCGTAAGACTGACCCGCGTCGGTATTGATCGTCTCGACGCCGAAGCCGTGCACGTTGCGTTCGGCAATCAGCCATTCCACTGCCTCTTGCGTCGGCCCCGGCGTATGCGCGCCGTCATCGCGCAGGTTCAGGAACGCCGCGGGATCGGTGCGTTTCGACCAGTCCGAACGCAGCAGCACCCAGGAGCCGGCCGGGATGCGGCCATGCTTCGCTTCCCATGCTTCGAGGAACGTCACGGTCAGCAGCCAGTCCGGATTGGCCGAGACTTCCGCGCTCGCGTCGATCACGACCGCTGGCGCAATGAAGTTCTTCACGTCGATCGTATCGACGGAGTTCTGTGCGTGGTCCTTGCCTGTAACCCAGTGCACCGGGGCATCGAAGTGCGTGCCGGTATGTTCGCCGCAGGAAAAATTATTCCAGTACCAACCCGGACCTTGCTCGTCGTACTGGCTGATCTTCTCCATTTTGAATGCCCAGACCTGGCCGAACTGCGGCGGCAGTTGCAGGGCCGGAAATTCCGGCGACAGCGTTTGCGTCAGGTCCACGACTCGCACGCGGCCGCTCGCCAGATCGATGCTCAGTTGTTCCAGACTGCTCGTCATGTTGTGCTCCGTTCTTGACTCAACCCTCATACCCGCACGATACGGTTCGCCGCATCGCGTCTCATGCCCTGCCCGTTCACAGACGGAACGGCATTGCGGTGCTACCCCGCCACGTCACGACGATTCGCGACTGCCCGCAAGAACGTCGTAGTGCGATCCAATTATCTTTAGGTATAAATTAATTCATAATCATGGTTAACCCCTTTTCCGCTTGTGGCCATGCAAGGTGGCGGGTCCGCCACCATGGTATGTTTCCGTTTCAACAGGCGCAGCCCCTCTTCGATTGCAGGTGTTTTCCACGTATGAGCCTTTCTCCAGTCAGCAGCTTTGTCGACAACTACACCCCCGCGTTGCTCGCACAGGTCAGTCAGCTGATCTCCAGCGAATTTCATGTCATCGTCCAGGCAGCAGGTTTCGAAGTTTCCGACTGGCGTGTGCTGTCCACGCTGTCGGACGGCAAGGCGGTCAGCATCGGCCACCTCGCGCAGGTCTCCGTGACGAAGCAGCCGACCGTTACGCGCCTGCTCGACCGGATGGAAGCGCAGGGCTGCGTCAAGCGCATCCCGCACGAGACCGACCGGCGCATCACGCTGGTACGTATTACGCCTCAAGGACAAAAGCTCGTTTCCGCACTCATCAAGCAGGCCAAGGCGCACGAAGACCGTGTGCTGGCGCCGCTCGGCAAGCAGAAGGCCGAGGAACTGAAGGCCACTTTGCGTCTTCTCATCGAACTGCATCGCCCACCGGCCTGACCCGCGCGCAGCAGATTCGCGTCAGGCCGCCTTCGGCCTGCGCATCCTGAACTTCGCCGCCTCGCCAATCTCGAAGTAGTCGGCCGTGCCGCCGCCACGCATGATCGGGCGCGCGGCCGCCGTCACGTACACACCATCGTCGAGCAACGCACGCGTAATGTGCACGCCGACGACCTCGCCGGTCACCATCCATGTGTCCAGCGCGCTGCCGTCTGCGGCGCGCAACTGCATCACGTCGCACACCCGGCACTCGAATGACACCGGGCTTTGCGCGACGCGCGGCACCGACACAACGCGCGAGGGCGCCGCATCGAGACCGGCGAGCGCGAACTCGTCGATTTCGGCAGCCACCGCCGTGCTCGTCACGTTCATGGGCTCGGCCAGATCGCGCGTGACGATGTTCCAGACGAACTCGCCGGTCTGCTGCGCGTTGCGCACCGTGTCTTTGAACCCCACGCTCGAGAACGCAAGGATCGGCGGCGCGTAGTTGAAGACGCTAAAGAAGCTGTATGGCGCGAGATTCAGCGTGCCGTCCGCGCTGCGCGTGGAGATCCAACCGATCGGACGCGGCCCGACGATCGCGCCGAGTGGATCGTGCGCGAGGCCATGGCCGCGCGTGGGCTCGTAGAAGTGCAGGTCGTCGCATGCGGCGAGCGGCACTGCGAGTGTTATGGACGAGTTAGCGCTCATGTCAGGAAGGAAGTCACAATGTCACGCAGCGTCTTCGCCACGCGCGGATCACGGGCATAGCCACTCGTACGGGCAACCATGTCGTGCTCAGTACTTGCCGGAAAGCAGTTCGCCGCAACCAGGCACTTCAGCGCGCAGTTCCAGCCGACGCAGCATCTGCCAGGTCGTCGCCACGGCCGCCGAAACAGTGGGGATGCCGGATTCTTCCTGCACGCGCTGGATCGACGGCAGCGACTGCATCTGCACGCAGGCGGAAAGCACGAGCGCATCGATGTTGTGGCGATCCAGACGCTTATAGATTTCGACGAGCCTCGCCGGGTCCTGCGCGGCCACCTGCAGGTTGTCGGGAATCTCGAGCGCGACGTAGTCCTGCACCTCGATACCCTCGCTCTCGATGTACTCGACCACCATCTTCGTCAACGGCTTCATGTACGGGCACACGACCGATACCCGCTTCGCGCCCATCGCGTGCAGTCCGTCCACGAGCGCGCCCGCGCTCGTGACCACTGGTGCCGGCGCACCGTTTTCGGCGGTGCGCTCGGACAGTCGCTTTTCCGACACGCGGTGATAGCCCTTGCCCATGCTCATGATCGCGACGAGGCAGGCATAGCCCAGCACGTCGACGCGCGCATCCGAAAGCTCGATCGCGCAGCGGTCGCTATCGCGGTCCATCGCTTCGAGCTCTTCCTTCACCACCTTCTTCATCCGCATGCGGCTGGAGTGGAACGTGAAGCGCTCCGCGAAATCGCGCTCGCGCGCACGGAACATGGCCGGTATTTCGGTTTCCATCGTCGTATTGGACGACGGCACGATCTGCCCGATACGCAGAACACGCTGCTGTGTCATGACTTGCTCTCAGTAAGCTCGAAGGAGTTGAGTTCCGCCAGTTCGGCCTCAGGGTCGAAGCGCTCGAAGGCCTCGTTGCCAGCGTCGAGGAACTGCGCGGGCGCGAGCGGCCGGCGGTTCACGCGCAGGTCGAAGACGTCGAAGCGGTTGTAGTGGCCGGTGATGTCGTGCATCTGACGCGGCTGGATGCAACGGGAAAGGTCGATGTCGGCGTAGACGATGCCCTCCTCGTCGATCAGGGGCTTGCCGATCACCCGGCCGTCCGGCCCGAGAATGGCGGAGAACGCGCTGTTGCGGCGCGCAAGCAGTTCACGTGCCTGCGGATGCGACGCGCTCATTGCCTCGACGATCTCAGGCGAAATGGTCGAGCACGACACGACCGTGAACAGCTTGCCTTCGAAGCAATGCGCAGCCGCCCGCACGCGAATCGCTTCGGCCATGTCGTAGTCGGACGGTGCCACGGGCAGCGCGATGTAGCTTGCCACGTGCACCAGTTCCCCTTGGGCGAGCAGGCTGAAGCGCGCGAGCGTGTTGGTGTTTTCGCCGCAGGCCAGCGATCCGAGCGGACCGACGCTCGTCTCGTGCACGCGCAATGCGGAGCCGTCGCCGTTGGCCCAGGTGAGCTTCTCCGCCCAAGTGGGCACGAGCTTGCGATGCCGGCCCAGAATGCGGCCTTCGTCGCTGATCGTGAGCAGCGTGTTGTAGAGCGTGCCGATGCCCGTGCGGCTGCGCTCGTTCACGCCCACCACGACATTGATGCGATGCGCTTTCGCAGCGGCGGCGATGCGGCGAACTTCCGGCCCTGGGATCTCGATCGCCGACTTGCACAGCTTCTCGAACCATGGACTACCCTCCACCGGATTCATCACCCAGTTCCAGTAGGGATAGCCCGCGATGAACACCTCGGGAAACGCAACCAGCCGCGCGCCATTGCCGGCCGCTTCGCGAATCAGCGCGCAAACCTTGTCGACGGTGGCGTCGGTATCGAGAAAGACCGGCGCGGCCTGCACGGCCGCCGCCTTGAATTTCGGAAGACTGAGCATGGAAGATGTCCCGATCGTCAAACAGCCACCACGGGATGGCGCAGCTCGCCAATGCCTTCGACTTGCGCATGCACCACGTCACCGGGCCACAGCCACTCCTGCGGCGACCGCCCGGCACCCACGCCTTCGGGCGTGCCGGTCGCGATAATGTCGCCCGGTTCCAGCGCGATGCCCTTGCTGATGTCCGCGATCAGCGTGGGCACCTTGAAGAGCATATAGCGCGTATTGGAGCATTGCTTGGTCACGCCGTTGACCGTGAGACTCAGATTGAGCGTGTGCGGATCGGGGATCTCGTCAGCGGTGACGATGCACGGCCCGAACGGCGCATACGTGTCCTGGCCTTTCGAGTAGATCCACTGACCGGCGCGGCGGCAGTCGCGTGCGCTCATGTCGATCATTACGCTGTAGCCGAACACGTACTTCAGCGCGTCGTCCTCGCTCACGCCTTTCGCACGTGTACCCATGATGACGGCCAGCTCGACTTCCCAGTCCAGTTGCTGGGTGATTTCCTTGTTGTGCTCGATGGCATCGCCCGGACCGATCACCGTGGTCGGCGGCTTCGAGAAGATCACCGGCTCTTTGGGCAGATCCTTCGACGTATCGAGCGTGCGGCTCGATTCGGCGACGTGCTCAACATAGTTGAGCCCGATGCCAAAGATGTTCTTGCGCGGACGGGGAATCGGCGCGAGCAGCTTGACGCTGTGCACCGGCACGGCGACGCCGACCGGCCATTTGCCTCGATGCGCGTCGAGCAGCGCACTCGTGAAGCGCACGGCTTGCGGACCGAGATCGATGAACTCCAGCATGCTGGACGGCAGCGGATGACCCATGGCATCGCCGAGCCGTGCGAGATCGACGACGGCGCCGTCGACGATCGCACCCAGACGGGCAGCAGCGGTAACCTCAGGACGGTAGGTGACGAGACGCATGGTATGACTCCATAAGCGCCGCCCGCCTTGCGGACGGCAACAAACAAACAGGATTGAAAAGCGGGAGCGGCCTGACGTTCAGGCGACCACCACCTGATGGCCGCCGTTTTCGGCAAGCGCTTCTTCGCGATAGAGATCGAGCGCGTGCTTGACCGGCAAATCGTTGAAACAGAACAGGCAGGCATCGTCCGAAGACGAAGCGTTCGCATGTTCGTGAAACGCCCACGACGGTACGCAAAAGATGTCGCGTTCGGTCCAGTCGAAGCGTTCGCCGTTGATGATCGAGTAGCCGCTACCCTTCGCCACCTGATAGATGAAACTGCCGGTATGACGATGGGCGCGGGTGCGTTCGCCCGGACGCAGCAGTTGCATGCTCGCGCCGATCGTCGACATCACCGGGCCGCCCGTGACCGGGTTCACGTAGTTCATCAGCACGCCATCGAAGGGCGAGCCGTCGGTTACGCGGGCGTAGCGTGTCAGCGCCTCGTAGGTCGGCTCCCACTCGTACTTGAGCAGCGGCGAGTAGCGCCTGTTCCATGTGCCGTTCTGCGGACGCAGGCCGGGCGCCCCCCACATCGCCGTGGCATCGTCGACGGGATACGTGACCGCCTGCTGCAGATCGGGATGCACGGCATAGAAGCCGGCTTCGAGCGCATTGACGAGCGGAATGTCGAGGCCGTCCTGCCAGATGCAAGGCGAACCTTCGGCCGCCACGCCGTGCTCATGCCAGGTCCCGTTGGGCGTGAGCACGAAGTCGTTGCGGCCGAGCGTCATCTTGTGCCCATCGACGATGGTGTAGGCCCCCGTGCCTTCCATGATGAAGCGCAGCGCCGACGACGAGTGGGCGTGCGCCGATGCCACTTCGCCCGGGCGCATCACCTGGAGGCCCGAATAGAGCCAGCCGACCGCGGCCGATACTTCGCGGCGGCCTGGGTTGTTCAGATAGATCACGCGACGGCCGGCCTTCTCGGGCGTCACGAGATCGACCGAGCGCAGCACGTGTTCGCGCAGATCGCGATAGCGCCACAGCACGGGCACCGACTCCGACTTCGGCTGCCACGGCTCGATCTTGTTCGCGACGGTCCACAACGCGCCCGCCTTGATTGCTTCGAGCGCCTTGTAGTACGCGACGAGCTCCGGTGTATCTTCCACATCGGCGCGGCCCGCCACGCTCTCGCGATAGGCGTCGTAATTCTGTTCAGCCATGTTCCTGTTGCTCCATTACCTGAAATTGAGGGAATCGCGCGTCAGTTCGCTCAGGACGGCGCACGTTGAAACGCGCGCTCCATCTGCTCCTTCGCGAACAGGTACTGGCGCGGCCACTCCACGCGCCGGTAGCCGAGCTTCGCGCTCTCGCGCAGCACCCAGGCCGGATCGGCGAGATGCGGACGTGACAGCGCGCACAGGTCCGCACGGCCCGAAGCGATGATGCTGTTCACGTGATCGGCCTCGGTAATGGCGCCCACGGCGATCGTCGGCACGTCGGCCTCGTTGCGCACACGGTCCGCGAACGGCGTCTGATACATGCGGCCGTACACGGGCTTCTGTCGCGGCGTCACTTCACCGGACGAACAATCGATCATGTCCGCTCCCGCAGCCTTGAAGAGGCGGCCGATCTGCACCGCGTCATCGCCGCTGATACCGCCCTCCACCCAGTCCGAAGCCGAGATGCGCACCGAAATCGGCTTGCCCTGCGGCCACGCTTCGCGCACCGCGCGCAGCACCTCCAGCGGAAACGCCATGCGGTTTTCGAGCGAGCCGCCGTATTCGTCATCGCGCTGATTGGTGAGCGGCGAGATGAAGCACGAAAGCAGATAGCCATGACCTGCCTGCAGCTCCAACCAGTCGAACCCGGCCGCGTCGGCACGGCGCGCAGCGACGGCGAAAGCGTCGCGTACGCGGTCCATGTCCTCACGCGTCATGGCTCGCGGGACATGCGAGACGCCCGCCAGATACGGCAGCGCGGAAGCAGAGATCACCGGCCAGTTGCCGGCTTCGAGCGGATGATCCATCCTGTCCCAGCCAAGCTGCGTCGAGGCGCGGCGCCCGGCATGCCCCAGCTGAATGCCGATACGCGCACTCGTGCTGTCGTGTACGAACTTCACGATGCGGGCGAATGCGGCCACCTGCTCGTCGTTCCAGAGCCCAGGGCAGCCCGGCGTGGTGCGCGCCTCGGGCGACACCGCCGTCATTTCGACCATCACGAGCCCCGCGCCGCCAAGCGCGCGGCTGCCGAGGTGCACGACATGAAAGTCGCCCGGCACACCGTCTATGCACGAATACATCGCGGTCGGCGAGACGACGATGCGGTTCTTGAGTTCCACGTCGCGAATACGATACGGCGTGAGCATCGGCGGCACGGCCTCGTCCGTGCTTGACGCGCCGGCCTGGGCAGCAAGCCAGCTCTCGTAGCCTTCGAGCCAGTCGCGATCGCGCACGCGCAGGTTCTCGTGCGAGATGCGTTGCGAACGCGTCAGCAGCGAATAGGCGAACTGCTCGGGCTCGAGTCCTGCATAGCGTTCGACGTTCTCGAACCACTCGGTCGAATTGCGCGCGGCATTCTGGATCTTGAGCACTTCGACGCTGCGCACCGCTTCATAGTGCGCGAGTCGCGCTTCGAGCGAGCCGTCGACGGTCTTCAGGCAGCGCGCCAGCTCGATTGCATCCTCGAGTGCGAGCTTCGTGCCCGAGCCGATCGAAAAGTGCGCGGTATGCGCCGCATCGCCCATCAGTACGACCGGCACTTGCTTGCCATCGGCCTGCGTGGTCCAGTGCACCCATTTCTCGCAGATCACGCGCGGGAAGCGGATCCAGATGGCTGAGCCGCGCAGGTGTGTGGCATTGCTGATGAGCGGGTTGCCGTCGAGATACGGCGCAAACAGCTTTTCGCAATAAGCGATGCCTTCTTCCTGGCTCATGTTGCCGATGCCCGCAGCCTCCCACGTTTCTTCCGGTGTTTCGACAATGAACGTCGAAAGACCGTCCTCGAAGCGGTAGGCGTGCGCCTGGAACCAGCCATGCTCGGTCGGCACGAAGATGAAATTGAATGCGTCGAACACCTTCTTCGTGCCGAGCCAGACGAAGCGGCAGCGGCGCTGGTCGATATCCGGCCTGAAGGTCTGCTGATACTTCGTGCGCGCGAGGCTGTTGATGCCATCGGAGGCGATCACGAGATCCGCGCCGTATTGACGCGCGATCGCCTCGTCGTCCTGCACGTACTCCTCGAAAACCAGTTGCACGCCCACTTCTTCGCAGCGCGCCTGCAAGATGTTCAGGAGTCTCTTGCGGCCGATGCCGATGAAGCCATGTCCGCCGCTGCGGATCGCGCGATTTTTGAAGTGGATTTCGATGTCGTCCCAGCGGTTGAACGCATCGCCGATCGTCGCCGCCGAAACCGGGTCGGCCTCGCACAGGTTTTCCATCGTGGCGTCCGAAAACACCACACCCCAGCCGAATGTGTCGTACGGGCGATTGCGCTCGACCACCACGATCTCATTGTCCGGATTCTGCAGTTTCATTAGCAGACCGAAATACAGGCCCGCTGGGCCGCCTCCAATGCAGACAATCTTCATTTCGTCCCAACCCAGTAGTTCTTGATCCGTTTGAGCCGCGCGGTTCTTGATCCCTGTGAGCCGCGCGGCTCATGCTCCGTTCAACTGTTGCGCGCCGCCATTGCCGAGCGCTCGATTGCAGTGCGCAGGCCGTCCGGAATCGCAATCGACTGATGCGTGTCGAGCGAAGTCGTCACGATGGTCTGACGCGCCGCCATCCGCACCACGCCATCCACACCCGTGCACGCCCACGACAGCGTGAGCGACTTCTGTCCGAGGCGTTCCACGTCGAGCGCAAGCCACACTTCGTCACCCATCTTGCTGATCGCCTTGAAATCCGTTTCCAGATGCACGGTCGGCATGCCCACGCGCTGCGTGCAGATCACGCCGTGATACCCGTCGGGCAGCAACTCGTCGACCCACGACTCGATCAGGTCATTGAACAGCACGAAATACTGCGGAAAAAACACGATGCCGGCGGGATCGCACTCTGAAAAGCGGATCTTGTGCTTGCGTCTGAATGTAGGGTTGGTCATGTCTCTGTCTCCGTCCATGCTGGTTCGTTGCTCAGGCCAGTGCGTAACGAACCAGCGCTGCGCGTAGCTTGTGGCCGTGCTCATCCGCCAGTGCGGCATCGCGCAAGTCGCGCAGCGTTGCCGGCGCAAGCCGCGCGCCGGCCTTCTGCACGGCGGCGATCACAGTCTGGTAGTTCTTCAGGCCACGCGCGTGCGTATCGCTATAGCCCTTCACGAGCCGCTGACATTGCGCGACTTCGGTGGCGAGCGCGGGATTGTGCTTCGCCGAATCGACAATCTGCGCCAGCCAGGCTTCGATGCGCGCGTTTTCCAGTTCGTAGCGCAGCGTGCGGCGGCGCATGCCACGCAGGCTCGCTACCGCGTACAGCATCAGATAGCCCCGCAGGGAACTGGTCTTGACCACGCGCCCCGTCTGCGTGAAGCGGCGCACCAGCCGATGAACCCAGTGCGGCCGCGCAAGCCAGCGGCCCAGAGCGGCCGGCAGCGTCTCGCAAATTTCCTCGAGCCGCGGATGCATGAACTCATTGATCGCCAGCAGTTGATCCGCCTGCGCGCTCACCTCGCCGCGCACTCGCTCGAAGCGTGTATCGCGCGTCTTCAGGTCCGCGACACGGATCGTGTCCTCATACGACATCCACAGCGCCAGATGACGCGCGCTCTCGCGCAACAGCAGGGTTTCTGTGGCGGGCAAGACGTGGCGCAGATCGGCGAGACGTTTCAGATACAGGTTCGCGTAGTCGGGATCCTGATAGTCGATCAGGCGACGCACACCTTCGAGTGCAATCGGCTGGACCGCGACCGGCAACTCCTTGCGTACGCGCTCGACGAGTCGCGCCGCTGCGGCATCGCGCGGCGCCGGTTGAAGATCGTCCATCGCGTCCATCGCGTTCACCGTGTCCGGCGTTTCGTCCGCGCCTGCCCGCTCGCAGGCCAGACCGAACGCGCGCAGGCTCGGCTTGACGCCCACGCCGCCGCGCTCGATCGTCTCCTCGAACTGGCGACGGCTGAACGGCAGCACACCCGTGCCGGCCAGCGCGCCGAACAGCACTGCGCTGATCACGCTGCCGCTCGTTTGCGCCGCCTGCGCCATATCGAAACGCACAAAACGTTTCGCGGCCTGGGCTGCGTGCGCGATCAGCGCTTCGCTATCGACACGGCCATCGCCCATGGCCGCTTTTTCGGCAATCGAATACACGCGATGCGTGGACGAAACGAGCGTGGTGCGCTCCGGGGTCACGAGGCCGCGCTGCACCGCGCGCCCCGCTTCCATCAACTCGGACGCCAGCACCACGTCGACGTCGCCGGGCAGCGGCATCAGCGCCAGCACGGGAACGCGGCTTTCCCCTGTCTCGCGCGGAAACAGTTCGACGTAGTAGATGGTCGCCCCGGTACGTTGAGCGACGCCGGGCACCGATGTGGTCTGGGCGTAGTAGCCGTTGTGCTCGCCGAGATCGACGATCCAGTCGGCCAGCACCCCGCCGCCCTCGCCGCCCATGGCGAGGATTGCGATCTTGATAGGTTGTGCTTGCATCGTGTTCTCCACCCTGAATCAGAATCCGTAGCGCGCACGGCGCTGCGCAGCGCGGCGCTGCAGCCAGCCGATCACCATGTCGCGTGCACGCTGGCGCAGCTTGTCGACGCGGGTCGGATTCGTGACGATCTGCGCGCGATAGAACGACGGACACAGTACCGCCGCATGCGAGACCTCTCCGCACAGGCCGCAGCCGACGCAGCTGTCGAGCACACTCGCCACCGGGTCGGTGCGCAGCGGGTCGGGGTTGGGCTTGATCGACAGCGACGGGCAGCCGGACAGGCGGATACACGAATGATCGCCCGTACACGTATCGGCATCGACGCCGAAGCGCTCGCGCACCACCCGCTCGCCCGACGCAATGGCCTTGCGCTGCTTCGGCTTCTCACGGCGCTGCTTGTTCAGCATGCACTCGCTTTGCGCGATCAACACTTTCGGGCCCTTCGCGGCGGTCGTCAGCGCTTCCCTCAGCGTCGCCATCATCGTTTTCAGATCGTAGGTGCGCCGCACCGTCTTGACCCATTTCACGCCAACGCCGCGCACGGCCTGCTCGATCTCGTGGCCCGTGCTGCGGGTCGGATTGAGCGCCGTCGACGAGAGGATGTCCTGGCCGCCGGTCGCCGACGTGTAGCTGTTGTCGACGACAACAGTCAGGTTGTCGCTCTTGTTGAATACCGCGTTGGCGATGCCGCTCGTGAGGCCGTTGTGCCAGAAGCCACCGTCGCCCATCACGGAGATCGCGCGCTTTCCTGCGGGCGCGTTGAGCGCGGCCGCGCTCGCGCTGCCCAGACCGTAGCCCATCGTCGTCGCGCCCAGATTGAACGGCGGCAGGATTGAGAACAGGTGGCAACCGATATCGGCACTCACGTGATGCGGCCCGAGTTCGCGCTCCAGCAGTTTCATCGCCGTGAAGATCGGCCGCTCGGGACAGCCCGTGCAGAAGCCAGGCGGGCGGGCATGCACGTTGTCGTCGAGCGCGGGCAATGCCTCGGCTGCGACCGCCTCGGCTGCGACCGGTCGCGCGGCGGCGGCAACGCTCTGCGCCGAGGGCGCGTCAGACGTTGCAGGCACGCCGGCAGGCACGGCCACCACCGGAATCACCTTGCGGGGGACCGGCTGAGGCTCCAGCACGCCATACTTCTCGAAGAACGCACGCAGGCCCTTCATCATGGTTGCGGCGTTGTACTCGCCCGCCAGCGGCAGGATGTCCTTGCCGTGCAGCGCGGCTGTCACGCCGCGCTGGCGCAGGATCGCGCCCGCGTTCTGCTCGACGAAGTTCGGCTGGCCTTCCTCGATCACGAGCACCGCGCGTTTGCCCGCGCAAAAGCGCTCCCATTCGGAGTCGATGAGGGGATACGCGACGTTCATGACGTAAAGCGGAATCTGCGATTCGCCATAGACGTCGGCAAGGCCGAGCCGTTCGAGCGCGCGCAGCACGGTGTTGTAGCTGCCGCCCTGCACGGCGATGCCGATATCGCGCGTGTCGGCAGCGAAGAACTCGTTGAGCTCACGTGACTCGATGAACTTCACGGCCGCCGGCCAACGCTCGTGAATCTTTTCGCGTTCATGCAGGAAGCTCGCGGGCGGCAATACGATGCGGTTGACGTCGCGAGCCGGATTCTCGAGCGCCTCCTTGATCGTAAACGTCGAGCGGCGATTGTCCGAGGCGACGAACTGACCATGCACGTGGCACGCGCGAATACGCAATTGCAGCATGACGGGCGTGTTGCTCGCCTCGGAGAGATCGAAGCCGTCCTTCACGGCCTGCACGATGCACGGCAGATTCGGGCGCGGATCGAGCAGCCAGATCTGCGACTTCATCGCGAAGGCGTGACTGCGCTCCTGCATGATCGACGAGCCTTCGCCGTAGTCCTCGCCGACGATGATGAGCGCACCCCCGGTCACACCGCCCGACGCGAGATTGGCGAGCGCATCCGAGGCAACGTTGGTGCCCACCGTCGCCTTGAAGGTGACCGCACCGCGCAGCGGATAGTTGACCGAGGCGGCCAGCGACGCGGCGGCCGTCGCTTCGCTGGCGCTGTTCTCGAAGCGGATGCCGTGGTCGTTCAGGATGTCCTGGGCATCGGCCAGCACATCCATGAGGTGCGAAATGGGGGCGCCCTGATAACCGGCCACATAGGCCACGCCCGATTCCAGCAACGCCTTGGTCACTGCAAGAATGCCCTCGCCGCTGAATACCTCGCCGGCGCCCAGACGCAGCTTCTTTACTTCCTCGACAAACGACCGCTCAGCCATGACCGTCCTTTTACGTAGTCTTCCCGTGGCGCACGACGCGCCATCGTCACACATGAGGCCAGTATAGTTTAGATCTAAATATTTCCAAATTCATAGTTAACCCTGCAACCTGGCCATCTCTGCGATAGAACGCAGCGGGCCACACAGGGATGAACGGAAAGTGCGACGGCCAACTGCGCTGCCGCGCTTGCGCGTTCAACATGATCTGAAAATCGCACGGCAGCGCAGATGGCGCACCATCTCCGGCCTGCCGTGCTACCGGACGCCTTAGCCTACGGCTGCGAGCGGTCCGGCAAGCGCCGTATATTGACCCTGCCAGTAGACCAGCGGGCGTGGCACGGACTCGTCGCGCACGAGCGCGCGCACGCGACCGATCACGAGAAGGTGCCCGTGGCGCACGAGCAGCTCCTCCACCTCGCAATCCATGGCCACAACGCTATCCACCAGCAGCGGCGCGCCATCGCGCGTCATTTGCACCCACTCGTCGTCGCCGTAGCGCGCCTCGCCCTGCTCGCCGCGAAAGCCGGTGAAACGCTCGGCGATCGCACGCTGCTCGGTGCTCAGCAGGTTCACGCCGAAGCGCCGCGTGCGCTCCAACAGCCCCGCCGACGAACTGGTCGCCTTCAGCGATGCGACCACCATGGGCGGCTGGGCCGAAAACGACGACACCGAGGTCGCCGTGAAGCCGCTGCGCTCGGCGCCATCCGCAACGGTCACGACGCAGACCGCACCCGCAAAACCGCGCATTGCCTGCACGAAGCGGCTGTTCAACGGCTCGGCGTCTTCCATGACCTCAGGCCGCATGGCGAATCTCACGCGGGCTGCGCAGCCCGTGTGCCTCCAGGATGGGCAGCACCGTGTCACGGAAGTATGGAAACTCCTTCACATAGTCCACGAACGAGAGCGTCGTGCCCTTGAAGCCCGCTTCGGCGAGCGAAATCAGCCCTGCCGCCACCTGTTGCGGCGTCCCGACGAGCGGAAAGCCGCCATGACCCGCAGCCATCCGGTCGCGGATCAGCGCAAGCAGATCATGAGGGAACGACTGCGCATTGGCGAACTGAAGTGCCACGAGGTTATCGACTGCGCCCCAGTCCGCATTGTCCTGCGCGAAATATTGGAGGTACTGGCGTGCCTCCTCCTCGGTCGGGCGGCAGACCACATGCGAAAACGTCAGCACGTTCACCGCTTTCCTGGCGGCGGCGGCTTTCTGCTGCAGTTCTGCCACTTCCGTGCGCGAGCGCTCGAGATCGATCGCCGGCGTGAACAGGAAGTTCGCGTTGCCGATCGCGAAGTCTCTCCCCTCGCCCGAGCCCGCCGCGTTCAGGATTGGCGGACGCTCGCCGTTCCAGGGCTGCGGCAGGCCATAAACATTCTTCAACTGAAAGTTGGCACCTTCCCAGTTGAACGGACCTTCGTGCGTCCAGATCTTCTGCACTACGTCGAACCACTCCTGCGCGTATGCATAGCGCTGGTCGTGGCCCGCCGCGAGCGGCAATCCAAGCGCCTCGTATTCGGGGCGATTCCAGCCCGCGACGATGTTCAACCCGGCGCGTCCCGCGCCGATCTGATCGAGCGTGGCGATCTGCTTGGCTACGACCACTGGATGATTGGCCGCTGTGTGGATCGTCGCGAAGACGGTGAGATTGCGCGTCTTCGCAAGCAAGCCCGCAGCCCACGTCATTGTCTCCAGCACCGAGCCGTGGAAGTCCGTTTCGCCGCCGTAGCCGATCCAGCGCGCGATAGGCAGCATGAAGTCGATGCCCGCTTCGTCCAGCATGATGGCGAGCTTTTCGTTGTTCTCCCAGGAGTTGTCCCAGCGCTCGCCAATCTTTGTCGCCGACATCCCGCCCGAGCAATTTGTCGCGAATGTGCCGAGAATGAAATCCTTGGTGTTCAGAATTCGTCTCATATCAATCCTGTCGCAGTAAAATTTGTTCACACGACGGGCCGCCTTGCGACGGCACAGGCCGACAACCGCGCGATTCCGCAATGACCGAAAAATCACGCAGAACCCCGAAACACACTGCTTCCGAACATCGCTGGCACCTTGCGATAGACGACTTCGGCGTCGAGATCACCGACCTCGAGTACGCTGTCATGCGGCTCGATCAATCGTTCTCGCGCTGGCAGTCCGAATGCATGGCGGCCGTTACGGGCGTCACGCTGAGCGGACAGGAAAACGCACTGCTGCATATCATCCACATGCACGAACGGCCCAAGACCATCCGCGATCTTCTGCACATGACCAACCGGCAAGACGTAGCTAATATGCAGTACGAACTACGTAAGCTGATCAAATCCGGACTCGTCGAAAAAAATGGCACGGCGCGCGCCGGCGTGTACTACATGACGACAACGGAAGGCGCGCGTGTGTGCGAAAACTACGCGGAGTTACGCCGCGCGGTGCTGCTCAAGATGGCTGCTGCGGCGTCGGCGATCAAATCCGCTGCCGCTGAAGCCACGGCCTGCCTCGAACAGATGGAACATGTCTACGAATCCGCTACGCGCGAGGTCACGACGTTCCATCGGCGGCGCTAACCTGGCGCCTGGCACCCTGAAGCAATCCCGATCTTGAAGTGCGCTCGCTCTTCCAGACCCCCAACCTTTAAATGGAATTTCACATTGAAACTCTATTTGAACGAATCGTAGAGCAGCCGATTTTCGGCTGCAACCAAATTTCGCTAGGGGAAAACACCATCCGGAAAGGAGATTCTCGGGCCATCTGTTGGGCACGGCACGCTCGCGTCCAGCGGTGTGCTGATGTCCAGAATCCCGTTGGTGCGTACGAGCCAGTCTCGGCACCAGGCTGACCACTGCAAACGGTCGTCATCGAGCGCACTCGAGGCGGCCGACTCGTCAGCAGTGAATGGATGACTGGTCACACGGCCGGACGCCGCGCTGTCATCGGTCTGCTGCGCGACCCGCGGCATTGTGGCGATGAAGACCCCTATCGCGCCCCACCGGAGGTCTGATGTCTCGCATCAGGCCCATCGGCATGCCCATTTTCTAAAGAGATCGCATAATCTGCCGATAAACAAGTCATCGTACAACAACGGGTTGAAAAGCGGCATGCGAAACGTATCGGTTCGAAATAGTCTCCTGGCTGTCTTCCTGATCTTTGCGGCGATGATTTTGCTCGGTGGCGTGCTCGGGGTCGCCACGCTCAGCCGCGCGAATACCAATCTCAGCCGCATCCATCAGATTGCGATTCAGGAAATTCTCGTCAACGACGCATACAAGGACTCCACCCGCACGCGAGCCGCGTTGACGCGGGCTTACTCAGCGCTAAAGGAGCGCAACGACGAGGCGACACGAGACTCGGCATTGAAGAGCGCCGAAACGACCATCAACCGGGCGGCTGCCGAAACCGAGTCGTTTCGTAACGCCGCCGCTTTTCGTGGCCAGGACGACGAGTTGAAGCAGAAGTTGATCGATTCGTCGGTCAACCTCGCGGCGATCCTGAAGAAAGCCGCCGATGCACTGCGTGCCGGCGACACGAACGCCTACGCCGCTATCAACAATCGCGACATTACGTCGACCGGCGTAGCGTATTCGGTGAATGTCGAGAAATTCCAGAGCGTGGCAAACACGTTGTCGAACGATGCCATCGCACAGGTCGATCGCGAATATACCTGGGTCGTCAGCCTCGTCATTGTGGGGGTGAGCGCGGCGCTGGCCCTGATCGTCGCCTCGCATTTCGTGCTGCGACGCATCGTGACGGCTCCGCTGAACGATGCCGCCAATCTGCTCGATCGCATCGCGGCAAATGATTTGACAACGCGCATTCCCGAGGCAAGCCGCAACGAGATCGGTCAGCTATTCGCGGCGATGCAGCGGATGCAGTCTGGTTTGTCCCAGACAGTGGCGAACGTGCGCAACAATTGCGAGGCCATTCACGGCGGTGCGCGCGAGATTGCCGCGGGCAATCTGGATCTGTCGAGCCGCACGGAGCAGCAATCGGCGGCACTGGAAGAAACCGCAGCCAGCATGGAGCAATTAACGTCCACCGTCAAACAGAACGCGGACAACGCACAGCAGGCAAGCACACAGGCTGCGAGCGCAGCCGACGTCGCCGAGCGTGGCGGCGAGGTGGTCGAGCGCGCCATCCAGACGATGAATGCAATCAGCCAGAGTTCGCGCAGGATCGCCGAGATCACCGGGATGATTGACAGCATCGCATTTCAGACCAATATCCTTGCGCTGAATGCGGCGGTCGAATCAGCACGGGCCGGTGAGCAGGGACGCGGCTTCGCGGTGGTCGCCAGCGAGGTTCGCAGCCTCGCCCTGCGCAGCGCGGACGCTGCTCGCGAGATCAAGGCCCTGATCGGCGCCTCGGTCGAGGACGTGGCGAACGGCAATAGCCTGGTTGCGCAGGCGGGTCAGTCGATGCAGGAGATCGTGAGCGCAGTGCGCGGCGTGGCCACCATCATGAATGAAATCAAGGCGGCCACGATCGAGCAGAGCACGGGCATCGAACAGGTCGGCCAGGCGGTCACGCAGATGGACCAGGTGACCCAACAGAACGCGGCACTCGTCGAAGAAGCCGCCGCTGCCGCGAGCGCGCTCGAACAGCAGGCGCAGTCAATGACGGATGCAGTCTCGGCATTCCGTCTCGCCGCGCAATAGAAGCTCGGCTTGATCGAGGCCAGCCGCTCATCGATCAATCGTCCTCCACCAGACCGATATTGTTGTTCGACGCCTGATCAGATGCGCGCGAACGTTGGATCACTTAAACCATTTTCTAACAGGAGTATCAACATGAATGTTAAAGGCGTGTTGGGCGCCACCGCAATGCTGATCGCCGGTGCTTCCGTCTCTTGCGTCTCACAGGCTGCGACCTACGCATATGTATCGAATGCGGATAGTCAGGACATCTCAGTTTTCAGTCTCGACAAGTCGAACGGCTCGCTTGCGCCCGTCGAAACTGTCGCTGTCGGCGCAACGGTGATGCCGATGACGTTTTCGCCGAACCATCTCCGGCTCTACGCAGGACTGCGCTCGAAGCCTTATCGTGTGGTGAGCTTTGCGGTCAATCCGCTCGACGGCCGGCTGCTCGAACTCAGCACGGCGCCGCTGGCAGACAGCATGGCGTATATCTCGACGGACGCAAGCGGCCACTACCTCTTTTCCGCGTCGTACGGTGGCAACCTTCTGGCAGTGAACCGGATCGGCGCGAATGGTGTGGTCGGCGACGTGCAGCAGACTGTCAAGACTGGCCCGATGGCTCATGCGATCCGCAACGCCCCCGACAACCGTTTCGTATTCGCGTCGGTACTCGGCGCGGATGCCTGGCTTCGTCTCAAGTTCGATGCGTCGAATGGGCAATTGACCGAGGACGCCACGCCCGCCTATTCGTTGCCGCCGAAATCGGGACCACGCCACTTCGTATTCTCGCCGGATCATCGCTTTGCATACCTGATTGATGAACTCGACGGCAAGCTACACGTACTCGCCTTCGACAGCACCCGCGACACCGTCAAGCCGGTCGAAACAGTCTCGATCCTGCCGCCCAATTTCTCCGGCGACAAACCATGGGGAGCGGATCTCCACCTGACTCCGGACGGGCGATTCCTGTTTGCCTCAGAGCGCACGTCGAGCACACTCGCGGCTTACAAGGTCAACGCTGCGTCGGGCAAGCTGAAGCGTATCGGTACATACCAGACCGAGAAGCAGCCGCGCGGATTCAATATCGATCCGTCCGGCAAGTACTTGCTGGCTGTCGGACAATTGTCGACGAGCCTGAGCGTTTACAACATCGATCGTAAAACTGGCGAGCTGAGTGCGATCGGACAGTATCCGGTTGGCAAGGGTGCCAACTGGGTTGAAATCGTTGAGTTTGATGGCATAACTAACGAGTGAGGTTTGATTCCCGGCTAGCTGAGCGGTGGGGATGGCGTTTCTGATTCCGCTTTCATCGGGTGCCGTTGTCTACGTCTTGTCGGCGGCGCTGCTTCCAGCTCCACGGAATGCCGACAAGAGCGCTGCGCCTGGCGACCTGCTGTTCGGCCGGCGCAACTGCACTCCACAACTGTGCGGCCATGCGCTGCACAGCCCACCACATTTGCGCCAAATATGCGCGAATAGATCGTCTGCGGTACGACCATAACGCGGCGTTGTGCGTCACGACTGGTGAT
Organism: Paraburkholderia ribeironis; assembly: GCF_900019265.1. Lineage (GTDB taxonomy): Bacteria > Pseudomonadota > Gammaproteobacteria > Burkholderiales > Burkholderiaceae > Paraburkholderia > Paraburkholderia ribeironis. The sequence continues at coordinate 98,838 of NZ_CYGX02000031.1, forward strand.
TGCTCACCATCGCTGATTGCTCGCAGGCATTCCTATTCATCAGACAAGCGACAGGGCCAACGGCTCGCAACTCGGCGCGGTTTTGCGGCGGCGTCGTGTCGGCCATCGCTGTTGGCCCCATAACGAATCGCACGCGATTTAATCTTATACGCTTGACATTGTTCGCCGCCTCGTCCATTATGCATCGCATGCGATCTGATCTTATGCGACGCATACACCATCCAAACCCGTTATCCATCGAGGAATCCATCATGACCACGATCGACAAAGTCCTTTTCTCGGGCAATTCCCACACCACGGTCAACCGCGACCCCAGCGTCCAGCGCGGCGAGTTCGGTGTCGTCGACCTCAAGCTGTCGGCGTCCGGCGGCGAAAGCCTCGACGTCATTGCCACCGAGCCGCACCCCAGGGCCGAGCAGCTCTTTGCCGGCGCGTGGTCGGCTTGCTACATCTCGGCGCTCGGGATCGCGGCTTCGCTAAAGAAGGTTACGTTGCCGCCGGACTATTCGGTGGATATCCAGGTCGACGTCGGCCAGACCGGTCCCGGCTGGTTTCTCGGCGCCCATTTCACGGTCCGGATACCGGGGGTTGCACAGGACGTCGCGGAGGCGATCGCGCGCAGCGCCCATCAGATCTGCCCGTACTCGAAGGCTGTGCACGGAAATATCGACGTGGTCCAGACCGTCGTCACGGCCTGACCCCGCAACACGCGTACCTATCACTGACTTCATCTGGAGAGATTCGATCATGAAGACCAAACTCATCGCTGCACTGCTCGTCGCACTTTCGGCTTCCGCAGCCGCTCCCGTATTTGCCAGCGGCTATGGCCCGGCGCCCGCATACCGGCCCGCGGTTGGCGCGCCGGCGTCGCAACGTGGCCAGAGCGTGCAAACCCTCGCTGCCGAGCGGGACAATGCGACCGGCTCGCAAAGTGCGTACGGTGGTGTAGTCGCCTTCGCCTCCCAGGCGGGAAGCCGTGTCGCTACGATGCCGGGCGACAAGCTTTTCGCGCATCACTAGCTCGCGCATCCCGCCGTCGCTGGGTCGTCGAGCATCGTCCGCGATGCACGGCGGTCCCAGCCTGCGAAGGGGGAGAGGCTATCTGCACAGGAACAGGCAAGCCATGTTCAGATTTGGCTGTGGCGATCGTGACGTCCGCTGCCACGATCGCCATCTCGCTCGAAACAGGGCATCGAAAATTTAAATCGCGTTGCGATATAATCGCAAGCGATCTATAACGCTGTCTGCGAGTGATCGGCTTTTTAGCTAAAGAGGATGCACGTGAAATCTACCGACCTCCCGGCGACTGCGCCCCTTCCGCTCTCCGACTTCCTGTGCTTTGCCGTTTATTCTGCGAATCTGGCGTTCGGCAGGGCGTATAAGCCCATCCTCGATGAACTCGGGCTCACCTATCCGCAGTACATCACGATCATTGCGCTGTGGGAGCAAGACAACCAGACCGTGAGTGGCCTGGGCGAGAAACTGTTTCTCGAATCCAACACGCTTACGCCAATGCTGAAGAAGCTCGAAGCGATGGGTTATCTGGAGCGGCGGCGTGATCCCGAAGATGAGCGCCAGGTACGGGTAAGCCTGACGAAAAGCGGCCGGCGCCTGCGCGAGAAGAGTCTGAAGATGGACCTCACCGATGCGACCGGGCTGGCGCCTAATGAATTCGCAAAGTTGCAGGAGGCGATCGTGACGCTGCGCGGCAATCTCATCAGGTCCATCGAAACAGATGAATGAGCGCGCAGCGGATCGGACGCGAATGATCGACGGGCCGCAAACCGCCCCTACGTCCTAAGCAATTCGCAAGCATCTTCTGCACACGCTCGGTGCACTGTCCCGCATCAGCAAGATTCTTGAACCTTAAGTCCGCACACCAAACGGCGCGGTCACAACGGGAGCATCCATGAACATCGATCAGTCCATTGCCGCCGCGTTCATCCCCACCGGCAAACTGCGCGCGTCGATCAATCTCGGCAACCCGATTCTTGCCAACCGACATCCGGAATCGGGTGAGCCCTTCGGCGTCTCGGTCGATCTTGCGCGTGCGTTCGCTGAAAGGCTGAACGTTGAACTCGAACTGCTGGTCTTCGACACGGCAGGCAAATCGGTCGAGGCAGTGAGCGAAGAGCGGGCTGATTTCGGCTTCTTTGCGGTCGATCCATTACGCGGAGAGAAAATCGCGTTCACAGCGCCGTATGTATTGATCGAGGGCTTCTATCTCGTGCACGATGACTCGCCGGTCAGGTCGAACGAGGACGTCGATCAGCCTCACAACCGGGTCGCCGTCGGCAAGGGCAGCGCCTATGACCTCTTCCTCACACGCGAACTGAAGGCAGCGCAGATCGTGCGCGCGCCGACGTCACCGGCCGTCGTGCAAACGTTCATCGAACAGGGTCTGGAAGTGGCGGCGGGCGTGAAACAACAACTCGAAGCCGACGCAAAAAAGACCACCGGGCTTCGGCTGCTCGACAAGCGGTTCATGGTGATCCAGCAGGCCATGGGTACGCCGAAGAGTCGCGGCCACGCGGCTGCTTCCGCGCTTCACGCTTTCGTTGAAGAAATGAAGGGTTCCGGATTCGTGGCTGATTCGTTGGCACGACATGGGATCGTCGGCGCGTCGGTGGCGCCGAAAGCGTAGTTGGAAGCGGTTGTTGACGGCGGATCGGCGAATGACCCTGCACGGCGGCGCCCGGTCACACCTGGCCACATCTGCCTGGCGCACAAGTTTCCTGCGCAGTAGTTCACCTACTGCGAAGGCGTGCTTCGCTTGCGCAAAAGAGCGCCCCACGCAAAAAGCGAATGGATGTGACAGGCAGAGCTCAGCTCTTTCTCGAAGTCTTTGCGACAAACGGCGTGGGTATGTGTTGAACCTGTTCACTTCCACACTTGGGGCAGCGCGGATGAGCGGTTTCATGCTCTGCGAGATGTTCAACGTGCTCAAACGTTTCGTGGCACTTCTCGCAGCGGTATTGGTAAGTCGGCATGGCATCCCTCCAGCACGAATCGTGCGCGTGCCGCCACGGACGAAGCCCGGTCGCGTGCAGCACCCCGTTGAGGCATTGTAGTGCAGGACGTCTCTGTCACAAGAACCTTTTACCCGTAGAGGCGCGGCGGCCTGCCGGCCTGCGCGAGTCACAACTGGCTGCGCGGAATCGGCGTCGAAAACGGGACGCCCCTTGCCGGCTGTTTCAGGAGTTACACCCAAGACCCGCTGGCCATGAGACGAAAATAAACTGAAGTTCTGGCGAGGCGCAAACCGGCAAAGCAACAACGCGGCGCGCCAGTCGGGCAAGCATTGCTAATGCTGCTGTGTCCCTTCCAGAACGCTCTTCAGTCGCGATACCGCCTCGTCGGATTCTGCCTGGATCCGCGCGCGCAGAACCAGCCAGTTGACCAAAGCGAACCACAAAGACGGCGCACGATAAGCAAACACGCGCTCGAAGCGCGTCCCCGTCGCGGTCGGTGCCAGTGAGTACGTGACGCTGCCCGCCGGTCTGTGAGCGATTGATCCCGCTATCGTCCATTTCCATGGCGGCTCGCGGGCAGTGCCCGCCACGAGAAAATCCTCCACCACCTGTTCGCCAATTTGAAGCGGATGATCAACGGCGCCCGTCACCGCCAGTGACGACGGATGCCACACAGGCCAGTGACCCGGCGTCGTCACATAGTCGAATACGGCTGCGGGCGGACGTTGAATCGACGCGACCGTCACAATGCGCGTGTCGAGCCGAACCGTTTGCGGCAATGGCACGACGAGCAACGCGATGACGACGAGCACGGCCAGGATTGCCGTTACGTATCGAGTCAGTTTTCTGCTGGCGGTTTTCACCGATAACACCTACCAGTCAATGAGCCGCGCGCAAGGCCTCGTCCGCGACGGCAAGCCGTGACGCCATGACCTTGACTACAAAACGATGAAACTGCTGCGCGGTCGCGGAATCGTCGCGTTCGAGCGCATGCAGCGATTCGAGCGTCAAACGCCGGACCCGTGTAGGCCGCTCGGCAAGAACGTCCGCACTACGTGCCTGCTGCGTATACACCGCCATTTCGCCGACGATCGTTCCCGGACCGAACGAGCGCAGCCTGAGCGACCTGCCGCCCGCCAGCGGCAATAAAACCGCGACACGGCCGCGCTCGACAAAGTACACTGCGTCCCCGGGGTCGCCGCGACGAAACACCGGCTGCCCCTCGCCCAGTTCGAGAACGTCCAGAAGCGCCAACAGTCTTGCGAGCGCGTCCGGAGTGAAATGCGGCGCGAGCATCGTCTGAAAGTCCTCCTCCTTGCGAGGCAGCACGCGTGAATCCGCCGCGAGCAGCGCATCTTCGACCCACTCCAGCCCGGCATCCAGTGTCGCGAACTCGTGAATCCGCAGGTTCAGCGTGCCGGTCTTCATCAGCAGTTCGCGCGAGCGCGCCGGCAGCCCCGTCAACACCAGATCCGCATCGTTCGTCGCGCACAGCTGCCTGAGCTTGACGAAGCTGACCGATACCGACGCGTCCATGCCGTTGGTCGACGCGAAATCAAGCACGACAAAGCGAATCGGCACCGGCCCTCGCGTGGCCAACCGTTCACGCACGCGCTGCAAGATCGAATTGGCCGTGCCAAAGAAGAGAAAGCCCTGCAGACACGCTCCGCATACCTGTGCACCCAATTCGCGAAGTCGTTCGGTTGCCTCGATACTGCGTTCGACATTCGACGTGCGCGTGCCGCCGTCAAATTCCATACGAACGCAACTGACGCGGCCATACAGCAACGCAAACATCACACAGGCGGCAATCACCCCGGCCACGACCCCGGTAACGACGCCGTAGAACGCGATAGCGCACAGAATGAGCGGCACAAGCAGATACTCATACCAGTTGAGCGTGCGATATGCGCCGACCAGCCACTGGATCAGGAGACGCAGCCCCATGAAGAGTTGCAGCCCGACCAGCACCGGCACCGGGAATAGCGCAACCAGGTCCGGCGAGACGGCCAGTACGAGCAGGCAAGCGAGGGCGGCGAACACACCAGCCAGGCGACTTGTTGCGCCCGCGCGTGCGTTGAGCATCGATCGATTGAACGACTGATAACCGACCATCCCGCCTAACAGCCCGCTCGCGATGTTGGCGATGCCGGCCGCGCGCATCTCGCGGTTCAGGTCGATGTCTTCACCGGTGGCTGCTCCAATCGCAGTGGAATTCATCAGGATCGTGATGGCCGAAATCGACGTGACGACGAGCGTCTCCGGCAAGTGCGCACTGATGGCCGACCAGTCGACGCCACCCTGCGCCAGCGACGCCGGCAGATGCAGTGAGGGAATCCGGATCGGGTGTAGCGCGACGCGCGGAAGCAATAGTCGCGTGTCGCGTGCATCGTCGATCGACAGGCCAGCGGCAAACAGGAGCACGTAGAAGAGCGCGACGCCGAGTGCAAGGGTGATCGGCAGCGCAGCGGCGTGCTTGGAGGTGCGCGCCATGAACGTGGCCAATCCGCACACCAGCAACGCAGGCGTCCACGTCAGCCAGTTCAGCCGCGTCAGCAACGCCAGTGCGTGCCAGTTCAGCGGCTCACCGGTCACCACCCGAAATGCGCCGGCCAGCAGCAGGTAGCCGGTCCCGGCAAGGAAGCCGCCGACCACCGGGAAAGGCAGGAATTGCAGCGAACGGCTGCGCTTCGACGATCCCACCGCATACAGAATGACGCCCGTCACCACCGAACACAACGCAATGGCGATCAGCACCGTCAGCAGGATTGTCTGCGGCGCGCCGCCGTCAGCGCGCACGCTGCTCGCGACGCCAGCCGCGACACCGGCAAGAAACGCCGTTGCATTGCCGTCGGGTCCGGCGATGTTCATGCGCATCGAACTCGTCAAGGCGATCACGAGTGCCGTCACTACGCAACTGATGAAGGCGGTGGGCACGCCAAGTCCCGCGTAGCGGGCTAGATCCGCGCTAAAGATCATGGTGCCGAGGCTCATTGCGTAGCAGAGCATGACCAGCATCGACACCATGCCGGCTGTCAGGTCGCCGGCCAGGTCCGTGATGCGCGACCCGGAGCGGACATTGGGTGAGGAACCTGTCGTAGCTGGCTTCACAGTGTTTCCCCGTGAGGGCAGATCGGTCTCGCGTGGGCCGTGCGGTTCGCGCTGCAGTCGTGCTGGATTCGAACGCCATCCATCGTTCCGGATAACGAACCATTGCACGTTGCACGTGCGCGCTCGCCCGCCACCGTGCCCGACTCGCCATGCGAGTATCCGTCGTGGCTGCAACCAGTGTCAAACGCGCGGCGGCGCACCGACGCACGCCGGGCCGAACCCGCATCCGCCAGCGTCGCTTATGCCCTGCATCCGTTTCCTTCACAGTGGACCTACACTGTATTTTGGTCAGGAATGGTCGAACGTGGCGTCGTTGATGCAGCCACAGCCCGGCAGCATTCGCGCATCGTTTCGTATGATCTGTTGGCGCGGGTGGCCCGCTTTGGGCATCAGGCTGAACGTGGGCGTTCGAACGTATCGGTTGGGGCGGCGGCGATGGATATCGATCAGTGGCTGCATGCATTGGGGCTGGAACAATACGCACCGGCATTTGCCGCGAACGACATCGATCTCGCCGTGCTGAAGCAGCTCGACGACGCCGATCTTAAAGAGCTTGGCGTCGCCTCGCTCGGCCACCGCAAGCGCCTGCTGGCGGCGATTGCCGATGAGCGCGCCGCCGCATCGTGCGCGCCGCCGCTCGCTGTGAATGCGCCTGCGAGCGAGCGCCGGCAAGTCACGATTCTGTTCGCCGACCTGTGCGGCTTCACCGCGCTATCGCAAACGCTCGATCCCGAAGAGTTGCGCGAGTTGACCGGTCGTTACACCGCGCTCGTCGATGGGATCGTGCTCGGCTACGGCGGGACGATCGACAAGCACATCGGCGATGCCGTGATGGCAATCTTCGGCGCACCACGCGCGCACGACACCGATCCGCTGCGCGCGGCGCGCGCCGCACTGGAAATTCATGAGGCACTTAACGGACTGACCGAACCGGCATTGCCGCCGTTGAGGGCGCACGTGGGCATTGCAAGTGGCGAGGTGGTCGCGGGTCCGTTCGAGCGCGCGGACGTTCAGGACTACACGGTACTCGGCGACTCCGTGAATCTTGCCGCCCGCTTGGTTGCCGCCGCCGGCCCCGGAGAAACGCTGCTGTCCGATAGCGTGCATCACGCGCTCGGAGACTGCGTGATCAGCGAGGCCGCGGGTGCGATGCGCTTCAAGGGCATCGACTCGCCGGTGCGGGTGTGGCGTCTGCGCGGTCTCGCCGGTGAACCCGTCGTGGCCAGCCGCAGTGTGTTTGTCGGCCGCAGGCCCGAACTCGAACAGTTCAAGGGACTCGCCCGCGCGTGCTTCGATCAGCGGGCCGGCCACCTCGTCTATGTGCGCGGCGAGGCAGGCATCGGCAAAACGCGGCTCGTCGACGAGATGCGCCGCTTCGTCGAAACGCTGGGCTTTGCGAGCCACCGCGGCCTCGTGCTGGATTTCGGCGTGGGCAAAGGCCAGGATGCGATTCACACGATTGTCGGCAGCGTGCTGGGGCTGCGGCTCGCGGCCAGCGCCGAGCAACGGCGCGCCGCCGCCGTGCAAGCCGCCGCATCGGCCGCCATCGGCGCCGATCAGTTGATGTTTCTCCACGACATCCTCGACCTGCCGCAAACCGGCGAATGGCGCACGCTTTACGACGCGATGGACAACACCGCACGCACGCGCGGCAAGCGCGCGGTCGCAGCAGCGCTCATCAAGGATGCGTGCCGGCGCGGGCCAACCCTGATCGTCGTGGAAGACCTGCATTGGGCGGACCCGCAAGTGCTCGGTTACCTGGCGGCCTTCGCGGTGGCTATCGCGGATGTGCCGGGCCTGCTCGTGATGACCTCGCGCGTGGACGGCGATCCACTCGACGCGGCATGGCGAGCAAGTTGCCGCGGCACGCCCTTCGCCACGATCGACCTCGGCCCCCTGCGCAGCGACGAGGCGCTGAGTCTCGCCGGCAGCTTTATCGATGCGACTGGGCGTATCGCGCGTGCCTGCATCGAGCGAGCCGGCGGCAATCCGCTGTTCCTCGAGCAACTCCTGCACAACGCCGAGGAAGGCAGCGAGGAAGCGGTCCCCGCGACCATCCAGAGCCTCGTGCTGGCGCGCATGGACCGGCTGAGCACGCGCGACCGCGAGGCGTTCCAGGCCGCCGCGGTGATCGGCCAGCGCTTTGGCCTCGCGTTGCTGCGCCGGCTGATCGATGCACCGGACTATGGCTGTCACGCGCTCGTCGCTAACGCACTCGTTTTGTCGGAAGGCGAAGACTTCCTGTTTGCCCACGCGCTCATCCAGGAGAGCGCCTACTCGACACTGCTGCGCGCACGCCGGCGCGAGCTGCACCGCCTCGCAGCCGACTGGTTTGCGCCGACCGACCCGGTGCTGCGCGCCCAGCATCTCGATCGCGCCGAGGACGAACGAGCACCGCGCGCCTACCTCGAAGCAGCGATCGCGCAACGCGCGGCCTACTTCACCGAAGCGGCATTCCGGCTCGCCGAGCGAGGTCTGCAGATCGCGCGAAGGGACACGGATCGCCACGCGCTGATCTGCCTCAAAGGCGAACTCCAGCGAGATCTGGGCGACATCGGCGCATCGATCGCGACGTATCGGGCGGCCGTGGCCGCCGCGCCCGACGAAGCAGCACTCTGTCAGTCCCAACTTGGGCTCGCCGAGGGTCTACGAGTGAGCGAAGGTCTCGACGAAGCCCTTGCACTGCTCGACGCGGCCCAGCAAGTCGCGCAACGGCTCGACCTGGTTGCAGAGCTCGCGCGGCTGCATCACCTGCGCGGCAACATCCTCTTTCCGCTCGGACGAATCGAAGATTGCCGTATCGAGCACGAACGTGGGCTCGCCCACGCGCGGCGCCTCGGCTTGCCGGAAGCGGAGGCGCGAGCGCTCGGCGGCCTCGGGGATGCGGCCTACGCGCAAGGTCGTATGCGCACCGCTTTCGAGCACTTCAGCCGGTGCGTTACGTTGAGTCGCGAACAAGGCTTCGGTCGCATCGAGGTGGCCAATCGTTCGATGGCAGGTTTCAGCCGGATCTTCCTCAACGAGGCACGCGCGGCACGCGAAGACGCAAGCGCCGCCGCGCACGCCGCCGCGCTGGTCGGCCAGCCACGCGCGCAGATGCTGTGCGAAACGCTGGGCGTCTTCGCCTGCTACGAAATGGGCGACATGCAGGCCGCGCTCGCCCATCTCGAGCACGAAATACAGATCATCCGTCAACTGGGCGCGCGCCGCTTCGAAGCGCAACACATGGAAATGCGAGCGCGCGTGCTGCTCGATAGCGGGCAGCGGCGAGAGGCCGCCGAACTGTTGGGCGAAGCACTCGAGATTTGCCGCGAGGTGGGCACGCAGTTCAGCGCACCCAAGGTGGTGAGCGCACTCAGCCGCGCTGTCGACGACGATGGCGAACGTATGCGTCTGCTTGCCGAAGGGGCCGAGATGTTGCGACGCGGCGCAGTGGGCCACAATCATTTGTGGTTCTACCGCGACGCCATTGAAGCGATGTTGGCCGCAGGCGAGCCGCCGGCTGCACTGAGCTATGTCAGCGCCCTCGAAGAGTACACGCGCGTCGAGCCGCTGCCGTGGGCGGACCTGTTCGCGGCGCGCGGCCGTGCCCTCGCTCGCGCGCAGCAAGACCCGTCTAACGAAGCGACGCTGCGCGAACTCGAACGTGTCCGCGCAGCGTTCGTCGAAGCCGGCTTCAACAGCTATCTGCCAGCGGTGGACGCCGCGCTCGCGATGTAGAGCACGACGTCATTTACGCGGGTCAGAGCTCGAATTGGGCCACGCAATCGACCAACTGCGCGGCCTGCTGCCTGAGGCTCTCGGCCGCGGCCGCGCTCTGCTCGACCAGCGCGGCATTCTGCTGCGTCGTCTGATCCATCTGGCCGACCGCTTCGCCCACCTGCTCGACGCCGGTGCTCTGTTCCGCGCTGGCCCGGCTGATCTCGCCCACGATCACCGTCACACGCTGAATGGCCCCGACGATCCCCGTCATCGTCGTGGTCGACCCGCTGGACGCTGTCCGCGATCAACGCCTGGATCTCTCTTGCGGCCTGGGCGCTGCGCTGCGCGAGGCTGCGCACTTCGGTGGCGACGACCGCGAAACCCCGGCCCTGCTCGCCCGCGCGGGCCGCTTCGACCGCCGCGTTGAGCGCGAGAATGTTGGTCTGAGCCGCGATGCCGTCGATGATGCCGCTGATGTCGGCAATCTTGCGCGAACTCTCGTTGATGCCCTTCATGGTCTCAACGACCTGGCCCACCACATCTCCCCCCTTCAATGCGATCGACGACGCGCCGGTGGCCAGCTCGCTGGCTTCGCGAGCGTTTTCGGCGTTCTGCCGAACGGTGGCGCTGAGCTGTTCCATCGCCGCGGCGGTCTCCTGCAGCGCGCTCGCCTGTTCTTCTGTGCGCTGGCTCAGGTCGGCGTTACCGGATGCGATCTGCGCCGAGCCGGTCGCGATCGAATCGCTGCTGTTGCGCACCTGCCCGACGATGTCGGCGAGCGAAACGGTCATCGCCTGCATGGCCGCCATCAGGCTATCCGTGTCGCCCGGCCGTACACGCAGATCGACGTCGAGCTTGCCCGTCGCTATCCGACGCGCCGCCTCGCGTGCGTCGTCGGGCTCACCGCCAAGCTTGCGTGTCATCGCACGCGAAAACACGATGGCGCCGGCAACGCCCGCGAGCAGGGTGAGCGCCATTGCACCGAAGCTCGCCACGAGCGCGCGAGTCTGCTTCCTCTTCGCCTCGACAATCGCAGCGGCAGCCTGCTCGACGATCTTGCTGCCGGATTCGCGCAACAGGATGGCCGGTTCCCGGTCGATTCCATCCATCGCCTGATCGCCGACGGCAACATCGAATCCCGAGGCCTTGAACTGCTCGAGCGCCTTGCGGTACGACTGCCCCATCGCCTTGTGAAGTGTGTTGAATCGCTCGATCTTCGCGTGCGCTTCGCCGGGCGGCAACTCGAGCGCGAGTTTTTCCGTGACGGCCTGTGAAGCCTGCTCGTATTTCTCGAAGGCGCTCCAATACTTGTCAAGCTGTTGGGGGTTCTTGCCGCGCAGCAGGATGTCCTTGCCGTTTTGCACCTGGTTCTTGAACGAGACCAGTGCATCGGCGACCTGACGTGCCTGAGCTCCATCCACTTCGATGATCCGCTGGTACGTGTTTGCGGCATCGTTCATCTGGAGCACCCCGAAGAGTCCAGCAGCGGATGCCACAAGCAACGCGACGCCCAACGCCAGCGGGAGTTGATGGACCAGTTTCATGTGTCACTCTGTCAAGTGGAGCCGGCGCTCGATGCGCCGGCGTATAACGACACGACGTGCCACTGGACCAGTGGCGAGCGGTACCGTGCCGGGTCTCCTTGAAATATTTATTGGCGCTATTTATGCCGACGCGGGCGTTGGTGGCTGGCGCCATCGCGATGTCCGCATAGTCGGTCAATGAGCGAACGATATTGGAGGATGAGTCACGCGTCCCTGCATAAAAGTTAGATTCAATGGCACTTTTTGTTAGCGGGTGCGCGATCCATGATTGCCAAGAAAAACAAACGGGGCGGATGGCATCTTCCTCCATCCGCCCCGCACCATCATGTCCCGCTCCTTTCATGCAAGCGCCCTGAGTGTCTCGATAAAGACCCTGATTCAATTGACCGAGATTAGCTTGGACGTGCAATCAACCTCGACCTTCACCGATTCCCCGCCGTCACCAATTGCAGCGGTGTTTCAATCACCGCCGACAGCTCGCGCTGCTTGCGCTGCTCGGTCACTGCCTTTAACGCCGCATCGATGCCAAATACCGCTTGCCGGTCGGCAAACTGATTGACCGTTGCGAGCACACGGCCATCGGCGAGCAATGGCTTGATCGCATCGCTGGCGTTATAGCCGGTGACATACACGCCCCCGCTTCGGCCCGCGTCGCGAATCGCGTCGACCGCGCCCATCGCCATGTTGTCGTTGCCGCATAGCAGCGCGCGAATCTGTGGATGCTCGTTGAGCATCTTCGATGCAACGTCGCGCCCCTTTGTGTAGTCCCAATTGCCAGACTCGATCGCGACGATCTGCGCGCCGGCCGCGTCCATCGCGTCCTTGCTGCCGGCTGTGCGTTGCTGCGCATTGCGGTCCACCGAAACACCTTCGATGATCCCGACCTGATCGCCCGGCTTGAGCCGCTCGGCGAGATAGTTGCCCGCCAGCATCGCGCCCTTGCGATTGTTCGGGCCGACGAACGGCACGGAAATGCCGGCCGCCGCCAGCGACGCATCGTCGAGCGGATTATCGATCGTGATCATGATGATGCCGGCCCGAATCCCGCGCGCCATCACGGCAGTCAGCGCCTTCGAGTCGGTCGGCGCCACCACGATCGCATCCATCTTCGCCGCGATCATCTCGCCGACCATCCGGATCTGCACGGCCGTGTCGGTCTGTCTGGCCGTTCCGCGAATCGTCAAACTGAATTGCGACGCGTAATGTTGCTGGTAATTCTTCGCGGCATTGATCATCGCCACCGTGAACGGATCCGCGAGTGACTTCAGGACGAGCGCGATCTTCGGATTGCCAACCGGCTGCGCGCCGACACGTGTCGTCCCGCCCAGCCCGGCGGCGGCCAGCGCGCCGGCAAGCAGCACGCGGCGGCGCATATTCCGCTTCATCGGATCTCTCCTTCTGGACCACACTGTCCAATGACCGCGCCGCGTTCGCGCGAACGCACATCGAGCCACCGGCCATGCGCCGGTCTATACGCACCGGCCATCAATTGCTCCTCAGCGTCGACACAACCGCGGCGACTTCATCGAACAGCGGCCGGCTGTCGATCGCTTCGCTCAGGCAGCGGTCTTTCAGCGCAATGAGCGCCGCCGCTATCTGCGCGTGTGCATGCAGTGTGTCGCAACGGTCAAGCAACTCTTCGAGCAGACAACCATACGCGCGCACTTCCACGCGCTGCAGCGCAACGCCGACGTCGCTATTGTCAGCGGCATAGAACGACGCCGCGCCGAAGTCGCCCAACAGCGCGTGCCCCTCGCCGCCATGCAGGATATTGTGCGCGTACAGATCGCCATGCATGATGCCGCGCCGGTGCAGATGACTCGCCGCGGCTGCAATGCCATACGCGATGCCCAACACGGTGCCGACATCGAAACGTGTGCCGGCGTCGTAAATGTCGCGCGTGCATGACGCGAGGCTCGGCGGACCCGCAAGGTTCGTGAAGCGCGGATCGATCAGCTCCATCACGAGACCGTGCGTGCCGGCCGGATGATCCTTCACCTTTCCGGCCACCGGGATCAGGTTCGCATGGTCGCCGGCTCGAATGCAAGCGGCCATTTCGCAGTCCGGTAGGCCGTCACTGGTCACCGCGCCTTTGAACAACTTGACGGCGACCGTGCGCGGCGCGCCATTGCCATTGCCATTGCCATTGCCATTGCCATTGCCATTGCCATTGCCATCGCCATCGCCATCGCCATCGCCATCGCCATTGCCATTGCCATCGCCATCGCCATCGCCATCGCCATCGCCATCGCCATCGCCATCGCCATCGCCATCGCCATCGCCGCCATTGTCGTCGCGATCGGCCGCGAGCGCCGCACGATAGATCACACCGGACGCGCCCTCGCCCAAGGTCTGTTCGAGCTTCAACCGGTCCCACCGAATCTCCGGGATCGGCGCATCGCTCAGTGCGGCCGTCTCCAGCGCCGCGCTAAATGGATTGCCCGCGTATGCCAGCCAGGAAAGCCGCGGCAGGCGCAGCAACCAGCGCGGCAGTTCTTCGAACTGGTTCGCAGCGAGACGCAGCAGTTCGAGCCGCGAGCACGCCGCCAATTCGTCGGGTAGCATGCGCAGCCGGTTGCCTGCCAGCATCAACTTCTGCAATTGCGTGCAGCCGCCGATCTGGGCAGGCAACGCCTCGATCTCGTTGTCAGTGAGGATCAGCCAGCGCAATCGCGGTGGCAGCGCATTGCCGGATACCTCACGGATGCGGTTCGCCTTGAAACCGATCATGCTCAGTTGCGTGCACTGGCCGAGCACTTGCGGCAACTCGGTGAATGGATTGTCGGACGCGAAAAGGATGCGCAGTTTGCTTAGTCGCGGCAGGTCGTCGGGCAGCGTCGAGAGCGCATTACCCGACAGGTCGAGGACTTCCAGCGTGTCGGCCAGATCGAAAATCTCGCGCGGAAATTCGCTCAGGCCGCCTGTCAGCCTGAGCTGGCGCGTACCCGTCAATTGTCCGGCCCGCAGTTGTTCTAATGTCGTCGTCACAGTGGTAGAAGAGGTCCAGGTAGAGCGGTGCACATCGTACCCAAGCTATGGATTCTACTGAGTCGCAGGCCCGCTGCGGTCGCAACGTTCTTCCGACGCAAATCAGTCCGGACATGTCGATGTCCGACTCAAGGCAACGCCGATAACTTTCGTGAATGGAATCGAAAAGGGTTGTACAGTGACAGACCGGCCGTTTACCGGCCAGAATGCTTCGACACGAATGAGACAGCAAGATCTGGAGCGTGTTCAGACAGCACGCGGTTCACACTGTCGGATATCAGCGCGTTCAGCGCGGATTCGCAGACCCGCATCGCGCGCCTCTTCACCTCCAACCAGCTCGGGAGCCAAACAAAGTGACGTACGCATACAAGTTGATGGAGTCACCCGTCGGCCAATTGAAGCTCGTAGCCAACGGCGAGCGCCTCGCCGCGATTCTGTGGGAAAACGACAAGCCGAACCGGGTGCGCGTCGGCGAATTGGTCGAAGCGAATGACCGCGCTGTGCTGATCGAAACCGAACGGCAATTGAACGAGTACTTCGCCGGCACGCGGCACGGATTCGATCTTGCGCTCGAGTTTCACGGCACGGACTTCCAGAAGAAAGTATGGCAAGCACTATTGACCATCCCGTTCGGCCAGACACGAAGCTACGCGGAGATCGCGCGGCAGATCGGCAATGTCAACGCGGTGCGGGCAGTCGGTGCGGCGAACGGCAGGAATCCGATCTCGATCGTCGCGCCGTGTCATCGTGTGATCGGCGCGTCCGGCGAATTGACCGGATTCGCCGGCGGATTGGCCAACAAGATGTTTCTGCTGTCGCTGGAAGCTGGGCAGACTTCGCTGGAAGCGGCGCCGAATACTACGGCGCCAACCCAAACGCGCGCCGTCGATGCGAAGACTCATGCGAAGCCCGCGCGCCATGCGCCGAGTCATGGGACGCAAGCTTCGCTGTTCGGCCACTGACGCGATACGCGGCGCGCTGCTCGCGGCCGATCTCGACGATGCATCAGCAGCCACGCGCATGACAGCGCCGGTGGTTTGATCGAATGCACCGCCGACGTCGATTACGGGCGTCTCGCCCACTGTTCCTGCAGAATCGCGGCCGCAGCCGTGGCCGCGACCTGGCAGCCGAGGACGATGTGCTCCTCGGCCGTATCCTCGATGAAGTCGTGACTCACGCCGCCGATGCTCGGCACGAACAGCATGCAGGCCGGCATGCAACGCGCGATCACCTGGGCGTCGTGTGCGGCCCCGCTCGGCATGCGCAGCCATTTCCCTGGCGCGACGGCCTCGGCGGCTCTGGCGAGATGTTCCGCGAGCGCGGCGTCCATGCTGACCGGTTCCATCGGCTCATCGATGCTCGTCAGCTCGACGCTCACTCCACCTTGCGCATTGAAGTCCCGCACCAGTTCGGCAAGCCTCGCTTGCATCGCCTGCAAGCGCACGGCATTCGCGTCGCGGAACTGCAGATACATGTCGGCCGCGCCCGGCACCACGCTCAGCGAGCCCGGGTCGAGCTCGATGCGCCCCACCGTCCACACGGTATCGGCATCCGCGAGTTGCGCGAACGCGTCGTTCATCCTCGCGATGAAGGCGACCAAGGCCGCGCCAGCGTCGCGCCGGATCGCCATCGGCGTGGTGCCGGCATGATTACGCTGCCCCGTGAAGCGCAAGCGCAGCTCACGCAGTCCGACGATCGTGGTGACGACGCCAATGGCTTGTCCAGCGGCTTCGAGCCGGCCGCCCTGCTCGATATGCGGCTCGAGATACGCAACCTGCCGGCCGGGTTCGAAGCGCGCTCGCGGCCTTCCGGCCAATCCGGCGGCGTCGAGCACGTCGGCAAGTCGCTGCCCTTGACGATTCGTCGCGCCGCGAATCGACTCATCGATGCTATCGCCCACGAAGCTGCGGCTGCCGAGCAAACCGGAAAAGGTGCCTTCTTCGTCGATCCACGATGCGACGTCCACGGCCAGATGCTTCGTCGCATCGTTTTCCGCGAGGGCACGTGCGATCTCCAGTCCGTAGATCACGCCCATCGCGCCGTCGAGCCAACCGCCCGTCGGCTGCGTATCGGTGTGAGAGCCGATCACAAGCGCCGGGCCACTTTTGCGCGAGCGCCCGAACACAGTGCCCACCGCGTCGATGCGAGCATCAAGTCCGGCCTCCGTCATTCGTCCGACGAGCCATTCGCGCGACGCCAGATCCACCGGCGAGAGCGCCAGCCGGACCACGCCGGGCCCGGTCGCGCCGAAGCTGCGTAGCCGCTTGAGGTCGTTGAGCAAGCGGTCCGCATCGATCTTCACCACGTTTCTCTCTCCTTTGCTTGATAGGCCACGCTGCAGCGCCTGCATTGCCGAAGCACAGTCAGTGGGCGGTTGACCGTTCGTGCCGACAGCTTACACGGGCCGAGCGCGAGCCGCCCATCAATGGGGCGGCTAAGCATGTCATAAGTTTCGGCTGTTAATATCGATCGACATCGACTCACGTCCATTCAAACAGCCCACCGCATGAGTACACTCGAAGCGTTCAACCAGGCGCTCTTCCTGATGATCAACGCCACGCCGTCGACACCGGCATGGCTAATCGACATGGCGCGCTTCAGCGCCGATTACGTGATCTATCTGGTGCCACTGTCATTGATCGCGATGTGGCTGTCCGGCGTCGAACAGCGCCGCGAAACAGCCGTGCATGCCAGCGCCGTGAGCGGGTTCGCGCTCGGCCTCAATCAGCTGATCGGCCTCGTCTGGCAGCATCCGCGGCCGTTCATGATGGGCATCGGCCACACGTTCGTCGAGCACGCGCCGGACTCATCATTCCCCAGCGACCATGGGACGCTGTTCGCGTGCATCGCGCTGACCTTGCTGCTCAGTGGCGAGAGGCGGCATGGCGTCGTGATCCTGTTGGCCGGTCTCGCGGTGGCCTGGGCACGCGTGTTTGTCGGCGTGCATTTTCCGCTCGACATGGCGGGCGCCGTGGTCGTGGCATTCATCTCCTTCGGGCTGATCGCGCCACTATGGCGACCGCTCGGCACAAACCTGACGCGCGGCCTCGTCATCGTGTATCGCAAGCTGCTGGCCTGGCCGATCGGCCGCGGCTGGTTGTCGTCGTAGCGCGATATTGCACGCGGGACACTGGCCAATGGTCTGCGTGACTATCGCGTCAGCGTCCGGAAATCGCTCGGCGACATATCGTAAGCACGACGAAACGCGCGATTGAAATCCGACGCGCTATTGAACCCCAAACCATAAGCGACCTCGACGATCGCTTTGCGCGGATAGCGGTGCAGTTCGTCGGCGGCTTCCCGCAGCCGGCGATTGCGAATATAGGCGGCCAGTCCGCCTTCGGATTCGAACAGTCGATACAGCGTGGGCCGCGACAGTTGCGATACGGCGAGCACGTTTTCGAGCGTGAGATCCGGCTGCCCGAGATTGGCGTCGATGTAGCGGCGCGCCGTCGCGAACATCGCAGTGCGCGCCGCTGCCCGCGCATTGCCGCTCAAGCCCTTGTCCTTGCCGAAGGCCGCCGCAATCAGCATTGCACAGGTATGTATCGCGTCGTACGCGTCGTGCGGGCTCATCGTGGGCAATTGCTTGCACAGGTTGGCGAGATGCCCCGGGATCAACCGCCCGAGCGGCGACCGATAGTCGACCACGCTGCCATGAATCGATTCCGCTTCGGGCAACACCGACTCCACCAACTCGCGCGGCAGAAAAAACGCCAGCACACGGCAGGCGCTGCGCGTCATCCGCATCGGCTGGTTCATATCGAGCGCGAGGATGCCCGGGGTGGACTGCAGCGCCGTGCGTTTCGGATACAGGCCCGTGCCCGTTTCAAGCGTGCCTTCGACGGCCACGTGAAACACCAACTGACGGACCGAATCCGTCGAAATGCGCGCGACCGAGCGCGTTTGCGAAACCGGATCGGTCCGGCAGTCCATGAAGGCGAGATCGCCAACGCGATAGCTGTCGATCGTGCCGCTGAAGCCATCGGCCAGTCCCCGGCGCGAGATCGGCACGTCGAGGAAATGATCGAGTCGGTCTCGCCATGCGAGCAACTGATCGCGCGGTGCCGCGTGGCGCGTATCGAAGTGGTTATAGACGCAACCGGTAGCGGCTGCATGCGTCGCTGCGGAGTCGGTCGTCACGTTGTCTCCGTCGGTTTCGTCATCCGCGCATGATAGCCGCAGGCGGGGAAAACTTCACGATTCGGGTAAGCCCATGGTGCACGCAGACGCGCACTCGCATTCGCCAGCCCGCCTCGCAACGCGACTTCAGAAGTTGGCGAAGAAGGTGCGCGCGGCGACCATGCAGAACGACGCGACCAGTTCGCCGTGATAGGCCTGCAACACCGCGGATGCACCGCCGTCGGTCGCGCCGCCCGCGACGGCCTGGCTCGCGAGCGTCGCCTTGGCGCTGGCGAAACCCTGCTTGATCGGTGCATACGGATCGTCGGGGCCGGCAACCGACGAGTCCACATCCAGCACCGAGGTGAGGCCCACCGGAACTTTGGCGCTCAGCCAGTACGCCTGCTCGATGCGCGCGTTGAAGAAGTACACCGTGGGGTCCGCGCCGCCGCCGCACAGCAGCACCGGCACATGCGGCTGCCAGTTGCGCAGGTCGTTGCGCTTGAATGCCTGACGCAGCGGATGCTGCGGATGCGCTGCCGGCGTCAGCGCCACCGTCGTGTTGGGGAACGCGCCGTCGGGATTGGCGGCGGCATCTTCGAGAAGTGTCAGACGGTAAGCATTGCGCACGAGGTTCGCGTTGCCGAAACCGGCGGCGAACACCGGCGTCAACACCGGCGGCTGCAGCGGCGGCGCGATTGGCGGCGTCATCGAGGCGAATTGCGGCGCTGGAGGCGTGCTGCTGAAGAGTTGCGTCGAAGGCAGCTTGCCCGCGGCGAATAGCGCGTTCAGCGGTTGCACGCTCGGCAAGAGACTTTCGATACCGGGCGCATAAGCCGCCTCGTAGAAGTCGCCCGGCTTGCGATAGATATTCTCGTAGGCGCGCTGATAGCTCGTCACAGTCAGGACTGTGAAGAGCGTCGAGCCGAGGTTGACCTCGCCCTGGATCAGCGCGTCGGCTGTAGCGGCGAGCGCATACGGACCCGACCCTGGCGCGGCCGCCGTCACGCTGACGCCGGCCGCCTGCAACGCCCGATGCGTCGCCATGGCCACGAAGCCGCCCTGCGAATAACCAGTGACGAACAGCTTGCCGCTTTCGCGCGTCGCGTGTCGCGCGTTGCCATCGTCCAGCACGCGGCGCGCCGCGCGCAGCGCATCGATCACATCGGCGGATTGCTGGTCGGCGTTCAGATATGGGTGGTACGGGAGGTCCGAGCCGGCGTAGCCCGCATAGTTCGACGCCACCACGATATAGCCTTGCGCCGCGTACATCGCGGCGACGCTGAGGCCCTCTCCGGCGCCGTCGCGGTTGCCCGGGTCGGTTTGCGTGATGTCGGCGAGATTGTAATTGCGGTATGCGGTGGTGCCGTGCGCGTAGATCATCAGCGGACGCGGGCCACTGCACGCGGCCGGACTTCCGGACGGAATCATCAGTGCGCTGCTCGCATTGGTGGGTTCGCCCGCGCCACCGATGGTGCGATAGCGGAAGTACACGATCTCGATGTCGCAAAGAGGCGCGCCGGCGATTTGCGCGAATTGCCGGCCGGACGCGGTTGACGTGAGCAGCGTCGAGAGCGCCCCGGCGCTGAGCCGCAACGACACGTGTTGATCGAGGAGCTGACCGCGTGCGTCGCATCTGTCGTCGCATTTCGAACCGCCATGTGCATGGACCGCGATGCCCAACGTGAAGCATGTCAGCAACGCAAGGGCTGCATTCCGGATCGCTACAGACATGTGAGGCTCCGTCTCGTTGGTATTGACGACAAACAGGCGGCCTTACAGAGTGAGACGAGTATAGGTTAACGAATCGATACGCCGCCAGCAGATCGGATGGGACTTTTGCACTGGAACGCTTCATGGCAATTGCGCGGTGAGTGCGATTTTGCAGGCGATTGCGCGAGCGCGAGCGGTGACTGCGATCAACACACACCGGTTATCACGACGGCCTGACATTCGCCCTCGGTGAATGCGGCATTTGCGTGAATGCGGTCGCGCCGGGCGTCGTCGAAATGGACATGTCCGACGAACTTCGCGAACACCGACGCAGGGCGCGAAGTCACGCTGAACATGCTGGCATTGAAGCGCGTGGCGCGACCCGCCGATATCGGCGGCGCAGTGGTCTTGCTCGCGTCGGACACCGCGCGCTGGCTTTTACTGGTGAACCGCTGCGTGTGGACGGCGGCTCGAAGCTCCGAGCCTGATGTGCGTCATTGCGGTGCGGATTGTCCGGACGCTTTGCGGTGTGTCGCGCAAACGTGCCGGCACACCGCAACGCTCATTACTTCCACAACGTGCGACCGAAGAACGTCAATGTGCGGTCCCACGCTTGCTGCGACCAGACCGCATCGAACTGCGTTCCGGCGATACGGCCCGGCCCGACGGCCGTCTCGTTCGCGAACGCGTGATGCGCCAGATAGCGGTGGAACTCGATATCGACGTTGGCCTCGGTCAGCTTCTTCTCCAATGCATCGACCGTTTCAGCGGCGAAGAACGCGTCTTGCGAAGCCCAGTGACCGAGCACCGGCACCTTGATTCTGGACGCGTCGATGTACTCGAGCGGCGGGAAACCGTACCACACCGCACCGGCCGACAGCTCCGGGACGTTGCACAGCGCGAGCCACGTGAGCGCACCGCCCATGCAAAAGCCAGTCACGGCGACCTTCGCCGCGTGCTGCTTCAGATACTGGACCGCGCCGCGCACGTCCTGCGTCGCGGCGTCGCCGAAATCGAGCCCGCTCATCAGATGGTGCGCCTCCTCCTCTTCCACCGTCGATTTGCCACGGTACAGATCGGGCACCAGCGCGAAATAGCCAGCCTGCGCGAGGCGGTCCGCCACGCCGCGAATCTGCTCGTTCAAGCCCCACCATTCCTGAATCACGACGACGGCGGGCGCGCCCGCCTGCTTTTGCGGCTTCGCCAGATAGCCCTGAACCTGCTCGCCATCGGGGCGGTTAAACGTGATCATCGATCCTGCTGGCTGCTTCATCGGTTGCTCCTGGGTGTGGGAAAAGCCCGCTAGCATAGCGCCAGTGCGGTGAGTTCTGCCGACGCGCCGCAGCGTTGCACGGCGCGCATGAACGACCCGCTTCGCGATCGAGCGCATGCAGTCTGCCGGGCGTGCCGCTTGCGCTGGCCGGATGACGCGATCAATACGACTTGTAGGGCAGGAATTTGCCGCTGAGCACCACCCGCACCCGGTCGCCATTCGCATTCGGCTCGCGCTGGATATCCAGCGAAAAGTCGATCGCGCTCATGATGCCGTCGCCGAACTCCTCATGGATCAACTCCTTGATCGTGGTGCCGTACACATTGACGATCTCGTACCAGCGATAGATCAGCGGGTCGGTCGGCACCGCGGTCGGCAGCGAACCTTTGTACGGGACGATTTGCAACCACGCGGTTTCTTCATCGGTGAGGTCGAACAGTTCGCGGGCGACGCCAGCCTCTTTTGCATCGAGCGTCATCTGACCGAGCAGCGCGGCGGTTGTCCACTCCTTGCTCTTGCCGATCTCCGCGGCGATCTCGGCCCACGTCAGCTTGCCAGCAACCTTCGCGGCGAGGATTTTCTTCGTGACATCATTGCGATCCATGATTGACTCCTTTTTGAAGAGTCCGGCAACAACGGTTGAGAGGTGTGCAGTGATAGTAATCCTGGTTGAGACAACAGGCGCGACCGTCCAGCGCCGCGCTGACTAGAATCGCTGAATCACGCCGAGTTGCACGCCTGCGACGGGCGCGCCGGGATAGGCGACCGGCAGCCCGACCACGTTGACGCCGCGCAGCGTGAAGCGGGCGTCGTCGTGATTCGCCAGATAGGCAGCGCTGAAATACAGCAGCAGCGTGCGCGAGAAGTCGTATTCGAATGCCGCGCTGAACTGATCGGCGCTCGCGCCCGCAGTGGCATAGTCGCGCACATGCGCATAGCCGACCGACGCCCGCGCATGCGCCGAAAAGCTGTATTGAGCCGACAGCGAACCGCCCGCGCCGTGATAGAGCGGCGTGCCGCCGTCGCCGTTGAAGAAAGCGAGCCACACGTCGACGCTGCCGAACGCGTAGCTCGCGCCGCCGAGATGGGCCCGCAGCGCGCCTGCGCCGTGCGTTTGCTGTCGCGCGAAGAGCAGCCGTAGTGCGTCGATCTGGTATTCGGCGGTAACGTAATAGCCGTCGATCCCATTGCCGTCATTCTCCGACGGATCGCGCGTCGCCATCATGAGGGTCGCGCTGAAGCCGCCAACCGGCGGCGACAGATACGCGAGCGCGTTACTGGCATAAGGCGTGATCTTCGAAAAATTGTTGAGTCCGGACGCGATCGTGCCGGCGCCGAACGCATCGAGATTGCCTTTGAACGGGATGTAGATCGGCGAGTATTGGCGGCCGAAGCGCAGCTCGCCCCATGCGCCGCGCGCACCGATCCACGCCTGGCGGTTGAACAGCACACCGGGCGTTTGCAACGTACCGTCGGCAGAGCTGAAGCCGTTTTCCAGTGTGAACACGATCGCCGTGCCGGCGCCGATCGGCTCCGAACCGTGCAGCCCGAATCGCGAGCCGCGATAGGCGCCGGAGTCCATGCGCGGCGTCCACCCGGAGCCGGGGTCGGTGACTTCGATGCTGGTGTCCAGCACGCCATACAGCGACACGAAGCCGGCGCTCGCGTCCGCTGCCGCAACGTTAGTTGTGCAAAACAGCGATGCGGCGGCGACGATACCTGCGCAAGAGCGCAGCGCCACGCGGCGAACGCGGGCCGCAGCCCGCACGGGCGCGGTCCGCTTGCAAGGCGTGGTGTCGAGCGAAAAGGTCGGAGCGCGGCGCAGGTGGGAATCCTCCACAAGGACATCGATCGATGTGTACCGGGAACGAAAATTACCATGTTCGTCACGCCGAGTCGCGGAGATCGTATCTCTGTCGCTCGTTGGCGTTGTATCGACGCTGAATCGGCGTTGCATCGCCGCTCAACCGACGTGCCGTGCCCTCGTAGCGCGGCTTCTTTGCCTTGTGCGCATGAGAAGTCGTCCTGGATAAGGGGAAACCCGTATAATCACCTCAGGAGGTCAGACAACTGTAAGACTCCCATCGTCAAGACCCTGATCTGCGTTCTGCCGCGCAGTGCCCATTCCGAACAGCCGTTTGCCAGATACGTGAATCCGACTGCCACTGCCCTGCCCTTTCGAAACGCCCTGTTCGCGATGCTCGGCATCGGTCTTGTCAATATGCTGGTCGCCCTCGACCAGACGGTCGTCAGCACCGCGTTGCCTTCCATCGTCGCCGAGTTGCATGGCTTCGAATACTTCGCGTGGATCGCCAGTGCCTACTTGCTGGCGTCGGTGGTGACGGTGCCGGTTTTCGGGCGGCTCGGCGACTACTTCGGCCGCAAGCGTTTTGTGATCGCCGCGGTGATCACGTTCACGGCGGCGTCGGTGCTGTGCGGTGTCGCGAACGACATGCTGTTTCTCGTGATCGCACGCGGCCTGCAAGGGGTCGGCGGCGGGATGATGGTCGGCACCGCGTTCGCATCGATCCCGGATCTCTTCCCCGATCCGCGCGCACGGGTTCGCTGGCAGGTGGTGATGGCCGCCGCATACGGCATCGGCACTGCCGCCGGACCGTCGCTGGGCGGCTGGATGAGCGAGCACTGGGGCTGGCGCTCGACTTTCCTGATCAACCTGCCGGTCGGCGCGGCGGCGCTCTACTTCATCTGGATGCATCTGCCGAGCTTCCGGCGTCCGCACGAAGGCGAAGTGAAGATCGACTGGCTCGGCGCGGCGCTGGTCGCCGCGGTGCTTGCCGGTTTGCAGGTCGTCATCGAAGCGGTGCCGAAACAGGGGTTGACCGGCGGCAATCTCGTGCTGGCGGTATGCGTGATCGCCGGGGCGATCGCGTTGTTCATCTGCGAAAAGCGCGCCACGCATCCCATCATTCCGCTCGACCTGTTCAAGAATCCGCAACTGGTGACGCTGTTCACCCTCGGCATGCTGTCCGGCTTCGTGATGTTTTCGCTGATCTTCTTCGCGCCGCTGTTGCTGCAAGGCGGCTTCGGACTGTCGCCGCAGCAGGCCGGCCTGATCGCCACGCCGATCGCCGCATGCATCGCGCTCGGCAGCGTGCTGAATACGCGCATCGTGATTCACATGAGGAAGCCCACGCGGATTCTGTCGATTGGCTTCGGGCTGCTGCTGTTCGCATCGATCGCGCTGGCGTTCGCGAATCCCGACACGCCGCGCCTGCGGATCGTATTGCCGATGGCCGCGGTCGGCATCGGCCTCGGCTTCATCCTCAACAATCTGAATGTGTTCGGTCAGGAGATCGCCGGGCGCGAACGCTTCGGCATTACGACCGCGCTGTTGCAGTCGACGCGCATGGTCGGCGGCATGCTCGGCACGAGCATCGTCGCGACCGTGGTCTCGCATCACTACCGCAATGTGGTGACACGCACGATCAGCGTGCTCGGCGAGCCGGCCGCGTCGCAATGGCGGCCGCGCTTCGTCGATCTGCGCATCCTGATCGATGAAGCGTCGCGCCTGAAGCTGATCGCGGATATGAAATCGTCGGGGCTGGATACGCTCGCGTTGATCGATACGGCGCGCGATGCACTAGTGCAGTCGATTCATATCGGCGTGTGGTTGACCGCCGTTGCATCGCTGGCCGCGGCGTTGCTGGTGCAGCGGATCTCGCAGGTCGTGTTCCGGCGCGGTTGAGTGCTGCTGAGTGACACTGAGCGCTGCACGCGATGCGCTGGTGCAGTCGATTCATATCGGCCGGTGGTTGACCGCCGTGGCATCGTTGGCGACGGCGTTGCTGGTGCAGCGGATCTGACAGGTCATGTTCCAGCGCGGTTGAGTGCTGCTGAGTGACGCATCGGCCGCTTCGACGCCGTCGCGCGAGCGGCGTCGAACGCAGGCAACCAGGCGCGGCTCCGCGCGTCGCCGGCCTGCTCACTCCGATTTCAACGCACCAGACACGGCCGCTTGTTATCGAACTTCCAGTTCGGAATCAGGTATTGCATCGCCACGCCGTCGTCGCGTGCGCCCAGGCCATGTTGCTGATACAGCGCATGCGCCTTCTCGATCTGGTCCATGTCCAGCTCGACCCCGAGGCCTGCCGCCTGCGGCACCTTGACCTTGCCGCCGACGATCCGCAGCGGCTCGCGCGTCAGACGCTGACCGTCCTGCCAGATCCAGTGCGTGTCGATCGCCGTGATTTTGCCCGGTGCCGCGGCGGCCACGTGCGTGAACATCGCGAGCGAAATGTCGAAGTGATTGTTCGAATGCGAGCCCCACGTGAGGCCCCAGTCATTGCACATCTGCGCGACGCGCACCGAGCCTTGCATGGTCCAGAAATGCGGATCGGCGAGCGGAATGTCGACCGACTGCAACTGGATCGCGTGACCCATCTGGCGCCAGTCGGTGGCAATCATGTTGGTCGCCGTCGGCAAGCCGGTCGCGCGGCGGAATTCGGCCATCACCTCGCGGCCGGAATAACCGTTCTCCGCGCCGCACGGATCTTCCGCATACGCGAGCACGTGGTGCTGGTCGCGGCACAGGCGCACCGCTTCGGCCAGCGACCAGGCGCCGTTCGGGTCGAGCGTCACACGCGCGTCGGGGAAGCGTTCGGCGAGCGCGGTCACCGCTTCGATTTCGGCGTCGCCGGGCAGCACGCCGCCCTTGAGCTTGAAATCGTTGAAACCGTAGCGTGCGTGCGCCGCCTCGGCCAGCCGCACGACGGCTTCAGGGGTCAGCGCCTGCTCGGTGCGCACGCGCTCCCAGTCGTCGCGGCCATCGGCGCCGCTCGCGTAGGGCAGATCGGTCTTGTCACGGTCACCGATATAGAACAGGTAGCCCAGCATTTCCACTTCATCGCGCTGCTGGCCTTCACCGAGCAAAGCCGCGACCGGCACACCCAGGTGCTGGCCGAGCAGGTCGAGCAGCGCGGCTTCGAGCGCGGTCACGGCGTGAATGGTGGTGCGCAGATCGAAGGTCTGCAGGCCGCGGCCGCCGGCGTCGCGATCCGCGAATTGCGTGCGCACCTTGTTCAGGACAGCTTGCAAATTGCCGATCGACTGACCGACGACGAATGGCCGCGCGTCGTCGATCGTCCTGCGGATGCTCTCGCCGCCCGGCACTTCACCGACGCCGGTGTGACCCGCACTGTCGCGCAGGATGACGATGTTGCGCGTGAAGAACGGGCCATGCGCACCGCTCAGATTCATCAGCATGCTGTCGCGGCCGGCGACCGGCACGACGCGCAGCTCGGTAACGATCGGCGTAGCGTTCGATTCAAAAGGTGTCGTGGACATGACAATAAGATCCATGGAGTAGCGAACCGGCGGGTGGAACGCATCGCAACCTGCGATCGCGTTCCCTACCTGTGCCGGATGAAAACTGAGAAGCGCGAGACCTGTGATCGGCCGTGGTGGACGTCAGTGTAGTCAATGGGCCTTGCTGTGCAACGGATCCGGCAGCATGTTGCGATCGCCGCGCCGATTGCGCGTGAGAAAACCGGCCGCCGCCGCGAGCAGCGAGGCCACGCCGAGCCCATACAGGCCACCGGTAATCGAGCCGGTATGCTGCTGCAGATAACCGAACGTGGCCGGCGCGAAGAACCCGCCGAGGTTGCCGACCGAGTTGATCAGCGCAATCACCCCGGCGGCCACGCGTGCATCGAGGTAGCCCTGCGGAATCGGCCAGAACAGCGACGATGCCGCCTTGAAGCCGATCGCCGAAAAACAGATCGCCACGAACGACAGAACCGGATTGCCCGAAGTCGACGCGAACAGCCCGCACGCCGCGATGACCAGCGCCACGGCCAGCCATGCCTGCTGAAAGCGCCATTTCGCCGACAGCAAGGCAAAGCAATACATCGCGACCATCGCAATCAGCCACGGAATCGCGTTGAGCATGCCGACCTCGAAGTCGGAGAGTCCACCCATCTTGCGGATGATGGTCGGAAGCCAGAAGGTGGCCGCATAAATGGTCAGCTGGATCGCGAAGTAGAGGAAGCAGAACAGCAGAATCTGCGGGTCCTTCAGCAGCTTCATGGCCGGCAGGTGCGCGCCGCCGTGCGTGTCGCGTTCGGCCTGCTCCATCGCGATCGACCGCGCAAGCACGGTCTGCTCTTCAGCGGTGAGCCACGTCGCGTCGCGGATATGCGATTTCAGCAGTATCCAGCTGACGCCGCACAACAGGATCGAAAAGCCGCCTTCAATCAGGAACATCCACTGCCAGCCTTGCAGGCCGAATCCGCGAATGGACAGCAGCGCGCCGGTGATCGGACCCGACAACACAGAAGCGAGGGCCGAGCCGGACA
Source organism: Paraburkholderia ribeironis (assembly GCF_900019265.1). Taxonomy (GTDB): domain Bacteria; phylum Pseudomonadota; class Gammaproteobacteria; order Burkholderiales; family Burkholderiaceae; genus Paraburkholderia; species Paraburkholderia ribeironis. The sequence continues at coordinate 126,577 of NZ_CYGX02000031.1, forward strand.
GGAAGATCGCCACGGCCTTGCCGCGTTCTTTCTGCGGTAGCCACTGCGTGAAGTAATAGACCACGCCGGGAAAGAAGCCGGCTTCGGCAACGCCGAGCAGAAAGCGCAGCACGTAGAACGAGGTGTCGTTCCACACGAACGCCATGGCCGCCGCGACCAGCCCCCACGTGCCCATGATGCGGGTGAGCCATGCACGCGCGCCGTACTTCTGCATCAACACGTTCGACGGCACCTCGAACAGCGCATAGCCGATGAAGAACAGGCCGGCGCCCAGGCCGTACGCCGCCGCGCCGATGCCGAGGTCCGCCCGCATGTGCGCATTCACGAAGCCGATGTTCACGCGATCGACGTAGTTCGCGATGAACATGATCAGAAAAAGCGGCAGTACATGCCGCTTGACCTTCGAAACCGCGGAATCTAACGGGTCGATTGCAGTGGTGAGAGCAGATGTCAAGGTTGTCTCCAGTATCGGCCGCGCCGGTGGCTTGATCGAACGCGATGCGGTGCAGCCGGACGAGGCGGCGAGTTCATCGTGAGTCACGTGTTATGTTGTCCGATGACAGTCTACCTTGATCTGTTTTCCGGCTCCAATTGGGTGTTTACCCTGCTATAGTCTTGCTAAATATAGCGGATGTACAGATCGAACAGCCTATTTTGGCCGCGAAACATCAATTCCGCTCGGACGTCTGATGACTAAATTTTCTGCCGCCAACGCATGCTCTCGCGGGCCGTGAAATAGCTGACAAGCGCTCGGCCGGGCGCGCGAGAATCGAGTAAAGTCCTGTGCAATACTCTGCGGAAATCCGGCGGTGGGCATCGTCGTCACCGCCGTCGGCCAGCGCGGCAATAGCCGGGCCGACACGGCCGCTGTCATTGGCGCGTGAGCGTCCGCATTCCAGCCGATTAGTCAACCAGCCACAAAAATGAGCAGCCTAACTGAGAAGGTGGTGGCCACCCTTTCCGATGAGATTCGCCGCGGCGCCCTGAGGCCCGGCGACCGCATTCCCACCGAAGTCGCGATGATGAAGCAGCTCAGTGTGAGCCGCTCCGTGGTGCGCGAGGCGATCTCGCGTCTGCAGGCGGCGAACGTGGTCGAGACGCGTCACGGCATCGGCACGTTCGTGCGGGCGCCGGCCGCCGAAAGGCCGATGCAGCTCTCCGCCGCGGACCTGTCCAGCATGCTGGACGTGATGGCCATCATCGAATTTCGCATCGACGTCGAAGCCGCCGCAGCGGCGCTCGCCGCGACGAGACGCACCGAGCAGAACCTCAAGCAGATTCGGGCGGCGCTGGTGCGTTTCGAGTCCGAACTCGAGCGCGGCAGCACCGATACGCTGGCGCACGACATCGAGTTTCATCTGCAGATCGCGCGTGCCAGCGGCAACCGTTATTTCTTCGACGTGCTCAGCCAGCTCGGCCGCTCGGTGAGCCCGCGCACACGGCTCGGCTCCGCCGAGATCGCCGAACTCGACCAGATCGAGCTGCTGCGCAACGTGCTCAACGAGCACCAGATGATTTATCGCGCAATCGAACGGCAGGACGCGGACGACGCGCGTGCCGCGATGCGCATGCATCTGAGCAACAGCCGCGAACGGCTGCGGCGCGCGCATGAGTTGAGCAAAGCGGGCGCCTGACGGGCGGCGTTAGCAGCGCCGACGCCACTGATGTAGTTGCCGCCGCGCACGCCGTTCACGCGCGGTGGCTGGCCGGAAGCCGGTGATGCGACACACGCCGGTTTTGCTTCACCCATGCCACGGTTTGAAACGAAGGATCCAGACGAGCAGCACGCCTCCATAGGAGTGACCAGCATGAACGTCTCGAAACCCGAAGCTCGACCCGATGCAGGTTCCGCACCGGCCAAACGCGGTTTGCCGATCGGTTTGATCGCGAGCGTCGTCGCGATGATCGTGGTGCTGGCGCTGCCGCTGCCCGCGACGCTGCCGCCTGCCGGGCACCGCATGCTCGCCATTCTCGTGTTCGCCGTGGTCGTCTGGTTGACCGAGGCCATCTCGTATGAAGCCAGCGCGATCGTCATCACGTCGCTGATCGCGTTCCTGATCGGCACCGCGCCGACCATCAAGGACCCGAGCGTGCTGTACGGCACCTCGGCGGGCATCACCATGGCGCTGGCCGGCTTTTCGAATTCGGCGCTCGCGCTGGTGACCGGCGCCCTGTTCATCTCCGCGGCGATGACCATCACGGGTCTCGACAAGCGCATCGCGCTCGTGACGCTGTCGTTGATCGGCACCACCACGCGGCGCATTCTGCTCGGCTCGATCGCCGTGACGATCGTGCTGTCGCTGGTGGTACCGAGCGCCACAGCGCGCAGCGCGTGCGTCGTGCCGATCATGATCGGCGTGATCTCGGCGTTCGGTGTCGACCGGCGCTCGAATATCGCCGCCGGCATCATGATCGTGGTCGCCCAGGCCACCAGCATCTGGAACGTCGGCATCCTGACGGCGGCCGCGCAAAATCTGCTGACCATCGGCTTCATGGACAAGATGCTCGGCGCACGCGTCACGTGGCTGGAGTGGCTGATTGCCGGCGCGCCCTGGGCGATCGTGATGTCGGCCGTGTTGCTCGTGATCGTGCTGAAAATGCTGCCGCCCGAAGCCGACAGCATCGCCGGCGGCAAAGAGGCAGTCGCGCACTCGCTGCGCGAACTCGGTTCGATGACCGGTCCGCAAAAGCGCCTGCTCGGCGTCGCCATCGGCCTGCTGTTCTTCTGGGCGACGGAAGGCAAGCTGCATCCGTTCGATACCACCTCCGTCACCTATGTGGGCCTCGTGATCCTGATGTTGCCGCGCATCGGCGTAATGGACTGGAAAACCGTGCAGAACCGCATTCCATGGGGCACCGTGATCGTCTTCGGGGTCGGCATCAGCCTCGGCACGGCCTTGCTCACCACGACCGCCGGCCAGTGGCTCGGCGACCTCGTCGCGCATCACACCGGCCTCGATCAGGCGAGCACGTTCACCGCGTTTGCGATTCTGTCAGCCTTCCTGATCGTCATTCACCTGGGTTTCGCGAGCGCCACCGCGTTGACTTCCGCGATGCTGCCGATCCTGATCTCCGTGCTGCAGTCCATGCAAGGCGACTTCAACCGCCTCGGCATGACGATGCTGCTCGGCTATGTGGTCAGCTTCGGTTTCATGCTGCCGATCAACGCGCCGCAAAACATGGTGTGCCTCGCCACGGACACGTTCAGCGCGCGCCAGTTCGCACGCGTCGGCATCGCGCTGACGATCTGCGGGTATCTGCTGCTCCTGCTGTTCGCCGCGACGTGGTGGCGATGGCTCGGCTGGCTGTGACGCGGGTGGCCATGCGATGGCGGCAAACCAGCGAACCCTCGCGCAACGGAGACCACGATGCACCCCTTGACTGCCTCACACGACGACGACCTCGAGCGATTCGCCGCGCAAGGGGCGCCGCCGCTGCCGCCATCGGACATGAGCGGCTACGTCGAGCACGACAACGCGCGCATCTGGTATGCGTCGTATGGCGCTGGCGCGCCGGTGCTGCTGCTGCACGGTGGCCTTGGACATAGCGGCAACTGGGGCTATCAGATTGCGCCGCTGCTCGACGCGGGGCACCGCGTGGTGGTGCTCGACAGCCGCGGTCACGGCCGCAGCACGCGTGACGCGCGACCTTACCGCTACGAGTTGATGGCCACCGATGTGCTGGCCGTGATGGACACGTTGCAGCTGGACAGGGCCGCGATGGTGGGCTGGAGCGACGGCGCGTGCGTCGCGATGGTGCTCGGCATCGTTGCCCCTGAGCGGGTGGCGGGCGTGTTCTTCTTCGGCTGCAACATGGACCCGAGCGGCACGAAGGAGTTTGTGCTGACACCGACGATCGACCGCTGTTTCAGCCGGCACGCGAAAGACTACGCGCAACTGTCGGCGACACCGGACGACTTCGACGCGTTCGTCGGCGCGGTCAGCGAAATGATGCGAACGCAGCCCAATTATCCGGCGCATGAGCTGGCTCGCATCCGCGTGCCGGTTGCGATCGTGCAGAGCGAGCACGACGAGTTCATCAAGCCTGAGCACGCCGACTATCTCGCTCGCACGATTCCCGGCGCGGACTTGATTCTGCTGCGAGACGTCAGCCATTTCGCGCCGCTGCAAAGACCGGCGCAATTCAATCGCGTCCTGCTCGGATTCCTGCGCCGGGTGCTCGCCTGATTCGGATGAAGAAGCGCTGCGAGTGGCCGTGGCGCGCCGCCCGTGCTTTCAGGGTCGCACCGGGCGCGAAAATTTCATGATACGAAACGATCCGTTGCTTCGTAAAAAGTCGTGGTGCGTGGCACAAATGCGGCATTTCGCAATGTCGCCCCACGTTGCACATCGCAAAATGAAATTCGCAAATCATTATTTTTAAAGGATATTTTTTAATAAAACGAACTGTTTGACGCCCACTTGCGCCGCAATGCGCTGACGTAGACTCTTTCACAAGAGCAGGCGCTTCAGCGCAGTCGAGTGGATGGGACGGAAAAAACGCCGTCTGACCGGTCCTCCAACTTGCGCACGAAGCCGCCACGGCACCGCGGTTTTTTTATTGGCTTTATTGGCAATTGGGAGACAAAAATGAAAGGCTTTCGCTTTGGTTCGACCGAGGGAGCGTTCTACATTTTGCCGGGACAAGATGGTTGGGAGGCAACCTACGGCAACGAAACGCTCGGTGAGTTCGCCACCCCGCAACAGGCGGCTGACGACCTTGCGCGCGGCCTGACCTGCTCGCTGTCCGAAGTCGACACGTCGACACTCGAAATTCCAGACAAACTCGCCGATTGGGAAATCGTTCACGTGTGAGCGCGGGCATGAACGCTAGCCACGTGAGAGCAGAAATGACGATGGCGCTCGAGAGCGCCATCGTCATGTTTACCGCCTACTGCAGTGCGTACTGCGTTGCTTTCGCACGCTTCGCGAGCTTCGGGACGTTAAGCCACCGAGTCCACGATCTTGTTCAGCGTCGCGCTCGGGCGCATTGCGTTGCTCGTCAGCTCGACATTCGGACGGTAGTAGCCGCCGATGTTCACCGGCTTGCCCTGCGCCGCGCCCAACTCTTCGACGATCTTCGCTTCGTTCTCAGCCATCGCCTTCGCCACGCCTGCGAACTGCACCTGCAGCGCCGCATCTTCGGTTTGCGCGGCCAGTGCTTCGGCCCAGTACATCGCGAGGTAGAAATGGCTGCCGCGGTTGTCGATACCGCCAACCTTGCGCGCCGGCGACTTGTCGTTGTCGAGGAACTTGCCGGTCGCCTGATCCAGCGTCTTCGCCAGAACCTGAGCTTTCGGGTTGTGATACGCGTCGCTCAGGTGTTCGAGCGATGCCGCCAGCGCCAGGAATTCACCCAGCGAATCCCAACGCAGGAAGCCTTCTTCAACCAGTTGCTGAACGTGCTTCGGTGCCGAACCGCCAGCGCCGGTTTCGAACATGCCGCCACCTGCCATCAGCGGGACGATGGAGAGCATCTTCGCGCTGGTGCCCAGTTCCATGATCGGGAACAGGTCCGTCAGGTAGTCGCGCAGCACGTTGCCCGTGACCGAGATCGTGTCCTCGCCGGCGCGAATCCGTTCGACGGAGAACTTCGTCGCTGCGACCGGCGTCATCACGCGGATGTCCAGACCGCTGGTGTCGTGGTTGCACAGGTATTGCTCGACCTTCTTGATGATCTGCGCGTCGTGCGCACGAGCCGCGTCGAGCCAGAACACGGCCGGCGTGTTGGTCGCGCGAGCGCGGTTGACCGCCAGCTTGACCCAGTCCTGAACCGGCGCGTCCTTGGTCTGGCACATGCGCCAGATGTCGCCCGCTTCCACCGCTTGCTCGATCAGCACCGTACCGGCTGCATCGGTCACGCGGACCACGCCGTTCGCCGGAATCTGGAACGTCTTGTCGTGTGAACCGTATTCTTCGGCGGCTTGCGCCATCAGGCCGACGTTCGGCACCGTGCCCATCGTGACCGGGTCGAACGCGCCGTGCTTCTTGCAGTCTTCGATCACCGCCTGATAGACACCGGCGTAGCAACGGTCCGGGATCACGGCCTTGGCGTCGTGCAGTGCGCCGTCCGCGCCCCACATCTTGCCCGACTCGCGAATCATCGCCGGCATCGACGCGTCGACGATCACGTCGCTCGGCACGTGCAGGCTGGTGATGCCCTTGTCCGAATTGACCATTGCCAGTTGCGGACGCTGTTCGTATTGAGCCTTGATGTCGGCTTCGATCGCCGCGGCCGTTTCGGCTGGCAGATCCTTCAGACGCGCGTACAGATCGCCGATACCGTTGTTCGGATTGAAGCCGACTTTCGCCAGCGCGTCGGCGTGTTTGGTCAGCACGTCCTTGTAGAACACCGACACCACGTGACCGAAGATGATCGGATCGGACACCTTCATCATCGTGGCCTTCAGATGCACTGAGAACAGCACACCCTTGCTCTTCGCGTCGGCGATTTCCGCTTCGATGCAGCTGCGCAGCGCGTTCTTGCTCAGCACCGATGCGTCGATGATCTCGCCTGCCTGCACGGCCGTCTTTTCCTTGAGGACCGTCTTGGTGCCGTCGGCAGCCGTCAGTTCGATCTTCACGGCGCCCGCTGCGGCGATCAGCGCCGACTTTTCGCTTCCGTAGAAATCACCACCGCTCATGTGCGCCACGTGCGACTTCGAGTCCGCGCTCCACGCGCCCATCTTGTGCGGGTGCTTGCGTGCGTAGTTCTTGACCGACAGCGGCGCGCGACGGTCCGAATTGCCTTCGCGCAGCACCGGGTTGACCGCGCTGCCCTTGATCTTGTCGTAGCGAGCCTTGGCGTCTTTTTCGGCGTCGGTCTTCGCTTCGTCCGGATAGGCCGGCAGCTTGTAGCCCTGGTCGCGCAGTTCCGCGATCGCGGCCTTCAGCTGCGGCACCGACGCGCTGATGTTCGGCAGCTTGATGATGTTCGCTTCCGGACGCGTGGTGAGTCCACCGAGTTCCGCCAGATCGTCGGAAGCCTTCTGTTCCGCGGTCAGGTAGTCAGGAAATGCAGCAATGATCCGGCCGGCGAGCGAGATGTCGCGCGTTTCAACGATCACGTCGGACGAGCGCGTGAACGCCTTGACGATCGGCAGCAGCGAGTAAGTCGCCAGAGCAGGCGCTTCGTCGGTCAGGGTGTAGATGATCTTCGGCGGTGTGGACATGTTTGATGCTTTGCAAGAAGAGGTGATAGACAGCGCGTTGGTAACGCTGAGCCAGCGGAATTGCGACGAAGCGGCACGACGGTACGGTGCGACGCGGCACAACCCACGGCACTACTTTTACGGCCCGACCGTGAGTATATGCGCGTTTTCCTCGCTCCGCTGCTAAACAAACATATTCCGGAACCTCACTCGAATAGGCCGAGCCCCGCCAGATAAGGCTTTCAGGCCAATTGCCTAGGCCTTAAGACAGATGTCTTATAGAGGACTTACGCGGCGAAATATAGTTTTTCACATGAGAATAAGATGCATTACCACGCCTGCCAATTGAAAATTTGAACCATCCGTTTAGTAACCACACGCTCGCTCGCCGTGACGCACAAGGTTGGTGCGCACCGGCGTCTTCGCCATCCGTAAGAACACGCTGGCATTGGGCGCGGTCTGCCTCGCGTCGCTGATGTTCGGCCTGGAAATCTCCAGCGTGCCGGTGATCCTGCCCACACTCGAACACGTGCTGCACGGCGACTTCAAGGGCATGCAGTGGATCATGAATGCGTACACGCTCGCGGTGACGACCGTGCTGATGGCGACCGGTACGCTGGCGGACCGCTACGGCCGTCGCAGGATGTTTGTCATCGGCATCGCTCTCTTCGGCATCACGTCGCTGATCTGCGGACTCGCGCAGACCGTGCCGATGCTGATCGCCGCGCGTCTGATGCAAGGTGCAAGCGGCGGCGCGATGCTCATCTGTCAGGTGGTCGTGCTTTCGCACCAGTTCAGCGACGGCCCCGAGCGCGCCCGCGCGTTCAGCGCATGGGGCATCATTTTCGGCATCGGCCTCGGCTTCATGCTGATGAAACTCGGCAGCGGCGTCGCGCATGCGGGTGTAACGGCGATGCTGCCTGGTTGCGTGCTCGCCGGCGCCGGCCTCGGCCTCACCAACACGCCTGTGACGAATACGACGACCGCCTCGGTGCCCACGCAGCGAGCAGGCATGGCATCCGGCATCGACATGAGTGCGCGGATGATTACGCTCGCGATCAACATTGCGTTGATGGGAACCGTCCTGGTCGGCGGCATTCTCTACCATCTGAAGACAAGCGTGCCGGCCACGCTCGACATGGCGGAACTCGGTCGGCTGGCGGAAAGAATTGCAGCGGGAGATGTTGAAGCGACCCGCGTTGAAGCGACCCGCGCGGCAATCCCGGCGCTCGCACGGATCGATCCGTCTGGCAGCATTGTGCACGCTGCGTTGATGCGGAGTTTCGGTTGGGTGATGGTGTATGGCGGGGCCGGCGTGTGGGTGCTCGCCGCGCTCAGTTTCGTGATATCGGGGAGCGCCTCGCGAAGGCTGAACAGAAAGCGCACACCCCCTGCCGCGCAGCGGGCCGCCCGCTGCGATTCATGCTAGACGCCAGTGCCCGGCAAGCCGTCATGAAGGCTTGCCGGGCACCAGTGGCAAAAAGACAAACGGACAACCAGACTTACCTGCCCAGAAACTCGACGACCATGCGGTTGAACTTGTCCGCATGCTCCCACTGCGCCCAATGCCCGCAGCGGCTGAAGATATGCATGTCCGCATTCTGCATCCCGGCGACAAGGCGCAGGCCCACATCCATCGGCACGAAGCGATCGTCGCGCCCCCAGATCACCAGCGTCGGCGCGGCCACTTCGCCGAGTCGCGGACCGAAATCGTTGAACTGCTTCGGATTGGCCGCGAGACTCGCGACAAAGTTCTCCAGGTGGTCGCGGCGCGCGAGCATATTGTCGAGCCGTGCCTGCATCAGATCCGGCGTGAGCGCTTTGGAGTCGAACACGAACACGTCCATCATGCGCTGCAGGTTCTCGATCGTCGGATTCCGGTAAAGCCCTTGCAGCAGCTTGATGCCTTCGGTCGGCATCGGCACGAACTGGCTGGGACCGCCCGTGCCGCCACCCATCAGCACGAGCTTGCCGACGCGCTGCGGTTCGGCAAGCGCGAACGCCACCGCGCTATGGCCGCCCATCGAGTTGCCGATGATATGCACACGCGGGATGTCGAGCGCATCGAGCAGCCCCTTCAGCGAACGCGCGTTGAGTTCGGAGCGCGAGCCCTTGCACACGATCGGATCGCTCTTGCCCCAGCCGAAGCAATCCATCAGGATGACCCGATAGCCCGCCGCGACGAGCGGCTCGACATTGCGATTGAAGTTCGCCCAGCCAGTCGCGCCCGGCCCCGAGCCGTGCAGCATCACGACCGTTTCCTTGCCCTGGCCCTTGCCCTGGCCCGCGTCGTTGTAGTGCAGTTGCATCTCACGACCGTCTTCAATGATGCGAACGAATCGGCTGGTGGATGCTTCGGTGATTGCCGGTGCTTGCGAGCTCATGTTGAATTCCTTTCTTTCACGAGTTGAATAATCGCGGACTCGCCATCGATGGCGAGTCTGCTCAAGTGTGTCAGGTTGCGGCTCTACTACACGGCAGCCGCGGTATAACGAGGCGCGGATTTGCCGACCACGAGCCATGCCGCGACCGCCGCGACGACGATCAACGGAATGCTCGCGCTCAACAGCACCGAAGCGCCTTGACCAATGGCGAGCAACTGGCCCGCGATCAGAGGCCCGAGAATCGAACCCAGGCGCCCCACGGCCACGGCGGCGCCCACGCCGGTGCCACGCACGTCCGTCGGGTAAAGGCTGCTGGCGAGCGCGTACAACACCGACTGCCCGCCGACCAGAAACAGCCCTGCCAGCAAGCCGCCCCACGCCATCGAGGTGCCGCCGCTCGCGCCCAGCAGCGCCGCCAGCGCGACGACGATGCCCAGATACATGCCCGCCACCGTGCGACGACGGCCGACCCGGTCCATCAGGCTCGCGATCGCAATTGCGCCGATCCCGCCGCCGATGTTGAACATCATCTGCACCACGCTCGACTGCACCCGCGTGAGACCGCGGCTCAACACCAGCGAGGGCAGCCAGTTGATGAGGAAGTACAGCACGATGAGCGTGCCCAGGTAGCTGATCCACAACGCCACGGTGGTGCCGGCGCGGCCCTCCTGCCACAATGCGCGCGCCACGCCAGCCTTGGGCTCGCGCGACGCGCTGCGCGTCGAACGCGCCGCCACGAACTGCGACGACTCGCGCAGAAACAGTGCGAGCAACGGCAGCACCAGCAGAGGCCCGACCCCGCCGACGTAAAAGATATGCCGCCAGCCTTCATCGCCCGGACTGACGATGCCGATCACCGCCGCGAGCGCCGCACCGAACGGCATGCCGCAATACATCGCCCCCACCGCCGTGTTGCGCTGATGCGGCTGCGCGGCTTCCGCGCACAGCGCGATCAGGTTCGGCATCGCGGCGCCGAGGCCGAGCCCCGTCAGAAAACGCGCCGCCAGCAGGCTGTTGAGGTCCCACACCTGGGTGGTCGCGATCGAGAAGAGGCCGAACAGCGCCACCGAAAACATCAGCACGCGTTTGCGTCCCAGCTTGTCGGCGAGACGTCCGCCGATCGCCGCGCCGGGCAGCAGCCCGAGCGCGCCGATGCTGAACGCCCAGCCCATCTGCGCGACCGCGAGATGAAATTCGCGCGCCATACGCGGCGCGGCGACGCCGGTCGATTGCAGGTCCAGCCCTTCCAGTAACGCGACGATGAGGCACAGCCCGATGGTGAGGGCGCCGCTTTCCGATCGATTCGTTGATTGCCGCATAAAAGTCTCCGATATTGAATCAGCATCGCTCTGGTGGCGATCTTGCTGGGGTATCGACCTCGCACGGCCAGCATGCGGCCAGCCGTGCAAGGTCAGTTCGTCACGCAACGGCCTCCTTGCTGGACGCGCGCATCAAATCGAGCGCCACGTCGACGATCATGTCTTCCTGGCCACCCACCATGCGGCGCTTGCCCAGTTCGACGAGAATGTCCACGGTCTTCAGGCCGTACTTCTTCGCGGCCACTTCCGAATGGCGCAGGAAGCTCGAATACACGCCTGCATAACCGAGCGCGAGCGTCTCGCGGTCCACGCGCACCGGCCGGTCCTGCAGCGGACGCACGATGTCGTCGGCGGCGTCCATCAGCGTGTAGAGATCGGTGCCGTGATTCCAGCCCATGCGCTCGGCCGCCGCGATGAACACCTCGAGCGGCGCGTTGCCCGCACCCGCGCCCATGCCCGCGAGCGACGCGTCGATGCGGTCGCAGCCTTCTTCCACCGCGACGATCGAGTTCGCCACGCCCAGCGACAGGTTGTGGTGCGCATGCATGCCCGTCTGCGTTTCGGGTTTCAGCACGGCCTTCACCGCGCGGAACCGGTCGCGCACGTCGTTCATCGTCAGCGCGCCGCCCGAATCGACCACGTAGATGCAGGTCGCGCCGTAGCTTTCCATCTTCTTCGCCTCGACGGCGAGATTCTCCGGCGTGGTCATGTGGCTCATCATCAGGAAGCCGACGGTGTCCATGCCGAGTTCGCGTGCGTATTCGATGTGCTGCTTCGAGATGTCCGCCTCGGTGCAGTGCGTGGCGACGCGCACGATGCGCGCGCCCGCCTGATATGCCGCCTTCAGGTCGTGAATCGTGCCGATGCCCGGCAAGAGCAGCGTCGCGATCTTCGCGTGCGTGACCACATCGGCCACCGCCTCGATCCATTCGAGGTCGCTGTGTGCGCCAAAGCCGTAGTTGAAGCTCGACCCCTGCAGGCCGTCGCCATGCGCGACTTCGATCGAATCGACCTTCGCGCGGTCCAGCGCGCGGGCGATGTCCTGCACGTTCTGGATAGAGTACTGATGACGGATCGCGTGGCTGCCGTCGCGCAGCGTCACGTCGGAGATATAGAGTTTCTTGTCCATGTGAAAGTCTCCTTATGCCTGCACGAGCGATTGCGCCATGCGCTCGGCGGTGGCGAGCGCGGCCGAAGTCATGATGTCGAGATTGCCTGCATAGGCAGGCAGGTAGTGCGCGGCGCCTTCCACTTCGAGGAACACCGAAGTCTTCAGGCCGCTGAAGCGGCCCAGGCCCGGAATGTTCAGCGGCGCGCTCGCGGGGATTTCGTCGAACTGCACCTTCTGCTTCAGACGGTAGCCGGGCACGTACGCGTGCACGGCGGCGGCCATCGCCTCGATCGACTGCTCGACCTTCTCGCGATCGGCAAGCTCCGAGAGCGTGTAGACGGTGTCGCGCATCATCACCGGCGGCTCGGCCGGGTTGAGCACGATGATCGCCTTGCCCTTCGCCGCGCCGCCGACCACCTCGATCGCCTTCGAAGTCGTCTCGGTGAACTCGTCGATGTTTGCGCGCGTGCCCGGACCCGCCGACCTGCTGCTGATCGAAGCCACGATCTCCGCGTAGTGCACCTTCGCGACGCGCGACACCGCCGCGACCATCGGGATGGTCGCCTGACCGCCGCACGTGACCATGTTCACGTTGGGCGCGTCGATATGCGCGTCGAGATTGACCACCGGCACGCAGTACGGACCGATCGCCGCGGGCGTGAGGTCGATCACGCGGATCGATGGCTTGAGCTTGCGCAGCAGCGCATCGTTTTTGACGTGCGCGCCGGCCGACGTGGCATCGAACACGAAGTCGATCTCGTTGAAAACGGGCAGACGCGTAAGCCCTTCCACGCCTTCGTGGGTGGTCGCCACGCCCAGGCGCGCGGCACGGGCCAGACCGTCCGAATCCGGATCGATACCGACCATCGCGGCCATTTCCAGATGCTTGCCATGCCGCATGATCTTGATCATCAGATCGGTGCCGATGTTGCCCGAGCCGATGATCGCGGCCTTGAGTTTTTCGGTTGCCATTTCAGTCCTCAGTCGAGTGCTTGCTTATGCGGAAAAAGTCGCGCGGACGCTGCCGAGCCCGTCGATCTGCGCGCTGAAGGCGCCGGGCTGCGTCACCGCGACCATCGGGCCGAGTGCGCCGGTCATCAGCACATCGCCCGCGCGCAGCGGCGTACCGAGCTGGACCATGCGGTCCGCGAGCCAGATGGCGGCGTTCAGCGGGTTGCCGAGGCACGCGGAGCCGTTGCCGCGCGACAATACTTCGGTGTCCTGCGAAAGCGTCATCGCGCAGGCTGCCAGATCGATGTCGCGCAGCGGCACCGGGCGGCTGCCGAGCACGAAGCGCGCGCTCGATGCGTTGTCCGCCACGGTATCGACGAAGCGGATATTCCAGCCCTCGATGCGGCTGTCGACCACTTCGATCGCCGCGACCGCGTAGGCGGTAGCGCGGATCAGGTCGGCGTAGGTGTGCTTCTCGTGCGTGAGGTCGTGCTCGAGCACGAGCGCAATCTCCGCTTCGACCTTCGGCTGGATCAGCTCGCCGAGCGGGATCGGCTGGTTGTCGCCATACGCCATCGAAGCGAACAGCGCGCCGAAGTCGGGCTGGTCAACGCCGAGCTGCTTCTGCACCGCCGGCGAGGTCAGGCCGATCTTGCGCCCGACGATGCGCTCGCCCGCCGCCACGCGCGCCGCGACGTTCAGCTGTTGCACCGCGTACGCAAGTTGCGTAGCGTCGGCCGCATTCTGCAGACCGGCGAAACATGCATCGTCGCGCAACGGTGCGATCGTCTGACGCGTGCGTTCGGATTCGCGCAGCCGCAAGGCCAGCGCTTCGACATGACTGGGAGTGTTCATAGCAGGTTCCTGGTTCGGTTAAGCGTGGGCGGCAACGGGACGCGCGTGCATCGCGCCGAAGCCCGCGATCCACTCGGGGATCGGCCGGTAATAGTCGAGCGTCGCGCGATACGGCCCGCATGCGTTCAGCGCGCTAAACGCCGCGATCCACGTACGGATCTCGTGAGCCGATTTGCCTGCGTCACGCGTGATCGCGTTGTCGGTCAGACCGTCGAGCGCCGTCAGCTCACCGTCTTCGAGCAGCTTGAGGAACGCCCGGTCCCATGCGGGATTGAGCGGATGCAAATGGCTGTCGCCCGCCGTGAAGGCACGCGCGGCCGCAACCGTGCGCGCCTGGCGCGCCGCCCGCGATTCGGCGGAAGGATTGCGGCCTGCGATCAGCCGCTGCGCGACTTCGTCGCTGGCACCGGCGAGTTCCGGCACCGGCGGCTCGTGCGAGATACCGCCCGACCCCACCACCAGCACGCGCTTGTCCAAGCGTGCGAGCACGCGGCCCAACGCGTCGCCGAGCAGGCGCGCACGGCGGCACGAGGCCATCGGCGGCGCCACCGAATTGACGAACACAGGCACCACCGGATAGCGATCGAGGCTACCCGTGAGCACTTCCAGCGCTTGCGCGCAACCGTGATCGACCTGCATCCGGTGCGACACCGCCACGTCGATGTCGCTCGCCAACACGGCTTCGGCAAGTTCGAGCGCGGTATCGGCGGGCACGTCGAGCGGCCCTGCCAGGCTATTGAAATCGCCGACTGCACTGGCCGACGCGCCGATACAGAACGGCGGCATTACGTCGTAGAAAAAACCGTTGTAATGATCCGGCGCGAACACGACGACCAGTTCAGGATCGAACCCGGCGACACGCTCACGCGCCGCCGCGTGAATCTGCGCCACTTCCGCGACCACCTCGGGCGCGGGATCGTAATAGCCTGTGAGCGGCGAGTGCGACAGGCATTCGAGTAACATCGGCATTTCAGGCTCCGGTGGCAACGGCCGCAACGCTGCCACGCGCCGCGATCGGTTCGTTGACGGCAGCGGCAACGCTGTGCCGCTCGACCGCTTTGAGATTCAGCTTGGCCGCCAGCGCGCCGATCTGCGCCGACACCTGCTGCGGTGTGCACATACCCGCGACGAACCGGTCGGGACGCAGCAGCACGACGGACTCCGGCACGCGCGAAAACCAGTCTTTCAGGCGGCCGTTCACGTCGCCGATCGCGATCACGTCGGCGGGCACGTCGTCATGGAAAGCGAGTTGCGTATCCGGTTTCGCCATCACAAAGCAACCGCCCAGCCGCTGCCAGATTTCGCGTGCCGCCGGCGACAAACCGAAGGTCGGATCCGAGCCCCAGCCGAGAATCGCAAAACGGTTGCCGAGCACGTCGTCCAGACGCACGACCTCGCCCTTCACCGTGCGCACGCGCGGTTGGATGAACATGCGGCCCACCGGCGAATGGCAATGGGGATCGCGGCCATACACCAGACGCCCGAGCCGTGACTCACGCTTCTCGCTCATCAGCCCGAGCAGGCGACCCGGCGCCGAGTGACCCGAGCGCTCCAGCACACGTGCCAGCCAGCCATGCTTGCGTTTGCTGCGATCGAGCAGCACCACGCCCGATTCGTAGCGCGGCATCGGCTTGAAGCGCATTTCGACGAAGTAACGCTTGACCGCGGGGAACAGGTTGAAGGTGCGCACGAAAGCGTCGCGGAATTTGATGCCGAAGCGGCTGGTCGGCGCGAAGATATCGCCGGCCACTTCCGACAGATGGATCATCGAGCCAGCATGTGCGCGACGCTCTGCGGTGTAGGTGTCGAGCAACGCGTCGCCGGCGAGACCCTTGACCACCATCGCTAGCTTCCAGCCGAGGTTGCTCGCGTCACGAATGCCGCTGTTGTAGCCCTGGCCTTGCCACACCGGCATGATGTGCGCGGCGTCGCCCGCCAGCAGCACGCGCTCCACGCGGAAGCTGCTGGCAAGCCGCGCATTGTGCGTATAGACGCGCTTGCGGATGTAGTCGACCTGCTCGGGATCGGCAACGACCTTGCGGATCAGCGCGGCCATGTTTTCCGGCTTCGACAACTCCTCTTCGGTCTCGCCCGGCATCACCATGAATTCGAAGCGGCGGATGCCGTGCGGCAACGCAGCCGACACGTACGGCCGCTTCGGGTCGCAATGCATGTAGACATGCGGCGAGCCGATCGGATCGTTGCGCACATCGACGACGATCCACTGATTCGGCTTGGTCCGTCCTTCGAACGGCACGTTGAGAACGCGGCGCACGAAGCTGTTGCCGCCGTCGGCGCCGACCATGTACGACGCCCGGATCGTGCGACGGCCGCCTTGCTGGTCTTCCGCCTCGATCGTGACGCCCGTCTGGTCCTGGGTGAATGCGTTGACGCTGTGGCCGAACAGCACCTCGACGTGTGGGAAGCGCTGCAGCCCTTCGTACAGCACGCGGTCCGCAAGCGGCTGAATGAACGCGTTTCGACGCGACCAGCCAAATTCGTCGGTACGCGGTTCGATCGACGCGAAGCAATGGCCCGTGCTCGTGACGAAGCGCATCCAATGGTCGGGGGTGGTGTGGGGCAACAGCGCGTCGGCGAGACCGACCGACTGGAACACGCGCAGCGCTTCGTCGTCGAGACCGATGGCGCGCGGATAGTCGATAATCTGTTCGAGCTTTTCCAGCAGCACGACGCGCACGCCCTGCAGGCCGAGATAGTTGGCGATCATCAGACCAACCGGGCCGGCGCCGATGATCGCGACGTCGGCGGTAACGGTCTCGCTGTGACCTTGAGCGGCCACCGGATCAAGAGGTGGGGGCATGCTGTCTCCTTTCTCACACGCGGCGTGTGCCACGGTCGCTTCTAATAACGAACTGGTCGATAGAGTCAGGGAGCGCGGCGAGCGGGAACCGCCCGTGGCCGCAGCGAAAAACTCGCGCACGGACAACCTCTTGCGTCTCCATGAATCGTTTGATTTGTTCGCAGTCTAGGATTGGCCCGGTGCTCGCTCAACAATTTGTGCGAATTGTGCATACAATGCACATAGTTGATTTCAAAGAGGTTTTCTGTGACCAGATACACCAGTGTGAGGGGCCTGTCGCGCGGCCTGCAGGTGTTGCAGGCGCTCAATTCGATGGATAGCGGCCGCGCCACCAGCCAGCAGATCAGCGACCTGACGGGCCTGCATCGCACCACCGCGCGGCGTCTGCTGGAAACGCTGATGGAGGAAGGCTTCGTGCGACGCAGCGCGTCGGACGACAGCTTTCGGCTGACGCTCAAGGTGCGCGCATTGAGCGAAGGTTTTACGGACGACGAACGAATCGCGACGATCGCGCCGCCGATCATGGGCCGGCTACTGCAACGCGTCGCCTGGCCTTCGGACCTGACGACGCCGGACGGTGACGCGATGATCATCCGCGAGACGACCCACCGGTTCAGCTCGTTGTCGTTTCACCGCTCGATGGTTGGCCGCCGTCTGCCGCTTCTGCTCACCGCGGCCGGGCGTGTGTACTTCGCGATGTGCCCCGACGGCGAACGCGAAGACATTCTCGACTTGCTGCGCTCGGGTGCGGGCGGCGAAGAACAGAAGGCGCTCGCATCGGACGATGCGTTCATCCGCGGGCTCGTGCGGCGGGTTCGCGCGGACGGCTTCGGCTCCAATCACGGCGACTGGTCCGCGCAAAGCAAGATCGGCGCGGTAGCCGTCGCGATCGTGCTCGAACAGCGCGTGCTGGCGAGCCTGAACGTGGTGTTTCTTTCGCGCGCCGTCACGCTCGCGGAAGCGAAGCGGCGCTTCGTGCCGGAGCTGCAAATCGCTGCGCGCGAGATGATCGAAGGTCTGGAAGCGGAGGCGTCCGGGGGCGGCGCGGGCAAGGCGTCCACGGCACGTGAGGGCCGGTCGTGAAGCTCGATGGCGGGATCGATCGTTGGTTCTACGTATTATCTGGCGTCGTGCTGCAGAAACTTGTGCGCGAACGCGATCGCCATGCTGCCCTCACCGACCGCGGAAGCAACGCGTTTGACCGGGCTCAGCCGCACGTCTCCGCACGCGAACACGCCTGGTACACTCGATTCGAGCAGGTACGGGTCGCGTTCATGGGACCAGCGGCCAGCCTTGACGACATCGTCGCCGGTGAGCACATATCCGCGGGCGTCGCGGGCGATTTCCGCGGGCAGCCAGTCGGTTTGCGCGTCGGCGCCGATGAATACGAACAGTCCACCGCAGTCGTACCGGCGCACTTGCGCGCTCTGCGCGTCGCGCACGTCGATGGCCGTCAGATGTGTATCCCCATACGCGCCGACCACTTCCGAACCTAGCTGCACCGCGACGTTGGACTTCGCGCGAAGCTGCTCGACCAGGTAGTTCGACATGCTCTTTTCGAGCGCATCGCCGCGCAGCACGAGCGTCACCATGCGCGCATGATTGGCGAAGTACAACGCGGCCTGCCCCGCCGAGTTGCCGCCGCCGATCAGATAGATATCGAGGCCGTGAGTCGCATTCGCTTCACTGCGCGACGCACCGTAATAGATTCCCTTGCCGATGAACCGGTCGAAGCCATCGATCGAAAGACGCCGCCACGTGACGCCAGTCGCAAGAATGATCGTGCGCGCCCGGATCACGTCGCCGCCATCGAGGTGAACGTTGCGCCCGTCGACGTCGATTCGCGTCACGCAGCGCGTCACCAGGATCTCCGCACCAAGGCGTCTGGCCTGTTGCAACGCACGGCTCGCGAGTTCGTCGCCCGACACGCCGTTGGGAAAGCCCAGATAGTTTTCGATCCGCGACGATGTGCCTGCCTGCCCGCCCGGCGCTTCGCGCTCCAGCACCAGCGTGCGCAAGCCTTCCGATGCACCGTACACCGCCGCGGCAAGACCGGCCGGCCCGCCACCGATGATCATCGTGTCGTATTCGGCAAGGCGGGCCTGCGTCTGCAGACCCAGCAATCCGGCGAGCTCGCGTAGCTCGGGCCGCTTCAGCACGGTGCCGTCGACCAGCCGCAGCGCCGGGCAATCTTCCTCCGACGGACAGGTGCCGGGCCAGCGGGCCGACAGTTCGGGCGCATCGGGAGTCATCCAGTCAAAGCTGATCTGGTTGCGCGCGAGGAACTGGCGCAGCGTCGTGCACGCGGTGTCCCAGCGATTGCCGACCATGGTCACGCGGGCTTTCGGCGGCTCGGCGGAAAGGCCCTGCAAACCACCGATGCGCTCACGCGCGAGCGCGCCCATCCTGAACGCGACGTCCGGCGACGCCGCCGCCAGCAGGTAGTAACGCTGGGCGTCCACCCGCATCACACGCGACGGCTCCGCGGCCCGGTACGCGCCCGGGAACGGCGAACTCAGCGCAAGCGGCACTTCGCCAAAGATCGTACCCGGCAGACGCCAGCCCAGCGTGCGCTCGACACCGTCGAATGTCTTGATGACTTCCATCTTGCCGGACAGCACCACATACAGCGCGCGTTCGCCACCTTCGTGCACCGCGAATTCTCCGGCGCACAGATGGAGATCCGCCGACGTGTGAATGAGATGCTCGAGTTCGTCTTCAGCCAGAGTCGCGAACAGCGGCACGCTCCGAATGTCGTCAGTTGTCAGCATGGCTTTGTCCGGGCAGACAGATGAAGCGGAGCGCCGCCCATCGACGTCAGGCTGTGCGCGTTAGCAGCGAAAGATAAGGAGGCGCCGGACCGCAGGCTTCGTGCGGCCGGCGCATGCTGCTTTTCGTGAAGGCCTTACTTGGGTTGCTGCACGTAGCGCAAGTAAGGTTTGAGGGTCTTGAACCCGCCCGGATACTTCGCTTTCGCGGCTTCGTCGGACACCGACGTCGGGATGATGACGTCCTCGCCCGGCTTCCAGTTCACCGGCGTCGCCACGGAGTGCTTCGCGTTGAGCTGCAGCGAGTCGAGCAGGCGCAGCACTTCGTCGAAATTGCGCCCGGAACTCATCGGATAGACGAACATCGCCTTGACCTTCTTGTCGGGTCCGATGAGGAACACCGCACGCACCGTTGCGTTGTCCACCGCGGTGCGCGGGCCACCGCTCGCCTCCGGATGAATCATGTCGTAAAGCTTCGCGACCTTCAGATCCGCATCGCCAATCATCGGATAATTGACGGCAGCCCCTTGCGTCTCCTCGATGTCTTTCACCCACTTCTGATGATCGGTGACCGGGTCGATGCTAAGACCGATGATCTTCGTGTTGCGTTTTTCGAATTCCGGTTTCAGTTTCGCCATGTACCCCAATTCGGTCGTGCAGACCGGCGTGAAGTCCTTCGGGTGTGAAAACAGGATTGCCCATTGATCGCCAATCCATTCATGAAAACGAATCGTGCCCTCGGTGGTTTCCGCAGTGAAATCGGGTGCGTCTTCTCCTAGCCTGATTGCCATCTTCACTCTCCTTGGAAAGCGTTGCGTCGAGATGTCCATGCGACTGGAACAATTGAATGTTACTCCGCAGATCGGACTCCGTTCCCCGGGATTTCACCATTGATCGGATCTGTCCGCGAAGCGGCGAACGCGGCCTTGCTGGTCATATGAGGACGCGGCCGGCCATTACAGACACCCGACGATGAGAGGGTGCGAAAAGATATCCGCAATGCGTATGAAACTCTGTTCGCCGGCGCACAAAGGGGTCGTGGCGGACCGCCCCGCCCGATGGGACCGCGTGCTCCGCGCAAACGCATTGGAGCAAAGCGATCCGAATCTGGTAAAACGGGGTCTGTGCCGCTGTTCCCGTCTCTACCCCGTCTTGATGGAGTGATCGATGGCTGATGTATACCTGCAGGTGATCGCGCATTACTTTGCCAAACCCGGCAACGGTGACGCGCTCGTGAAGCCCCTCACGGAACTCGCCGCGGCGACCCGCGCGGAACCCAGCAACCTCGACTACGAATTCTTCCGCTCGCCGCTCGATCCGGACCATTTCGTGATCCTCGAACAGTACAGCCACGCCGAGGGCCTCGCCGCGCATCGCGAGACCGAACATTTCCAGCGCATCGGCGTCGGTATCGTGATTCCGCTACTCGCGCGGCGTGAAGTGTCGAGCCATCTGGTGCCGGGAGACGCAGCATGATGAACGCATTCAGGTTTCAAACGGTACCGACGCTAATCGTCGAGTTCGGTGCGGCGCGCCGCCTCGGCGCGTTATTGCGCGCGCAATTTCCAGCGCTGACACGCCTGTGTGTCGTCACCGATGCCTTCCTTCACGCGAGCGGGCTGCTGAATCCGGCACTCGCCGATCTCGCGGCGCACGGCTGGAACGCCACCGTGATCGACGACGTGATCGCCGATCCGCCCGAGCACATCGTGCTCGAAGCGACGTCGCGCGCCCAGCTTGCCGGCGCGGAAATCGTGCTGGGGCTCGGCGGCGGATCGTCGATGGACGTCGCGAAGCTGATCGCCGTGCTGGCTCCGCAGCAACAGCAAGCGCTCGGCGAGATGTACGGCGTGAACAAGGTAACGGTGTCGCGCTTGCCGCTCGTGCAGATGCCGACCACTGCGGGCACCGGCTCCGAAGTCACGGCCGTGTCGATCGTGACGGTGGGCGAAGCAAAGAAGATGGGCGTGGTTGCACCGCAACTGCTCGCGGACCTCGCGATTCTCGACGCGGAACTCACGCTCGAGCTTCCCGTCGCCGCGACCGCGGCCACAGGCATCGACGCGATGGTGCATGCGATCGAGGCATACACGTCCGCGCATCTGAAAAATCCGGTCTCCGACATGCTCGCGGTGAAGGCGCTCGAACTGCTATCGCGCAACCTGTTGCCCGCCTGTGAAGACGGCCAGAACCGCAACGCGCGTGAAGCGATGCTGCTCGGTGCGACCTTCGCGGGCCAGGCGTTCGCCAATTCGCCGGTCGCCGCGGTGCACGCGCTTGCCTATCCGATCGGCGGCATCTATCACGTGCCGCATGGTCTTTCGAATGCACTTGTGTTGCCGCACGTGCTGCGCTTTAACGCCGAGGCAGCGGCGCACCTGTACGCCGAACTCGCGGACGTGATCGTGCCGGACGCGACCGGCAGCGACGCGAGCAAGACGCAGGCGCTGATCGCCCGCCTCGAACAGATGATCGCGGCGACCGGGATTCCGGCGCGGCTACGCGACGTGGGTATCGCACGCGATGGCCTCGCGCGCATGGCGAGCGATGCGATGTTGCAGACGCGGCTGCTGGTGAACAATCCACGGCCGGTTAGCGAGGCCGATGCGCTGGGGATCTATATCGCGGCGTTTTGAAGTAGCAGGTGGGAGACGGCGCCCTGTCTGCGTGCCGTCTGCGCAACTGCGGATCAATACCTGAAAGCCTGGAAGTGCGTGCGAATACCTGTGGTCGAGCCTAACTGGTTCTTCGCACCGAACCTCGTGGCAACAACGTGGTTCACGCGGTGGCAAATGCTTCGCACGGTGCTTCTTCGCGCAGGATGTAGCCGAGCCCGCGCAAGGTCATGATTTTCGCGGTCGAATCCGCGAGATGCCTGCGCAAACGGTGGATGTAGATGTCGATCGCGTCGGCGCTGGGTTCGTCGTCGAGCGCGAAAACTTTATCCATCAGCGTGGACTTCGAGACGGTTTTGCCCTGCTTGAGCATTAGCGTTTCAAGAATTGCGTGTTCGCGGCGGCGCAAAGGCAATGGTTCGTCGCGCAGAACGAATTCACGCGAGTCGAACAGATAGCGCAGGTTGCCGCATTCGATCGACTGCCCCTTGTCGCCGGCCGCCTGGCGGCGGATCAGCGCCTTGATGCGCGCGACCAGTTCGCGCGCATCGAACGGTTTGACGACGTAGTCGTCGGCACCGGCCGAGAAGCAGTCCACCTTGTCGTCGGTCGAGCCGTTCGCGGTGAGCATCAGCACGGGCACGTTATCGCGTTTGCGACGCAAGCGCGCGAGCACATCCTTGCCACTGATGCCAGGCAGACGCAGATCGAGCAGCACGGCGTCATAGCATTGCAGGCCCAGCAACGTTTCGGCGTGTTCGCCATTCTGAGCCCAGTCAATCGCGAATTGCTCGACCTGCATCAGGTTCATCACCCAACGCGCGAGATCCGCGTCATCTTCAACGAGCAGCAGTTTCATCCTCTTTCCCTCATTCCACCGATTGCGCAACGTCTCGCGTCGCGCCCGCCCATAACCGCATCTCGACGGTAGCGACGAGACCGGCGCCCTCCTCGTTCGACTCGAGCCTGATCGTGCCGCCCTGACGATGCGCAATCTCCCGCACGATCGGCAACCCGAGCCCGGTGCCTTCAGCGTGGCTCGACGCGCGATAGAAGCGCTCGAACACACGTTCCCGCGCTTGCGCGCTGATGCCGGGTCCATTGTCGATCACGCGCACGACCGCCATGTCGTCGCGGCGCTGCGTTTGCACGGTCACGCGGCCGCCCGGTTGCGTATAGCGCAGTGCGTTGTCGACCAGATTGGTCACGAGCGCCGCGGTCAGCGCCTCGTCACCGGCCACGCTCAGACCGTCTTCCAGTTCGGCACCCAGATCGATTTCACGCGACTGCGCGAAAGCGATCAGCTCCTCCAGCACGCCCGCAATCAACGCGCTCAGGTCGACGCGTTCGTGCTCACCCGACGGCGCAGGCGATTCGGCCTGCGCGAGCAGCAGCAGCTTGTTGGTCAACGTGGTCAGCTTGCGGCTGCTCTTGTGCATGCCGGCCAGCGCTTCGGCGAGTGGCACATCACGGTTGTCGCGTTGCCGCGCGAACTGGATCTGCGCGAGCAGCAACGCAAGCGGCGTGCGCAACTGATGCGCGGCATCGGAGATGAATTGCCGCTGCGTCGCGGCCTGCTGACCCATGCGCGCGATGCACTGATTGATCGCATCGACGATCGGCCTCAGCTCGACGTGCAAGCGCGTAACGCGGATCGGCTCGAGCTCTGACGGGTTGCGATCGGCGACGTCGTCCTTCACCTTCATCAGCGGCCGCAATTCGAAGGTCAGCCCGAGATAGACGAAAACCATGGCGAGCACCAGCGTGAGCACTTCGCCAAACAGCTGCGGACGCAACAGGCGCCACACCATCGCATCGCGTGAGCGTTCCGTCTTGGCGACCGCCACGACGACTTCCTCGTTGCGCCCGGAATCATAGAGCTGCCGCATGTACGCGACCGCGCGTACGGCGCGGCCATCGGCGAGATGGGTGACATACAGCTTGGGGCTGTCGCCGACGTGTGGCGGCAGCGGCAGATCAGGCATGCCCGCCAGTAGACGGTGGCCGCTCGCCTCGACGCGATAGAACACGCTGTCCTGCTCCGGCGACTCGAACAGTTCGAGCGCGGCCGGTGGCACCTGGATCGACACCGTACCGTTAGCCCAATCGACATCCTCACCGATGATCCGCATCGACGACAGCAACGCGTTGTCCTGCACCAAGTCGGCGTTGGTCTGCGCGAAGCGGTACGAAATCACGCCGGAAATGGAAACGAACGCCGCCAGCGGCAACAGCAGCCACCACAGCAAGCGTCCACGCAAACTGCCTGAAAACACGATGCGCCACTCCTCTTTTCTACCAATCGGCGCGCGGCGATCAAGCGCCGCGACGGGTTACTCCTAAGGCCTCACGTCATTGACGAACTGATTGGTGAAGGTACGCGACAGATCGACGTGACGTCCTTTCACCGATGGATTGAAACCCGTCAGCACCTTCAGCACCGTTGGCGGTCCGTCCGCGGGCATCTTGCCGTCGACGGTATAAGTCGGCAACGACGCCTTCAGCGCGCGTACATAGAGCGCCTTGTCGTTGCCGATGTAGTCCGTCGGCATCTGTGCGGCAATCTCTTCGGCACTGTGCGTATGCAGATAGCGCAGCGTTCTCACGAAAGCGCGTGCAAGTCCGGCCGCTTCCTGCGGATGCGTGTCGAGCCACGTGCTCTGCGCATACAGGCTCGCGGCGGGATACGTGCCGCCCAATGCGGCGCGCGTGGCTTCAACGTTGCGCATGTCGACGAGCACCCTGGCGTCGCCGCTCTTCAATAGCCGTGACACGGTCGGCTCAGTGGTCATGCCGGCGTCGATGCGAGCCTGCCTGAGCGCCGCGATAAAGCTGTTGTCCGCACCGACCGGCAGCAGCGTGTATTGCGTGGGCGGCACGCCCGCACGTTGCGCGAGGTATTGCGTGAGGAAACTGGTCGACGAACCGAGCCCGGTCACGCCGAGCGTCCTGCCCTTCACGTCGGCCATGCTTCTGATCGAGTCGGCGGCGCGGGTCGCGACCATCGTCACTTCGCCGGGCACCTGGCCGAACACGACGATCGTCTTCACTTCCTGGCCCCTGGCTTGCAGATCGATGGTGTGATCGTAAAAGCCGATCACCGCCTGCACACCGCCCGCCAGCAGTTCGTCTTCCGCTCCGACGCCCGCCGGTTGCGACAGCAGTTCAACGTCGAGTCCCGCGTCCCTGAAGTAGCCGAGCTGCTCGGTGAGCTTGGCCGGCAGATAGATGAGCTTGTCGATGCCGCCCACCATGATCAGGATCTTCTCCGGCGTGGCCGCGTGCACCGGCGCGGCCGGTTGCGCGGCGAGGCACAGCGTGAGCGACGCCGCAAGCGCGGCACGCAAGGCGCGCGAAAGCCACGCCAACAAACGGTTCATTGCGGGTGTCTCCGTGATAATCCCACCCGCGTTGATGGCGCATGGTGGTCCGCTTGCCGGCCATTTTACGGGCGCGAATCCTTCCGAATGCTTTCGCGGATGCGTTTGCGGTCCCGTATGCGGGTTTGTCCCGAGTCGTCCTGGGCCGTCTTGGGTCGTCCTGGGTCGTCCTGGGTCGTCCTGGGTCGTCCTGGGTCGTCCTGGGTCGTCCTGCGTCGTCCTGGGTCGTCCGGCGGCGGATCTAGCGCGTCTCGGCCTGCGCCGCGCCTGCGCGCGGAAACGACACGCTAATGTCCACGCCTTTGCCGCCCACGCCGGGCTTGAGATTGATTTCGCCGTGATGCGCGTCCGCGATTTCGCGCACGATCGCCAGACCCAGGCCGGTGCCCTCCGTATCGGCCGACGCCCGGAAGAACGGTTCGAACACCCGGCTGCGCGACTCGGCCGGAATGCCGGGGCCGTCGTCGAGCACGCTCACGGTGACGGTATCGGCCCGCGCATTCACGGCGACCGTCACGTGGCCGCCCTCGCCGGCGTAGCGGATCGCATTTTCCGCGAGGTTGGCGATCAACGCCTGCAACAGGCCGCGATGTCCCGCAACCGGCGCGACGCCGCTCAGCTCGGCGCCCAGATCGATGCCACGAGCTTGCGCGAGCAATGCCAGGTCTTCGACCACTTCCATCGCCAGCGGCACCAGGTCGACGATCTCCGTGCCCAGTTGCCGGTTGTCCGCGGCCTCGGCCTGCGCGAGCAACAGCAGCTTGTTGGTCAGCCCGACCATCGAACGATTGCTTCGGTGCATCGCGGCAAGCGCTTCGTCGAGCGCGGGATTCAGGCCGTCCTGTTGACGCGCGAACTGCAACTGTGTGCCGAGCAAGGTCAGCGGCGTGCGCAACTGGTGAGCGGCATCCGCGATGAAGCGGCGTTGCGCGGCCACCTGTACGCCGAGCCGCGCGATGCACTGATTGATCGCGTCGACGATCGGCCGCAACTCGGTATGCAAGCGCTCGACGCGAATCGGTTCGAGCTGCATCGGATCGCGATCGGCGACTTCCTCTTTCACCTTCATCAACGGCCGCAATTCGAAGGTCAGGCCGATGCAGACCAGCGCGACCGCGAGCACGATCATCTCGATCTGCCGCACGAGTTGCGGCTGCCAGAGTTGCTGGGCCATCGCGTCGCGCGAGCGCACGGTTTTGCCGACCGTCACCTTCACGCGGCGCGTCACGCCATTGTCGTACATCAGTCGCACGAGGCCGACCGCGCGCACCGGTTGGCCGTGCAGCTGCGTGTCGTAATGGTCCGGCATGTCGGGCGTGTGCGCGGCGCGCGGCGGGAAATCCGGCGTACCCGCGAGCAGTTGCCCATCGTCGACGCGCACGCTGTAGAACACCTGATCGCGATACGGCGACACGAACACTTCGAGCGCGGCGGGCGGCACATCGACCCGCAGAAAGCCGTCCACCCACTCCACTTCGCCCGCGATCATACGCGCCGACGAGATCAGCTGATTGTCCTGCACCAGATCGGCCGTGCGCCGCGCGTTGTCGTATTCGGCCTTGCCGGTCACGAACACATAGAGCGCGAGCGGCACCAGCAGCCACCACAGCAGACGCACTCGCAGGCTATTGGTCATCTTCTTTCTTGCGCAGCAGATAACCGAGCCCGCGCAGCGTGACGATCGCCGCCGAGCTGCCATCGAGCTTCTTGCGCAAACGCGAAATATAGATTTCGACCGCGTCTTCGCTCGGCTCGTCGGCGAGCGTGAAGATCGCATCGACCAGCGCCGGCTTCGTCACCGTTTTACCGAGGCGCAAGATCAGCGCTTCGAGCACCGAACGCTCGCGCGGCGTCACGTTCAACGGTGCGCCCTTCAGCGTGAACTGGCGGGTGTCGATGTCGAACGCGAGATCGCCGCACACGACCTCGCCCGCCTTCGACGGCGATTGCCGGCGGATCGCCACCTTGATCCGCGCGATCAGCTCGCGCACTTCGAATGGCTTGACGAGGTAATCGTCCGCGCCGGCGCCGAGCAGCTCCACCTTTTCGTCGATCGAACCGCTCGCGGTCAGGATCAGCACCGGCGTCGCATCGCCACGCTGACGCAACCGGCGCAGCACGTTCTTGCCCGACAGCTTCGGCAGATTCAGATCGAGCAGGATCACGTCGTAGTGATTGGTGCGCAGCAACTGGTCGGCAGCGTCGCCGTCCTGCACGGCGTCGAGCGCGAATGCCTCCTGCTCCAGCATCTTGGCGAGCCAGTGCGCGAGGGTGGGATTGTCTTCGATCAGCAGCAGCTTCATGGCGGGAACGGCAAAAGTCAGGTCGTCGATTGTGCCGCAAAACAGGAGCCTTGCGCGCTTCATGTGTGCTTGAGCGCAGACGTTCCCCCGTTTGCGGCGCAAGGACGGCGCGGCGGCGGCAAGGGCGCGGTGCATTTGTCGGCGCTTTGTTCGACGCTCTTTTTGGCGCTATTTGCGGCGCTGTTACCGGGTTAACACCCATGAATTGCCCACGCTCCAGAAAGCTGACAGAAGGTTTGCCATTTCTATAATCGCCTCCATTCATCCAGAAAGCGCCGCACACAGCATCCGCGGCGACCCCAAACCTAAGGAGACTGCTTCATGCGTACCTTGCGCCAGATTGCCGCTGTGTCAGGTGTTGCGTTTGCCCTTGCCGCCGCTTCGGCTGCCGCTCATGCCGAAAAGCTCACGATCATGGTCGGCGGCGCCACCAAGATCATCTATCTGCCGGCCAAGCTCACCGAGCAACTCGGCTACTTCAAGGACGAAGGCCTCGACGTCGAAATCCTCTCTCAACCGGCTGGCGTCGATGCGGAAAACGAACTGCTGGCGGGCGCCGTGCAAGGCGTGGTGGGCTTCTACGACCACACGATCGATCTGCAAAGCAAGGGCAAGGAAGTTCAGGCGCTGGTGATCTTCGGCCAGGTGCCGGGTGAAGTGGAAATGGTGTCCACCAAGGCGGCGGATTCGCTCAAGAGCATGGCCGACACGAAGGGCAAGACCCTCGGCGTGACCGGACTCGGCTCATCGACGAGCTTCCTCACACAATACCTCGCGCAACGCGCGGGCGTGCCGTCCACGCAATACACGCTGCTGCCGGTGGGCGCGGACAACAGCTTCATCGCGGCGATCAAGCAAAGCCGTATCGACGCCGGCATGACCACCGAGCCGACCGTTTCGCAACTGCTGAAGACCGGCGACGCCAAGGTGCTGGTCGACATGCGCACGCTGGAGGGCACGCGCGCCGCGCTCGGCGGCACCTATCCGGCTTCGAGCTTCTACGTGCAGCGCGCATGGGCCGAGTCGCACAAGGACGACGCCGCGAAGCTCTCGCACGCTTTTGCCAAAACGCTGAACTTCATTTCGACGCATAGCGCGGAAGAAATCGCCGCGAAGATGCCGAAAGACTATTACGGCAACAACAAAGACCTGTACGTCGGCGCGCTGAAAGCGTCGCTGCCGATGTTCACGAAGGACGGCAAGATGCCCGCCGACGGCCCGGATACCGTGCTGAAGGTGCTGTCGGCATTCAATCCTTCGGTGAAGGGTAAGCACATCGATCTCGCCAAGACCTACACCAACGACTACCTGTCGGCACCGGTCAAGACCGCGGCGAAGTAACGGCTTTTCAACATCACGAGAACTGCGAGGCACCAGCCGATGAATCAACCTATGTCACGCGATACGCCAGCCATCGAAATGCGCAACGTGTCGTGCCGTTTCATCTCGCCGGACGGCAAGGCGACGATCGCATTGCGCGACTTCAGCATGTCCGTGGCGCGCGGCGAATTCGTCGCAGTCGTCGGCCCGACGGGTTGCGGCAAGTCCACCACCCTCAGCATGATTACTGGCTTGCTGAAGCCCACCACCGGCGAAGTGCGCGTGATGGGCGCGCCGGTGGATGGCATCGATCCGCGCATCGGCTTCGTGTTTCAGGCCGATGCCGTATTCCCGTGGCGCTCGGTGCTCGACAACGTAGCCGCTGGTCCGCTGTATCGCGGCCGCTCGAAATCGGCCGCCTACGACGAAGCCAACGAATGGCTGCGCCGCGTGGGCCTCGACAAGTTCGGCAAGCACTATCCGCATCAACTGTCGGGTGGCATGCGCAAGCGCGTCGCGCTCGCGCAGACCTTCATCAACAAGCCGGAAATCCTGTTGATGGATGAGCCCTTCTCGGCGCTCGACATGCAAACGCGTACGTTGATGCAGGACGAGCTGCTGCAATTGTGGGGTGGCGCCGGCTCGGTGGTGTTCGTCACGCACGATCTCGAAGAAGCGATTGCGCTGGCCGACCGCGTGTTCGTGCTGACCGCGCGCCCCGCAACACTGAAGAAGGTGTACGAAATCGACCTGCCGCGTCCGCGCGTCACGTCGGAGATTCGCTACGACCCGCGTTTCATCGAAATCTCGCGCGACATCTGGCACGACCTGCGCGAAGAAGTGCAGATCGGTTAATCAAGGAACGGCAAACAATGTCTACAACCCCTCAACAGATGATGCCGTCCGGCATCGATGCCGCGTCGCTCGCCCAGGTCGAACGCGTCGCGCAAAAACGCATCCGGCAACGTCAAGCGCTGGTGGTCACGCTACGCGTTCTCGTGCTGATGTTCGTGCTCGGCGGCTGGGAATTGTCCGCGCGGCTCAAGTGGATCGATCCGTTCTTCTTCTCGATGCCGAGCGCGATTTTCGAGCAGATCGTCGACTGGTTCGTGAACGGCACGTCGCAAGGTCCGCTGCTCACGCAGGTGTGGGTCACGCTTGAGGAAACCGGGCTCGGCTTCATCATCGGTTCGGTGGCGGGTATCTTCTGCGGTATCGTGCTCGGCCGCAACAAGCTGCTCTCCGATGTATTCAGCCTCTACATCAAGATCGCCAACTCGATTCCGCGCGTGGTGCTCGGCTCGGTGTTCGTGATTGCGCTGGGTCTGGGCATGGCGTCGAAGGTGGCGCTGGCGGTGGTGATGGTGTTCTTCGTCGTGTTCGCCAACGCGTTCCAGGGCGTGCGTGAAGCCGATCGCTACATGATCGCGAATGCGCAGATCCTCGGCGCGTCGCGCCGTCAGGTGACGACCTCGGTGGTGATTCCGTCCGCGCTGAGCTGGATTCTCGCCAGCTTGCACGTGAGCTTCGGCTTCGCGCTGGTCGGTGCGGTGGTCGGCGAATTCCTCGGATCGAAGCAGGGCATCGGTCTGCTGATTTCCACCGCGCAAGGCGCATTCAATGCGAGCGGCGTGTTCGCGGCGATGATCGTGTTGGCCGTGGTCGCACTGGCAGCGGACTATCTGTTGACCGCCGTCGAACAGCGCTTGTTGAAATGGCGGCCCACAGCCATTTAAGCGGACCGTGACAGGCCGTGTAGTGCACGGCGACAGGGTTCAATGCCGTTCAGTCTGCGACTGAACGGCATTTTTTTTGAAGCGTGAAAGAGGTAAGTGAGCCAACACCGAAACGCCACCTGCTCCTCTCGCATTGCCGACATCGCACCATTCAGGATGGCTGATCGATACTTCAATTTGGTCGCCGCTTCCCCGTCTCTCTCACATGGCGCAGACAAACCGGCTCCCTGCATGTCGCCGAACAATAACGTCTCGGCGCGCACCTTTCCTTACTATCCGGACCCCTTCCGTACCGCACCTCTCTGGCGCGCTGCCAGGCATGCGACAAGGAAGCCGCTCATCGTCTGCGTCGCGTGCCACGCCTGGTTGCCCGGCGCGTTTTTGCCGAAAGACCTGACGGGCTTTCGCTGAGTGGTGTCGCAAGTACGACGCCGAATGTTTGAAGGAGATGGAGATGAAGAAGACCTTGATCATCGCGGGCGCACTCGCTTGTGCGTTCGCATCGCAAGCGTACGCCCAGGACGCCAGCACACCGACTACGGCGCAAGCTCAGCCGACAGCAGCCGATGCGGTCGGCGGCCAACCAGCCACCATGTCGATGTCGGGTGGTCCCGCGCACGCACAGGGATTGACGCGGGCTGAGGTCATTCACCAGCTCGAGGAATCACAGAAGAACGGCGAAGCAGCGCGCTTGCAGGAATTATTCAAAGGCGGCAACTGACATGTAACGCAGCACGGGCCGGATGAGCCGGCTATTGGCCCCGGCTATCGGCCCCACCTATCGGCCCCACCGCATGGATCACGCCGCAGTTGCTTCGCTCGTGCAGTACGAAGCGAATGCGGCGTCTGCTCGCAGCAGATTTCTCTGAGCAAGCTTGCTGGCGCTTGCTCTCGCTTGTTCTCGTTCGTTCTCGATCGTTGTCGCTTGCCGCCGCGCCTGGCTGTTTTCCGCAGGCTTCCCGCGACGTTGTGTCTGCCGCCAAAAGACTTCTGACTGGCATCCGTTGGTCGACGCGCAACACTCTTGCGCACTCCCACTCCCCCGCAAAAGCCTCCACCCACGTCCCATAAGGGCGGACGCTCGATGGCACGCTCGATGCATAACCGCTGCCACCCCAAATCGGGGAGTTGCCGACATCGATCTGAAACGAGGTGTGCAATGTCGAGTGTGCAGAGTTCACGCCGGCCCATGAACTGGCACGGCCGGCCAGTCCCGCCACGTAGCGCCGCTACTCGCCGCAATCGCCCCGATCGCGACGGATTCGTGTCGCTCGGGCTGCGCATTGCCGGTTTGATCGGCAGTTTCCCGAAGTGGCTGTGGCCATATCTCCTGCCGTGGATCATCGGCATACTGGCGATCATCTTCATCTGCCTCGGCGTGCGGGACGTACGGACCCGGCAATTGCTGGTGCCACCCGTCGAAACGCCGCAGTCGTTATCCGAGCGAGGTTATTCGTCTGCTTTCCTCGCCGAGCGGATCATGGCGTCGATGCGCGAAATTGGTCAGGATGCCGAATCCATTCCGCACGACACGATGACCGACAACGACGCGCGGCCCGACATCCAGATCCCCGGCCCGGAGATGTCCTATGCGTCGACGGTGCGGTTCGTCAAGGGCATCGTCAACCGACCCGACGTGGTCGTTCATGTCGGCATCACGAAGGCTAACGACGGCGCGAACGCCTATGTGGCCCACGTGCGGATAGAAGGCGGTCCGTTCAATTCCCATGAGAGCGCGGTGCCGTTCGAAGGACCGGACCTCGAAAAATTCATCCATGACATCGCCGTCATGGCGATGCGGCTCGCCGAGCCGAACATCCTTGCGAGCCATCTCTTCACGCAGGTTCAGAACACCCGTTGCTCACTCGCACAATGCGATTACCGCGAGATCGTCGCGATCTATGACGAAGTGATCACACTGCCCGGTTCCGAGCAGGCCGAATGGGCGCACGCGGGCAAAGCGTGGCTGCTCACCAGTCAGAAGCTCTCGAGACAGGCTGAACAGGAAACCCGCGAAGCGTTGACCACGTATAAGGATTCGGCGGTACTGCGGGCAAGTCTCGGCGTTGCGCTCGAACAGCAGAACCGCATCGACGACGCCATCGCCGAGTTGCGCGCCGGGGCGAATGAGAAATCGAAAACGGCGGAAAATCTGCGCCTTCTCGGCGACGTGCTGTTGCATGCGAAGCGCAATGCCGAAGCACTCAGCGCATTCAGGCAGGCGTACGAGATGAATCCGGACTCGGTCAACAATCTGCATGACTGGGGCGAAGCGCTGGTCGCCGTCGGCGACTACGACACCGCGATCGACAAGCTTTCCAGTGCCGTCAAGTTGCGCCCCGATCTGGCGCCCTCGTACGAGACATGGGGACGCGCACTCGATCACAAAGGCGATCTGCGAGGCGCAGCGCGCAAATACGCGCAAGCCTTGCAACTCGACGCGCAGTCGTTGACCGTGCGCGAAATCCAACTGGCGCGGCTCGCCGACACCGATCAGGACGGCGACGTAGCCGACGCGCCGAAGCCGGACGCGCGCACCAAACCCGTTTCAAATCCGCCCGCAGCACTTCCCTTCCAGGCATCGCTCGAAGCACGACGCACTGCCGGATGGACCGCGATGCCGACGGCCTGACCCGCGCCAGCATTCCACGCTCCAGCGTACACACAGCCGAAGAGGAGAGAGAGTCGATGGACAGTTTCGAAGACGCGTTCAAGGCATTGATCGGCAACGAAGGCGGTTACTGCTTCAATCCGGCCGATCCCGGTGGCGAAACAATGTTGGGCGTGACGGCGCGCGTCGCGCGCAACGCGGGCTATACCGGCGCGATGAAGGATCTGCCGCTGGACACCGCGCGGCAGATCGCCAAACAGAAACACTGGGATCCTTTGCACCTCGATGAACTCGACCCGCGCGTCGCCTTTCAGATATTGGACGCCAACTACAACGGCGGCCTCGTCGCGTTGTGGATCCAAAAAGCGTCCGGCGCAAAAAAAGACGGCAAGTTCGGCTCGGACACACTGGACGCAGTGAAGAGTGCGGACCCGATGAAGTTCGTCACGCGCTTTGCCGCCTATCGCCTGCGCTATCTGCGAAATCTGCATACGTGGCCCAACTTCAGCCGCGGCTGGACCGCACGGATGGCCGACAATCTTCTTCTGGGAGCAGCATGATGGACTGGTCAAAAGTAGCGGCGAACATTGGCGGCACCGCTCCGCTTCTCGCCGGGCTAGTAGGCGGCCCGATCGGACTGGGCGTGACGGCCGCCGCGGCGATCATTTCGCATGCACTCGGCACGCCAAGCGACCCTGCTTTCGTCGAACCTGCATTGAACAGTCCCGGCGCACTCGAAAAAATCAGGCAAGCCGAAAGCGCGAACTCGCTGCAGTTGCAGCAACTGGTCGTCACCGCCGCTCAGATGAGGCTCGTTCACGAAAGCGATATGGCGCGCATCGAAGCCGGCGATCAGGCCATCATGGGCGCGATGGGCGTCGCCAACCGCGACTGGGTGCCGAAGGTACTTGCGATGGCCGTCACCACGGGCTTCTTCGGCATCCTGCTGTTGATGGCGTTCCAGCCTTTGCCGGGACTCAACAAGGATCTCGTCAATGTGATCGTCGGTGCGTTGGGGACGGCGTGGGTCAGCATCATCGGCTACTACTTCGGCACGACGATCGGATCGATGCGGAAAACCGGGTTGCTCGCCAAACCGGACGTGCCCATCACACCGGATAGCGCAGTCACGCTGCGGGAACCGGCCGCGCCGCCGGCAGCGCATGCGCAAACCGCGGCGGCGCCTTCGTGTGACGAACTGCAGCCATTCACGCCTGGCGGGCAGGGACCGATTTTCTCCGGCAATTGATGAGCCGTTCGTCAATCAAGCGACGCACGCGGCGCAAGCGCTGGTGCAATCCTCCATTGCGTGCGTCGCCGCTTTTCCCAAGTCTCTTTCGCAGCCGCGCTGATGATCGCTGCCGGAAAAGCGAAAGCCGTGATACGGTGATCTGCTCGTCTTTATGCCGGCATGCTACCTGGTTGCGCAAAATCGCATTCAAAACGCACATTTTTTTAGAGATTGTTAATACAATCGACTTTCTGCCCGATGTCATTCCCAACCGATCGAGGATGATGTAGATTTCTTTGCAACGGACGTTTATTTTGATATGCGGGTTCACGAAGCAATCATTTTGGTGGGCCACCTTGTCAGGTAGAACGCCGCATGAGCTGGACAATAAGAGAACTGGTGCTGGTAAACGCCTGGCATATAGTCCACCCGGTGTCGCACCGCAAAAAGCAAGGGTAAACGTCAGGCTGTGAAAGCTTACAAGCCGCTCAGGGACATTCTAGTTTGGTTGTTGACGCGCAACCCACATGGTCAAACGAAACGCCCAAGATTGATCGAATTACAATTGAATTTTTGCGCGCCATTTCTTGCGGATGTACATACATATTCACTTTATCAATGATAAGGGAAATTGAAGATTGTGCATACAATGGCATATTGCCATTATCCGCGAAACATGCCACCGTCAATTGCTTGCCATTTTGATTTCAATCAGGATTTGCCTGCCTTTCAATTTCGCATTTATCTGTTATGTCAGTCGAATTTTTCCTCAAATTTATTAAAACTGTTAAATCTCGATGACGTTGAAGTGCCGAGAAAGAAAAATATATAGAGCAAATGATCCGAACGGCAAGCTCGACCCGGCCACCATTGTCCGCTCGAGTGGCGATGCCGACTGGGACGCCACCGCCCTTCAGGCCGTGCAGCGTTCGAACCCGATGCCGATCGACACGAATGGAAAGGCACCCGCGCGCTTCCTGATCACACTACGACCCAATTGACGCCAAGGCAGAATGCCCAATGAGAAAAAGGAAAGTTACACGGTGGCGGGTCCAGGCGATCGCTATCGTTTTCTGTAGCGCAATGGTTTGCTGTACCGCGGCGTCTGCCCAAATGGGAGTGGCTCACCCGAACGCAGAATGCCAGCTGAAGATGGAAGCGCACCTGCCCATGACAGAAAACTCGGGACACTACATGGTTCCGGTCAACATCGGCGGGAAGGACTATCCGATGATGGTCGATACGGGCGCGGTAAAGACAGCCTTGACGCCGGCTGCGGCCGACATGATGGGGCTTGACGTTGATGGTCGACGCGCGCAGCGTGTTGCCGGCATCGGCGGAGAGGCCTGGTCGGAATACGCACGGATTGTGCCCTCGCTCAAGCTGGGACCGTCGGAGTGGATTAACCTCAAGGTGCTGACAGCCGACATGTTGCCCGCGAAGCTGAGGGCCATGCAACCACCGCCAGTTGGCCTGCTTGGAGCAGACGTACTTTCGCGCTACGACGTCGAATTCGATTTTCCGGCGAAACAGATGACGCTCTACACGGCGCAAAACTGCTTTGGGTGGTTCGTCCCATGGCAGGGCCGATATCATGAATACTTTCCGGACTCGGCAAAACAGCATCTTTTTTTGCTGGCGGTGGTACTCAATGGCCATCCGATACATGCGATGCTGGATACCGGTGCTTCACGGTCCCTGGTGACGAAGCGCGCAGCACTCAATGCGAATGTAGACGAACAAGCCCTCAATCAATTCCCTGCCGCTTTCGGGACCGGTTTTGGGGGAACCGCGGTCACCACACATCGTGGCCGATTCAACAGTCTTCAGATCGGGCCACTGGTCTACCGCGACGCCCGTCTGGACATAGGAGAGATGGAACTGGCAACCGGCGACATGCTGCTAGGCATGGATTTCATGCGGACACGGCGAGTTTGGGTGTCGTATTCAAATAACCGGGTATTCATGCAGCCTGCCGATTTTGGCGCCGCACAGCCGACCATACCAGCATGGCCACCAGGCACACCTATGCAGCGCTCCACCGGGCCGACCGTATCGACGGACGCCGAAGAAAACCTGCGCGACCTCCTCGACCATCGGCCAGATCTGTCGACACATACGCACATCACCTATTCACCCAGCATCCAGGTCAGGCAGGGGACCAGGCTGCAATTGCCGCCGTTGCATTGACTGGATCGATTGCGAGCCCGCCTGGCCTGACTGGTTTGCGAAACTACGACGCAGCAAGGACCGTACAGATACGCGAATCAATGGAAATTAGCAGTCCAAAGTATCATCCTGTAGCGTTCATCTCATTCGGAAAGGGCCGCACTACGGCGCAGCAAGCGGGGCTGACGATACGACTTGCTCGACGGAAAGTTCCGTCTTTTTATCTCAAATCTGGCAACAAAGCTTACCTGAATGGGCGATTACTCCCGCCAGTTCGCAAAACTACAATGTAATCACTGACTGCGAACACGAACGTTCGCAGCAAGACAAAGACCGAACTGGAGGTAGTTAATCATGAAATCGCTCGTTCAAGCTGTTGTTATCGCCGCTGTGTTGGCCGTTCCCGTTGCTTCGTTTGCACAAACCAACCAGCCTGTGACCCGCGCCCAGGTGCGCGCCGAACTGGTCCAACTCGAAAAGGCCGGCTATCAACCGGGCCACGCGGACCCGCACTATCCGGCTGACATCCAGGCCGCGCAGGCTCGCGTCGACGCGCAAAAAGGCACCGCGCAGCCGGCTGAAAGCGGCTTCGGTGGTGCGGTAAGCGGCTCGTCGCAAGCGGGCCATGCGGCTGCGCCGGCCGGTTCGAAGTCGATCTACTTCGGCCGGTAAGTGCCGCGAAGTAGCAGTGCGCGCCGGTAAGCCATAGTTCGGAGGCAGCGCGGCTCGATCTGGTTTTCGACCGCGCGAACCTCTGACGCCAGGCCCCGCGCGCAAACCGGCCGCTTAGCGCGCCCCTGCGTGGCGCGCTCCTGATTCAAATGAACTGGCCCGCGACCGGGTATCTCCGATCGCGGGCCAGTGCTGTATCCGTTACCTCCGTCATCGGACTCCCGATGACTTCGCCTGGGCCTTCGCGGTCCAGGCGCTTTTTCACGCCACCGTATGCGCTGCATGCGCACCGTTGGAGCTCAGCGCCTTCGATCCGGCCTCTTGTTCAACATGGCTGTGGCCTCGGTAATGGCCGGCCATCGTCTGCCTGATTCAATGGCTGAGCGCAACCGCAGTGTCAATCGCGTGCGATCAGATCGCCCACTCGACCACGCCCGGTGACGAGACAGCTCGACAAAAAATTCTCGCCCTGGCTGCTGGCTCCGGCGTCTCCAAAGCCCTTCTTCAAAGCGTTCGACTTGACCAGCTCAGCACCCTGATGACACGTTATTGTGCCGATCTCTCCGGCTTGCGCACGCATTAACGCCCTATCCGCCATCAGATAGCCAAGCAACAGCACCACGGCAATATTGAACGCCTGTCTCATCGGTTGTCTCCTCGTTTGGAAGAGACTAACGCGAACCCGAGAAGCGCGGTCCTAGGGGTTTCCCGGTTGATCGCTATTCCATGATGCCGATTAAATCCCGTATAAATCCCGTAGTACTTCCCGTATTACTTCCGGCAATACTCGGCACAACTTCTGCACCCCGACGTTCATTCAGAAACGCGCTTCGATCTGCCTGATGCGTGTTTCGATCGCATTGCGCACGAGTGCATTCGAGGGCGCCAGCAACAGCGACGACGCGATGATCCGATACACGTCATTGCGCCGCACTTTGGACGCCTTCTGCGGATCGAGCCACGCGTCGTTATCGACCAGCAACGACAGCGTGTCCAGGCCGATCAGGATCGGCCACAAACACGCCAGACGCAGACGTACGGAAAACGCGGGAATAGCCAGCGTGTAGTCCAGGGCCTCGCGGAAATGATCGAGTGTCTTGCGCAGAAGCTCGACCAGCAGCGGACGCACGCGCAACGAGTTGGCCGGCACGAGCAGGTCTCGCGCGCTCAGGCCATATCGATCCAGCATGCTCTGCGGAAGATAGCAGCGGCCGATGCGCAAATCCTTGCCGCAATCGCGCAGCACGTTGGTCATTTGCAGCGCCTTGCCGAATCGCACGCCTCGCCGCGCCATGATGTCGGGCTGCACCTTCAGCGTGCCCGGCAGATGCGCGTAGGTCATCGCGGTCCAGAATTCGCCGACGCAGCCCGCCACCAGATACGTATAGCGGTCGAGCTCGTCGTATTCGCGCAGCGCCGCGATCTGCCCGGACCGTTCATCCGGGAACGTGCGCAGATCGAATTCCATGCCGTCGGTGAGCGTCGATACGACCTCGCGGACCGCCTTGCGATCGGCTTCGCTCAGTTGCGCGAGCACGTCGAGTGCGGGACCCAACGATTCGAGCAGGACTTTCTCATCCGACTGGATCTGCTGGCCCGCCACTTCGGCGGCCATGCGTTGGAACAGCCCGTCGTCGGTTGCGCCATTCACGCGGGCGCGCAGCGACAGCAGCAACGCGAGGCGCTGCTCGGGCGAGATCAGCGACGTGTCGGCAATCGTATCCGCCGCACGCGCCAGCAGGTACGCGAGGCCGATCGGATCGCGCATGCCGGCGGGCAGCACGCGCAGCGTGAGATAGAAGGAGCGTGAAACGCCTTTCAGGAGCGGACCGAGAAGGAAGGCCCGGGTCGGATTCGGCATGGATCGGATCTGGTTGGTATGGGGCAGGAAAGCACGCGGAAATCAGGCGCTGCGGAATTGTATACGGCGAAGCGTTCTCGCCATGCACCAGCAATCCAGGCCTGCGCCGCGCCCGCTTTTCTCAGCCCGCCATGCTTACGCGCAACCCTTGACTGCGGAATCCGGCGCGCCAGCGCGCTAAGATGCGGTATGGACCGAACCCCTTCCCGATCATGAGCAAAAATCAAAAACCATCCGCTGAGCCCACCACAGCACGCGCCCGCCGTTCCAGCCTGCGCCTGACCTACGTGATCGGCAGCCTCGATCGGGTCCTGCGGCGGCGCATGAGCGAAGCGCTGGCGCCGCTCGGTCTGACGCTCGCGCAGTACACCGCGCTGTCCGTTCTGGAAGCCAACGGCCAGGCATCCAATGCGCAGGTCGCCGAGCGCTCGTTCATCACGCCGCAATCAGCCAACGAGGTAATGAACGCGATGGCGAGCCGCAACTGGATCAGCCGTGAACCGGACCCGACCCATGGCCGCATCGTGCTGCTGCAACTGACCGACGAAGGTCGCGCGGTACTGCGCGAATGCGAACTGGCCGTCCGGACCATCGAGAAGCAGATGGTGGAAGGCATCACGGCCGACACCGCCGGCACGGTCCAGGGCCACCTCGAAACGTTCGTTCGGAATCTGCGCGGCTGAATTCGCCGGGCCATCGGTCGGCTAGGGAAGCGCTGATTAATGGACCAACTGACCGAGTTGCAGCCGAGAGGGCGTCGAAT